>JAGAUA010000044.1 GCA_017847885.1 Oscillospiraceae bacterium
GCTTTCTGTTTCCATACTCTATATCGCTGAATGTTGTCTGTCTTGCTTTCATTTTCTTCCTCCGATTTTTTGTGGTTTTTCTTTATCTATATTATACCACATTTTGAAGTGAATTGGAAGATTTATTCAGCGTTTCCTTAACTTTTCAGCTACCTCCCACATATGCACATGATTCTTCTTCATATGTTCTTTAAGCTGTTTGTTGTTCATAAGGAACGACCCCTTTCATAAAAATATTCTACTTTCAGAATTAAGCATAGCTATTATAAACTATGCTTACCTCTGATAGTATCCTAAGTATAGCTCAAATGGTTTTTGTTTTCATCTGAATATAAAACACCTCTTTTCTCATAATTATTTGTCGTTTTTTGTTACTTATAAACAACAGCCTGCCGTTATCCGATTAAAAAATGCTGCATATATAACAAAACAATGTTTCTTCTTGCTTCGTTCTTCACTCAAATGATAACGGGATTAGTACGGGCAAATACAACACATACACCAACAACATTTTTTTATTAAATGTAAGATGCAGTTTCAATCAATTCTTTTGTATATTATTTACTTGATAAATCTTCTTCTCCTTCAAGCAGTGTACAGGAAGAATTTGCTCTAAGAACCATACAATATGTTGCATTATTTTTTGTAATCACACTTTTCATATATATTAAGTAGGATATTAAACAAAATTCTTCCTGTGCTTCTTTTTTATCCCTTTGCCGCTATGAATTTCTCAATCAGCTCAGAAATCTGATAAGAGCTTACATTCCGATAACTGTCAACGCCATAATTCTTCTGACAGTAGCGGTCAAGGGAATCAGCAGATGAACCTGCTTCCTGCATAAGCCTTTCAAGATATGCTATCTGTTTAGCGGTTGCAGGCTTGTCCGTTGATGACTTGGAAACAGTTACATTTCCTGAGTTATTTGTAGGTATTGTAGAATTTCTGACCTGCTGAGTTTCAATGTTCATATCTTCGATATCCTGCGTAAAGCGAGCTGACAGGCTGCCTACGTTAAGAACAGCATCCACCAACGCACGCTTCTTCGCCATTTTTAGAACAACATTCTGAACGCTGTAGCCGTTCTGTTTTGCGTATTTGTTCTCCTTGGAGTTGGTAATTCCTATCCCTTCTCCCCTTATAATGCCATTATAATCAAGCAGCGACACCTTGACTTCATAGCTGAAAAATCCATTTTCATAGTCCTCAACACGATTTTCAACTACGGTTCTTGCGATAAGCGACAGATAATTCATAATTTTCTCTGCTCCTGGCTTCAGAAGAGTTGGCTTGTTGCAATGAGGAATAATACCATAATCAATATTTGGAACAAGAACGGCATCAATGAATCGGTTCATTTCATCATCAATGTTTTTCGCTTCTTCTACGGTCAGTCCCTTTAATACTCTGACAGGCTGATACTGATTATCCTCTGAGATTTTCTCTGCGGATAAATCGGTGCTTTCGGCATCATACATAAGGTTCTTGGGAATAGACCTTTCCGCACGTTCGATTTTCAAAGCCGCTCCCTGTGTAGGAACGATAGCCTTCATCTTGTTTTCAAGCATTGCTTTTAAATCAATTTGTTTAGTCATGACTTTTTCCTCCTTGAATTATTTTATTGTAAGTCTGCGTGATACGCTGACCTTTGTGTATTTATCGTATGTATCGGGGTCTGATTCTTTTAAGGCTTTGCTGTCAAAACGTTCTGTGCTGACAGATTTCCATGTAACTGTATGACCCTTGCAGACAGCTTTATTATGGTTGCCTAAAATCTCTTTGATATGGTTAGCCGCATACTGCTTCTTTGCCTTTGCATTATCTTCTTCCGCACAGGCGGCAAGATATTGATTGATGAATGTTATATCATCTTCGGACATATTCAGCGTTTCGTTATCACCGCCTTTATATTTTTCATCAAGCATATTTTTAACTGTGTCCGAACCGTCAATATCGGGAGCGGTAAGTGTCTGAACTTTATTCCAGAGCTCAGATTCAAGTGTTACAAGCATTTCTTGAATATGTGCATCTGCTTTTACCTCAAATAACTTAAATGAATTTCCTCCGATAAGGACAGCTATATATGCTGTTGATAATCCTGTGACAAAAAGATAATGCTGCACCTGTGTTTCATAATATGCAGGTACAGCATTTTCCCACTCGCTGCGTTTATATTCACTTGCGGTCTTTATTTCAAGAACGGCAGGATTACCTTCATTATCAGTGGTAATTCCGTCCAAATCTGCAAGCATAAACGGATATTCGGGGTGTTGTAATATGGCTTTGACCTCAATGACAGGCTTTCCCGTAATCTCCGAAAAATGATTACGGATAACAGGTTCAAGCAGCGTTCCCCATTCCATAGCTTCATTACATTCTGTTTCTGTTATGTCGGGAGATGTCTTTTCAAGCCATAATTCATACTCGGATTTCCAACGATTGATACCGATAATCGAACTTACATCAGAACCCCCGATTCCTTGTTTGCGGTAAGAGAGCCATTGTTCATTTGTAAGTCCTTCTGTTTCAATAAGAATGTTTGCGTTCATATTATTTTTCCTCCTTAGAAATAATAAAGGCAGGATTTTCAAGTCCTGCCATATTAGTGATAATTGTATTTGAGATTTTCTGAACGGTTTCAGCTATTTCTTTCAGCTCGTTATCATCTTTGAGCCAGCTGCGGATATACCCCATGCTGTAACGGCTTGTGTCAAGTCCGAAATATGAACTGACAACATAAGCTGTTGATTCTGCAATAAGCTCTCTGCGGTTACGTGATATATCTTCTTCGGGGTGCATCTGAAAGTCGATAAGATGTGCATATTCATGAAGAAGCGTCTTGATTTTCTGCAGATATTCAAGGCCGCTGCGTATAGAGATTACCTTTGTTTCAAGATTATAGCTGCCCTTTTCTGCCGTTCCTGTGACCTCTCTTATGGTATGCTCTTTCGATATGAATGTATAAATAGTCTCGTATATTGCCTTTTCCTGCTCTCCGTTACCCGATAATCCTTTGACAAGCACAGGGAGCTGTTCATCAGAACCGTCCGTATCGGATATATCATACACATAAGCGATACGGAAGCCTGTAAGGATAGTTTTAATTTCCTTTTCTCCTTCCTTATCCTGAAATACTTTTTTGTCGGTCTCCTTAAACACCTCAATCTTTCGTGTGCAGGGAGCGAGGATTGCTATTCCCTTGCTTCCTTTCTTGACATATCTGCCTAACTCATTCCATGCCCGAAAGCCTTTAACGTATGAAGCGTTCGGCTTCTGCATAAGGATTAACAGCACGTTTCCGAATGAGTAGTTGTAGAACCTGCTCTGAAAGTTGAGAAAGTTGAGCCAGTCCTCATTTGTGTTGATGTTTGCCAGTCCTTTCTCGATTTTTTCAAGGGCAGACTGAACCTTTTCCTGATTGTTGTTCATAATGATACCTCCATAATATTTATTGATTACGCTCCGCATTCATCAAAATACGGGCAATACTCACAGTAATTGATGTCGCACTCCGCTCCGCACAGATACCCGTTCCATATTACAGGCATACAGGCTTCAAGATACAGAGGGCAGCACCGACAACAGCTCGGCATTTCGGGTGTTATAGTTACACCGTCATACTTGCAGATGTTCATTGCATTCATCTTCCTTTCGTTGATATTTGGGTACAAAAACAGAGCAGTTTAACGACTTGCTCAGGTCAAATAAAAAAGGACACAGAGATTTCTCTCCATGTCCTCATTTTTCAGGGGTATTCTATTGTAAAGGGGGTGGGGTTCCGAACTAAAGAATCATTTAAATGAATAAAGTAGGAACCGCTCGGAAAATATAGATGAATTTTTCATATATACGGCGGCTATATACACTTTACATGTTAAGATTTCTTTTTCAGGAAACGACCTATTATTACAAGTATCGCTCCTGTTGAAGAAAGTGCTCCTGCACTTTCATACATACTAAACTGTGAATATGAATTTGGATTCATAAAAAAGGTT
The DNA here is from genome assembly GCA_017847885.1 of Oscillospiraceae bacterium. GTDB lineage: Bacteria > Bacillota > Clostridia > Oscillospirales > Ruminococcaceae > RGIG8773. The sequence goes on from JAGAUA010000044.1 coordinate 3,997, forward strand.
GCAAAAAGAGCACAGCCTGCCGCACCTATAAATGCGCATATTCCGATAAATAATGCAATTTTACCAATTACTCTCTTGGTTTTTGATACAGCTGTAACCGCTTTTTCCTTTACTTGTACCGTGGATAATGCAGATAATAGTTTTGCTCCGCATCTGCCGCAATTAGTCATTGAAGCAGTAGTTTTTGCTCCACATACCTGACAAAACGCATTTCCGACATTCCTTTTTACACCGCATTTGACACATATCTCTGCGTTGTCATTCATCTTATTACCACAAGTTCTGCAATACATTTAATCGTCTCCTTTATATTTAGAAATTTTTTTGGATTCATAATTATATCCCCATTTATAGACAGCTGAGAATATAAACAATATTATTGAACTAAAAAGCGACACCACAGACCCACTAAGCATTTTCCTGTTTAAGCTCCAATAATCAAGAACTTCCTGAGATGCGTGAGTGGTGTATGGACTAAGGTCATGTACATATGCATTGGGGGAAATATTGGGTCCAGCTCTCTTCATTACATCTTCGAGTTCGGGTATTCCATCAGGAGCTGGTCTAAATGCTACAAAAAGAATAAGACCAATCGTAAGAAATAAGCCTGTCAATGCAAGTGTTTTTGTAAGCTTCCAGGCTTGTTTATTTATTTTTCTTGCTTTTTCTATTTCAGCCATTTCTGCATTTCTTATTGTCGTTATTGCTGCTATGCTTAGTTTGCCGCCGCAATATCGACAAAATTCTCCTGTGGCAGGTGTTTCATGACCGCAGTGTTTACAAAATTTTATTCCGTTTTCTATATAGGTTTTACAGCTTGTGCATACCCTAACATTATCCGGAATCTTTTTTCCGCAATTAGTACAGTACATATATTTCGCCTTCCTTTTTTAGCAAAACAGCAAGCCAGACATACACACAAACAATAGCTTTTAATCATCAAAAGCAGAAAGTGCCTTTGTAATCTTTTTGTCGAACTGTTCCATAGAATTATCACTGATACTGTTCACGAGCTTTAAGAAAGTCGCATATGAAGGCTGCTGAAATTTAAATGTATCGGTCTGAGGGAAAACAAGACGAATCAGCTTTGTTGTATCGGCAACAGATTTTTCGCCCATATCTTCACCTCTTGCGGAAAGCATTGTAAAGAGTATTCCAAGCCGCCAAGTCATTGTTTTAGCACATATCATGTTAAAGTATATACCCACAATAGGAACATTTCCCAGCACCTTATCCGCTACAACATCAAACAATAATTCGTTTGATATACCCTTAACAATAGGAATCAGGACTTCTTCACTAACAGGTGTTCGTCCGTACAGACTGCGTAATCTATTAAGCATAGCGCCGTAATGGGTGAATATTACCGCTCCGTCAGCCATTATAGTAAACGGAAATCCCAAAACACCCGATAATCCTTGTATTACAATGTTTGAGCTTGCTGTTTCACTGATTATTTCATAAGCCTTTTTTGCCAACTCTTCATTTCTCATGGTATGTCCTCCTGTTGCAGAAAAACTTTGTTTATATAAGTATAATATATTTATACAGTATATTCAATATTATTTTGTAAACTATTATAATTAAATTAAAAGTATTCATACAGGCAAAGTGAGGTGTTGAGAATGACAGCGGAAATCGACTATGGAAAATTAGGTGCAAGGATAAAGCAGATACGTTTAGACAGGCGGCTTACACAGGAAGCTCTTGCGGAAATGGTAAATTGTAATGTGACGCATATTTCCAACATTGAGAATAATCATACCAAAGTATCTCTGAATGTACTCCTTGCTATCACCAACGCCCTCAATACAAGCATTGACTTCCTTCTGTCCGACCAATACGATAATTCCGCATTAGCTCTTGACAATGCAATATTAAGGGCGGTCAGTGACCTCGATGACAACAAAAAGGAAAAGATATTGCAAATTATTGAAATATTAAAATCCTGACAAAATTTCTGCTATCAGCCGAAGAGTATGAGCGGCACCGAGTATGTAACCTTCACGCATTGATGAATGCTGTACGGAATAAAGCATATCGCATATCCGCTCCCTGTCGGTATCATTCGACAGATTTTCAAGTGTGCTAACCATATTACGAATATCTTCACCGATAGTTTTCTCGGCTTCTTGGATATCAGGCTCATAATACATCACCTTATCGTAGATTTCTTTCAGCAGTTCATTTGTGTTCATGCCTGTTCCTCCTTTTAAATAAAAATAGAGAAAGCCTTTTGTGGCTCTCTCTTTAATTATAATCGTATAAACAAGAAAATCCCCTTACCTGTTTTTTGCAAGTAAGGGGATTAATGCTTTCTGATGCATTATCCTGCATCGTTTGGCGTAAAAATGGCGTAGGCGTAAGGAATAATCCTTAACAATCCACGTATTATAGGGCTTTTTTAGTCCAGTGACTTCATTGTCGGGAACAGCAGAACATCGCGGATAGCCGGAGAGTTTGTCATAAGCATAACAAGTCTGTCAATGCCGTATCCGATACCGCCCGTAGGAGGCATACCTATCTCAAGCGCACGGAGGAAGTCTTCGTCAATACGGTTAGCTTCTTCATCACCCTTTTTAAGAAGCTCTTCCTGAGCAATAAAACGCTCTCTCTGGTCGATAGGATCGTTAAGCTCAGAATAAGCATTGCACATCTCCCAGCCGTTTATAAACAGCTCAAAGCGTTCAACATAATCGGGATTTTCCGGCTTTCTCTTTGTAAGCGGAGAAATCTCAACAGGGTGATCCATAATAAATGTAGGCTGAATAAGGTGCTTTTCAACGTATTCCTCAAAGAACAGGTTGAGGATATCACCGCGTTCGTGTCTTTCCTCAAATTCAATGTGGTGTTCCTTTGCAAGCTTCTTTGCCTCGGCAGTATCCTTGACCTCGGCAAAATCAACACCCGAGTATTTCTTAACAGCCTCGATCATGGTAAGGCGCTCAAAGGGCTTGCCAAGATCTATCTGATGCTCGCCGTAAGGAATTGTAGTCGTGCCGCAAACCTCGTTTGCAAGGTATCTGAACATATTCTCGGTAAGATCCATCATGCCGTAATAATCGGTGTATGCCTGATAAAGCTCCATAAGAGTGAACTCAGGGTTGTGACGCGTGTCAACGCCCTCGTTTCTGAACACTCTTCCGATCTCGTAAACTCTTTCAAGACCGCCGACAATAAGGCGCTTCAGATAAAGTTCAAGAGAAATTCTAAGTCTTACGTCCTCGTTAAGAGCGTTGTAGTGGGTCTCAAAAGGTCTTGCGGAAGCACCGCCTGCATTTGCAACCAGCATCGGCGTCTCAACCTCGATAAAGTTCAGACCGTCAAGATAGCGTCTGATAGAAGAAATTATCTTCGAACGCTTTCTGAATGTATCGGCAACATCGGGATTTACGATAAGGTCAACATAACGCTGACGGTAACGCATATCCTGGTCTTTCAGACCGTGCCACTTTTCGGGCAGCGGAAGCAGCGACTTTGAAAGCAGCTGTATCTTCTGGGCATGAACGGAAATCTCGCCCTTTCTTGTGCGGAAAACAAAGCCCTCAACACCGACGATATCGCCGATATCCCACTTTTTGAAGTCGGCAAACGCGTCTGCGCCGATGTCGTTCATACGAACGTAAACCTGCATACGGTCGCTTCCGTCGCGGACGTCAATAAAGTTCGCCTTACCCATATCACGCCATGACATAACGCGTCCTGCGATCTTAACGTTTATCTTTGAGGACTCAAGCAGCTCCTTGAGTTTTTCCTCATCGCCGCCTGCCTCGGCAATCGCCTTAGCTTCGGACTCCTCATAAGCCTTTCTCAACTCCGCATTTGAAATGGAAACGTCATATTTTGTGACCTCAAACGGGTTTTTGCCCTGTGCCTTGAGTTCGTCAAGCTTATCTATACGTATCTTCTTTAAAATATGAATATCCTGTTCGGTCTGCTCCTCCTCGGGAGCCGCATTGATCTGGTTTTCTTCGGACATCTCTTTACAATCCTTTCGATACTAAAATCCTGCACAAGCGGCATGAGCCGCCTGTTTGAGCCGTTACTTGCTGATAGCAAGAATTTCCATCTTAATAATTCCGATAGGCGCCTCGACCTCGATAATGTCGCCGACCTTCTTTTTCAGCGCAGCAACGCCAATGGGAGCGTCCTCGGAAATTTTGTTGTTTTCGGGGTCAGCCTCGGTAGAACCTACTATCTGGAGGGTCATTTCCTCGTCAAGCTCAAGGTCTTTAAGGGTAACAACGGAGCCTACGCCGACCTCGTCGTTTGAAAGCTCGGACTCGTCAACGACCTGCGCGTTGGCAATAGTTGTCTCAAGCTCCTGAATTTTAGCTTCCAGAATACCCTGCTCGTTCTTTGCTTCGTCGTACTCTGCATTTTCCGAAAGGTCACCGAAAGCTCTTGCTTCTTTAAGCTTTTGTGCAACCTCTGCACGTCTTACGGTAACAAGATACTCAAGCTCCGCCTCCAGATTTTTAAAACCCTCGGCAGACATTCTAACCTTTTTTACAGCCATTTTGATCCAATCCTTTCTCGTATTTTTACAAACACTCTAAAATCTTATTATATAGTATATTTTACCTCATGTCAAGAGCGAAAACTGCCGAAACCGCGGTATTTTCACGCCAAACACTCCGAAAAAGCTTTATTCCTCCGTATTTTCGCTGTCCGTGGACATACCGCCCCCGTTTATCTGCTCCAAAACGTCGTAAACCGCGCTGTCAAGCCGCGATGTGGGACGCTCGATCCTCTCCATGGTTTCTTCGTCCAGCACTATCACCCTGCCGTTTTTTAGCGCCTCAAGCCCCGATACCTCCTCGGGAAGGTCGTCTGTGTCCATCGTGCAGGGAATGATTATCCATTGGGGGGCAAGCTCCAGCAATTCCTCCGCGGTAAGGGAATTATCCTCCTTGTCCCCTGCCGCATTTTTGCCGAAATGGGAGAAAAATTCCCCCGCAAATGTGGAATTTGAAGCGGCGGCAAGAGAGGGCGACATTATGTACACAAAGCTTTCAACAGAATTTTCCGCCTTATAAAGCGCTTCCTTGAGAGGGTCAAGGGCGTCCTCGGCAGCAGCGGCGCTGTTGAGCTTTCCGCCAAAAACAGCCGAAATGTCGGTATAGCAGGCGTAAAGCTCGGCAACCGACTTGGGCGCGGATATTATCCATACCCTTGTGCCTGCGTTTTCAATTGCGGTAATGTCCTTTTTTGCAATGGGGCTTTGGGACATGAGCAGCTGGGGCGCAGCTTCGATTATAGCGTCCGCGTCGGGGTTTGCCGCAGAGCCAAGCTCCTTTTTCCCCGTTATGCTTTCGGGGTATTTGCAGTAAATGCTCCGCCCCGTGATCTTATCGGAATAACCCAGCTCGCAGATTATCTCGGTAAGCGCAGGAGACAGCGAGCCTACGGATTCGGGGGATTCATTGAAAATAAGCGAACCCACGGCAACGGGGTACGGACTTTCGGTAAAAACGGTTTCGGAAACAGGCTCGGGACTTTCCTCCACTATTTGGGTGCAGCCCCCAAGCATCAATACGGCAGCGGCAGCCGCAGCAATTCGGGTAACAAATCTGTACAAAATATAAGCTCCTCTTGATTCAATAGTTACAAAAACAGTATAACACAAATCCCGACAAATTACAATAGATTTATACTTGTTTTGACGAAAGCTAACTTTATTTCAAAATTATTAATAAGTCAAGGCAAGCGTTACATTAATTGTAAGATAATTTTGTTGAATTTCACCAAATATTTAAAAACTTATTGATATTTATAGTGATATATTATATAATTGTATTTGAACATATTATTAAAGTATAAACGTTATTTCAACAAACGATTTCAAATATGCCAAAGGGGGAAATGTTTCCCGAGGGAAGCATTATTTTGCTATGAATAATTATAATCAAATCTGCAAAAAACTGATTATCACAAGCTGCATATGCACCGCCGTTATACTCTTGTGCGTTGTGCTTGCATTTATCCTTCCGCAGTACGGCGGAGCGGCTCTCACGTTTGCAGCGGTAACGGGAGCGTTTGGGGTATTCATGACGGCACGGACGCTGAAATTCCTTGCCGACGCTCTGAACGACAACGAAAAAAACATCAGCGCTTCCGATGATTATACCCAGATAAAGTACGACAGCAGCAAGGATGTTGCATATCTTTCCGAGAATTTTTCCGCAGTTACGGGCATAAGCGCCGCAAGCACCGTTATCAGCGGCACGGAATACCAAAAGCTGGTCTGCGAGCTGATTTCCTGCCCCTCCGATGTGGGCGCGGATATTTACATGGGCGCGCGCCCCGAAAGCTGGCTCAAGGTGCGAAGCTCCGAGGGCGGCAGGTACGAATACACCTTTATTACCGATGTTTCCGACCTTGCCGTATGCAAAAACATCATTAAAACTCTGAAATATTACGACAGCGACACGGGTCTGCGCTGCCGTGACGCTTTCATCTCAAAGGTGCGTGAGGTATCCGTAAAGAACACAGGCACTATCAGCCTTATAACCATACTTATCAGCGGCATCGACAAGCTGGTCTCCTTCAAGGGTACCTTTGCCGCGGACAGAACTATTGTTAAAGCCGCCGCACTTATCAAGCGCATGGAAAATCCTCGGAACATCTTTGCAGGCAGGTCGTCGGCAAACGAATTTTGCGTGCTTATGACTGACGTATCTGCGGAGACCTGCCTTGAATTTTCGGAAAAGCTTCTGAAAGGGATAAACGATATTCTTTCGGAAAGCGACGAGGCGGATTATGTTAACGTATTCTGTGGATATGCAATGTTCGAGGGTGCGGACAACGACGTAATAACCATGCTTTCTTCCTCCGATTATGCCGCATATGAGGCAAAGACCTCGCAGTCCTCCATTCCCATGAAATTCAACGAGGAGCATTACGCAATAAGCGCCTTTGATTTCAAAAAGCTTCAGGCTTTCAATTATGCTATCGAAAACAACCGTATCAACTACCATTTCCAGCCTATCGTTGACGCTCACACAGGCGAGATCTTCGGATACGAAGCGCTTATGCGTCCCCATGAAGTCGACGGCATCAGACTTTCTCCGCTGGAATTTCTGGAAATTGCCGACAATCAGGGTATGCTTGACCGCGTTGAGCTGCTTACTCTGAAAAACACGCTGTCGCTACTTTCGGAAAATCAGGACTTTTTCCGCACAAAGAAAATGTTCATCAACAGTATCCCCAACCGCTTTATTCCCGACGCTGACTATGAGGCGCTGTTTGAAAAATACAGCGGTATCTTCGACAAAATAATCATTGAGATAACCGAGGGATGCCCGATGACCCCCGAGTCTCTTGAGCTTATGAAGCGCCGCTACACCGACAAGCACGCTTCCATTGCCCTTGACGACTACGGCTCGGGCTATGCAAACGAATCCTCTCTGATAACCATTCAGCCCGACTACATAAAGATAGACCGCTCCCTTATTATGGGTATAGATACCGACAACCGCAAAAAGCATCTTGTCTCCAACATGATAAGCTTTGCGGAAAAGCACGGCATAAAGGCTCTTGCCGAGGGCGTCGAGACCTTCGGAGAGCTTGAAACGGTCATTACTCTCGGCGTTGACCTTATCCAAGGCTACTACACCTGCAAGCCCAATGCTGTTATCAACCTCGATATTCCCGCAGGAATCAAAAAGGAGATACTGGACATCAACCTCAAGGCTTTGGGATATAACCAAAAGGCTTATGTTATCGACACCTCTGAGCCTGTCAGTATTGTTAAGCTGGCGCTTGAGGGCTGCACCGACATTACCGTCAAGACCTCTCCCGTTACGCTTATCGGAGATTATGAGGTGCCCGTTAATATGCGCATAAACTGCGGCAACGGCTACGAGGGCACTATCAATATCCAAGACGTTAATATTTCGGGCATAGACTCGCCTGTTCTCACACTTGGCAGGAATTGTAACGTTACGCTGAATGTTGAAAAAAGAAATAATTTTTCTTACGAGGGTATACGCGTGCCCGATTCAAGCAGCTTCAAGCTGACGGGAAACGGTACGCTCAATATGGATATCTCCGGCAATAACGGCGTTGTTATCGGCGGCAGCTTTATGCAGAAATTCGGTGCGATAACACTTGATTTCGGCGGAAAGCTGAATATCACCGCAAAGGGCGACAACATAATTGCAATAGGCGGAAGCTCGGGCATTGACAGCTCCTTTGTGCATATCCTCGGCGGCGAGATAAATGCCGCCCTTAAAGGTCCGTCGCTTATCGGCATCGGCGCTGTCACGGGAAATGTTGAAATCACCGCTGAAAGAAGCGTTATCGGCATTTCCGCCGCAGGTCAGAATGTTGTGGGCATAGGCTCTGTCAAGGGAAAAGCCAATGTAGAGCTTGATTCCGATGTAAGCATCGTCTGCTCGGGCGACAACTGCTGCGCTGTCGGCGCGTTGGAGGGCGGCGGCGGAAAGGTCGTTACCAAGAACGGCAGCTTCAAGCTTAAGCTCAACGCCAAAAACACCGTCGGTATCGGTTCTGTCAACGGCAAGACCGAGGTTTCCGTCAATTCGGGCAGATACAGCATTTCCTGCGAGGGCAACAGTGCTGTCGGCATAGGCGACGCTTTCGGCTCGGAAAATATTACGATAACAAGCGGCACATTCAATATTTACACAGCCGCGTCCCTTGAAGTTCCTATCGGCACACGAAACGGCAAAACCACTATTCACAGCGGAAACATTGTGATAGACAGCTCGGAGGATGTCAACGCGTTCAGCCCCTACGGCGACCCCCTTGAAAAGCGGATAATAGAGACTGACGGCGAATTTTGCAGCAGCGTTGTTTTCGGCGGAAGCGAGTACACATACCGCGCCGAGCCGAATGAAGACGAAGGCATTGTTACCGTTTATCTGCCCGTGGGATACGAAATATAAAAACACAGCAAGCCTGTACCGAATAAGCGTACAGGCTTGTTCTATTTTGCGCTGTTCAAGCATATCCTTAAACAAAAAGGAGTGCTGATCATGAATGAAGTAAGCAAAAACACGGCTGTTCACAATATCGTTATCGAGGGACGGAAAAAGCTGTCCGTTTCGGGCGTTACGGACGTTGACCATTTCGACGAAAACACGGTGCTGCTCTACACAAGCATGGGCGAGCTGACCGTCCGCGGAACAGACCTTCACGTCAACGACCTTTCGGTGGGAAGCGGCGAAATGAACATCGAGGGGGAAATAAAAAGCATTGCCTACGGCGACCCCGACCGCGTTTCTCCCCTTTCATTTATAGGCAAAATTTTTCGTTAACGAGGTGGAAACTTGCAGTTAGAAACCTTCTTTTCGGTATCTCAGCATACCTCGCTTTTTCTGCTTTCCGTGGTGCTGGGCGCGGCGCTGGGCGTGGTTTACGACTGCTTCCGGGTGCTTAGGATAGTATTCCCCCCTGCGGCAAAAAGCGGCGCGGTCATTGCGGAGGACATAATTTTCTGGCTGATATACGGCTTTTGCATATTCCTCTACTCCTCCGTTCTGGCACGGGGGCAGATACGCTTTTTCATTTTTCTCGGCTCGATAATCGGCTTTACTTTGTATATCCTTACCCTCGGCAACCTTGTTACGGGGGTCATAAGGCGCGTTGTTACGGCTTTTTACAGAATTTTACGTAAAGTATATTCCCTTACAATTGGACCTGTTGTAAAAAAGTTAAGAATAATTTGTCAAAAAGTTTTTCGTTTTTTTGTGGGAAGTCATGAAAATACCCCAAATAATAAAAGAAGTAGCAAAAACCCTTGAAAAATATACTCGGTTTGGTGTATAATAAGAAAGCTAAATTGGATTCGTCTGAGCGGAAATAACCAAACGGAGGTGACTTTATGAACGAAGCTGATTTGCGTGCAAAAAAAGCCAAGGTCAAGTACGTTCTGAAAAAGAAAAAACAAAGTCACCCATTACTTAGATTGTTTATAACCGTATCGGGGCTTGCATTCGTTGTTTACTGCGTAAGCTCCATTGTTCTCACTCAGGCGGAAATTGCCGAAAAAAAGCAGGAGCTTGACGCACTTATCGTCGAGGCTGAACTGCTTGAAGAAGCTAATGACGGGTATCAGAGCATCCTTTCGGAGGATGACGAGGCTGCGTTCATGGAGCGATATGCCGTTGAGGTGCTGGGGTACGCTTACCCCAACGAACGCCGTTTCTATGATACTACGGGAAATTAAGAAGTTACCCTAAGGGGTCACATAAATTTCAAACGAGAGGATAAAAAAGTTTTTTATGCAGTTGGATGTAGGAAAAATTTACGAGGGTAAGGTTACGGGTATTACAAAATTCGGCGCATTCGTTGAGCTTGAACCGGGCACAACAGGCATGGTACATATCAGCGAGGTCGCAAGCACTTTTGTAAGCGAGATCAAGGATCATCTGACAGAGGGTCAGACCGTCAAAGTCAAGGTGCTTTCGGTCAGTGAGGACGGCAAGATATCGCTGTCCATAAAGAAGGCTGTGGACAATCCCCCTCCGCGCAAGGATTTCAAGCGTGGCGGCAATGGAGGAAACAACGGCGGCAGGCGTTTTGACGGGGGCAATAACAACAAGCCCCAGCAGGAAAAGGCTCCGCTTACTCCCGAGGCAGCTTTTGAGGATATGCTGAACAAGTTCAAGCAAAGCTCCGACGAGCGCATGGGCGACTTGAAAAAGGTGCTTGACAACAAGCGCAGAAGTCCGTCCAGAAGAAAGTAAGACAAATTTAAGCCGTACACGTTTTGAAGCGTGTACGGCTTTTGTGCGGCTACGACAGCGCGGTGATATCCTCAATGGTAAGCATTGGCTGGACGGCTTTGTTTATCGAGTAGGCTATAAGCCGCGCGGCACGTTCGATAAGCTTGTCAACGTCACGGGGCGTGACCATCATGTTGGGCAGGTGCTTGTCGGGAGGATTGCCCGTGATGTTCTCCACAATGGTGTGCATATCCACAACAGTCGGCACGCCTATCGCTATAACGGGTATGCCCAGAGTTATCTCGGAAAGCTCCTTGCGGCGGTTCTGCACCCCAGAGCCGGGGGAAATACCCGTGTCGGTAAGCTGTATCGTTGTGCCCAAGCGCGACACATCGGAGCAGGCAAGGGCGTCGATAACTATTACGCAGTCGGGCTTTACGGTGTCGCAGAGGGAGCGTATGACCTCCGCGGCTTCAATGCCCGTCTGTCCCAGAACGCCCGGGGCGATAGCCGTCACATGGTTGAGTTTTTTCAGATAATGCCCCTCGGGAAGCTCGTTTTGGAGGTGACGGGTCGCAATTATCCGCGATACGACCAAGGGACCGAGGGCGTCGGGGGTTATGTCCGAGTTACCGAGACCTGCCACAAGCACGTTTTTTCTTTCGCTTCCCTTGAGGGATATTATTTCGGCAGCTATGTTTGCCACCTGCTCCTCAAAGTCATCGGGGTTAGCGGAAAGACGGTCGGTCTCAACGGTTATATACCGTCCCTTTGTCTTGCCGATACGAAACCCCGCAACCGAATTTGTGACGATGATTTCCGTTATGGAGCAGGCTGAGCTTTTCCGCAGCTTCCGTTTTATTCCGTCGGGCAGGCTTGCGGCGTCCTCGTCTATCATTTCTACTGCAAGGTCGGTTCTTATTGCCATGGTAATACATTCCTTTCATAATTATTTTTCGGCAATATGTCCAAAAACCGCCGCAAAAATTTTCTGCATTTTTGTATGTTGCCTATTGCAAAAAGCACGAAAAAATGTTAATATTATTATTAGGCTTTTGCAGGTAACTGTGTGCGGTTAAGGCAGTCGTGCTGTCAAATCCTTATGGTACCTGATAACTTAGAGGTGCGTCATTACACCCGTCAAGACCTTCCGTGTCCGGTCTTGCTGATGGTTATGCCGATTTTATGTTATTATTACCGTAAAAAATCAAATTATTAAGGAGAGTATAGCTATGCCAAACATTAAATCCGCAAAGAAGAGAGTAAAGGTTATCGCTACAAAAACTGCACAGAACAAGACTGTTAAGTCCAACCTCAAGACCGTTCTCAAGAACGCTGACGCTGCTTGCGCTGCTAAGGCTGACAATTCCGAGGCTGCAATCAGACTCGCAATGAAGAAGGTTGACCAGGCTGCTGCTAAGAACCTCATTCACAAGAATGCTGCTGCAAGAAAGAAGTCTCAGCTTGCTAAGAAGCTCAACGCTGCTAAGGCTTAATTTCGTTAAATAAAATATTTGAGGGTATCGCGGTGCGGTACCCTCTTTTTGTTATATCTTTATGTTTTTTAAGCCGTGTTCGGAGCAGTAGTAATATAACGTCCCTCCGCCGCCGATACGCGAAATGCGAAACGCAGGGTCCTGCTCGGGATAAAGCCGAACAAAGTTCATTCTGTCCATGCTGACAAGTGCCGCAAACATAATATAATGCTGCTTCGTCATTTCATGGGCAAAGGTCACATAGTATTCGTCCTCCACAGGCTCTACCGTTACGCCGTGGGCTTCGTCCTGCACATCGGCTTTCAGCGCTGTAAGCTTCCTGCCGCAGCAGGAAATGTCTCCGCCCGACGATGAGGTGAGTATGTTTCCGCACTCGGGACAAACGTAAAAAGCAAGTTTTTTCATATTTCCTCCATTTCTTTCGCCTGCGCAAAGCTCGCCGCTGAGTATGCTTTCCGTATCAACGCCGAAAAGCGCAGAAATTTCGTTGATTATTGATATATCGGGGCAGCCCAGTCCCCTCTCCCATTTTGACACAGCCTTGTCGCTGACCATAAGCTTGTCGGCAACCTGCTGCTGAGTCATGCCGCGCTCGGCTCTGAGCTGTCTGAGCAGCGCGCCGACCTTTTCGCAGTTCATAGCAATTTTCCTTTCGTATATTATTTTTACTCCCGCAAGTATGATTATATCAGGCCTGCAACATTTTTTCAATAAACGCTCCGTTTACAATGTAATGTTTAAGGGTACCGAGCATAAAACTCGGTACCCTTGATTGTTTGTTACGAAACGGCTAAGGGGGACACCCCTTGGGGATACCCTCTTGTTTTGCTTACATTTGCGACCTCAGGATTGACTTTTTCTTTTTCTTCTCGTCGTAAAGCACGTTATCCGCCTGGGCGAGAATTTTTGAAAGCTCGACCTCCGTACCGCATTTGAAAGCGTATACACCCACGCTCATATGCACAATATACGGCTTGTCATGAGTGCCGTTAAAGGTCTCCGTTGCGTTATTTATTCTTGAGCGCACAAGCGCAGTTATCTCTTCTTCGCTGCCATGCTCAACCATAGCAAGCACAGAAAATTCATCTCCGCCGATTCTGCCGATTATATCCGAGCTTCGGAAGGAATCACCGAGAATTTTTGCCGCGCTTTTTATCGCAAAGTCGCCGTCCTCATGGCTGAAATCATCGTTAATGGTCTTTAAGCTGTCCAGGTCGGCAAAAATGATAAGCGCCGACTTGCCCTCGTTAACGGGAGAATATATAACGCTGCTTGCCTGTGCAAAAAATCCGCGGCGGTTGTATACGCCCGAAAGCTCGTCTATCTTGGAGATAGTGTCAAGCTGAATATTCTTCTCCCTTATCTGCATCAGCGTGTTTTCAAGCTCAAGACGTATGGTTTCCTTATCCTGAATAAGACGGATTATCTTCATCGCCGCGCAAAGCTGTGCAGAAAGCGAGTTGACGTAATAGAAATAGTCGTACTCCAGCTCGCACATAAACAAGCCGTAATGCTCGGCGTTAAGGAAAATCGGCGACAGTATCATTGTTACCCGTCTGTCATCGGGTATGTACCTGTGGTTGAACAGGTTTCTGGTTGGGATTTCCTGCTCCTCTTTCGGCACGACCTCCATAAAGTCGCCGTTGTGGTAGGATTTAAGCAGCACCCTTGATGGGGGAAGCCATTTATCGTCCTTGCGGTGAATAAGCTGGTCGGGGAACACGTAAATGTAGCTGCTCTTCATATTAAGCCGCATAAGCTTGTCGGTAACTGAGCCGTAGCCCATATCGTCATAGCTGTCAAACATCAGCATATCCTTGGTGATAGAGTTCGACTGCCACGTAAGGAATTCCACCTCTTCAATATGCTTGTTGCTGTAATTCACCACGGCGCGCATCATTATCTGGTACATATCAATGAATACCGCTGACAGCCGCTTTTTGTCATCCTTATCCTGCAAGCCGGCAGCAAATCTCTGGTTAAGATAATCAATAACGCTGCAAAGCTTGTCGTGGTTGATATATTTCATCATGTCGACGGTGAGCAGATCTTCAAACGCCGACGGGATATACTCGATAGCCTCGTCTGACAGCGTTATTCCGCCGTGGTCATCGGAATTAAGAGCCTTGAAAACGCCCGTCAGATAATCGGCAAACTGCTCTTTCTGTTTTTCGATCAAAGCGCTGGTTTTAAAGTTGTCGAAAATGTACTTGCAAAGCGCCGTGACCGTCTGAATATCCGAGCGGCACCAGCAATGGTTGAACACGAAAACGTCCTTATATGTATAATCCGCGGAAATGTCGGTCTTGCAGCCGCATGACCTGCGCTTGACCATCGAAGAGCGAACCTGCTTATCAATTATTTCACCGCCGTCCACGAGCTTCATACATTCTATAACTGCGTAATATCCCAACTCGCAGGCATCGGCACGAACCGTGGTCAGCGACGGTGCAAGGGTCGAAGCAACGTTCGCATCGTCAAAGCCCGTGACAAGAATATCTTTTCCGACATCAATTCCCCGTTCTCTGAACACATCGTAAGCCCCTGCCACCATTGCATCGTTTGCAAAAACAATAGCCTGCAAATCGGGACAGCGGTCAAGCAGTTCATTTACAACAGCCTGGCTGTACGGCGAAAAACGTCCGTAAACTATCCTGTCCTCAACAACGGGAATACCGTGCTGCGCGAGAGTTTCGGTATAAACATTGAGCCTTTCAACAGCGTCGGCATTGGTTTTAGGACCGCTCACAAAGCCTATCCTGCTGCAATTATGCTCATTGATAAGATGCTCGATACACTCCCGAATTCCGCTTTTATTATCAAAGCAAACAGACGGATAGCCCTCGACCTCGCTTGCGATGGTAATAACGGGAATGCCGTCAAATTGTTTCAGGAACTCTTTTCTTCTTTCATGTGAAAGCGAGTTGGCGATTGTGCCCGCCAGCACCAAAATAACGTCTATATCATCGGGGGAAGCATAGGAAAACAGCGTGTTGTACTGGTACTCATACTCCGTCCGTTTTTTATCGGCATAAACGCCCTCGATATATCTTCCGGGGAAAATGAACAAATTCGCGTCAATTTCTTTTGCGCCAATAATTGCGCCGCGGTATACCATATTTTCAAAGTCATCTTCAAGGTGACTAATCATAAGTCCGATATTAAGCCGCCTGTTCATTACGAAAGCCCCCTTACTGCAAAACGCAGAAAATTGTACAAAATAACATAACTTACTCACATTATAGCACGTTTTTTATGCGATTTTATAGTGCAAATATTGACCGTTTTATGAATTTGCTATGAACGTATTTCTTAATTTGGGAAGGTATAATATAAGTCCCAAAAAATTCGGTTTAAACACCAAATGCGCGTATATGACACATTAATCTCCCGTCTGCACACGGCAAACGGGAGGTTTACTTTTATAGTTTTTATTCCTCTTCCTTTTTGGTAACGGCAATGCCGAGGATATCAAGGCTTTCCTTGTCAACAGGCGACGGGCAGGAGGACATCAGCTCCGACGCGTTCTGAACCTTGGGGAACGCTGTTACGTCGCGGAGGCTGTCTGCGCCGCACATTATCATTGCCAGACGGTCAAGACCTATGCCCATGCCGCCGTGGGGAGCAGCGCCGTACTTGTACGCGTCAACCAAGAAGCCGAACTTTGCTTCAATCTCCTCATCGGTAAGACCCAGCGCCTTGAACATTTTCTGCTGAAGCTCATAGTCGGTAATGCGTATCGAGCCGCTGGAAAGCTCCGTGCCGTTAAGCACAAGGTCGTATGCCTTTGCAAAAACCTTTTCGGGGTTGGTGTCAAGGTACTGCAGGCACTCGTCCATAGGCATTGTGAAGGGGTGGTGCATAGCAAGCCACTCGCCGCTTTCCTCGTCCTTTTCAAAGAACGGGAACTCGGTTATCCACAGGAAGTTGAACTTGCCCTCGGGGATAATGTCAAGCTGCTTTGCCACCTTGAGACGGAGTGCGCCGAGTGTGGGCAGGGTCACGCTGTTTTTGTCCGCAACGATGAGCACAACGTCGCCCTTTTCCGCACCGATCGCGGAGAGTATCGCTTCAACCTCACCCTCGCCCATAAACTTTGCAAAGGAGCAGTTGGGTGCGTCCTCTACCCAGCGGACATATGCAAGACCCTTTGCGCCGATACCGCGTACATATTCGGTCAGCTTGTCGATTTCCTTTCTTGTAAGGACGGAAGCCGCGTTCTTTGCAACGATAGCACGAACCGAGCCGCCTGCTTCAATTGCCGAAGTAAACACGCCAAAGCCGCAGGATTTCACCATATCGGAAATATCCTGAATTTCCATGCCAAAGCGAGTGTCGGGCTTGTCGGAGCCGTAGCGGTTCATAGCGTCGGTGTAGGTAAGTCTCGGCAGCGGAGTGGGAATGTCGATATCCATGACCTCGCTGAAAAGTCTCTTTACAAGACCCTCGCCCATTTCCATGATATCGTCAACGTCAACAAAAGACATTTCAAGGTCTATCTGCGTAAATTCGGGCTGTCTGTCTGCACGGAGGTCCTCGTCGCGGAAGCAGCGTGCAAGCTGGATATAGCGGTCAAATCCCGAGATCATAAGGAGCTGCTTGTAAATCTGGGGTGACTGGGGCAGCGCATAGAACTTTCCGGGGTGAACTCTTGACGGAACAAGGTAGTCTCTTGCGCCCTCGGGAGTGGATTTTATCATCATCGGTGTCTCTATCTCGATAAAGCCGTTCTCGTAGAAATAGTCGCGTGCAACCTTGGCAATTTTGCTTCTCTTGATAATGTTGTCCTGCAAGGGCTTGCGGCGCAGGTCGAGGTAGCGATACTTCAAACGAAGCTCCTCGTTGGTGTTGGTGTTGTCAACAATTTCAAAGGGAGGGGTCTGCGCCTTTGCAAGGATACGCAGGTCGTCAACGAATATCTCGACGCGACCCGTAGCAATCTTCTCGTTAATGCTTTCACGCTCGCGGACAACGCCCTTTGCCATAAGCACATACTCCGAGTGGCAGGACGAAGCCTTTTCAAACACCGCCTTGTCGGTGGTCTCGTTGAATGTAAGCTGAACAACGCCTGTTCTGTCACGAAGAACAATAAAGATAATTCCGCCCTTGTCGCGGACCGTGTCAACGTAGCCGCCTACCGTAACGGTCTCCCCTGCGGTAAGCACCTCGCCGCAGTAATGAGTCCTTTTCAAGCCTTTCATATTGTCTGCCATTTTTATTACTTCCTTTCAATAAATTCATATTTCGCAATTATAAAAGCAATCATTTTCCCAATTAATAGGGTTGTTGGTAATATACTCGTATATCATTTGAAAATCACGTTCATTTCTTATAATGTGGTCGTGATATGAGCGCTGCCAAATTCTTTTATTAAACGGGGGTAAAATACCTTGATTAACCATTTTAATATACTCTAATGTTGAATATCTTTTAAACGTCTGGATAATCTCAGACAACGTAGGGGCGGATTCTATATCCGCCCGTTTCGGTATTTCAACATTTTGGGTATAATCTTTTTCAATTATGATTATCGCGTGGAAATGGTTCGGCATAACAACATAATTCGGACAATACACATCGTTATATTGCGATATTACCCATTCAAAAATTGTTGCTATCATTCGGGCGGATATGGAATCCGCCCCTACATCACCAAATAACATTTCCCGGTTTTGTGTGCAAATTGTAACAAAATATGCACCATTACAGGAATAATCATATCCCTGTAAACGCAATCGTTTTCTCCTCGGATATTCCATTATCCCCCGAAATTCTCCATCACGCCGTCAAACATCTCGCTTACGACCGCGTTGGAAAATGCGTCGATAAAACCGTCGCCCAAAGAAATATCCGTCTGCTCGCCCGTAGCCATATTTTTCAGCTTTGCGGCGCTTGTTTCAAGCTCGTTGTCGCCAAGAACCATTGTGAATGTGGCACCGATTTTGTTTGCGTACTTCATCTGGGGCTTCAGACCTCTGTTCATGGTATCGAACTCAACAAAATAGCCCTCGTCGCGAAGCTGCTTTGCCATAACAACAGCCCTGTCCCGTGCCGCCTCGCCCATGGAAGCAATATACAGGTCGCACTTTTTCGCAGGAGCAAACTCTGCGCCCTTGCTTTCCATAGTCATGATAAGTCTTTCCAGACCCATTGCAAATCCGAGAGCAGGAGTCGGGTTTCCGCCCAGCTCTTCGACAAGACCGTCGTAACGTCCGCCGCCGCATACCGTACCCTGCGCGCCGATGTCGGTTGTGATAAACTCGAACACGGTTTTCGTATAATAATCGAGACCGCGAACTATCTTGGGGTTAATTTTGAAATCAATACCCATAACGGCAAGATATTTTTTCAGCTTTTCAAAGTGAGCGGCGCACTCCTCGCAAAGGAAATCCAGAATAACGGGAGCGTCCTTTGCAATGCCCTGACAAATGGGGCTTTTGCAGTCCAGAATACGCATAGGGTTGCGTTCAAGGCGGTCAAGGCAGGTGGGACAAAGGTCAGCTTTCTTGCTCTCAAAATAAGCTTTCAGCGCCTTGTGGTACTCCGCACGGCAGGTCGGGCAGCCGATAGAATTTATAAACAGCTCAACGTTGTCAAGTCCGAGACGGTCAAGCAGCGACTTCGCCATAGCAATGACCTCAGCGTCTGCGCTTGCGTCCGGGCTGCCGTACATTTCTGCGCCGAACTGGTGGAACTCGCGGAGACGCCCAGCCTGGGGCTTTTCGTGACGGAAACAGGAAATGATATAGTACACCTTCTGGGGCAGCGCTTCGTTCAGCAAACCGTTTTCGATAGCCGCACGGGCAGCGCCTGCCGTACCCTCGGGACGGAGGGTGAAGTCGTCGGGGTCCTTGCCGTTTGCAGGACTCTTTGCAGTCACGCCGTACATTTCCTTCTGCACAACGTCTGTTGTGTCGCCCACACTTCTCTTAAACAGCGCCGTGTTCTCAAACGTTGGGAAGCGTATCTCCTTAAAGCCGTAGCACTCTGCGGTTTCCGCCGCACAGCGTTCAACCGTCTGCCACTTGTAAGCCTCGCCGGGGACAACGTCCTGCGTTCCCTTAGGTCTGTTTGTAATAATTGCCATATTATACCGCCTTTCTGATACTAAAAAACAAAAAAGCCGCCCCGTAAGGGACGACAAAACCGTGATACCACCCAAATTCATCCGCAAAAAAGCGAACCTCTTGCCCTTTAACGCAGGAAACGTCCGTCCTTTTATTCAAACGGAAGCTCGGAGGTGTCCTTCACATAAATTCCGCACAGGCATTCACAGCTAACCAAACGGTTTTGCCCTCTCTTTGGATTGAAAAAAATGCTACTCTCCCCGTCAAAGCTTTTCACTTATACTATGTATAATACCCCAAAAACAGCGTTTTGTCAAGTGTTTTCAAGCAAAAAGTGCATGAGCGCCCGACTCATGCACCCAAAATACCTTTTAAACGGGATTAACGATCTGCCGCCAATCCAAATCGCCTCGTTCGAGGGCATGGATAAGCGCCTCTGCGGTAGCAATATTCGTTGCCACGGGAATGTTATGAACATCGCAGAGTCTAAGCAAATTCATTTCGTTAGGTTCATGGGGCTTTGGAGAAAGGGGGTCTCTGAAAAAGAGGAGAAGGTCGATTTCGTTGCAGGATATACGTGCGCTGATCTGCTGGTCGCCGCCCTGTGAGCCGCTGAGGTAACGCTGAATATTGAGTCCGGTAGCCTGAGCGACCATTTTGCCTGTTGTTCCCGTAGCGCAGAGGTTATGTCTGGACAGGATACCGCAGTAAGCGATACAAAACTGCACCAAAAGCTCTTTTTTGGAATCATGCGCAATTAATGCTATGTTCATTTTTCTCATTCCTCTCAAAATAGATTAGACAACCGTAGAGATATAACTTACTGCATAAGCACCTTAAAGCTGAGAGGAACATCCTCACCCTTAATTCTCTTTGAGATAGCGTCAAACGCCTTGAATGCCATTGAGTTGGACGGAAGCGGAATACCCTTGCCCGTTGAGATAACGACCTCGGTATCGCTGGGTATAACGCCGATAAGCTGAACACCTACGGTGTCGATGATCTCGTCCAGATCGGCAATTATGTCTGCCTTGAACACATCGGGGTCAACCTTATTGATGATAAGGCGCTGCTTCTTGTTGCCTCTTTTATAGAACTCATCGGACATGAGTCTTGCGTCGCGGACGCAGATAGGGTCGGGAGTCGTATTGATAAGGATAAGATCCGACTGCTCAACTACGTCAAAAACGCTCTCGTTGGTACCTGCCGAGGTATCAACGATTATGTATTCGTAATATTTGCGCATTTCGTTGCAGATATTGGAAATAGTCTCTGCATCAACTTTGGCAAACGGGTCTTCCGGGGCGCAGACAATGCTCAAGTTGCTTGCAAGCTTTACCTGAGTGGTTGCTTTGTAAATATCACATTCTCCCTTGAGGACAGAACCCAGATCATATTTTATATCATCCTTAATGCCGAGCATGATGTCGAGACACCTAAGACCAAAATCCAGCTCAATAATAAGAGTTCTGTGACCCTGCTTTGCAAGAGCGAAGCCAAGCTCGGAGCAGATAGTGGATTTACCGGTGCCTCCCTTACCGGAAGTGATTGCAATAATCTTTGACATAAGAAACTCCTTTCAAGGGTATACCATATAAATATAAGCTACTTTATATTGTACCACAAAATGCTGATTTGTCAAAGTCTTTTTGAACAAATCGCACATTTTTGTTGGGTTGCTGATAAAAAATTTAGTTTTTTTGTACATATTGCACAACCCGTTATTTTTACTCGGAAATTGATGTAACGGTCGTTTCGGAAGCGTCCCCGGTAATCTTGCCCGACAAGATTTCATCGGGTGAAGCTGTCACGGGCTTTGCAGGGACATAGTTTTTGTCGTAATAAGCCTCGATTATCTGCCTTATCATAAATTTGGAGTACTCGCCGTGCTCAACAAAGCCCGAAAAGGCGATCTCTGGGTCGTCGACAGGATAAAAGCCGATGAAAGCCGAGCTTGTATCCTCCGCGGTAGTCGCCTGGGGAGTACCCGTCTTTATCGCCGCTTCCTTGGGCAGGTCTGTCAGCAGATAAGGCGTGTAATAATCCTTCTGGGCAGGATAGCTGTACGGCACAAAGGCTGCCGCCTGCTTCATGCCCTGAATGACAAGCTCAAAGGTCTCGCCTGTTTTGTCGGGTATGGTATGCGCCACAACGGGCTGTGTCTTTGAAACCAGGGATTCCATATTATATGTGTGTATGCTGTCGACAATATACGGCTTGTAGCGCACTCCGCGGTTTGCTATCGTACAAGCTTGAACTGCCATCTGAAGCGGAGTAACGCCCGTTTCCGACTGACCTATCGCTGCCTGTACCACAAGTCCTGCGTTCCATTCCATATGCAGCGCCTGAAGCGAATCGGGAGTGGCTATCCTGCCCTTTTCGCCGCCTGTTTCAAAGCCGAGGTCCTCGGCAAGACCGTACTGGGAAGCGTAATCCGCTATCATATCTATTCCCATTGCCCTGCCCACCTCATAGAAAAAGATGTTGCAGGATTTTTCTATCGCCGTAACAACGTTTATCCGCCCGTGCCAGCCTGTACATTTGGGCTTGTAGTCGTCCCAGTAGGTGTACACCTTGTTGCAGACAACGGTGGAATTTCTGTCGATAAAGCCCTCGTTCAGCGCGGCAGTCGCGGTGACCGTCTTAAAGGTGGAGCCGGGACGGTACAGACCGTGAGTCGCACGGTTTGTAAGGGGTGCATTTTCGCCGTTAACCACGGAAGCGTAGTCCGTAAGATAGTCATTTATGTTGTATGTGGGGGAAGTCGCCGCCGCAAGCAAAGCGCCGCTTTTTGCGTCCAGAACAACAATTGCTCCTGCGTTGGCGTCCATGCCCTTTGCTTTAGTCGAGGTCTGATTGTTGAGCCAGAGAATGTGGTTTTCCAGAATTTCCTGCACATCCCGCTGGTACGCCGAATCAATGGTAAGCTGAACTGTATTGCCCGGCTTTGCCTCCTCGGTAACGGTATCCGACACGACCGCGCCGTTCAGAAGCTCAAGGGTACGGGTTCCCTTTCCGCCCCGAAGCAGGCTTTCCATAGCCTTTTCAATGCCCGATTTTCCTATAACATCGTTAAGGGCATAGCCTTTGTCCTTGTTTTCGGCATATTCCTCCGCACTGATAGCGCCGACCGTGCCGATAAGGTGAGGGGCAACATCGCCTGCTGCATAAATGCGTATAGCCTCCTCCACGATGTCAACGCCGTCAAGCACATATGAAGCCTCTTTCATATGCACAACCGTATCCATGGGGATATCCTCCGCGAAGGTGTAACGGTTTGAAAGGGAAAAGCTGCGGATTATCATTTCATAGCGTATACCTGCGATTATCCGCTTTTCACGCTCGGTATAGCTGCTGTCTATCTCGTAAAGCTCATACATCGCCGCAAGGCAGTCTGCCGCAGTTGCATAGTGCTGAACGCCGATGTTCTTTCTAAGCTTTACAATGTCGCTGTCTCTTGCTTCAAGGTACTCATAAGGCTGCTCCGCCGTTATGGGAAGGGTGTCTATCCAGCTTACGCCGTCCTTTTGGAGTATCCTTACCGTGTCGAGGATAATGCGGTTCATCTCCTGCTTGTCGCTTGGGAAAAACGCCTTTTCGATAACAACGTTGAAGCCTGTTTTGTTGCTTACTATCTCGTTTCCGTTACGGTCGACGATTTCCCCTCTGGGAGAGGTTATTACCTGCGTGGCAGTACGTGTAGTCTTAGCCTTTTCGAGATATTCCTCGCCGTCAACGATCTGTATTTTCATCAGGTCTATACAGCAAAGCGCCATCATCGCAAGTATAAGAATGAAAAAAAACGCTGCCCTCAGACGTTCAAGAAATTTCTGCAAGATATAACCTCCCTTTCGTTTTAATATGCAGTAACTGTCGGGCGGATAATATCCGCCCCTACAAGAAGCATTTTTGATAACAAGCTTTATTCTCTGACAATATCGTCGGATTTTTCCTCAATATAGCTTTCAATTATCAGACCAAAGCGCTTGTTAAGGAATTTCACCGCGAAAAACAGCGGTATCACCGCAATTTCGGTATACAGCATTACGGGCAAAAGCTCATGAAGCAGTATCCTTCCGCCGTGGTCGTACTCCCATATCGCGTAGTAGAAAAAGTAGTAGATAAGCCCCTGCACTATCACCGCCGCGGCGTTCAGCATGATTATGTTAACGATATGCCGCCTCATAAAAAAGTGAAACAGCAGAGACGATGCAAGGCAGCACCATAGCAGTATTATACCGCTCAAACCGATAAGCGTACCCTGCGCCGTGTCGAGAAGAAGTCCTGCCACACAGCCTGTTACCGCCGAGTCGAAAGGCTCTTCAAACATTGATATGCACATTGCAACGGGTATAACGAAAAGCGGCGTTCTGAGTTTCAGCGGCGCCGTCGTCATGTAAATATATGAAAACACCAGAAGCAGGGCGTATATCAGCCAGCGCACGACCGCGTTTCTTTTCTCTTTTTTTCTTTTCAAATCAATATTCATACAAAATCACCATTATTCCGCGCCGCCCTGTCCGCCGAAGTTTGTTATCACAAACACCGTTGAAACGGTTTCGGGGTTAATCGCAAGCTCGATGACCGCATACTGTGAAAGTCCGCTGTCCTCCATGCCAACTTCCTTTACCGTTCCCACAAGATGATTTGCGGGGAAGGTCTCGCTTCCCGAGGTAACGATAATGTCACCCTCCTTGATGTCAGCGGTCTTGCTTATATAGCTCATGCGGCACATTCCCTCTTCCGCAAGCTCGTAGTCGCCCTCGATAATGCCCGTAGCCTTGGTGCGCACGGTGGTTACGCCGACTGCGGTTTTCGGGGAATAAAGTGTCCTCACCCTGCTTGTGCTGCGCGATACGTCGTAGCATATCCCCACAAGTCCCGACGAGGTAATAACAGGCTCGTAAGGCTCAATGCCGTCGTTGCTGCCCTTGTCGATGGTAAAGGAGTGATACGGGTCGTTTGTTGTACGGGCAATAACCGTGCATGGCGCGGAAAACTCGTAATCGCTGTACTCCTCTTTAAGTCCCAGCAGGACACGGAGCTGCTCGTTCTCACGGGTCACCTTGTCGTAGTCAATGATATCGTTGTAGACCTCGTTCAAGGTCTCTTTCAGCTTAATGTTTTCATTATAGTATTTTTCGGCGTTGAAAAGCATATCGAGCGTGGAGGTGACCTTGTCGGAAATGGTTGTGGAGAACTTCTGGAACGGCTCGAGAATAACGCTGAAAACCGAAGCGCTGTCGGAGGAATAACCGCCCCTTGTAAGGGTATATATCATAACGCCCACAATAACAGCCATAAGCGCCGCAAGCACCTTGAACTTTGTGGTCCTGAAAAAATCCTTCACAGGGCAGCCTCCTTTACGCTGAAGTCATTGTCAAATAAAAACCCGAAAAGGGCGAACAGATACAGTTCGCCCATAAATATTGAATTTAATCAATAATATTTGGAATCGTCGTTAAGCACCTCGCGGAGCTTTTCAATGTCCTCAAGTACCTTGCCCGTGCCGTCGGCAACGCAGTCGAGAGGAGTTTCCGCAACATAAACGGGCATACCCGTCTCCTTGTTGATAAGCTTATCAAGACCTCTGATAAGCGCTCCGCCGCCTGCAAGGGTTATACCCTGGTCAATGATATCGGCAGCAAGCTCGGGGGGAGTCTTTTCAAGCGTTACCTTTATAGCCTCAATAACGTTGGAAAGCGGCTCTGCAAGCGCTTCTCGTATCTCCGCAGAGGTCACCATTATATTCTCCGGCAGACCATTAAGCAGGTTGCGTCCCTTTATCTCCATTTCGGTCTCCTGCTCCATGGGGAACGCCGAGCCGATAGCGATTTTTACATTTTCGGCGGTACGCTCACCGATAAGCAGGTTATACTTTTTCTTGATGTAGTTGATGATAGCCGCGTCGAAAGCGTCGCCAGCAACACGTACCGAACGGGAGGTTACAATGCCGCCCAGAGAAATTACCGCAACCTCGGAGGTGCCGCCGCCGATATCAACTATCATAGAGCCCTGAGGCTCGGAAACGGGCAGACCTGCGCCGATAGCCGCCGCCATAGGCTCTTCGATTATATTTACCTTCTTTGCACCTGCGTTTTCCGCAGCTTCCTTTACGGCACGGCGCTCAACCGCAGTTACGCCCGAGGGGATACAGATGATAACGTGTGCCTTGGAGAAAAACGCACCCTTGAGCGCCTTTTTGATGAACTCCTGAAGCATGGTGGTTGTTATCTCAAAGTCAGCGATAACGCCGTCCTTAAGGGGTCTTACCGCAACGATAGAGCCGGGGGTACGTCCGATAACGTCCTTAGCCTCCTGACCCACATACTTAGCACGGTCTGTTCTCGTATCAACGGCAACAACCGACGGCTCGCGGATAATAATGCCCTTTCCTCTCATATATACAAGGGTGTTGGCAGTACCCAGGTCAATTCCGATTTCTTTAGTAAACATTTTTCTACAATCCTTTCCGGCAGCAGTTTATTTAAAAGTTTATTTGCATAAAGCGTCACACATATTATTATATCACTTGAAAACGCGCTCTACAAGATTTTTTTCAACTTTTTTATCAATTTGTAATATTTGTTTTTTCCGTTAATCAAAGCATGGAAATTTACCCGTTTTTAGTGCAGATTTTACATAACCTGTTTTATACTAAGAACCAATTAAAAACTGTACAAAAAATCGAGCATAATCTTGCGTATATGGATTATGTGAAGATTTTTTGTCTACAGTTTTATTGGTTATTAGTATTACAGCCCCTTGCAGGTCTTGTTGTAAATGACCAGCGCAATTATTATGCAGATTATCTGCGCGGTATTCACCGTCAAGGTAAACCCGAACGCCAGCTTGAACACTATCAAATCCAGCACCAGCGGCGAGCCCGTATCAAGCCCCACCGACATTGTATACGCAAGCCACGACAGAAACGGCACACCGTCGCAAAGCCTTGCAACCACCGTGCCCAGCACTATCCCTGCCAGCAGAAAAAACAGAAACGCTATCGTCCGTTTTATTCCCTGTCCCATCAAATCAATCCTTTCTATTCAACGCCGCGGTAATAAAGTCCGCGTGTAAAGCCGCTATCCGCGATTTTGCGTCCTCCGCGGCAACAATCGGCAGCGCGCCTTACCTCCGCCGCGCTTTCATCGGTAAAGTACAGCACCGCAAAATCGGCGCTTATCTCGTCCATGCGGTCGGTCATCATAAGCAAGTCGCTGTTGAACACCTCGCTGTACCCGGCCTTGCACCGCACCGCAAAGCTTCTGCCCGTCCTGTCGATAAGCCTGCCCGTGCATTTTTTGCAATTGCCCACCGCCTGCTTTACGGGGCAGTTTCTCGTCAGCATCACAGGCAGGTGACCGTACACTATCACGCCAACGGGTATACCGCCGTTTATGCAGGATATCTGACCCAGCTTGCACTCAAAGCTTGCGGTAACGTCCTCAAGCCCGAGAAGCCGCGCAGTTTCCGCCGCAAAGGGGTTTGCGATATTCAGCCCAAAGCCACCGTGCAGCTTAAAGCCCAAATCGCGCCCAATCTTTATGTGGGCAAGGTTGGTGCAAAGAAGCCTTTCAAAGCCGCGCGCCTTTATGTCTTCAAGCTGCTTTTTCAACTTTTCTTCGTCTGATACAAAACGGGGCAGCTCGGCAATATACCGATTTTCCGCCGTTATTTCCGTACATATTCCAATTGGCATGATAACATACTCCGTATAGTCGGGAACGCCCGAAAGCTGCTCCGCGCAGGATATCCTGACCCGTATTTTTTCGGGATACCGCCTTTTTGCCGCATATTTCGTCTCACATTCGGCATATCTTTGTACAGGCTTTGCCGCGGAAATCCTTGCCGCGTTCATTTTCTCGCACACCTCGCGGCGCACTGCGTTTATCGCCGAGGCAGGAAGCATAAGCCCCTCGCCTATCTCGGCACGGATATTGCCAAGGAAATAAACCGTATCCCCAAGCTTATCAAGCTGACGGGACACGTACTCCTTATCCGCAGGACGGTTTTTCGCCGTCTCGGGAACAGCACCCTCCGCGGTGACCGTTATTCCGCCGCAGGTCATCTCCAGCCGCGACGGCTCGCCTTGTTTTATATAAACGGCAAAGTCAGCCTCCGCCGCCTTTGTTTCTTTTCGATAGCTTTCCCTCAGCACGGGAAGCACCGCTTCTGCGGAAACCACGTCCTCTTTTCTGCGGTAACCGAACATCTCCGCACCTGTTTTTCCCGTCAGATAGCCGTCGGTAAAGCCGCTTCTTGAGAAAACCGCCCTAAGCGTATCAAGGTCGGGCTCTTTGCCGTCCAAAGCCGCACGGCAGGCTGTTACCGCCGCCGCAACGTACTCCGCACGCTTCATGCGCCCCTCGATTTTAAGGGAAGCGATACCGATTTCCGAAAGCCTTTTTATGTGGGGTATTCCGCACAAGTCCTTTAAGGAAAGGTCGCAGCGTTCCTCCCCCGAAACAGCGCTGAACGGCAGCCTGCACGCTTGGGCGCACATACCTCTGTCCGCGCTTCGTGAGCCTATCATCGCGCTCATGTAGCATTGCCCCGAAACGGACATACACAGCGCACCGTGAATGAACGCTTCTATTTCAATGCCCGTTTCAGCCATTTTTTCAAGCTCCGCCATTGACAGCTCTCTTGCCGCAACAACTCGGGAAAATCCCATTTCCTTTGCAAGCCGTGCGCCCTCGGGGGTATGGATAGTCATCTGCGTCGAAGCGTTCAGACGCATATCGGGAAGGCTTTCACGCAGAAGCCGTGCCGCGCCGATATCCTGAACGATAAGACCGTCAACGCCGATATCCGCCGAAAGCCTTGCCGCAGCAAGAAAATCCCTCATTTCCTCCGCAAACACAAGCGTATTCATGGCGCGGTAAACCTTAACGCCGTGGAGATGACAGTAATCAACCGCCTTTTCAAGCTCTTCATCGGTAAAATTCACCGCATTGGCTCTTGCGGAAAACCTGCCGCCGCCCACATACACCGCGTCGGCACCGCATCGCACCGCCGAATAAATACTTTCCATGCTTCCTGCCGGGGCAAGAAGTTCAGGCTTGTTTTTGCGAGAAATTTCGGACATAATATAATTCCCTTCGGGTTACTTGGATTTTGTGCCGTCAATGGTAAGCTGCTCTTCGATATCGTTTTTCATATGCTTTATCTTAAGCTCGTTTTCCAAAGCAGATATTCTTGCAAGCAGCGCCTTTTCGTTCTTGACCGCCTCGTCACGCTCAAGCCTTGCCTGGCAAGCATCGTCAACGTACTCCTTTATCTGAGTGCGGATATTGTCAATGCTGTCGTTGGCTTTCTGAGCCTCGTCAAAAGCCTGAAGCGCAACCAGCACCGCAGCAGACTGTATGGAAATATTATCCGCAGAGGAAGCCATTTTGTATATCTCGGTGTCAACCTTTTTCGCAAGCTGAGTAAAATAGCTCGGCGCTTCATCGGTTTTCAGGCTGAATTCCTTGCCGCAGATAGTGACCTTAACCTTATTCATAACAGAACCCACCTTGTATAAAAATTCAATCATATTTATTATACCTTACTTTTTCGGCAATTTCAAGGGTATGCGCCAAAAAAAGAAAGTGACCCTGTCCGGGGTAAGACAGGGTCGAAGATTATGATATAGGATTATTGGGGGGTTCCGTAAACCGCAGGGGTGGGCGGCTTACGGATAAGTCTTTTACCTGACAGACTTACGGGGTAATAAGCCTGCACATAAAAGCCTTTGGGGGATATACCCGTTATTTCCGGGTACGCTTATATAATAACCCGTCTTTGTGTAAAGAATGTGAAAAGTCGCTGAAATCACGGCGAAATATATACCTGTCCATTTTCTGCATTTATGTTGAAAAAACTGTTAAAAACGTTAAAACTTGGGGTGTATGTTAAAAAAGCAATGTCGAAATATGTGGATTTGCGGTACTTTTTCCACGTTTTCCACAGGTTTTCAACATTTTCACGTAAAAAAATTCCATAAAAAAACGGATACTAAGCGTATCCGTTTTCATCAAATCAATACTGTGAAACATAATCCGTAGGATTAAGGTAAGTACCGTAGCTGCGAACCTCAAAGTGGAGGTGGTTACCCGACGAGTCACCCGTGCTTCCGACATAGCCGATAAGCTGACCCTTTACAACATAGTCGCCGTAGCTTACCGCAAGTGAGCTTTGGTGAGCATAAACCGTAACATTTCCGTCATCATGTGTAATTCTGATGCAGTTACCGTAACCGCCGTTCCAGCCTGTGCCTGCCTCGGTAACAGTTCCCGACTCAGCAGCGTAAATAGGCGTACCGTAAGGAGCGGCAATATCAATGCCCTTATGACCTCTTCCGTCGCCCTGATATGCGGAAATATATCCGCCGTCAACAGGCCAGAAGTAATCGCCCGAGCCGCCCGAACCGGTGCTTACCGGGGTAATGGTCTCTCTTGTGCCGACTCTCATTTCCTTTGCAATAGGCTCGGAAATAACAGTTTCTTCAAGAACTTCCGTTTTTACGGGAACATCGTTTCTGTATGTCACATTCGCCGTAACAACCTTTTCGCCCTCAACGCCCTTAACATCGACCTTGGAGTCGCCCTTGTACATATCGGGATCCTCGGTCTTGATGATCTCGTAGTCGATAGCTTCGTTATAAGTAACCGTTTTTGTTGTCAGTACCTGTAAATAAGGCACTTCCTCGCTAAGCTGTACAACAGCGCCGACGGGACAGAATTCTGTAATATCTTCTATCTGCTCGCCGTCGAAGGTGATAAAGCAATCCTTCAGCTCGTCAGTGGTCATATTGTTGTCATGTGCAATATTCCAAGGGTTGTCGCCCTTCTGTATCTCATAGTATACAGGCTCGGAAACTATCGAAGAAAGCTTGTCAATGATCTTATCCTGATCCACGATCTGGTCGGGCATAACGTACTGCTCGTATGTATACTCAACGTCCTTGTCAAATGAAACATCAATAACATCATCGGTCATATACTGTGACTTGATTTCTTCAAGATACTCCGAAATCTCGCTGTTATCCGTAACCGCGCCAACAAACTCGCCGTCAACGGTAACAAGATATGCTCTTGCCTTGTTCGCATCGGAGTCAACCGTTTCGGTTTCGGAAGCAGCCCCCGTTTCCTCGGCAGCAGCCTCCTGCTCGGCAGGAATATCTATCTGATCCTGAATTGCGTCTGCAAGCATCTTTTCGTCGATTATCTCGTCCTGAGCGCCCAAAGGCTTCAGCGAAAGGGTTGCAGTAATATAGGTCTCGCTTTCTGTATCATAATATGTTGCACGGTCGGCAATAACCTTCTGTGCCTCGTCGATAACGGATTCCTCGGAAACTACGCCGATCTCCTGACCGTTATACTCCACTGTTACGCCGTAATCCGCAGAAGCCTTTTCGGATACCACAAAAACCAAAAGTGCTATTCCGAAAACGGGAACAGTGTAATTCACAAATGTCTGTGCTATTTTCTTGTTGCCTTTTAAAGCCGAAGCAACAGCCGAAAGCTGAAGAACGAGGGCTTTTCCGAAGCCGACCTCGGCAATTCTTTCAGCAAAGCTGCGGTTTAACGCCTTAATTGTTTCAAATGTATTTACTATACCCTTGCCTGCATTTTTAAGAAGCCTTACGGAAGCCTTACGGCATCTGCTGCCGAAAGGAACCATTTTTCTGTGGATACCTACCGCAAGAGTCTTTGAAGCAGAAGCAAATCTCTTTACGGCAGCTGCGGCAAGATATGTAACAAGCGAGCCAACGCTCACCATAGCTGATTCAAATTTAACAATCCCTTGTTTAAATCCGACAGCATTCTCCGTCTGCTTTCCTTCGGAAGCATTAGGATGAAGGCTCATTACAACATCTCCCTTCCCGTTAATTCGTATATAAATTTCAAAAATATTCAACTTAAAGGGTTACAAAATAGTAACATCGTTTAATATTATACCCCGTTTTTTTCAAAAATCAACACTTTCTTGTTTTTAGTCACATTTTATTAAGATTTTTTAGAGCATTTAACAAATAATCATATGTATTTTTGTTCATATCGTCTATAAATTTCAATGTAAATATGTGTAAATCACTTTGCTGCCATGCCTGTTTTTATTACAGAAAGCAAAAAATTACAGACTATTTTTTTAGCTCATTTATTGCGTTATCTGCTCAAACCGCGCATTTAAGCCATTTTTGCCTCGGTACAAATAATTACAAAACGGTAACAAAATTACCGACTTTGTTACCGTTTAATCCCAAAACAAGCTTTCCATATCCACGCGTATGCCGCAAAGCAGGTTCACCCTTTCGCCGTCCGATAGCCTTGCAAAGCTCATTTCGCCGCAGTGAAGCGCCTGCGCCTTGCAGTATTCAAGGCTTCCGCCGTAGAAATCGTCCCCTGCAAGTGGATACCCCAGCGCGGAAAAATGCACCCTTATCTGGTGTGTGCGCCCTGTTTCGAGGGTTATCCTCAAAAGGCTGTGCCTGCCGTTTTCCTTTATAATAGTATAGTTTGTGACCGCGCTTTGCCCGTCCCCACGGACCTCGCGGCGGATAATTGACTCCCCGGCACGTCCGATAGGCGCGTCAATTCGGTACACGCCTTCCGGGGACGTCGTCCATTTTATCAGCGTATCTTCAATATCGTGGGGCACGGGAACGCCCTGCACCGCCGCGATATACACCTTTTCAACCGTTCCGCCGAGGCAGTTTGCGGCATGGGCGGTTTTGGCAACGGCGCATAGCCCCGAAGTGTCCCTGTCAAGCCTGTTCACGGGACGGAAGGTCAGCTTCGGGTACATTGCCGCAAAGCAGTTTCCCAGCGTATCCCCCTGGTGCTTTATGGACGGATGCACGGGCATTCCCACGGGCTTGTTGAACACCACCACGTCGTCGTCCTCGTAAATCACGGGCACCCTTAGCGCGCTGTTAGGCTCAAGGTGCTTATCGTCTTCAAGCCGCAACTCTACCCTGTCGCCGCAGCGCAGCCTGTCCACCGTCCGCAGCGTCTCGCCGTTTCGCGTAATTCCCATTTCCGTCCTTTTCAGCTTTGTCACAAGGCGGCGGGATACGCCCATGCGCCGCAGAAATTCTCCGCAGGGCACTCCCTCGTCGCAATTTTCGGCGCGGAAAGCAATTATCCGCCCGTCAAACCCGTTCTGCAAAGGCGTCCTCCCTTTCGATATGCTTTTCCGACTCGTAAGCCTCGATAAGCTCGTTTACAGCGGCGGTATGCACCATCTGAAAGTATGGAATGATAAACACAAGCGTAAATATCATCAGCGCAGGAATTATCCACCATGCAAGGGACAGCAGTGATTCCACAAGATAATTGGGGTTATCCTTTAAAATAAGCTTGCTTTTCCGAATAATTTCCTTGGGCGGACATTCGGGGTCAAGGGCGTAAAGATACGGCACCGCCGCATATTTGAGGTTTATCGCCCAAAGCAGGCACAGCATACAGCTTATAAGAAGCAGGATACATACCGACGAAACAACGCTTATTGCCCCGTCCGAGCCGCCTGCGCGTATATTGCCGAAGATATAAAATCCTAAAATTGCCAAGCCGCACAGGGGAAGGAATACCGCCAGCTTTCCGAGCATTACAAGCCCGTTAAGCTTAAGCACCTGCATTACCCTTTTTTCGGAGCTGTAACAGCTGAATATACCCCGTGCATTAAGGGATTTTCCGCGTATTTGCTGGAGCTTGAACCATTTTGCACCGTAGTCAAAGGGCGTATACACCGCCCAAAGCGCAATTACGGAAAAAATCGTTACAGCCAGAAGCACTCCGTTTGAAAGGTCAAAAACTATGCCGTTAAAATCAACAACTCCCGAGACCTTAAGGAAATTAGCCGTCAATGCCCACGCAAGGAGAAAAGCCGTTATCCCTCCGACCTTAATGAAAAATATGAAAACAACCTCTCCCCAGCAGCAGTTGAGCCTTGATATGGCGTGTTTTTTCAATTCTTTTGCATTTTTCAATTTATCCCGATGTCCTTTCCTGTTGGTATATCATTCGTTCCCGGGTATCTTTCCGAGAATTTCAAAGGTATTGCCGTTCTGCCAGAGCATTGCGCTGACAAGTATCTCGTACCCCTCGCCCGGCTCGCAGGCAAACTCCATAGGCTTCATTTTCGGCAGACCGAAGCAGGACATCATGTTCATCAGTATTCCCGAATGGGTCACCACGCCCGTGTGGGTCAGACCCTCCTTCATCATGTCCATAATGATAAGGTTCAGCGCCGAATAGCATCTCAGCATCATGCTTCTCAGGCTTTCGCCGTTGGGGGGAGGGTTATCCAGACCGCCCTTGAGCCACTTTTTGTAGCTGTCAAGCTTGATAAGGTCGTCCACGCAAAGTCCCTCGAACACGCCGAAATCCATTTCTCTCAGGTCGTCCACAATGACTATCTCGCGGTCGGGAAACAGTATTTCCGCCGATTGGATAGCCCTTTCAAGGGGACTTGAATAAACACGCTGCACCTTTGGGTATTCAAGCTGGTCGTACTTGTCCTGTAAAGCCTCCCTGCCTGCCTCGGAAAGCGGATAATCCGTTTTTCCTATGTATACTCCGTTTTCATTTGCCTCGGTAATGCCGTGGCGAAGTATGCTGATACGATAGCCTTTCATAAGCATATTCCTTTCATTTATCCGTTTTTTATTCGTATATGTACGAAATTATGTTTTTTTGTGTATAAATAAACAAAAAAATGCGTAAACATTTATCGACTTTTTTTGCGGAAAGCTATTTACAAAATGTACGTTATGAGTTATAATTTACGATATGTAGAAATCAATTGTAGGAGGTGACATGATGAATTCGGACTTTCCGAGAATCATAACTCTTTTGAGGAAAGAACGCGGCATCAGTCAAAAAAATGCGGCTGCCGCTTTGGGAATATCCCAGGCGCTGCTTTCTCACTATGAAAAGGGAATACGTGAATGCGGTCTGGATTTTCTCGTTAAAACGGCGGATTATTATAATGTTTCCTGCGACTATCTTTTGGGACGTTCCCCCGAGCCTGCGGGAAAAACTATTTCATATGAGGACATTCCCGAGCATGACCCCAACGTTAAAGATAAAATCGCGGCAGGCGGAGTTATGGCTTCATTCAACAAAAAGCTTGTTATCAACGCGGCAACGGTGCTGTTCTCCCTTGTTCAGAAAACGGGCAGCAGCACTATTATAAAAGAGGTCTCCAACTTCCTTATGCTTGCCATATACAAGATGTTCCGTGTGGTGTATTCTTCCAATGCAAAGAATGACCAGCACTTCTTCACCGTTCCCGAGGTTATTGCGCAAGGCTCTTCCACGGCGGCAATGGCTGTGTGCGAGGCAAACGCTATGGCGGCGGCAAAGGGAGCTGCACTGAACGGCGGCGATATCGCAAAGGAAAGCGACGAGACCGTGATTACGGCAAACTCACTTGCGGAAGAATATTCGGGCTCGGCGTCCTCGCTTCTGAACGTTATCAAGAACAGCGAAGCGCGGATACAGCTGATAGCAAACTCCGACAAGTAATAGTTTACCACATATCAAGCATAATTTCAAGAGAAATCTTTGAGACAGTTTGTGTACAAAAGCTTAGGGTACCGATTTTTTCGGTACCCCTTTTTTTACATCAGCGGGCGGATGATATCCGCCCCTACATTCCATTGTAGAGAACGGGTCACCCGTCCCGTTAATAATTTTATACCAAATCCTCGTCGTCGGACTCTGCCTTGCTGTCGCCGCATACCGTGAAATCTACCTTTCCCGAATTAACATCGGCACGGACGCATACCACCTTGACCGTATCGCCCACGCGGTAAACCGACTTTCCGTTCTTTGTAAAGGTAAAGTGACCGTCATAATCATACGGACCGTTTTTCAGCGACTCTACGCTGACGAGTCCCTCAACGGTGTTAGGCAGCTCTACAAAAAAGCCGAATTCCTGCACGGAAGAAATTATTCCCTCAAAGGTCTCCCCGAGATGCCCCGTCATATACTCGGCAATGTAGCAGTCCTCGCAGTCACGCTCCACGCGCATTGCAGTCAGCTCGCACTCGGAGGACTGCTGGGACGCTTCCTTTGCAAAGCCTGCATACCGCTTCTGCATATACTTTGCACTTTGCTTGTTATAGCAGAAATCGGTGAGTATGCGGTGTATCGCCAAGTCGGGGTAACGTCTGATAGGCGAAGTGAAATGGGCATAATCCGCAAGCACGAGTCCGAAGTGACCTATCGGCTCGTCGGCATATTTCGCCTTTGCCATTGAGCGCAGCACCATGTTGTTCACCACGGGAGAAAGGGCCGAATCCTTGGTTTTTACCAATATCTCCGCAAGGTGCTTTGGCTTTACGCTTGTAAAGTGGGGCACGGCAATGCCCATGCGGGAAACCACGTCCACAAGCTCCTGTATCTTTTCGGGGGCAGGGTCCTCGTGGATACGGTAAACAAAGGGTATGCCGTTTTCCTTTGCAAGCCGTGCGGCAGAGGTGTTCGCCATAAGCATGAACTCCTCGATTATCAGCTCGCTTCTGCCGCGCTCTCGCTTTTCAACGCCAACGCAGACGTCATTTTCGTCGATAATAAGCTTGCACTCGGAGGTCTCTATCTGAGGTGCGCCGCGGTTAAGCTTATTCGCCGTCAGTATCGCCGCCAACTCGTCCATAAGCAGCAGCGAATCTATAAGCCCGTCATATTTTTCCGCAAGCTCGGAGGGAATTTCCGTGCCGTTCTTCACGCAGTCAAGTATGACATTTATCTCGCTGTACACGCCCTTGACCCGTGAGCGTATCACGGTTTTGCTGAATTTATAGGACACAAGCTGTCCCTCTGGGTCAAGCTTCATAAGACAGGAAAAGGCAAGTCTGTCCTCCTGTGGGTTAAGGGAGCATATTCCGTTTGAAAGCTCCTTGGGCAGCATAGGAACGACCTTGTTTGCGTAGTAAATGGACGTGCCTCTGAGCATTGCGTCCTTGTCAAGCTCGGAGCCAGATTTTACGTAGAAGGAAACGTCCGCAATATGCACGCCCAACTCCCAGCCGTCTTCGGTTTTCTTAACGGAGACCGCGTCGTCGATATCCTTGGTATCTGCACCGTCTATGGTAAAAATAGTCTCGTCACGCAGGTCAAGTCTGCGCATAGGCTCTCCCTCGGGTATGCCCTTATGCTCGGCATAGCGCGCCTCGTCCAGAACGCAGGCAGGGAATTCCGTCTCCACGCCATTGATATGGAGTATGGCGTCGGCGCTGCTTTTTGCCTTTCCGCTGTCGCCGAAAACGCCTGTTACGCGTACTCTATGCTCGGAGTGCCTTTCTCCCCTGCGGCATATCTCGGCAACCACCTTGTCTCCCTCTCTTACGGGAACGTCAAGCTTTGATACTATCATAAGCTCCTTGCCGAGCGTATCGGGACGTATGCAAACCGTGTTGCCGTCCTTTTCCACAACACCCGTGAACTCGGAAAAGCCTTCCTCAACTATGGTCACGACCTCGCCCTCGGGAAGCTCTCCCTTTTGGGGAAGAAGCCTTGCCATGACGATATCCCCCGGCATTGCGCCCATGAGGAACTTGCCCGGCACAAAGACCTCGGTATCGTCGTCGCGGCGGATAAAGCCGAAGGTTTTGTTTATTCTCGCAACCACAGCGCGGAAAAGTCCTGCCTCGGAAGCAAGCTTCAGACCCACCTTATTTTCCGTAATAACGCCGCTGCGCTTCAGCTCGGATATTGCTGCCGCAAATGCAGCCGCACTCGGCTTTTTGCCCTTGCACTTTGCGTAAAGCTGCTTGTAGGGCACGCTTTTTTTGCCTGCCTGTTTAAGCTGCTCACGTATTCTGTTTTTATAAATATCCTTTATCTCTGCCATAGTTACCTCCCGTATTTAATATACCCGAATATGAAAAAAGTCCCGTGCTTAAAATGGCACAGGACCGAACGGCAAAATTTTACTTTGCGCTTATCTTGTCAACAATAACAGGAATTATGTTCACAGCAATCGTAACTACGAAGAACACGATAGCAAGAAGCTTTGTGAGCCTTGCAAGAGCCTGTTCCTTCGAGCTGCTTACGTTGCCCTTGCCGAAGAAGTTGTCGCTCTGACCCGAAAGAGCCGCGCCCATATCCTGCTGCTTCTGTTCCTGCATAGAAGTAATAACAATGATCAAAATGCTGCTGATAAGCATTAAAATACCGCCAACGATCTGAATTGCGCCGAATTCCATTTATTTGACCTCCATAATAATATACGTTATCTATTGCATTATATCACATATCGGCGGCAAATGCAAGGGTTTTTTGAAATTATTTTTTCTTTTTCTTTTTTGCGACGGAATAACCGAAAGACCCCAGCTTTCTTCCGAGAGAGAAATACTCGCCGTGGGAGTACGCCATAAGCCCTGCCTGTTGGAGATTTATCTTGCCCTTACTGTCGATATAGCGGCCGTCCACGCTTACCGCGAGTATCTCCGCAAGGAACATATCGTGAGTGCCCAGCGGCTTTACCTCGGTAACGCGGCACTCCAGCGAAAGGGGACTTTCCGAAATAATCGGCGCGCTTACCTTTGAGGCAGGCTCAAGGTGCAGACCGCACTTTTTTATCTTGTCCGTGTCCCTGCCGCTTTTTACGCCGCAGAAATCGGTCTCCCGAACCATTTTCGAGGTGGTAAGGTTTATCACAAACTCGCCGCTTTCCTTGATTATGCCGTAGGAATGACGGGACGGGCGCACGGAAATATATGTCATTGCAGGGTGAGTGTTGACGATACCCGTCCATGCAACGGTCAGCACGTTCGCTTTTTCGAGCGTTCCGCAGGAAACCATCACCGCAGGCAGCGGCGCAAGGAGCGTTCCGGGGTTTAGCATTTTTCTGCTGTGATCTATTTGGGGCTTGTTCTGTTTGTTTTCGGGCATGGGTACACCTCTTTCATCTGATACGCAATTAATTTGGTAAATTATAAATTATGCGTGATAATTTTATCAACGTATTTACGTATATATTTCGTTATAAATTTTATCACTATTCCTGTACACAAGGCAGAAATAATTGTTCCTTCTCTTGTTCCGATTATTTTTCCGTTAAAAAATATCATTGATAAAACAATTGCCGAGATAACACAAAAAATGTCAAATCCGACCTTTACATATCCAAATTCAAAATGTGATTTGTCCGATATAGCCTTTACCAAAGCTTCTCCCGAATTCATAATAACATCAGCAATAACAGACAGTGCTATTCCAAAAGCAAGAACAACAACACCAATAAGCAGCAACAGAATTTTTGTAAAGTAATTGCTCAGCGGTATCAACGAAACAAACTTCATTCCAATATCCGTAAACCATCCAAATAAAAAAGAAAGCGGGACCTGCAAAAGCTGATACATTTTAAAATCCTTGCGCAATATTACTATCTGACCTAATATCATCACACAATTCCATATGATGATCCAGCTGCCTAAGCTTATTGCGGAATACTTCAAACTCAGTACATTAGCGACTGACGTAATTGGTGAAACCCCTAAATCACTATGTTTGGAAAAAGCTACTCCAATTCCCGAAAAAAACAAGCCTGCAATAAGTATTATGTATCTTCTGAATAATTCCTTCTTGTTCAAAAACCCATCTCCTAAATTTTGACCGACTCTGCAAATTTCGTTTTTTTGCACCGATACATTTATAAAATTATACCATACCGCGGCTTAAAAATCAACAATTACGCATAAAAACACGGCACCGCCCAAGCGATACCGTGTTTAATACTACTCTGTTAAGTTATTTATACGCGCAAACCTTCTCAAAATCAAGGCTTCCGCCAAAGATGTCGAGAGCGCTTCCAACCGTGAAATTAAGCTTGCCTTTGCCGAGGGTTTTCAGCACGTCCAAGTCGTCGTACGAGCCTATCCCTCCTGCGTAGGTAACGGGTATCCTGCCCCATTCGCCCAGCATTTCCGCAAGGGGCTTTTCCACCCCTCTTGCCTTGCCCTCAACGTCAACTGCGTGGATAAGCAGCTCATCGCAATACTCCGCAAACATATCCATTGCCGCCGCGGTAAGCTCAACGTCCGTGAACTTCTGCCAGCGGTCGGTAACAACATAATAGCTGCCGTCCCTTTTTCGGCAGGAAAGGTCGATAACGAGACGCTCTCTGCCCGTTTCGGAAACAAGCTTTTTCAGGTTGTCAAAGTTGATTTTTCCGTCCTTGAACACGTAGGACGTCACTATCACATGGGACGCTCCCTTTTCAAGAAAGCCTGCGGCGTTTTCCGCGGCAATTCCTCCGCCCACCTGCAAGCCGTTCGGGTACGCGGCAAGTGCGGCATAAGCCTGCTGTAAATCGGCGTTATAGTACTCCGAATCCGCCGCGTTGAGGATAATGATATGTCCGCCCTTTATGCCCTTGGAGCTGTAAAGCTTTGCGTAAAAATCCGCGCCGTATTCCGAGACGAAATTTTCATCGGCACGGTTATTTTTATCCGCCAAACTTCCGCCGACTATCTGCTTGACTTTGCCGTTGTGTATATCTATGCACGGTCTGAATTCCATTATTATGCCCATTTTCCCAAAGGGAAAATGCACTCCTTTCCGATGTTTTGTGGTTTGCGCAGCAAATTCCTTGCGGCAGCAAGGAAAACAAAACTCGGGTTTGAAAATTTATTTTCAAACTTTCTCCCATTAAATCTTGTCGAACGCCTGCTTAACGTCGGCAATGATGTCCTCAACATTTTCAAGACCTACTGAAAATCTTATGAGTCCGCCGTCGATACCTGCCGCAACAAGCTGCTCGTCGGTAAGCTGACGGTGTGTCGCGGAAGCAGGGTGAAGCACGCAGGTACGGATATCCGCAACGTGTACCTCGTTTGAAGCAAGTGTAAGGCTGTCCATAAACTTAACGGCAGTATCGCGTCCGCCCTTGATTGAGAAGGAAATTACGCCGCTTGTGCCGAGAGGGAGATACTTGTCTGCGAGCGCCTTGTACTTGTTGCTTTCAAGTGCGGGGTAGGAAACGAAATTCACCTTGCCCGTGGACTCTATGAACTTTGCAACTTTAAGTGCGTTTTCGCAGTACTGCTTCATTCTTACCGCGAGGGTCTCAAGACCGAGATTAAGCAGGAAGGAGCTGTTTGCCGCAGGATAGCAGCCGAAATCTCTCATAAGCTGCATTCTTGCCTTGACGATGTAGGGCGCAAAAGCGTACTGCTTGGTGTAAACAATTCCGTGGTAGCTTTCGTCCGGCTCGGTCATGCAGGGGAACTTTCCGTTTGTCCAGTCGAATTTGCCGCTGTCGACGATTACGCCGCCGACCTGAACAGCGTGACCGTCCATGTACTTCGATGTGGAGTGGATAACGATATCCGCGCCCCACTCGATAGGACGGCAGAGGATAGGCGTTGCAAAGGTGTTGTCCACGATAAGGGGTACGCCGTGTGCGTGAGCCGCCTTTGCCCATTTTTCAATATCGAAAACGGTAAGAGCAGGGTTTGCAATAGTCTCGCCGAAAACAGCCTTTGTGTTTTCCTTGAAAGCGGCGTTAAGCTCTTCCTCGGAAGCGTCAACGTCCACCCAGATGCACTCGATGCCCATTCTTTTCAGAGTTACGCCGAAAAGGTTGATAGTTCCGCCGTAAATGGAGGAGGAAGCGATAAAGCTGTCGCCTGCCTCGCAGATGTTGAGGATAGAAAGCAGAGAAGCCGCCTGTCCGCTGGAGGTACACATTGCCGCAACGCCGCCTTCAAGAGCAGCGATTTTCTTTTCAACAGCGTCGGTAGTGGGGTTCTCAAAACGGGAGTAGATAAGGCTCTTTGTGGGGTCATCAAAAACTGCGGCAACGTCGTCCGTAGAGTCGTAAACGTATGTAGTGCTCTGCACGATAGGCACTACTCTCGGCTCGCCGTTTTTGGGGGTATAGCCTGCGTGCAGGCATTTGGTCTCGATTTTAGCGTTGGGGTTAAGTTCTTTCATTGTATTGCAATCCTTTCGTTTAATAAAAATTCCGAATAAAATTATACCATAAATTCCGCCATATTGCAAGAAAAAAGTTAGCATTTTTCGTCACCCGTGAGCATAAGCTGTACAAAACGGTTTTCGGAGGTGCTTTATGTATTTCTGCGTAAAATTAAAAAGCTTTGTTTTTTGCCTTGCCTTATCACTTGCCGCCGTATGCGGAGGGATATTTTTAGCTGCAAGGGGATTTGAAAGTGCGGCGGTAACTGCGGCTGCCAATGCCGCGGAGGAAGAGGTATTCCTGCCCGTGATAATGTACCACAGCCTGCTGAAAGACCCATCAAGGGCAGGGGACTATGTGCTTAGCCCCGAGGTGTTCAAGGCGGATATGCAGTACCTTATGGATAACGGCTACACAACGGTTTTTATAAGCGACGTTGTTGACTATGTTGAAAATGGCACAGAGCTGCCGGACAAGCCTGTTGCCGTGACCTTTGACGACGGCTATTACAATGTTATGACCTACGCATACCCCTTTATGAAGGAGAACGGTCTCAAGGGCGTTATGAACGTTGTGGGGACGTATACCGACCTGTCCGTCGAGCAGGACGAGCATAATCCTGCCTATTCAAGCCTTACGTGGGACGAGATAACAGAGCTTTACGAAAGCGGCGTATTTGAGATAGGAAACCACACCTACGATATGCACTCAATGGAGGGAAGAAAGGGGTGCAAGAAGCTTTACGGCGAAAGCTACGAGGATTACCGCAAGAGTATGTTTGACGACGTTGCCATGCTTCAGGGTATGCTCAGGGATAAAAGCGGAACAACTCCCGTGACCTTTGCGTATCCCTTTGGCTATATCTCGGACGAAAGCGTTCCCATACTGCATGAAATGGGGTTTAAAGCGCTGCTCACCTGCTACGAAAAGCCCAATTACATTTCGAGGGAGGATACGGGCTGCCTGCTGTCGATAAACCGCTATAACCGCCCCTCGGGGGTATCCACGGAGGAGTTTATGAAAAAGCTTTTGAGAAAATAAAAAGGGGACGGCAGTACCGTCCCGTTTATCACATTGTTTACAGCTGCACATCGAAGCTGTCAAAGTCCTGCTGAAGCTCTTCCAGAAAGCGGTTTACGTGATAGCCGTCCGTTGTGGCATGATGACAGGTTATGGACAGCGGAAGCATACTTTTTTCTCCGCAGGAAAAGATTTTTCCTGCTTCCACCGAGGGGAAATAATAGGGCTTGTTGTCGTAGCTGTGAACGGCAAAATGCTCAAACTTCACCCACGGGATACATGAAATGGTGTACGCATTGGGCGGAGGAAGCTCGGGGTGGCAGAGTATGCCGTGATTTTCCCCGAAATTACGCTGATTTTCAAGGTAATTGCGGTAAAAAACAGAGAAATCGCTGTTATATTTCGTCCACATAAGAGAAAAGGTCTTGTCATCGTCGTGGAAAGTCGCATAAAGCGGCGTCAGGCAGTCGAAATACCCCACCTGCCCGTCCTGCTCAGCTATTTTGAACTCAATCTGCTTGTTCAGATTTTTTGTGGTAAGCCAAAGGTATACGGGGAAAAATTTTATGCCCTGCTCCTTGGTCTTTTTCCTAAGATGAGTAACGTCCATATTTACGGTCAGCGAGTAGCCCGTGGGCGCAATTTTTGAAAAGTACATAAAAACCTGTCCTCTGGGCAGCTTATTCATATCAAGCGGTGTGAATATCATAATAATAACCATTTTTCCGATAGGAAAAATGCACTCCTTTCGATGTTTTGTGGCTTTAGACCCGACCTTAGTCGGCTGCAGAAAATTCCTTGCGGCAGCAAGGAAAACAAAACTCGTGTTTGAAAATTTATTTTCAAACTGTCTCCTTTCGATAACATTCTAACAGCAAAACAGCTTCGGGTCAATAAACTAACCGTAGAGATACACCTGCTCGCAGAATTGTCAGCCGATTATTTTCAGCATTTCGCAATAAAAATATCTAACGAAAACGTTTGAAATTGTTAACTTTTTTAATACCCCCTTGAAAATATCTGGCATTAATGGTACAATAAAGTCATTATGTTATGTCGGTCATCGGCTTTTATTGAAGGAGTGTGTTAAATGAATTACGGACATTTTGACCTTGAAAAAAAGGAATATGTTATTACCAAGCCCAATACGCCCGCACCTTGGGCAAACTATCTCGGCGATCCCGAGTACGGCGCAATGATCTCAAACAACGCCGAGGGTTACAGCTTCGTTAAATCGGGCGCAAACGGACGTATTCTCCGTTACCGCTTCAACACAAACGTTGCTCTCCCCGGAAGATTTATCTATATCCGCGACAACGATACCGCCGATTACTGGTCTGCTTCATGGCAGCCTGTGGGCAAGCCCCTTGACAAGTACAAGAGCGAATGCCGCCACGGTACTGCTTACACTGTAATTTCCGCAGAGTATGCAGACGTTAAATCCGAGGTTACATACTACGTTCCCAAGGGAAAGACCTACGAGGTATGGAGAGCTGTTATCACCAACCTCTCAAGCAAGGAAAGAAAGCTTTCCGTTTACGGCTTCTGCGAGTTCACAAACGACAACAACTACGAGCAGGATCAGGTAAACCTTCAGTATACACAGTTCATCACAAGAACATCCTTTGAGGAGAACAAGATACTCCAGCACATCAACGAAAACAGCGGCAAGGACGAAACAGGCTCCAACCACAGAGAGCGTTTCTTCGGTATGGTGGGCGCAGACGTTTGCGGCTACAACGGCGACCTTAACCACTTTATCGGCGCATACCGCACCCTTGCAAATCCTATCGCTGTTGAAAGCGGCAGATGCGACAACGTACTCAACTACAACGCAAATGCCTGCGGCGCGCTCCAGAGCGCTATCACTCTCGGCGCAGGCGGAACTATCGAGCTTATCTACATCGTAGGTCAGCGCGACAATGCCGCTGCTACCGCTATCCTTAACGAATACAAGGTTCCCGGCAAGGTTGACGCCGAGATCAAGGAACTGAAAAACTTCTGGCACGGCAAGCTGAACAACTTCCAGATCAACACTCCAAGCGCAGAGTTCAACAACATGATCAACGTTTGGAACGCTTACCAGTGCTTTATCACATTCATCTGGTCGAGAGCGGCTTCCTTTATCTACTGCGGTCTGAGAAACGGCTACGGCTACCGTGATACCGTTCAGGATATCCAGGGTATCATTCACCTTGACCCCGAAATGGCTGCCGACAAGATCCGCTTCATGCTTTCCGCACAGGTTGACAACGGCGCAGGTCTGCCGCTGGTTAAGTTCAACCACAACGCAGGTCACGAGACTTGCCCCGACGAGAACGACGAGAACTCTATCTACGCTAAGGAAACAGGTCACCCCTCTTACCGCGCAGACGACGCTCTCTGGCTGTTCCCCACAATTTCCAAGTACATCGGTGAAAGCGGAAACAAGGCGTTCCTCGATGAAGTTATCGTATACTCCAACGGCGGCGAGGACACCGTTTACAACCACTTG
Source organism: Oscillospiraceae bacterium (assembly GCA_017847885.1). Classification (GTDB taxonomy): domain Bacteria; phylum Bacillota; class Clostridia; order Oscillospirales; family Ruminococcaceae; genus RGIG8773. The sequence goes on from JAGAUA010000044.1 coordinate 48,686, forward strand.
AAGAGAGCTATCGACTTCTCAATGAACCACCTTGGCGACCACGATATGCCCGCAGGTCTCCACGCTGACTGGAACGACTGTCTCCGTATGGGCAAGAAGGGCGAGTCCACATTCGTTGCATTTCAGCTTTATTACGCAATGTCCGTTATCAAGGGCTATGCGCAGGAAAAGGGCGACGCTGAATACATCAAGTACATCGACGAGGTACAGGGCAAGCTGGGCGCTTCACTTGCTAAGTGCTGGGACGAGGACAGATGGATCCGCGGTATCCGCGAAGACGGCGTTGTTGTTGGTGCAAAGAAGGATCCCGAAGCAAATATGTGGCTCAATCCTCAGAGCTGGGGCGTAATTTCCGGCTTTGCTTCAAAGGAGCAGGCTGAAAAGTCCATGGACTCCGTTCACGAGATACTCAACACACCTTACGGCGTAAAGCTTCTCGAACCTCCTTACGTAAAGAACTACTTTGACGGTGCGCTCATGCACATCTTCAACCCCGATACAAAGGAAAACGGCGGTATCTTCTCTCAGTCACAGGGCTGGGCTATCCTTGCAGAGTCCATGCTGGGTCACGGCAACAGAGCTTTCGAGTACTTCATGGAGTCCTCTCCTGCTGCTATGAATGACAAGGCAGAAATACGCGTTATTGAGCCTTACGCTCACGGTCAGTTCACCGAGTCTACACGCTCGCCTTTTGAGGGACGTTCACACGTTCACTGGCTCACAGGTACAGCTTCCACAGTAATGGTAGGCTGCGTAGAGGGTATCCTCGGTATGCGTCCTAACGCTGACGGACTTGTGGTTTCCCCTGCAATTCCTTCCGAGTGGGCAAGCTACACCGTTGACAAGGTATTCAGAGGCAAGCAGCTTAACATGACATTCAACAACCCCAACCATGTTGAAAGCGGCGTTGCGTCTATCGTTCTCAACGGCGAAAAGCTCGACGGCAACTTTATTCCTGCCGACAAGCTCAAGGACGAGAATGAAGTCGTTGTTACACTTGGCTAAAAAACAAATGCAAGCATTTGTTTCCAAGTATTTTCGCAATGTGAAAATACATCGGAGTTTATGAAAATAAACACGGTATCGCTTCGGCGGTACCGTGTTTTGTGCTTTATACGATTGAATTATATGCAGTAATCATTTCCCTCGGTGCCGTGGTTGATAATATCCTGCAAGGTTATGCCGTCCAGATAGTCGGTAATGGCTTTGTAAAGTCCCTCCCAGACATAAAGCGTCATGCAGGCTTCCGCTCTTGCACACTCGTTGGGCGCATTTTCAAGGCACGGAATAGGCGCAAGGCTGCCTTCCGTCAGTCTTAGTATCTCTCCCACAGTATATGCCTCTGGACTTTTTGCAAGCATATATCCCCCCTGATAGCCGCGGTTTGTTTTCAGCAGCCCCGACTTGCTCAAAAGCGGAACTATCTGCTCAAGATATTTTTTCGACACGTTCTGCCGCTCCGCAATATCTTTAAGCGCAACGTAACCGTCCTTGCTGTTGAGTGCAAGGTCAAGAAGCATTCTCAAAGCGTATCTGCCCTTTGTGGAAATTTTCATTTTAAGCATCCTTTCTTGTCTTGTTTTATGAAAAACTAATTCAGAAATTATATTTATACTATTATACCATAGATTTACTATGTTTTCAAGTATCTGCAAGTATACCTATTATACATATTTACGTAGTAGGATTTGTGAATTTTTATTATTTTTCAACATTAACAGCATAAATATACCTGCAAAAAATACAGCCGATACCATATCACTACGGCATCGGCTGCACCTTAAGGAGTAATTATGAAAAACAAGAAATGATAAAGGCTTAGAGATATTTTACCAGCTCATCTATAACGCCGCTCATGCGCTCGTCAGCAATGCCGAAGTCCATCTGCTTGTAGCTCCATGCGGAACGGCAGATACCAAGCTGCTCAAAGGCGCTGTTGATAGCCTTGAACCACTTGACGGTATCCTCGGGAGAAGCGTTGTCGATAACGCCGTACTCTCCGCAGTAAAGAACCGTTCCGTTCTTTTTTGCGGCTTCACAGGCAGCGGCAAAGCGGTCGATAAAGAACTGCGCCGTGACCTTAGGGTCGCACTCTTCAAAGCTCATTCTGAATTCGGTATCCATACCCTCATACCAATATGCGCCCTGATGTGTGAAATTCATGGGGTCGTAGCAATGGAAATTGTACACGACTTTATCGTCATAAGGCGCGTCAAGGTCGGGAACAGCGTCGGGGCTGTTCTGCCAGTAACCGCCCACAAGAATTACCGTATCGGGAGCAATTTTGCGTATTCTTTCAATGCAGTTACGGATTATGCCGTTCCAGATTGGGCTGTACTTTTGGTCGATAACTTCATTGAGCAGCTCAAATGCAATAGTTCCGTCGCTTACCGCATAGCGCCGCGCAAGGGTCTCCCAAAGCTTGTAAAAGCGTTCCTGAAGCGCAGGACTTTCAAAAAATCCGTACTCATTTTCACCCTTGTCAAAGGAATAGCCTGCTGTTTTGTGCAGGTCAAGCACAAGGTTAAGTCCGCACTTTCCGCACCATTTCACAGCATTGTTTATGTACTCAAAGCCGCTTTCGATATAGCTGCCGTCCTCATTTTCCACAAGGTTGTAGTCGATGGGCAGGCGGACGTGATCCGCCCCCCATGACGCAATTTTTTCAATGTCCTTTTCGCAGATAAAGGTGTCGTAACGCTCTTTTGTGTGATCGCACTGGGAAAGCCAGCCGCCGAGATTTACGCCCTTTTTATAGCCTGTGAAATTTACCATATAGAATTTCCTCTCAAAAATCAGTAATTTTCCTGGATCTGCTTGTTAAGCTCGTCAACCTCGGTCTGTGTAAAGCCGCTGATTGACTCTCTTGTTGAAGCCCAGTCTGTGCCGTTAAAGGAAGCCTGCTTCAGACCGTCGTCAACTGCTGCGGAAACGTCCTTGGAAAGACCCATGTGGAGGCTGACAACAGGGTTAGCGTCGGTCATTTCTCTTACCTTGTACCACATCTCAAACATCTCGTCTGTCCAGCCGTAGTCCTCGCGATACTGCTTTTCTGTGACAGCAATTGCGCTCTCGTCCTTTTCGGCAATAAGCTTGCACTTGATAAATGCTGCTGCGCCCTCGGGATTTGCTGCACCCTTGCAGAGTGCGTATGCGTCCATGTTTGCGGGGAGGTAGTACTTGTCAGCTTCGGGGTCCTTAGGCATAGGAACGAACATTATCTCGCCCTGCTCGCCGAACTTGGAAAGGTCAGCTTCCCAGAGGCACCATGTTGCACAAGGCCAGAACAAGGTCTTGCCCTCGCTGATACGCTGAGGCTGCTCTGTCCAGTTGAACTCGGGCTTAGGAAGAGGCAGGTCGTCCTTTTTCAGGTCATACATAAAGTTTTCTGCACGTTCTATCTCAACGCTTGTGAGGTTGCTCTTAACAAGACCGTCCTCCATGCTGATAGGTGCAACGCCTGTTGTAAGGAGGAACTGGGTCTCAAAGTACCAGCTGTCGTATGCGAACTTATCATCTTCACGGTCGCAGTAGTCAAGGCACATCTGTCTGAAAGTATCCCATGTCCAGTTGTCCTCTGCAAGAAGCTCCGCAGGGTCGGGAAGACCGTTTTCTTCGATAGTGCGCTTGTTGTATATCATAAGGCACTTGGAGTCTGTCGCAACGGGAGCAACATAGTGCTTTCCGCCCAGAACGTGAGCTTCGGCAAGCTTTTTGCAGCCCTCGGACCAAAGGTCGCTGTCAAAGTCGAGATAATCGTCAAAGGGCTGGAACATTCCGTCAACCACTTTGCTTGGGAAGGTATCAAACTCCTGCGCAGGGAAAAGGTCGGGAGAAGTGCCGCCGAGAACGAGTGTGGACAGGTCGTTGTAGCGGTTGTCCCATGTTGTGGGTATCCATTCAATGTTTCCGCCGTACTTTGTTTCAAAAAGCTCCAGAGCAAACATCTTGGGCTTGCCCTTTTCGGGGTTAAGGTCATATGTAGCGAGCCACTTGATAGTGCCGTTTTCAAGCTTTTCGTCATCTCCCACATCGACCTCGGCAACAGCAGCCTTGTCCTCTTCGCTAAGCTCCTTGGCAGGTGTCACAGCGGTAGTTGTTTCAGCAGTTGTGTTTACTGCAGAGCCGCTGTCGTTTCCGCAAGCCGTCATTGAGCATACGAGCATCAGAGCAGACGCGAAAGCAAGTGTTCTTTTTACGTTTTTCATAAAAGCATCTCCTTTTTGATTTAAGTGGTTACGATTTACTGTACCTACAATTTACCATACCCACGGGCAAAATAATATCATTTTTTTGCTTTTATTATCAAATTTTTGTTGCAAATTAAAATAAAATGCTGTATAATATCCTAAAGGAGCTGATGCTATGCCTCAATCGGAAAAAGAACTTACATATAAATCATTTATGAACAGGGAGTATGCTTTTAAGCACTCCCCTTTTGAGCAGGAATTTGAGTTTTACGACTATGTAAGGCTTGGAGACGCTGACGGTGTGAAAAAGCACATGACCCCCCTCGGCTCAAACGGCACGGGTATACTTTCGGAAGACCGTCTGCGCAACTTAAAGTATCATTTTGTTATCACCATCGCGCTCATTACGCGGTTTTGCGTTGAAGGCGGAATGGAAATGGAGACTGCATACACCCTCAGCGACCTTTACATTTTAAAGGCAGACAAATGCTCGTCCGCGGACGAAATAAACGCTCTGCACCTTGAAGCTGTCATGGACTTTACAAATCAGATGAACAGGCTTGCCCACGGAACTATCTACTCAAAGCCCGTTATAATGACCATGGACTACGTTTACGATAATCTGCACTCAAAGATTTCCGAAGCGGATATTGCCGAGTATGTTTCTTTGAGCCCGTCCTATTTGTCCCGACTTTTCAAAAAGGAAGTGGGCGTTTCGATAAGTACATATATATCCGTCAAGCGCGTTGAAACGGCACAGAATATGCTGAAATATTCCGATTACTCCCCTCTTGACATTGGGAATTACCTTGCTTTTACATCTCACAGCCATTTTATAAGTACATTTAAAAAGTACACGGGAATGACGCCAAATGAATTCCGCAAAAAATATTTCCGCTCCAATTGGGACAAAACGACGGGCAAAAAAGTGACAAAAACAGCAAAATGATGATATCACATTTTCCCGTGACAGGTTATAATCAATATATAAACAACCGAACAACATTTTCTGAAAGGATGTAGTAATTATGAGAAAAACAAGATTGGGTGCTGTACTGCTTGCGGCTGCTTCATGTGCGGTTTTATTGTGTTCCTGCGGCGCAAAGGGCGAGGTTGCCGAGACTTCTGCGGCTGCCGAAGTTGCTGCCGAGGATATTTCCGCAATAACCTTTACAAACGGCGAATCGGAACTTTTCGAGCCTGCCGACGGCTGGTGCAACGGAAGTATGTTCAACGTTACATGGCGCAAGGAAAACTGCACCTTTGAAAACGGCAAAATGCAGCTTATCATTGACAAGGACACAAAGCCGGGCAGCGTTCCCTACTCCGGCGGCGAATACCGTTCAAAGGCTTTTTACGGCTACGGAAGATACGAGGTCAGAATGAAAGCTATAAAAAATGACGGCGTTGTGTCCTCCTTCTTTACATACACGGGTCCCTCCGACAACAACCCCTGGGACGAGATAGACATTGAAATTCTCGGCAAGGACACCACAAAGGTGCAGTTCAACTACTTTACCAACGGCGTTGGCAATCACGAATATATGCACGACCTTGGCTTTGACGCCTCCGAGGATTTCCACACCTATGCTTTTGAATGGTACGAAGATAAGATAGTATGGTTCGTGGACGGCGAGGAGGTTTATTCCGCAAGCGAAAATATCCCCGTTACCGAAAGCAAGATAATGATGAACGCGTGGTGCGGAACAGGTGTTGACAGCTGGCTCAATGCTTTTGACGACAGCAAAATGCCCCTTACTGCCGAGTATGAGAGCATTTCCTTTGTTCCGTTTGAAAAATGAAGAGGTGCTGTTATGAATTATACTGTAAAAGAAATGCCGTGCAAAAGCGGCGAAAATGATATCTACGGCTTGGCGTATATTCCCGAAGCGGAAGGAAAAGTTCCTGCTGTGATTTTGAGTCACGGATACAATTCGTCCCACAGCCATATACTCGACCTTGCCGAGCAGCTTGCAGGGAGCGGTATTGCCGCATATTGCTACGACTTCTGCGGAGGCTCTTCCATTTCAAAAAGCGGCGGCAGGACCACCGACATGAGTATCGCAACCGAACAGACCGACTTGAAAAATGTTATTGAAATGGTCAAAGGCTGCGGATTTGCCGACAGCAGCAGGATATTCCTTTACGGCGAAAGTCAGGGGGGCTTTGTTTCGGCGCTTACCGCTGCGGAAATGAGTGAGGATATTGCAGGTATGGTACTGCTGTATCCTGCGTTCTGCATACCCGATAACTGGCTGGGAAAGTCCGCCGAGGAAATGACCGAGCCATTTGATTTTATGGGAATGACCATTTCACGGACATTTCGTGAGGGGCTTCCCGAATATGATGTGTTCGCCCATATCGCCGCATTTGAAAAGCCCGTTCTGATAATCCACGGCGACGCGGACGCGCTTGTTGATGTTTCCTATGCACAAAAAGCGAAGGACGCTTTCCCCGACTGTATGCTGGAAATTTACCCCGATGAGGGGCACGGCTTTTCACCCGACGCGAGGAGGTCTATGTGCGGCAAGGCTGTGGAGTTTTTCAAAAATCTTGTCTGATATCTTCAAGCTGCCCGTTAAGGAAGATTTTTGCCCCGAAACACGGATATATTTGCATATTCTCTTGACTTATCGGGCGGTTTGATTTATAATTTTAGTAAATATTTTAATAAGGAGCAGGAATTATGAAAAACAAATTAAGAAAAACCGCTTCTGCGGCTTTGTCGGTTTTCATGTGCATGGCAATGCTTGCAGGCTGCGGAAAAAAAGATGACGGCGGCTCTTCGGCAGGCGACCCTGCGGGTTCCGAGACGGCAGAGGCTGCGGCAGCAGATGTAAACGATAACACTTTCGTTAACGCAGACTGGACCTACGGTCAGGTCGCAATGGGCGGCGGCGGCTTTGTAACAGGCGTTTTCAGCACCTGCGAGCCAAACCTTTACTACGCAAGGACAGACGTTGGCGGCGCGTACCGCTGGGTCGAGGACGAACAGCGCTGGAAATCCCTTAACTATTGGGTCTCGGAGGAGGACAAGGGTTATCTGGGCATTGACGGTCTTGCAGTTGACCCAAGCGACGCTTCAAAGGTTTATATGCTTGCCGGAACGGAATATTTCAGCAACGGCAGAACTGCGCTTCTGAAATCCGAGGATTACGGCGAAACTATCAAGGTAATCGAGCTTACCGACATGATAAGAGTTCACGGCAACGGTATGGGACGCGGAAACGGTGAGAGAATTGCCGTTGACCCCAACAACGGAAGCATTATTTTTGCAGGCGGACGCACGGGCGGCATGATAAAAAGTACCGACGGCGGCGAGACATGGACTGCTGTATCAAGCTTCCCCGTGACCTCAACTGCAAACGGCAACGGTATCTGCTCCATACTCTTTGACCCGTCAAGCGCAAAGGACGGCGCAACTCAGAGGATATATGCGGCAGTTTCCCAAAAGGGCGACGAGTCGGGCAACCTCTTTGTTTCCGAGGACGGCGGCGAAAGCTGGGCAAAGCTCCCGGGCAGCATTACCGACAATATGGTGCAGAGAATGAAGCTTGACAGCGAGGGCAACCTCTATGTATGCTACATAAACAACGAGGGACCTTGGAACTGTGCGGCAGGTGCGATCTACCGCTACGGCAAGGACGGCTCTGCTGAAAAGATAAGCGATACGAACGCTTCCTTCGGAGATATCCTCATCGACCCCAACGACAGCAACAAGCTTATCGCGGTTACTTCGGGAAGATGGGAGTGCCAGGCTAACGGTGCATACGGCGATGTTTTCTTCACTTCTACCGACGGCGGAAAGACATGGAGAAACGTGCTTGAAAACATGGAAATGGACACAAACGGTATGCCTTGGATAGAGGACTGTGCAATTCACTGGTGCAGCTCCCTTGCAATGGACCCCGTAAACACAAGCAGGATTTTGGTGAATTCGGGCAACGGCGTTTTTGCCTGCGACAACATCTGGGACGAGACTCCCAAGTTCTACTTTGAGTCAAACGGCATTGAAGAGACCGTCCCCATGGACATTATCACAATGAAGGACTATCCCCTTGTTACTGCGGTAATGGACTACGACGGCTTTGTCAACGAGGATATAAAGGTATCCGGTCAGCGTCATCAGGATAAAATAGGTTCTACAACAAGCATCACTATTGCCGCTCAAAACAGGGCTATTTGGGCTAAGGTCGGCGGCAGCGACAAGGAGCAGGCTCTCACATACTCCACGGACGAAGGCAAGACATGGAGCAAGATAACCAACAAGCCCGACAGCGGAAAGACCTTCTATAACGGCAGCGTTGCGCTTACTGCTGACGGCTCAAGACTTATCTGGAGTCCCGAAAATGCGCTCAAGGCTTACTACACCGAGGACTGGGGCGCAACATGGAACGAATGCGGCGGAATTATCGGCGGCGGTTTCCATGTGCTTGGCGACGCGGTCAATGCGAGCTACGTTTACGCCTGCGGCAAGGAGAGCGTTTATGTAAGCTCCGACGGCGGCGTAAACTTCACAAAGCTTAGCGGTATCAATCCTACATATAAGAGAATATGCGTATCCCCCGATGAGGAAGGCGTATTCTATATTGCAGGCGGCGCAGGACTTTACAAGGCTACTAACCACGGCGACAGCATTGATTTGGTCACCAATTCAAAATACTGCGAGGCTGTCGGTATCGGCAAGCCCAAGAACGACGGCGACCCGTATGTTATCTACATTTACGGCAACACCAAGGACTCTGACGAAAAGGGCATTTACATGACCGAGGACAACGGCGAAACTTGGGTAAGAGTCAACGACGACGCTCACCGTTTTGGCGGCACGGGCAACGGCGTGGTAATAAGCGGCGATATGAACGTTTACGGCAGGTGCTATATGAGTACGGTTGGCTTAGGCTTTATCTACTGCGACAAGATTGAGAAGTAAAAAAACAAAGAGGGGCTGTTTCGGAACAGTCCCTCTTTTTGTGCTATATTATTTCCAGAATTCCGCCGCGGTCTGCATATATTTCCTCACGTCGGTTTCAAAGACCTCGCTCAGCTTGTCCGACCTCAACACCTCGGCGGTGCTTCCGCAGATGACCTCTCTCCCCTTGTCCATGAGCAATATCCTGTCGGAAACCATTGCGGCAAGGCTCAAATCGTGGAAAACTCCGATAACGGCTTTTCCGCCGCTCACCCACTTTTTTAGCAGCGCGACAAGCTCGATGCGGTACTTAAAATCAAGGTGGTTTGCAGGCTCGTCCAGCAGTATCACGTCAGGCTCCTGCGCAAGAGTACGGGCGAGAAACACCCTTTGAAGCTGTCCTCCCGAAAGCTCGGTTATCAGCTTTTCTTCCAATCCGCAAAGTCCCGTTTCGGCAATATATTTCTCGGCGGCGATTTTATCTTCCGCGGAAGCTCCCGAAAGAATTCCCCCGTTTTGCCTTGCATACCGCCCCATAAGCACGGTGTCGAAAACCGTAAAATCGGAGTATTCTCCACCTGCGCCCGTCTGGGAGAGCATGGCGATATGCCGCGCCCGCTCCTTTGGAGAGAAATCCAAAATCGGTCTGCCGTCAAGAAAAACTCCACCCGAAGCGGCAGGGATAAAGCCGCACGCCGCGCGCAGCAGCGTGGTTTTTCCGCAGCCGTTGGGACCCGTAACGGAAAGTATCTCACCGCGGTCAAGGGTTACCGAAACGCCGTTTATCACGTTTTCTCCGCCGTATCCGCAGCAGAGATCTTTTATTTCAAGTTTAGTCATTGTATAAAACCTTCACACCCCAAGATTGGCTTTATTCTTGTAAGGGCGTATATTATCCGCCCGAAATTACAAAGTTTCCGCAAGATTTTTTATGTATGCTTTCAGCTCCTCGGCTATTTCGGGACGGGTAAGTCCCACCTCGATGCTTGCTTTAAGGGCGCTGAATTTGTTGCCCATATCGTACCGCGTGCCCGTAAAATCAACGCCCACCATAGTCTCTTTCAGCGCAAGGGCTTTCATAGCGTCGGTAAGCTGAAGCTCGTTGTTCCTTCCGCAGGGGGTATGCTCCAGAATATCGAAAATTTCGGGGGGCAGAACGCATCTTCCCAAAATGGAAAAGTTGGAGAAAATCTGGTCGGGAGCAGGCTTTTCTATCATATCGGTAATGCAGTAGCAGCCGTCCTCCATAGGCGAAAGCTTCATGGATGAGTAGCGCATAACGTCCTCGGCAGGAACCTCTTTAATTCCCACAACGCCTTTTCCGTGCTTTTCGTACGCCCTGCAAAGCTGACCGATAACGGGGTCGTCGCCCATGATAACGTCGTCGCCGTACAGCACCGCAAAAGGCTCGTTCCCTGCAAAGCTTTTCGCACACAGCACCGCATGACCCAGACCAAGCTGCTCCGCTTGACGGACGTAAACGATATTTGCCATAGAGCCGATTTTTACGATTTCGTCATAAAGCGCGGTTTTTCCGCTTTTAAGAAGCTGGCGCTCAAGGTCGGGAGAACGGTCGAAATGGTCCTCAACAACGTGCTTGCCCCTTGAAAGAATTATAAGGATATCGGTAATTCCTGCGCTTACACATTCCTCCACGATATACTGTATCGCGGGGCGGTCGAGAATTGGCAGCATTTCCTTAGGCATGGATTTTGTTGCCGGGAGCATTCTTGTGCCGTAGCCTGCGGCGGTAATAACGGCTTTTTTGATTTTCATGGAGTATCCTCCTTAAACGGTCATTGAAGAAAGTGCTGCGGAAAACTGCGAAATGCACAGTGCAATGTACGGCACGGCTGTCAGGCATATGAACAAAACCATCAGCAGAGCCGACGTGCCGCCTTTTTTTACAAGGGTCTGACGTAGGATCATGCCGCTTTCGGTTTCCTTGACCTTTTTGATTTTTCTTAGCGCGGAGTTATAGTAAAGCCTGTTGCCGAAAAGTCCCGACAGGAACATCAGCGAGTAAAGTATCGCGTTGCATATCATCATAAAGCCTTGAAACGCCGTGCCTCTTGTATCCACGGAGGAAGCCATTGCCGACAATGCCCCGAATTCTGCAAACTGGGAAAGATACACGATAAAAACGGGCAGCATCGAAACCGCGTGAAGTATGAACGCGCCGAGAGCCGCAAGGGGCATTTTTCGATATGCAAAATAATATTCGGGGAAAAGCATGGCGGTGAAATTCCAGCTCACGGATTTGTGAGTCTCCTTGAAGCGCTTGAAGATAGGCAGGTAGTAGTGGGTATTTGAGCCGACAAAATCGCCCATTTCCGACATTTTCACGCCGTCAAGGTCCTCATCGGGAGAATAGCCGCAGAGTGGGTCGGAGAAATTGATAAGGAACGGATTGAACTGCACGCCGCCGTTTGCGTTTTGGTTATACGCACCGGGATTTTCGTTGATATTCACGCCGCGGTAGAACTGACCTGCTCTGTGAGCATGGTCGCTGTCGTTTTCCATGCTTGAAACGGGCATACCGCACCTGCGGCAGAAAAGGGTAAGCGGCGGATTTACGTTTCCGCAGAAACGGCAGGTGACCGCTTCGCTGCTCGCACTGTCCGAGCCTGTGTCATAGGAGGGCTTCCACGAACCGCCTCTTTGGTGAAGGACGGTATTTACGCATTTTCCTTCTTTTTTATAACATTCCCTGTGATAGGGCGTTCCGCACTCGGGGCAGATGACAACATCGTCATCGGAAGTGAATTTTTCGCTGCAAACTATACATCTTGTGCCTATATATCCTGCCATTGATAAGCCTCCAAAGCAATATACTTTTACCATAGTATAACACATTTTTCCCCGAATAACAAGCGTATTTTCAATGTTTCATCATCTTTTCACATAACTTTGCACCGTTGTGCTTGACAATTTAAGGATAGAGGGGTAAAATAAATGTGGAATATCAGTATTGAATTAACAAAGGAGAACAAATGAAAAAGAAGTTAAAAAGCCTTGTGCGGATAATATTCGGGCGTACAATGGTGGTCGTTCTCGGACTTGCGGTGCAGGTATTTTTTATCGTTGCCGCAGTAAAGCTGTTCAATGATAATTTGTGGTACTTTTCCATGATTTCAACTGTTCTGTCGGGAATTGTGCTTATATGGATAGTTAACGACAAAACCAACCCCTATTTCAAGCTTGCGTGGGTAGTGCCCGTGCTGCTGATACCCGTTTTCGGCACGATAATGTACATCTTTGTGAAGATGGAATGGGGCACCCACGTAATGAACAGGCGTATCCTGAAGCTTATCGACGACACGTCGCCCTATATGCCCCAATCGGAGGAGACCCTTGAGGAGCTTGAAAAAATCAGCGTCAAGGAAAAAAATCTTTCGGTTTACATGAAAAAATATGCAGGATATCCCGTATGGAAGAACACCTATGCGGAATATTACCCCTTGGGCGAGGACGCTTTTGCCGCAATGGTAAGAGAGCTTGAAAATGCAAAGGAATTTATCTTCATGGAGTATTTCATCGTTGAGCGCGGCGAAATGTGGGATACCATTCTGGAGATACTTGTGAGAAAAGCGGGACAGGGCGTGGACGTGCGCTTTATGTATGACGGAATGTGCAGCCTTGTGCTTGTGCCGTACAGCTACCCGAAAAAGCTTATCGACCGCGGAATAAAGTGCAAAATGTTCTCGCCGATAAAGCCTGTTCTTTCAACGGTGCAGAACAACCGTGACCACCGAAAGATAATGGTCATCGACGGTCACACCGCTTTCACCGGCGGAGTAAATCTTGCTGACGAATACATTAATAAATGCCCCAAATACGGGCATTGGAAGGATACCGCGGTAATGATAAAGGGCGAAGCGGTAAACAGCTTTACGATGATGTTCCTGCAAAACTGGAATATAACCGAGGTCGGCAGTGAGGATAAATACGCGTCATACGTAAGGACGGATTTCCCCGAGCTGGCGGAAAAGGGACTTTGCACCGACGGCTTTGTGCTTCCATACGGCGACAGCCCTCTTGACAACGAGGACGTTGGACAGAACGTTTATATGGACATTATCAACCGTGCGGAAGGATACGTTCACATTATGACGCCCTATCTCATTCTCGACAATGAAATGATATCCGCCCTGACCTATGCCGCAAAAAGAGGCGTTGACGTGAGCATAATCATGCCTCATATCCCCGACAAGCAGTACGCCTATCTGCTGGCGCGTTCCTATTACGCGGAGCTTATACAGACAGGCGTCAAGATATATGAATACACCCCCGGCTTTGTTCATGCAAAGTCGTTTACCAGCGACGACATAAAGGCTGTTGTGGGCTCTATTAACCTTGACTACCGCAGCCTGTTCCTGCATTTCGAATGTGCCTGCTATTTCTACCGCAGCCCCGTTGTTGCGCAGGTGGAGGACGATTTCCGGGAAACGCTGAAAAAATGCTCACTTGTGACCCTTGAGGAATGCAGAAAATATAACATATTCAAGAAAATAGCAGGGCGCGTGCTGAGGCTTTTTGCTCCGCTTATGTGATGAAAGGAATGAATGTATGTCTCTTGACAAAAAAACGGCGTTAAAAATAATCGGCATAGCTTCCGCAATTGCCGCGGTATACTGCGCGCTGCAAAATCTTGCCGCGGTGGCAGGGTTTCTCAAAACGGTGCTTTCCATGCTTATGCCGTTTTTCACGGGCGCTGCAATCGCGTTTGTGATAAACGTGCCGATGAGGGCTGTAGAAAAGCATCTTTTCCCCAAAAGCGTGAAGCTTGCAAAGCTTCGCAGACCTCTTGCCCTTGTGATAACTCTGCTTGCGATAGTGCTTGCGGTGGCAGCAGTAATGATACTCGTCATTCCCCAGGTCGTGACAACGGCTTCAAATCTCGGTCAGCAGATACCTGCATTTATGGCTAAGGGGCAGGAATATATCGAGAAATTTTTCAAGGATTACCCCCAGATACAAGGCTGGATATCCGAATTCAGAATTGACTGGCAGAACGTGCTTTCCTCCGTCTCGGGCTGGATAACAAGCGGTCTGTCCTCAACGATAAGCGTTGCAACAAGCGCGGTCAGCGGAATAGTATCCGCGGTCATCGGATTTGTTTTTGCGCTGTATATCCTGCTGCAAAAAGAAAAGCTGGGCAATCAGGCAAGAATGGTGCTGTACGCTCTCGTACCCGAAAAGGCGGCGGACAAAACCTTAGAGATAGCTTTGCAGGCAAACAAGACCTTTTCAAACTTTCTTTCGGGGCAATGCCTTGAAGCGGTCATTCTCGGCTGTATGTTTGCGGTAGCGATGCTTATACTGCGTATGGATTACGTTGCGCTGATAAGCGTGCTTATCGCTTTCACCGCGCTTATACCAATGGTGGGCGCGTTTATCGGCTGCTTTATCGGCACGTTCCTCCTGCTTATGGAAGACCCCATGCAGGCGCTTTTCTTCGTGATAATGTTCCTTGTCCTCCAGCAGATAGAGGGAAATCTCATATACCCCAAGGTAGTGGGCGAAAGCGTTGGACTTCCCGCAATATGGGTGCTTTTCGTGGTAACTATCGGCGGCAAGCTGATGGGCGTTTTCGGTATGCTTGTTATGATACCGACGGCGTCGGTGCTGTATGCGCTTTTCCGCGAGTTCGTGGTGAAAAGGCTTAAAGGAAAAAGCGCGAGGGTGCAGAAAATGTTCTTTAAAAAAGCCGTGCCTGCGGCGGCTAATGCAAATACAAACTGCAAAAACAAAGGCTGAGGCAGTTTCTCGGCACTTTTCATAAGAAGGTAATTTCAATGTCGGAAAAAAGAGGAACAAGGGTGCTTAAAAAAATCATTCAGCTTGCGCCCGTTGTGATGATAATATGCTGTGCGGCAATATATTTGCGGTTTTTCCGCGGCGTGACCATTGAGCATATCCTTGAATTTACACCCGAAAATCTTTGGCTTGCGGCTCTTGTCATGCTGGGACTTTTCGCGCTGAAATCGCTGTCGTTATTTTTCCCGATGCTTGTTCTTATTGCCGCGTCGGGAAGCATATTCCCCACGTTTCTTTCGGCGGTAACAGTCAACTGCGCAGGAGTGGCGGTGATGCTGCTTCTGCCTTACGCGATTGGCAGATTTGCGGAAAAGGAGTTCGTGCAGGAGCTTATCAACAAGAACAAAAACGCGGACAAGCTTCGGGAGATACAGTCGGACAACGAGCTTTTCATAGCGTATTTTCTGAGGGTGATAAACCTTCTTCCCTGCGACCTTGTGAGTATGTTTCTCGGTTCAACGGGTTTCGGGCTGGGAAAATATATGCTGGGCTCTTTCCTCGGCATACTCCCCGGACTTATCACCACCACGCTCATGGGAGCAAACGTGCAGAACCCCTCATCGCCGAAATTCTGGGCATCAATAATTGTCGAGGTGGTGTTTGCGGTTTCCTCATCTGCGGCATATTATCTGTACAAGAAAAAGCACAAAAAAAGCAAAAGCTGAAAAACGCCCGGGAAGAGCAGATTTCTTCCCGGGCGTTTGTATATTTAAGGAAGCACTGATTAAACCACGCCTTGCGGCTTGGCACGCACCTCGCTTGCAGATTTTCCGTCATCTTGCACAGAAATTTCTTGACATACGACAGTATGCCTGCGAAATTTCTATACAATCTGACGAAAAATCTGACTTCGCAATCTGCGCACCAGATTTAATCAGTACTTCCTTAATAAATAAGCGGCTCAAGCTCGTTAAGGTCATAGGGGGTTTTCTGGTAAACGCAGTAGTTGAGCCAGTTTGAAAACAGCAGATTTGCATGGGCGCGCCAGTTGAAATGTGGCGGCTGGGAGGGGTCGTCATAGGGGAAATAATGCTTCGGCACCTCAATGGGCAGCCCCTTGTCCCTGTCACGGAAATACTCGTTTGCAAGGGTGAAGCGGTCGTACTCAAAATGCCCCATGAGGAAGAACTGCCGCTCGGTTTTGTCCGCGATGATATTCACTCCCGATTCGGGGGAAGCCGCAAGAATTTGAAGCTCCCTGACCTTTTCAACGTCCATGCGCTTTATCTCGGTATGCCGCGAATGTGGCACGGAGAAATTCTCGTCAAAGCCGCGGAGAAGCGGATGATTTGCCACCTCAAATTTGTGGGGAAATACTCCGAACATTTTCTTGGGCAGGTCGTACTTTGGGACGCCGTAGTGGTAATAAAGTCCTGCCTGCGCGCCCCAGCAGATATGCAGGGTGGAATACACGTTTTCCTTTGACCATTCCATTATGCCGCAAAGCTCTTTCCAGTAGTCCACGTCCTCAAAGGGTATCTGCTCCACGGGCGCGCCTGTTATGATAAGCCCGTCGAAGCGCTGGTCCTTAACGTCCTCAAAGGTCTTGTAAAACTTGGTAAGATGCTCTATCGAGGTGTTTTTCGTCACATGGCTCGCCATCTGTATAAGCTCGATATCCACCTGAAGCGGCGTATTTGAAAGCAAACGAAGTATCTGGGTCTCCGTCTCGATTTTCTTGGGCATAAGGTTTACTATCGCAATTTTGATAGGACGTATATCCTGGTGAGCCGCGTCGGTATCGGTCATAACAAAGATGTTTTCATTGTTCAGCACGGCGTATGCGGGAAGATTGTTGGGTATATTAATCGGCATCGGTTGTTCCTCCGTTGGAAGTTGTTGTGGCTGATGTTTGCTCCTCCGAGTATTTTGTGTCCGCGGAAACCTTTTGTACGGCGGCGGTATCCGCGCTGGGACGGGGCGGCATGGTATGCTTTGTCGTTTCGGACGTCTGCTCCGTTTCCTCGGAAATCGGCACCTCTGTTTCGGCGCTGATTTCACCGTCGGGCAAAGAGGTCTCAGTAACGGATGTATCCGTCACGGATTTATCCGTCAAGGCTCTTGTTACCGCAGTATCTCTTGGTATATCCGCGTTATGGGACTTGTCCGCCGAAACGGCTGCGGAAATGCCCGTATCCGCCCGAAGGGAGTTGCCGCGCGAAACGGAGTAGTAATAAACGTCCGTCCCCGTAGGCTGGGTCGTGGTATAGGTAGCCATATACTCGCTGTATGTATCCGCAGGTATCCTTTCCGTTACGGTGACTGCCGTCAGATAGGGAACGGGGTCTGTATAAACTACCGTCCTTGTGCTGTCGCCCACGCACCCCGAAAAGGCAAGCGCAGCAAAAACAATTCCGAAAATAACGAAATACTTTTTCATAATAAAGTATATTTTACCACAAATCAAATTTTTTTTCAAGAGCAAATGTGACTTTTTATAAATACGCAGGGAATATGTTTTTGGTGTTTTTGTGCAAAATGCGATTGAATTTTTATAAGGAATGTGGTATAATGGAATGTGAAATTTTGATAAGAGAGGTAAAAGGACGTATGGTAAAAAAACTGGCAAAATGCATACGCGAGTATAAAGCTGTCTCGATAGCAACGCCTATTCTGGTTTTGCTTGAGGTCGTGATGGAATGTATTATCCCGTTTATAACAGCCGCCCTTGTGAACAACATCAAGGCAGGCTGCGGCATGAAAACCATAATCGGCTACGGTCTTGCCCTTACGGGAATGGCGCTGCTGTCGCTGACCTTCGGCTCGGTGGCGGGAATAACCTGCTCGACTGCCTCATGTGGTCTTGCGAAAAATCTCCGCAAGGATATGTTCTACAAGGTACAGCAGTTTTCCTTTGAAAATATCGACAAATTCTCCACATCTTCACTTGTTACGCGTCTTACAACGGACGTCACAAACGTGCAGATGGCGTACATGATGATAATACGAATGGCGGTGCGCTGTCCGTTCATGCTTATTTTTGCATTCGTTATGGCGTTTGTCATGGGCGGAAAAATGGCGTTTATCTTCCTTCTTGTAGCGCCTATTCTTGGTGTAGGACTTGCAATTATTACTGCAAAGGTAATGCCGCTGTTCAATAACGTGTTCAAAAAATACGACCGTATCAACAGCTCCATTCAGGAAAATATCAAGGGCATACGCGTGGTAAAATCCTATGTCCGCGAGGAGCATGAAAAGGAAAAATTCGGTGCGGCTGCGGAGGACGTTTGCAAGGACTTCACCCTTGCGGAAAGAATTCTTGCGATAAACAATCCGCTTATGCAGTTCTGCCTTTATGCGGTAATGGTTTTCGTGCTTTCCTTCGGCTCGTACACTATCATCACATCACGGGGTCTTGACCTTGATGTGGGACAGTTCAGCGCGCTGCTTACTTACAGCTTTATGATACTGATGAGCCTTATGATGATATCCATGGTTTTCGTTATGATAACCATGGCTACCGAGTCCTGCAAGCGTATCGTCGAGGTGCTTGACGAGGAAAGTGCTCTGCAAAACCCCGAAAACCCAGTTTACGAGGTCAAGGACGGCTCGGTGGACTTTGACGGGGTATGCTTCAAATACTCCAAAAATGCCGAAAGGAACACGCTTTCCGATATCGACCTGCACATAAAGTCGGGTCAGACCGTGGGCATAATCGGCGGCACGGGTTCTTCCAAGTCCTCGCTGGTTCAGCTTATTTCCCGTCTTTACGATGTGACCGAAGGCTCGGTCAAGGTGGGCGGACTTGATGTAAGAAGCTATGACATCGAAAGCCTGAGAAATCAAGTCGCGGTGGTGCTTCAGAAAAACATTCTGTTTTCGGGCACGATAAAGGACAACCTTCGCTGGGGCAACAAAAATGCTACCGACGAGGAAATGGTAGAAGCCTGCAAGCTTGCACAGGCGGACGAGTTTATCAGCACCTTCCCCGACGGCTATGACACATACATCGAGCAGGGCGGCGCAAACGTATCCGGCGGTCAGAAGCAGAGGCTTTGTATCGCAAGAGCGCTGCTGAAAAAGCCGAAAATACTTATCATGGACGACTCCACAAGCGCCGTTGACACAAAGACCGACTCGCTTATCAGAAAGGCTATGCGGGAGTATATCCCCGAAACTACAAAGATAGTCATTGCCCAGCGTATTTCCTCCGTTCTTGACGCTGACATGATAATTGTTATGGAAGGCGGAAAAATCGGTGCTGTGGGCACCCATGACGAGCTGCTTAAAACCAACGAGGTCTACAAGGACCTTTACATTATGCAGAACAAAGGAGGTGCAGAAGATGAGCAATAAGCCCCATGCTGCAAAAAAAGGCACGACAAAACGCGTGATAAAGACCCTGTTTGAGTTTTACCCCGTAATGCTGCCACTCACTATTTTCTGCATACTTTTCAATGCTGTTGTAAGCTCGCTTCCGTCGGTATTCATGCAGAAGGTCATCGAGGCAGTCGAGACAAGCTGGCAGAGCGGCGTATGGGACGAGGTGGGCAAAACCATTCTCGGAACAGTCGCGATACTTGCAATATTTTATGTGCTTTCCCTTGCTTCGGGATTTATCTTCAACCAAACAATGGCGATAATGACCCAAGGCACGCTGAAAAAGCTTCGTGTGAAGATGTTCAACAAAATGCAGGACCTTCCCGTAAAATTCTTTGATACAAACAACCACGGCGACATTATGAGCCATTACACCAACGATATCGACACCCTGCGCCAGATGATATCCCAAAGCTTCCCCCAGCTTTTCGTAACAGCTGTAACGGTGACAACGCTGCTGTTTATCATGTTCTATTTCTGCTTGTGGCTTGCGCTTGTTGTTATCGCAGGCGTGGTCGTAATGCTGATAATCACCCAAAAGGTAGGAGGCGGCTCGGCACGGCATTTCGTGAGCCAGCAGATAGCTCTCGGCAAGGAAGAGGGCTACATCGAGGAGATAATGAACGGTCAGAAGGTTGTCAAGGTTTTCTGCCGCGAGGAAGAGTGCAAGGCTGACTTCGACAGGATAAACGACAAGCTTTTTGAAGAGGCTGAGCGTGCAAACAAATACGCAAATATCCTCGGTCCCGTGCTTAACAATATCGGCAACATCATTTACGTTTTGGTCGCGGTGGCAGGCGGCTTCCTCTATCTGAACAACGTTCCCAACGTAAGCATTTCGGGACTTGCCATAAGCATAAGCGTTGTTGTTCCGTTCCTTAACATCACAAAGCAGTTCACGGGCAATATCGGTCAGATATCCCACCAGATAAACTCCGTTGTTATGGGTCTTGCAGGTGCAGACCGTATCTTCACTCTCCTTGACCTTGAGCCCGAGGCGGACGACGGCTACGTTACCCTTGTCAATGCTAAAGAGGAAAACGGACAGCTTACCGAATGTGCCGAACGCACAGGTCTTTGGGCGTGGAAGCACCCCCATCAGGCTGACGGCACGATAACCTATACTCCCCTTAAAGGCGCTATCGTCATGGACGGCGTTGACTTCGGCTACACCGAGGAAAAGACCGTACTCCACGACATAAAGCTTTTTGCCGAGCCGGGACAAAAGGTTGCGTTCGTTGGCGCAACGGGTGCAGGAAAAACCACTATAACAAACCTGCTGAACCGATTCTACGACATTGCCGACGGAAAGATACGCTATGACGGCATAAACATCAATAAGATAAAAAAGAGCGACCTGCGCCGCTCTTTGGGTGTAATTCTTCAGGATACCAACCTGTTTACGGGAACGGTCATGGACAATATCCGCTACGGCAGGCTTGACGCGTCCGACGAGGAATGTATGAAGGCTGCAAGGCTTGCAGGCGCTCACGACTTTATCAGCCGTCTTCCCGAGGGATACAACACCGTGCTTACCGAAAACGGAAGCAGTCTTTCCCAAGGACAGAGACAACTTCTTGCAATCAGCCGCGCGGCGGTCGCAGACCCTCCCGTAATGATAATGGACGAAGCGACGTCCTCAATCGACACCCACACCGAGGCGGTGGTACAGCGCGGAATGGACGCACTTATGAAGGGCAGAACGGTATTTGTTATCGCTCACAGGCTTTCCACAGTAAAGAATTCGGACGTTATCATGGTGCTTGAACAGGGCAGGATAATCGAACGCGGAAACCACGAAAAGCTTATTGCCGAAAAGGGCAAGTACTACCAGCTTTATACGGGCGCTTTCGAGCTTGAATAAACGAAAAATAGACGGCAGATATGTACGCTTTATATGTACATATCTGCCGTTTTTAATCTGCAAACAGCGTAGTTGAAAAATAACGCGCGCCCGTGTCGGGAAGCAGAGTCACGATTATCTTTCCCTTGTTTTCGGGACGCTTTGCAAGCTGCACCGCCGCCCATACTGCCGCGCCCGAGGATATTCCCACCAGAACGCCCTCTTCCCGTGCAAGCTTTCTTCCCGTTTCAAATGCATCGTCGTTTTCAACGGTGATTATTTCGTCGTAAATATCCGTGTTAAGTGTTTCGGGTACAAAGCCTGCGCCTATTCCCTGAATTTTGTGAGGTCCCGACACGCCCTCTGAAAGCACGGGTGAGCCCTTCGGCTCCACCGCAACTACCTTGACATTGGGATTTTTTGACTTTAAGTATGCACCCACGCCGCTTATTGTGCCGCCCGTGCCGACTCCCGCAACAAAGATGTCAACCTTTCCGTCGGTGTCGTTCCATATCTCTGCGCCCGTTGTTTTTTCGTGCGCCTTGGGGTTTGCGGGGTTTGTAAACTGGGACGGAACAAAGCTGTCGGGTATCTGCTCTGCAAGCTCCTTCACCTTTGCGATTGCTCCCTTCATTCCCTTTGCGCCTTCCGTAAGCACAAGCTCTGCGCCGTATGCTTTCATAATATTTCGCCGCTCAATGCTCATGGTCTCGGGCATGGCGATTATTATGCGGTATCCCCGTGCGGCAGCTACCGCGGCAAGACCTATACCCGTGTTTCCGCTCGTCGGCTCGATGATAACGCTGCCGGGCTTCAACAGACCTTTTTCCTCCGCGTCGTCTATCATTGCCTTGGCAATTCTGTCCTTTACGCTTCCTGCCGGATTAAAATATTCAAGCTTTCCGAAAATCGTCGCTTTAAGTCCCAGCTCCTTTTCGATGCCCGAAAGCTCAAGAAGCGGAGTGCCGCCGATGAGGTCCGTAATGCTTTTATATGTTTTCATGAAAATCAGCTCCTTAATATATATCGCCTATCTGAATTATATGTATTATAGCATCTTATTCCTATTATGTCAATAGGAATTGTAGAATATAGTTGTTTTGCATATATTTGTATATATCAGCATGGCAGTTTTTCTGTACAATGTACAAAAACTCTGCAAATAAAAGCACTTCGAATAAAAAACGGTTGTATAAAAGCAAGCTGCTATTTTGTTTAAAGTGCATAAATTTTTTCTGACTTATTGACTTATTTAGTGTGACATGATATAATCACAATAATGTGTAAGGTTTGTTGATATTTTTGCAAACGTTTACATTAGATGCACAAAAACCCATACAATTAAGGAGGAAATATTGTGAAAAAGCTTACAAGCAGAATTCTTGCAGGTGTAATTGCTGCCGCTTCAATGGCTTCTTTTTCAGCCTGCTCGGGCGATAACGGCGACAACGCAAATACCCCTGCCGAAGAAACCACTACCACAACCGCAAAAACCGAATGGACAGGCGATAACATCGAGGTTACTGTCGATGAGGGCGCACTCAGCACCGATGTTGATATTTCGGGCAAGACCCTCAAATGGATGGGCTTCTATGACCTCAACCCAACAAACGACTCTCCCGAGCGCTCAACAGAGCTTGCTCTTTTCGAAGATACATACGGGGCTAAAATTGAATATATCCCCACAACCAACTCCACTCAGTTCGATGACCTTGCAACCGCTATCGTAGGCGGCACGTCTCCCGACATCTTTGTTTACGACTGGCGTTCCTTCCCCTACGATATCAACAAGGGACAGTACCAGCCCATCGACTCCCTCGTTGACTGGGAAGACCCTATGTGGGCTGATGTTAAGGATCAGGCAGATATGTTCATATGGAAGGGCGAGCACTACGTTGCACCTTTCGGATACGGCTTCAACGATTTCCAGATTCTTATGTACAACAAGACTGTCGTTGAGGAAATGGGCTTTGACGATCCCTATGAGCTTTATCTCGAAGGCAAATGGGATTGGGACGTATTTGTTGACATGATGAAGCAGTATGCTGAAGCTGACAGCGCTAACTATGGTATTGCAGGCTGGTGGGCAAACGCATTTGTATATACCTCCGGTGATACTATGGTTAAATACGACGGAAACAAGTTCACAAACAACCTTTACAGCGACAAGATCGAGAAAGCTCAGCTTGTTATCGAGGATATCTGGAAGAGCGGTCTTGTTAAGCGCGGCTGGGTTCCGGGCGACCAGGCGTTCACAAGCGGCGATACACTCTTCTATTCAATGGGTACATGGGCATACAACGCAGCTCAGGCATCCATGCCCGACGATGTGATCCAGATCGTTCCCTTCCCCAAGGAACCCGGCTCCGACACATACTACATGAACAAGAGAATTTTCTCACATATGTGGGTAAAGGGCAGCGAAAACGCTGACTGCGTAAAGGCTTGGTTCAACGTAAACAGACTTGTTAACTACGATGAAAAGTACACAGAGATCACAAAGCAGAAGTTCCTCACCAACAATACAGCTTGGACAAGCGAAATGTATGACCTTGTAATGAGCTACTACGATGATAACAAGTTCAAGCTTGCTTACGATTACGGCTACGGTATTTCCGAGTACATGAACTCCGACATTATGACTCTCCTCTACGAGGGTATCGTAAATGAGCAGTTCGAAAGCTGGGTACAGGCAAGAGAAGAAATTATGAACATCGTTGACAGCGAGATAGCTATTTACAACTGATAAATTTTATCCGCAGCACTTTTATTGGGTGCTGCGGATTTTTTTCGGGAAGCAGCTGATTAAATCTGGTGCGCAGATTGCGTAGTCAGATTTTTCGTCAGATTGTATCAAAACGACGCAGGCATACTGTCGTATGTCAAGGAGTTTTGGTGCAATATGACGGAAAATCTGCAAGCAAGATGCGTGCCAAGCCGTCAGGCGTGATTTAATCAGCAATTCCCTTGATATTTTTGCAAATTTGGTGTACAATTAGTGTATACCAATCTGAAAGGAAGACCCGTATGAACAGACGTAAAATTTCAATGCTTACAGCGTCGTTTATTATAGGCGGAGTAATCCCCCATACCTGCCGTGAAATGTCGCGCCTTGAGGTAACAAGGCATAATATCTCCTCGCCGCTGCTTCCCGAAAGCTTTGACGGCATGAAGATAGTTCATCTTTCGGACCTGCACAACAAGGTTTTCGGCAAGCATAACGCTCCCCTGCTTCGGCTTATTTATGCGGAAAAACCCGATATCATCGTTATGACGGGGGATATGATAAGCCATGATGCGCCGAATACCGCGGAATTTCTGGAGCTTGTGCGCAGGCTTTGCGGAGTATGCACCGTGTACTATGTCAACGGCAACCACGAGCTTTCCGACCTTGACGAGGACGAGTTCGAGTATGTGGCGGAAACCCTCGCTTCCTACGGCGCGGTGTGCCTTGATAACGACTATGCCGACATTGTACGGGGAAAAAGCGAAATACGGCTCTGCGGTCTTTGCTATACGGCGGAATATTACCGCGGCGTGCGTGAATACAAACGCGGCTGGAAGGCGTTTATGCTGACGGATATGATAGACTATATCGGTGTCAAGGACCCCAATGTGTACACCGTTCTGCTTGCACATAATCCGCTGGATTTTGACATCCACGCCGAATGGGGCGCAGACCTTTCCTTCGGCGGTCACGTTCACGGCGGACTTGTCAGACTTCCTCTTGTTCGGGGCATACTGTCCCCCGAAAGGCGCCTGCTTCCGAAATATAAAGAGGGCGTATACCGAATAGGCAATTCCTTCCTTATCGCAAGCCGCGGTCTGGGACGTTTCCGCATACACAATCCCCCCGAGATAGTTTCGGTCACCCTTCATCGGGAAAAATAAAAAAAGGACAGCCAAGGCTGCCCGTTGTGAGTGCTGATAAACCATAAAATAATCGGGCGGCTGATAGCCGCCCCTACAATGTATTTATGCCATTTTGTAGGGGCGGATATTATCCGCCCGATTAAAAAAACGACTTTTAAATAGTTTTAACGGACTGTCACGGCTGTCCGTTTTTTATTATAGCTTTTTTATTTTATGATTTTTTGCCGTAAGATAAAAGCTGTTCATCGTCATGCGC
Organism: Oscillospiraceae bacterium; assembly: GCA_017847885.1. GTDB lineage: Bacteria > Bacillota > Clostridia > Oscillospirales > Ruminococcaceae > RGIG8773. The sequence continues at coordinate 73,897 of JAGAUA010000044.1, forward strand.
ATTATCTCATCGTCGGGCACGTCGGAATCAAGATAAACCGTATTCCAATGGACCTTGTTCATATGATAAGCCGCAGTTACTCCGCTGTACGCAGCACGCAGAAATTCCGCCTCCATAGGCTCGCATTTCAGATTTACCGCGTCCTTCCCGTTGATATTCATTGCCAAAGCAAACCATTTGCGCGTGTCACGGTGACGGACAACGACGCTTTCAGCATCGCCGTCAAACGGATTATCCTGTACTGCCGCGGGAATTGTGCTGCAAAATGATAAGTAATCATCCTTTGTCATGCTTACTTCTCCTGTTTTCTTTCAGCCTTTCTCATTCCCTTATACGGCTCTCTTACGTCTGTAAGACCCATCAGAAAATCAACACTGGTATCGTAATAAGCCGCAAGCTTTTCCATAACGGGAAGCGACGGCTCAAGCTCGCCTGTTTCGTATCTTGAATAGGTCTGCTGTGTGCAGTTAAGGTATTCAGCGATATGACGCTGATACAGGTCATTATCCTCGCGCAGGTCACGAATTCTGAGCTTCATTCCTCAACCCCCTCTTAAAATAAAACATAATTATATTATGTCATATGTTTTTATTTTAATGGGATTTTACAACATAGACGGATACAATTTTTGATTTTGGAAAATCATATCCGAAAACCGTGGAAAAATGGCTTAAAAATTATGGTTTATATAGTTTTGTGCGGCATATTTTACCGCCTTTTTCGGGGTAATATTTGTTATGAACACGGCTTTGGGGTTACCTTTTTTGCCTGCGGTATACAGGTCTGCGCCAACGCCCTTATCCGACTTAAAGCTTGCACGCCTTAGGAAAATCGGAGCCGCAGCTGCAACCAGCAACGCCGCAAGCCACCCGAAGGCAGCCTTGTTTTTGGGTCTAAGCTCATGAAAAAATCCCATTGCAAACCGTCCTTTACACGTCAAGCTGGAAGAAGTAATCGTCCATAACATAGCCGTTTCCGATGTCGGTAACGTCCTCCCCCACGATGCGGAAGCCGCACTTTTCGTACACGGCAGAAGCGTGGTCATTATGCTTGTTCACCGTCAGCCAAATTGCCTTGAAGCCGTTTTCGCGGCAGTATTCCTTCATAAACTCAAACACCTCACGGGCATAGCCGTTGCCGCGGTACTCCTTTTTGATGTATATTTTTGAAAGGAAAAGCCTGCCGTCGCTGTCGCCGCGTATAGCGGTATAGCCGATATACGTACTCCCTTTCAGGATAAGGTAATAGCGGTAGCCGCCCTTTTCAAACTGCTCAGTCACGGCTTTTTCCGACTGGAATTTTTCCACCATATAGTCTATCTGCTCCGCGGAAATTATCCCGGGAAACCATTCGTGCCATATCTCGTCCGCAAGGGCAGCAACGCTTTTGACCTGCTCTGCGGTCTTTACCTCAACAAGCTTTGTTCTGAACATCTTTCTTTTCCTCCTGAGGGTCTCAAAAAATTCTTTCAGCAATGCTTCGCTTTCCGCGTGCATAACGCCCGTTTCAAGCTGCGGTTTATGGTTATATCCAAGACCGAACAGGTTTACCACCGACCCTGCCGACCCTGCCTTGCTGTCATGTGCGGCATAAACCACCCTGTCAATGCGCGAGTTGATTATCGCTCCTGCGCACATTGGACACGGTTCAAGTGTGACATACATCGTACAGCCCGAAAGCCGCCAGCCGCCCAAGGTTTTGCAAGCCTCGTTTACAGCCTCTATTTCCGCGTGGCAGAGAGCGTTTCTGTTTTTTTCGCGGCGGTTTCTGCCCTTTCCCGCAATAAGACCGTCCTTCCGCACGACCACCGCTCCCACGGGAGTTTCCCCCTCGGCAGCGGCTTCACGGGCAAGCTCCAGCGCCATAGCCATATAAAATTCATCGCTCATAAGCTGCACCGAAATGCCCCCTTGTCGCTGCTACATCATAATTTTAATATTGCTAAGCGTAAGAATAAACACAAGCGTCAGCCATATTATCATGGGAATATTTGTGACAATAGCGATAAGCTTTGCGCCAAAATCCAAATACCGCGGCTTTATCGTCATGCCGAAGCGGTCGCCGTGGCTGCAAATAAAGCGCACCGTAAAGATAAGCCCTATCATTATCGTCAGAAACAGAAACGCCATTGTCAGCGTTAAGCCCAATTCATGCTCCACTCTGTAATCCAACAGGTACACCGTGCAGGTATAGGCAGCCAAGGTCATTCTCATAAGCACAGCCGTTACCACGGAGCCTGTGCGAATGACAAAATAACCGATTATAAGCGAGGACACGAACACATAGCACGACTTGGTGATGTCGTACTGAATTGACGCAGAGATAAAGCTTGTTATTAACAGCGCCGTTCCGTCACCGAACTGCCTTGTCAGCTGGAGTACAACGCCATGAATACTTATCTCGCTCACAATTGGGATTATCACAGCCTGAATGATAAGAAAATATATCAAATCAAAGCCGCCCTCGGGTATCATACTCGCCCGTGAAGTGTCAATGTGCATAAACGAAAGTATCTGCTCGTAAAAATAGGTCAGCACGCAGCATACTCCCGAAACAAGGAGCATTGACGGAACGCACACCTTAAACATCGGCTTGTTAGTTATTTTTGTGGGAATCATTACCGACAGCGGCATTTCAAATTTTTTCAGCAAAAACCAAATAGGAATGACTCGCTTCAATATGCCGGAAATAAGCCGTATTGTCAATATTATCGTGTAGTCGCCGTAAAGAGATTTTGCGTAAAAATCATAGTGGATATTCGCCCCGAGCCTTTCCAGCAGCAGGGGCAGGATATTGGACGAAAAAATATCGAAAGCTGTGAGGAACAGGAGCATACCGCTCAGCACCATCAGCACCCTCTGCATGGTCTTTGCCTCATGCGCCTCGGGGTAATCCTTGATAAAGCCCACGCCATCCTGATAGGTAAGCAGGTTGGGATTTTCCACAAAGTAAAAGCCCAGCGAATCCTGCTTGCGCCTGCGCCATTCCTTGTAGCTCTCGTTGTATTCCTTGTCCTGATAGCGCCAGTTAAGGCTGTCCTCTCCGGTCTCTGCAGCGGAAACGTTTTTCTCGCGTAAGTCGGTTTTCATACGTCCTGTTCACCTCCATCTGCACATATCATTTTGTAGTTATATAATTATAACATACATTTATTGACATATATTTAACATTTGGTAAGTTTTCCTGTTTATTTTTCGGACGCCGCACCCGCTTGTGTTAATGCAATGTTCGCATTTTATACATCAAATACGCTATAAGTATGTTAATAAATGAATTATAATACATATGAACAATAATTCATATGATTACATAAACAACAGAAAGACGGTGTATTTATGGAAAAGGAAATCGAAACCTGTACCGAAGAAGCCGAGCATCCCGAAGTGGTAAAGGCGGTATCGGAAAAGCTTCCCGACATTGAGCTTCTTTACGATGTTGCAGAGCTGTTCAAGGTTTTCGGGGACTCCACAAGAGTACGTATCCTCTGCGCGCTTTTTGAAAGCGAGATGTGCGTATGCGACATTGCGAGTGTTCTGGAAATGAACCAGTCGGCAATTTCACACCAGCTTCGTGTGCTGAAACAGGCGCGGCTTGTGAAGTACCGCCGCGAGGGAAAGACAGTTTACTATTCTCTTGCGGACGACCACATACAGACCATTTTCTATCAGGCTTTCGAGCATATTATGGAATAACGGCAAAGGGGGATATCGAAATGAGCTTTTGGGATAAGGTTGCAGGAATATACGACATTTCGGAGAGCATCAACGGCAGGGTTTACCGTGCAATGCTTGAGGGCGTTAGACAGGTCGTACCCACGGGCGCAAGGGTTTTGGACTGCGCCGCAGGAACGGGAGAGCTTTCGATTGCCGCCGCGGAAAAGGCGGAAAGCGTGCTGTGTACCGACCTGTCGCTTCCAATGCTTGAACGTGCAAAAAAAAAGTGCCGTCAAAAGGGCTTGGAGAACGTTTCCTTTGAGGAACGTGACATTTTTGACCTTGACGACGCAGATAATACATATGACGTTGTGATAGCAGGAAACGTCCTTCATCTCCTCGATGAACCCGAAAAGGCTGTGAAGGAGCTTTACCGCGTGACAAAATGCGGCGGAAAGCTTATCCTGCCTACGTTTATGCTGGAGGAAAACCGCATTGCGCTTGTTATCACCCGGCTTTACAGGCTTTTCGGATTTAAGCCGCATGAAAACTACACTTTCAAAAGCTACCGCAAAATGCTTGAAGGCTGCGGCTGCGGACCGTTCAAGCTTACGGAGATAAAAGGTCTTATGCCCGTTGGCTTTGCGGTAATGAAAAAGATTTAGAGGGGACTAAATTATGCAGATAACATTATACATGAAAGGGCTTGACTGCCCCAACTGCGCGGAAAAGATACGCGCCGAGGCGGAGAAGATACCCTTTGTCAAGGAAGCGACCATGAATTTTATGGTGAAAAAGCTGCACCTTGTTATTGTCAAGGACAGCAGCGACGCCGTACTGAAAGAGGTAAAGCGCATCACCGCCGCACTTGAACCCGATGTTGAGGTGTCTATCATGGAAAACGTCGCGCCAAGCCATGACCATGACAATGAGGACGAGGGCAGCCTGAAATTTACTCTTGCGCGGATAATAACGGCTGCTGCGGTTTTTGCGGCAGGCATGATTTTTCGTGATACCAGCTATGCTTTGTGGATCTTCCTTGCTGCATACTTCATTATCGGTCTTGACATTCTTATTACTGCAGGAAAAAACATTCTCAAGGGCAGACCCTTTGACGAGTGCTTTCTTATGACGATAGCAACTCTCGGCGCTTTCTTTGTCGGGGAGTACCCCGAGGGCGCGGCGGTTATGATTTTGTACCAAATCGGTGAACTTTTCCAGAGCTATGCGGTGCGCCGTTCAAGGAAGAGCATTTCCTCGCTTATGGACATACGCCCCGATTCCGCAAATTTAAAGCGTGACGGCAAGGTGGAGACAGTTCCTCCCGAAATGGTGGAAACGGGCGACATCATCGTTGTGAAGCCGGGAGAAAAAATTCCCCTTGACGGCGTTGTGGTATCGGGTGAAAGCTCCGCAGACTGCTCCGCGCTGACGGGAGAAAGCGTTCCCGTGCAGATATCCGGCGGCTCCGAGGTAATGAGCGGCTGCGTAAATATGAGCGGCGTTATCGAGGTGCGCGTGACGAAAAAATTCAGCGAATCAACTGCGGCGAAAATTCTTGAGTTGGTTGAAAACGCCTCCGCAAAAAAGGCGCGGTCGGAGCAGTTCATCACGCGCTTTGCAAGGTGGTACACCCCATGCGTGGTTATCGCGGCGGTACTTCTTGCGGTAATACCCATACTCATAAACGGTTACGACACGCAGTATATCTACAACGCACTTTCCTTCCTTGTTGTATCCTGCCCATGCGCGCTGGTCATATCCGTACCCCTCAGCTTTTTCGGCGGTATCGGCGGCGCTTCGGCACGGGGCATACTCATCAAGGGCGGCATAACAATGGAGCAGCTTGCAGAGTGCAAGACCGTTGTGTTTGACAAGACGGGCACGCTCACCGACGGCAGCTTTGACATAACACGTATCATGCCCGTAAATCGCACGGAAAACGAACTTATGGAACTTGCTGCGGCTGCGGAGCAAAGCTCAACTCACCCTGCCGCTTTGGCTGTAATGCGCGGATTTGACGGCATACCCCAAAAGGCGGAAATAACGGAAATCGCAGGCAGAGGAATAAAGGCGCAGACCGAAAATGCTGTGATACTTGCAGGCAGCAGAAAGCTTATGGCGGAAAACGGCATAGAAAATATACCCGAAATTGAGTCGGCAGGAACTCTCATTTTTGTTGCGGAAAACGGGGTATACGCAGGTGCGGTTGAAATTGCCGACAAGCTCAAACCCGACGCGGCACGGGCTGTTGCCGAACTGAAAAAATCGGGCATAAAAACAGTCATGCTCACGGGCGACAGGCGTGCTGCGGCTGAAATTACAGCAAAGGCGGCAGGCATAGACGAATGGAAAGCCGAGCTTCTTCCCGACGGAAAGGTCGCTGCAATCGAGGAAATCATTTCAAGAGGCGGCAAGACCGTTTTTGTCGGCGACGGCATTAACGACGCACCCGTACTCATGCGCGCCGACGCAGGCGTTGCAATGGGCGGAATAGGCTCCGACGCGGCAATCGAAGCGGCGGACGCGGTACTCATGACGGACGAGCCCTCAAAGCTTGCCGAGGCGATAAGGATATCCGCAAAAACCAAGTTGATAGTTATACAGAACATCGTGCTTTCCCTTGCGGTAAAGGCGGCGGTGCTTGTGCTTGCGGCGCTTGGCATAGCAACGATGTGGGCGGCGGTTTTTGCAGATGTGGGCGTATGCCTTATTGCGGTGTGCAACGCGCTTCGTGCAAGGAAGCTGTGAGAAAAAGGGAAAATCACTTTTATTTTCCTTTCAGCGTTCTTTCATAATTTCAACACAAACCGCGGTTATAATAAAGCCATAGTCAAACAGCAAACAGCAGACCACCCCCCTTCAATATATTTCCCGACGGCGCGCCGCATGGCTTCTCTCCTGCCATCGGCGCACCAACGGGAACAACCTTAAAAGTAAGCCTGCCAGCGGCGAGTGCGGCAGGAGCAAAGCTTCCGAAAAAAATAACGGAAGAATATATTTGACTATCCCGGCTGTCCCTAACCCTTGAAATATCAGGCGGCGAGGGGCGGCATCCAACAGCACCTGCATTTTGCAGTTTACATATTTCATACATTCCTCAAAACATCCCCCAAACACAACAGGACTTTGCAGGACATCGTTTTTATGATGCCCTGCAAAGTCCTGCTTTTTAACCAAGTCAAAATGTTTATTCAAAATTAACGGGCGGCTGATAGCCGCCCCTACTGTGAAATTATGAATTTAAACATTTTGTAGGGGCGGATATTATCCGCCCGATTTAATGCAAATTGTTCCGCCAATCAAAAAGCGATGATACCCAAATGCTCCAGCAGTATCTTTAAGCCGATGAGAATGAGTATCACTCCTCCTGCAAGCTCCGCTTTGCTCTTGAATTTTGCGCCAAACCTGTTACCGATAAGTACGCCGCCCAGCGAAAGTGCAAAGGTCGTTACCCCGATAAGCAGCGCCGTGGGAAGTATCCTTACATCGAGAAATGCAAATGTCACGCCTACCGCAAGAGCGTCGATGCTTGTTGCGACGGCAAGTACCGTCAGCGCGGCAAGCCCCGTTTTCTCCGTATTGCAGGAACGCTCATCGTTCTTTTTAAACGAGCCGAGAGCCGTTTTTCCGCCGATAAAGGCAAGCAGCACAAAGGCTGTCCAATGGTCGAACGCGCTGATTATATCAGCAAAGCCCGTGCCGAGAAGATAGCCGATAATAGGCATCGCCGCTTGGAATGATCCGAAAAAGAACGCCGTTTTGTACGCCTCGCCAAGCTTCAGCGCGCGCATATTCATGCCCCTGCATATTGACGCCGAAAACGCGTCCGCAGAAAGCCCCAGACCTATGAGAAAAAGCTCTGCAAAGCCCATGGCAGATACCCCGCATATCATGTATTGTACAAACGGCAGGACGTGCCGTACCGTTTGTACAATTTATATGCGGAATTATTTGGAGTATGCCTTCAAAATCTCGCCGATATACTGCTTGTGAATGGGGTCGCTGCCGTTCACGGGCTTTATGTCGTCGGCAAGAAGGGAAACGTCCATGTCCTGGGCGTAAATTTTTCTGCACACAAGAATGAGGCTTGCTTCTTCAAAAGCTGTTGTTCCGTCGGTAAACAGCGGAGTAAGTCCCGTTTCCTTGACCTTGTCGCAGCTTCTTCCCGAATTTGCGCCGCAGAAATTCAGCACGCTGCGGTACTTCTCATCGAAAAAGCTGACCGTGAAAAGGTCGTTTTTCTCCATGAATTCATAGGTGTAACGCGTAGGGCGCACTACCGTTGTAAAGGTGTTCCTGCGCCACATCACGCCCATGAAGCCCCATGAAGCGGTCATGGTGTTAAAGCCGTCCCGTTCGTTTCCGCTTGTCAGCAGGAACCATTCCTTGCCGATTTTCTCCCAAGGGTTGAAGCCCAGCTCGTTAAGTGAAATTTCTTTCATAATATCAAATCCTTTCGGTTTTATCTTACTCTTTTAATGCAGTATTCCGCCATAAATCCGATGATTTTTTCGTCGTCGGCGGTTTCATAAAAATCTATCAGCAAGGCTCTGAACTCTTCAAGCTTTTCAATGGGTATCTGAAAAATGCCCACATTATTTTCTATCAGCACCTTGTTTGCAATAAGCTGTGCAACGCGCTTGTTGCCGTCTGCAAATATCTGCGCTCTTACAACATAGCAAAAATATTTCAGCGCTTTCAGTTCAGCGTCATCTATCCTGCCTATCTCTTCAAGGCGGTCAATAATATCCGCCGTATCGGGCAATTCGGGCTCCCAACTTGTGCCGCCTATCTGAACGGGAAATGTCCTTATCTCGCCGTTGTTTTGGAACAGCAATTCTCCCGCGACCCTGTTGTACTCCCTTAAAAGCACTATATTATCAGGATAGTCAAGATTATTCAGGAGGAACTGCCATGCCCGTTTCATGTTGATAACGAACAGTACTTCCTCTGACCGTGTTTCGGTAGGCGCATTTGCAAGTATAGCTTCCGTCTTGGGAAAAGTCGTGCCAAGACCCTCAAGGTTAGCACTTTTCCATATGCTGTCTATAAGAAGTCTTTTCGCCATTTCTATTGCAGTATCTTGCATAAACATTCTCCATTCTAATCATTGTATGCGTGATTTTACAAAATCTTTCCTCCGCCCACAACAATATCTCCGCTGTATAAAACGCACGCCTGCCCCGGAGCGGGATTTCTCACAGGCTCGCTGAAAACCACTTTCATCACGCCGTTTTCTTCTGGGTAAACCGTTGCCTCCTGGGGCTTTGCGGAGTACCGCACCTTTGCCGTGACAAGCATAGGCTCTGCAAGGCTTTCGGCGGAGATAAGATTAACGTCCGTGAGGGAAATTTCCCTTGCCGTATACTCGCTTTCCGAAAGAGTGACCGTGTTGTCGCGGACGTTCTTACCGCAGACGTAAACGGGCTTACCAAAGGTTGCTCCAAGACCTCTCCTCTGCCCTATGGTGTAGCGTATCAGACCGCCGTGCCTGCCGATAACATTGCCATCGATGTCCACGAAATCACCCTCGGGAAAGGTCTTTCCCGTGTAGCTTTCGATAAATTTCACGTAATCGCCGTCGGGCACAAAGCATATGTCCTGACTGTCGCGCTTCCGTGCGGTTATAAGACCGTTTTCCTCGGCAAGAGCGCGTATCTGCTGCTTATCCATATCATACAGCGGAAACAGCGTGTGTGCAAGCTGCTGCTGGGTCATGTTGTACAGAAAATAGGTCTGGTCCTTGCGCATATCCTTCGAGCAGGCAAGCAGGTAACGACCCGTGGCTTCGTCCTGCCGCACGCGCGCGTAATGCCCCGTTGCAATGCCGTCAAAGCCAAGGGTCAGAGCGCGCTCAAGCATCTTGCCGAACTTGATGTAACGGTTGCAGGAAATGCAGGGATTGGGGGTCTCGCCGCAGATATACCCCTCTGCAAATTTGTCCATTACTTCGGTGCGGAACATATCCTTGAAGTTGAAAACGTAATGCTCGATACCAAGCTTGTAGCACACGCTCCGCGCGTCCTCAACGTCGGAAAGAGAGCAGCAGGTACGGGTCATAACGTCATTGTCCTCACCGTCGAAAAGCCGCATTGTGCAGCCGCTTACGTCATAGCCTTGTTTCAGCAGAAGCAGAGCCGCAGCGGAGCTGTCCACGCCGCCGCTCATGCCCACGAGTATCTTTTTCATCGGGTTCTCCTTATAGTTCTCTATATGTTTTTATCGTTCTGTCGGCAGCCTTTTCTATCTGCGCAAACTCTTCCTCGCAAAGAGGGTCGTACACGCCCACAACGTAAAAGCCTGCTTTCTTTGCCGACTTTACCGCATGGATAGAGTCCTCAAAAACTGCCGTTTCAGAGGGCGCTGCGCCCAGCATTTCCGCCGCTCTTTCAAAGATAAGCGGAGACTCCTTGCCGCAGCCTACCTCGTCCGAGGTGAGGACAAATTCCATATATTCCATAAGGCCGTGGGCTTTCAGGGACTCCGCCGCAAGCTCTTTTTTGTTTGACGTTGCAACGCACATCTTTATGCCCTTGTCGTGAGCGGAACGTATGAAATCAAGCGCGCCGTCCTTTAAGTCTATCCCGTGCAGATATTTTTCCTCGACTAATTTCAGTATTCTTTTTCCCGTTTCTTCTGGGGAAATATCCAGACCAAAGGTGCGCACAAGATATTCGCACGCCGAGTCGAAGTGCATGGTTTTCATTGCAAAGGAGTGGCTCATGTCGTACTCATGCCCCAGCCCCGTGATGAACTCCCGGTCGGAGTCCGCCCATATGGACAGGCTGTCCAGCAGCGTGCCGTCCATATCAAAAATTATCGCGTTAATATTTTCAAGCATATCTTTCCTGCCTTCTGTTTTTTGTGCATACAATTAGTATACCAACCTCCGACGCTTTTGTCAACAAAGGGAGGTGGTTAAACAAGCAAATTTGCAAGGACGGATATTATCCGCCCGAATTTTTACAAGTTTAACTTTAATCAAAATTTAACTTGAAAAAAACATACAAGTATGGTATCATTGGATTAAGGAAATTTGTTAAGCAAAATTATGCTCCAAAACGCATACATATGTTGTAAAACAGATTCCGAAGATATCTGCACATACTAATTGCGGATTTTCGCGAAAGGAGGACGGCTGAATGGTTGTTGTATGGATAATAGTGCTTATTGCTGCGCTTGTTATCGAAGCGGCAAGCTTTGCGCTGGTTTCGATATGGTTTGCCGCGGGCGCGCTGGGTGCGCTTATCGCTGCCGCGCTGGGTGCAAATCTTACGGTTCAGCTTATCGTTTTCACGGTGCTTGCAGGTGCGCTTCTGTTCTTTACAAGACCGCTTCTGAAAAAGCTTATCCCCGGCAGGTATATCCCCACAAACTCGGAGCTTGAAGTTGGCAGGACGGCAGTTGTCATCGAGGAGATAAACAACGCCTCTGGCAGCGGACGAGTAAGACTTGGCGGCGTTGACTGGGCGGCATCGTCCTACGGCGGAGAAATCATTCCCGAGGGTGAGTGCGTTACGGTCACTGCGGTCTGCTCTGCAAGGCTTACCGTAAGGAAAAACGAAGCTGACAAATAATTGAAAGGATTGGATATTATGGAGTACATTTTAATCGGTCTGGCAATTCTTGCCGTTATCATTATCATTTCGGGCATCAAGTTCGTGCCCCAGGCAACGGAATACGTTGTTGAACGTCTCGGTATTTATTCGCGCTCGCTTTTTGCAGGACCCCACTATGTTATCCCTTTCATCGAAAAGGTTGCAAAGCGCGTGTCCATAAAGGAACAGGTGGTTGACTTCAAGCCCCAGCCTGTTATTACAAAGGATAATGTAACAATGCAGATAGACACCGTTGTGTTCTACCGCATTACCGACTCAAAGCAGTATACCTATGGCGTTGAGCGTCCCATTTCCGCTATTGAGAACCTTACCGCAACAACTCTCCGTAACATCATCGGTGAGCTGGAGCTTGACGCAACGCTTACATCCCGTGACGTTATCAATGCAAAGATAACCTCTATCCTTGACGAAGCTACCGACCCTTGGGGTATCAAGGTAAACCGCGTTGAGCTGAAGAATATTATTCCCCCGAGAGAAATTCAGGACTCCATGGAGCGCCAGATGAAGGCGGAGCGCGAAAGGCGTGAAAAGATACTTCAGGCAGAGGGTGAAAAGAAGTCTCAGGTGCTTGTTGCAGAGGGTGAAAAGGAGTCAAAGATACTCCGTGCGGAAGCCGAAAAGGAAGCGGAAATTCTTCGTGCCGAGGCTGAAAAGCAGGCTATGATACTCCGCGCAGACGCTGTAAGACAGCAGAAAATACTTGAAGCGCAGGGTGAAGCTGAGTCCATCGCGCTTGTTCAGAACGCCCTTGCAGACAGCCTTGTAAAGCTGAACCAGTCCAATCCCCAGGATAACGTTATCGCGCTCAAGAGCCTTGAAGCCTTTGCAAAGGCTGCGGACGGACGCGCTACAAAAATTATCATTCCCTCGGAAATTCAGGGGCTTGCAGGCATGGTGACTTCCATAAAGGAAATTGCCGCAAACAACACTCAGCAGCCTACCTCAAAGCAGTAAGCGCATAAAAAGGGTACGGAAAATCCGTACCCTTTCATAGTTTATCAAAAACAAAATCAACGGGCGGCTGATAGCCGCCCCTACATTAAATGACGTTTTAAACCATTTTGTAGGGGCGGATATTATCCGCCCGCTGCTCAAAAACGACTTTTTCTTATTTATCATTCTTTTCAGCATTTTTTATCTTTTTTGAAAGGACGTCAATTATCACGTCCATGACCTTTAAGCGCGCATAAAGCTTGCTGTTCGCCTCGATGATATGCCACGGAGCGGCAGCGGTTGAGGTCTTAGCTATCATCTCATCTACCGCAGCTTCGTATTGGTCCCACTTTTCGCGGTTGCGCCAGTCCTCGTCGGTGATCTTCCACTGCTTTTCGGGGTTGCTCATGCGGTCGTTGAAACGCCTAAGCTGCTCATCCTTGTCGATATGCAGCCAGAATTTCAGTATGACAACGCCCTCCTGCGTGAGTTCCTGCTCAAACTCGTTTATCTCCCTGTACGCCATTGCGCAGCGTTCCTTTGAAGTAAAGCCCTCGATTTTTTCCACCATTACTCTGCCGTACCATGAGCGGTCGAAAATGGTTATGTGTCCTGTTTTGGGAATGGAATTCCAAAAGCGCCAAAGGTAATGGTGCGCCAGCTCGTTTTTGTCGGGAGCGGAAATGGGTACCGCCTCAAAGCCTCTCGGGTCAAGAGCATAGGAAACACGCTTGATAGTGCCGCCCTTTCCTGCCGCGTCCCAGCCCTCGAAAACCATCACCACGGGAATTTTCTTTTTGTATATCTTTCCGTGAAGCCTTGATATCTCTTTCTGGGATTTTTTCAGCAAGTCATAATATTTGGAGGGCTGAACGGTCTTTCCCTCAAGCTTTACCTCCGAAAGCTTCGGACAGGGTGAAAGCTCAAAGTGGTGCGCCGTTTCCTCCAAAAGCATATTTTCGGCAGGCTCGGTATTCACCGCGTTTGTGATTTGGCTCACAAGGATATTGAACACCTGAAAGCGCGTAAAATTGCGGTCGGTTGAATCGATTATCCTCCACGGGCAATGGGGCGTGTTGGTCTTCATAAGCATATCGTCAAACTGCTTGTAGTACGCCTCATAGTTCTTGTGACGCTTTTTGTCAAGCTCGGTAACGCGCCACTTTGTTGCGCTGTCCTCGCGAAGCTTGAGGAAACGCTTTTTCTGCTCCTTTTGGGATATGTGCAGGAACAGCTTGATTATAAGGCAGCCGTCGTCGGAAAGCTGCCGCTCAAAGGTGTTGACGGTGTTTATGCGGCGGGAGTATTCCTCGTCGGAAATGCCCTCCTCCATTTTTGCAATGGCAAGCTCCTGATACCAGCTTCTGTCCATGAAAGCCATTGTGCCGCGCTTGGGTGTTTTTGCCCAGAAGCGCTTCATCATGGGGTATCTGCGCTCGGCCTCGTCTGCCGGCATGACGGAATACACCTTAAAGAAGCGAGGGTCAAGCATCTGTATCATATCGGAGATAAGCGAGCCTTTTCCCGATGCGCCCCAGCCCTCCAGCAGAACTATAACGGGCAGATTTTTCTCGCGTATCTTGTGCTGGAGCGCGTAAACGTTCTTCTCCAGCTCCTTGGTCATATCCTTGTAATCAAGGGATTTATTCTTGTTGGTAAGCGCATTTTCAAGCATAATGCCACAGCCTTTCGGTATCGAATAATATTGCATACACAACTACATTATAACTGATTTTCCGCCTTTGCGCAAGCGGCTGAATAGATAAATCTGCCGCCCCGATTTGCTCAATCTGCCCTAAATAAAGGGTTTTGGGAAATTTCTATTGCATTTTGCAAAAGTATGTGGTATAATATTAAGGATTAATTGCCTGCTGTTACGGCGGCGCACAGGCACTTTACCTCTTTTTAAAGTTTATGCTGCCGGGAATGGAGATTATTATGGGATTCCCAATTGTACTGCCAATTATAGTCAAAGAGCTTACTGCCGAGCTGAAACCTTTGGCAGCGGAGGATTTCTGCGATATTATCGTTTCCCCGTCCGCGGTCGAGTATGTGCCTCAAATGTCTAACCCGGAGGTGGTGCGCAAGCTTATCGGCACAACGGATATTCTTTCTTTCAGCATGGTCAATCTCCCCGATGAGCAGAGCGAACAGTTTGAAAAGCAAAGCCAAATGATAATTTCATCTTATCCCCCTGCTCAGTATTATTGGCAGATAAGAACACTGATGATGAGTGTTCTTCAGGACAGAAGCGTAAACTTTGAAAAGCGTTTCCTGCTGCTCAACTACGCAATAAAAACCGTTCAGAACATGATAGATAGAGGACAGCCTAATCTTATCCCTCCCTTTATCGGCGACTTTACGCGTCCCGATAAGGATTATACCGAGGTTCTGGAGTATTTCAAGGAGGTTCGTCCCAATCCCGGATACTCCCTTGCCGACGGAATTTCGCTGCTGAAATCCCTCAATAAGCCAAATGCAGCTTACAAGGAAGTCATGAACACCATATACAAAAACCTTGGCGTGTCGGGTCCCGAAACGCTCCAGATGACCGATATGAAAAAGTATATTTCCCTCAGAAAGGAATATACCGAGACCGTATCGGGCGAAAAGGCGCGCTATATCGAGAACGTTATGATTAATCTGCTCTGGGCGTATTCCATTCCTTTTGCTGACCCGAGCTATAATTTCTGGGATAATTTTGTGTTCTTCTGCTCGCTTTACAACGCAGTCAAGGTCATGGTGACCTGCTATATGCCCGGTAAAGACAACGATGATTTTATCAAGGCAATAAGCGCACTTGACAGCGCTCTCCGCGCAACGGGCAAGGACGTTTTCGGCAAGGTCATCACAGCGGTAAAGAACGCAGGTCAGGGCAACAACGGCGACATGGCTATGCTTACACTCAGCTGATATTTCACGGGCGGACAACTGCCGGCTGCGGTGCGGCTTTTCGGTTGTTCGCCGTATTTTTCCTTTGAAAGGGTCGTGTTTTTATGGATAACAACAATAACGGCAAGGATTATAAAAAGAAAATTTCGAGAGATAACCGTCCGCAGTTCCCCAAAAGAGCGGTCATAACGGGCGGTATGCCCTACGGCAACAAAAAGCTGCACTTCGGTCACGTAGGTGGCGTGTTCGTTTTTGCGGACGTTTACGCACGTTTTCTCCGTGACAGGATAGGCGGCGAAAATGTTATTTTCGTTTCGGGAACAGACTGCTACGGCTCTCCGATTGCGGAAAGCTACCGCAAGCTTACCGAGGAACAGGGATACAAGGGCACGATAAAGGATTTCGTCTCCGAAAATCACGAGGCGCAGAAGAAAACTCTCGGCGACTACGGCATAAGCCTTAACCTTTTCGGCGCTTCGGGTCTGGGCAGAACAGCCGAGGTACACAACGAGGTATCCGATTGGTTCATCAGAAAGCTTTACGAAAACGGTCATTTGCAGAAAATCTCAACGGCGCAGTTTTACGATGAAAAAGTGGGAACATTCCTCAACGGCAGACAGGTAGTGGGAAAATGCCCCGTGCAGGGCTGTCAGTCGGAAAAGGGCTATGCGGACGAGTGCGACCTGGGTCATCAGTATATGCCGCAGGATCTTATCGACCCCAAGAGTACCCTTACCGGCGAAAAGCCTGTTATGAAAAATGTTGACAACTGGTATTTCAAGCTTACCGACCACTATGACATTCTCCGCGAATATGCTGCCGAAATAAGACAGCAGGAGAACGTGAGAGCCGTCGTACACAAAACGATAAGCGAATTCCTCGAGCCTCCCGTTATCTATATAATGAACGATTTCCGCGAAAAGTATGAGGAGATAAAATCCCGTCTTGAGGCTCACGAGCTTGTGGAAGAGCCTAAGAAAACCTCCTTCACTATCGTGTTCAAGACCCTTGAGCAGCGCGAAAGATCCTGCGAGGTGCTTTCCGCAGAGGGTGTGCGTTTCCGCACGGGTAAGACTCTCGTTCCGTTCCGCCTTACGGGCAATATCGAGTGGGGCGTACCTGCTCCCGTGCTGGAGGGCGAGGACCCGCTGACGGTATGGGTTTGGCCCGAATCCCTCTGGGCGCCTATCTCATTTACTCAGGCGTACCTTGAATCTATCGGTCACGACCGCGACGAGTGGAAGGACTACTGGTGCTCAAAGGACGCTCAGGTCTACCAGTTTATCGGTCAGGACAACATCTATTTCTACGGCGTTGCTGAAATGGCAATGTTCATGGCGCTTCAGAACAAGGATAATCTTTCCTGCAATCCCGACGACGGCGAGCTTCAGCTTCCGATTTTGGTTGCAAATCACCACATTCTTTTCCTTGACAAGAAAGCTTCCAGCAGCGGCAATATCAAGCCGCCTATGGCTGCCGACCTGCTTGACTACTACACCGCAGAGCAGCTTCGTATGCACTTCCTCAGCCTTGGTCTCGGCATGAGAAGCGTAAGCTTCCAGCCAAAGCCCCTTAACCCCATGGCTAAGCAGGACGAGGGCGACCCCGTTACAAAGGAAGGCTTCCTGCTTTCAAACGTATTCAACAGAATTATCCGCACCTGCTTCTACGATGCGCAGAAATACCTCGACGGCAAAATGCCCGTGGGCGAGGTGGACGCCGATATCCTTGCAGAGTCGGAAAAGGCTGTTCTGGAGTACGAGCGGTTCATGTACAAATTTGAGTTCCACCAGGTAACCTATGTGCTGGATTCATATATCCGCAAGGCAAGCAAGTACATGGCAAAGGCAAAGGCAGAAGCTGACAAGGCGGACGACAACGCTCTGCGCAGAAAGTGGATGACAAACGTGTTCCACATGATAAAGACAGCTGCTGTTCTGCTGCACCCCATTGCTCCCGAGGGTACGGAAATGGTTCGGGAATACATGAAGCTTGACGACTCCATGTGGAATTGGGATAACATCTTCGAGCCGCTTTCGGAAAACATTCTCAAGGGCGAAACCGACCACGAGATAAAGTTCCTTGAGCCCCGCGTGGACTTCTTCAAACGTCACGAAAGCCAGTTTGAGAAATAATGCAAAAAAGTAATTTTTCAATATCGGGCGGATATTATCCACCCCTACAAATGGCTAAAAATGCTATCTCGTTGCAGGGGACGGGTCTCCCGTCCCGTTAACTTTATTGTTTTTCGACATATAGATAAAAAGTCACCTTCGATTTTACGTCAAAGGTGACTTTTTCTGTATTATTCCTCTGCGCGTTGCAGACAGCGCTGAAAGAAGTACTGCTTTGCTTCTTCGCTGTACGCCGCCTTTACTCCCAGCGCGGAAGCAAGCGCGTCCGTGCAGGCAATATTCCGGGGCGTATCAAAAGCGGCAAGCCTGCCCTTTTCCATAACGGCGACCTTGTCCGAATATGTAAGGGCAAGGTTAAGGTCGTGCATTACCGTCACTATGGTCTTGCCCATGCCGCTAAGCTTACGTATAAGCTCCATAAGCTCAAGCTGGTGGGAAATATCAAGGAATGTGAGCGGCTCGTCCATAAGCAGTATCTCCGTATCCTGCGCCAAGGTCATGGCGATGTACGCCCTCTGCTGCTGACCGCCCGACAGCTCCCCCACTATTTCTTCGGCAATATCCGTAACCCTTGCAAGCTCCATTGCCTCGTCAATTTTTTCTCTGTCCTCCGCGGTGTATCTGCGCGGATATCCCAGATAAGGAAAGCGTCCATGGGATACGAGAGCGCGCACCGATATGCTGCCTGCGGATTTTATCTGCCCAAGGTAGGATATCCGCCGTGCAAGCTCGTTTCGGGGCATAGCCGACATATCCTTGCCGTTAAGCAGTATTTCTCCCGACGACATCGGCAGAAGTCCTGCGCAAAGCATGAGCAGCGTGCTTTTTCCGCAGCCGTTTGCACCTATCACCGAGGTGATTCCGCCCTTTGGAAGCTCCGCGCTTACGTCGGAAATTACAAGGCGCTTTCCGTAGCCGCCGCTGACATTTTTCAGTTCAAGCACCGTGTCTGCCCCCTTTTTTCCGTATCAGCAGCCATATGAAGAACGGTACTCCGATATAGGATACCACTATTCCCGTGGGCAGCTCGTAAGGCGCAAAAACCGTTCTTGCCAGCGTATCGCACAGGCATAAAAATGCTCCGCCAAGCAACGCGCAAACGGGCAGCACAGCCGTGTTTTCGGAAGTACCCGTTATCTTCCTCGCCATGTGGGGCACGATAAGTCCCACAAAGCCGATAAGTCCCGAAAAGCTGACCGACGCGCCTGCCAGCAAAGCGGCGATAACAAGAAAAATAAAGCGGACGGCACCTGCGTTCATGCCAAGGCTTCGGGCGGTGTTGTCCCCCAAAGCAAGGACGTCAAGGTCATGGCTTAACATTACCGCCGCCGCTATACCGACAGCAATAAAGAGCCATGCAGGAAAAAGCGACTTCACCGTTACTCCCGAAAATCCCCCCGACTTAAAGGAGGATATCCCTGCAAGAACATCGGGGCAAAGGGTCGTCACCGTGTCGATGACCGCGTTGAGAAGGCTCGACACGCCGATACCTGCAAGCACAAGTGTCATGCGTGACGCGCCAGTTTTTTTCGCTATCCCGTACACAAGCATCACCGCGCCGAATGCGCCTAAAAATGCTGCTGTCGGAAGAAGCTTCACCGCTCCGGGAAAAAACGCGGCGCAAAGCACCGTAAGCAAGCCTGCTCCTGCGTTTACACCGATAATATTCGGGGCGGCAAGAGGGTTTGCCAGAACGGACTGTATCACCGCTCCCGAGACCGCAAGCGCCGCTCCCGAAAGCATTGCCCCAAGCACCCTCGGCAGCCGTATGTACATGATGATGCGCTCGTCGGGGGACGCTATGCCGTCAAACGCGTCCGCCGCAAGCTTAAAGGGGGATATCCACACCGCACCCGAGCATACTCCGAAAACCGCCGAAATTATCAGCACCACGAAGCACAGCCCAAACACAGCGGCTTTATTCGTTTTCATAGAGAATTTCCTCAAGTATCTCATACGCCTCGCCCCAGCGCGCGTTGGGCTTGTAGTGGTACAAATCCTTTTGCAGGATATGCACTCTGCCGTTTTTCACCGCGGTCAGCTCCTGCCACGCAGGATTTGAAGCAAGAGTGCTTTCATACTGCGCCACGGCAGCAGCTTCGTCCTCGCCCATTGTGGTAACGAACACGAAATCGGGGTCGGCTCTTACTATTGCTTCAAGGCTCAAATCCTCGAGAAGGGACGTTTCGCTGTCGGCAATGTTTACGCAGCCAAGGTCTGCAAGCATTTTTCCCGTCATATTGTCGCTGCCCTTTGCCTTTACACCCGTTGAATACGCTCTCAAAAGCAGAATATTCGGCGTCTCATGTCCCTCCGATTTTTTTACCGCAGCGTCCACCTGCTCACGTACAGCCTCGCCGTTTTGCGCATACAAATCTCCGCGCCCCGTGATATCCGTGCAAATTTTCAGCGCGGCAAGGTAATCGTCGAAATCCTCCACATCAAAGTACGCCGCGGTCACACCTGCCGAGGAAAGCTGCTCATCAAGCTTTACCTGACCTGCAATTCCCCCCGACATTATCACAAAATCCACGCCGTCGGCGATTATGCTTTCCGCAGAAGGATTTTTCACATCGCCGAAGCTTTTCACGTCCTCGGGCAGCGTAAGGGTATGCCCGTCGAAAGCGTCGCTTGTTACGCCGTAAATTTCTCCCCCCGCAAGCTGCCATATCTCCGCAAGGCTTCCCGAGGTTATGACGGTCTTTTCATGGGAAGACACCTTGACCTCCCGTCCCAGGGAGTCGGTAAAGGTGTACGCCGCTGTATTTTCCGTATCGGGCTTTGCGCAGGCGGTAAGCATCAAAGCCGCAAGCAAAAGTGTTGTTATTACCTTTTTCATTCACACACATTCCTTTTTTATTCTATATCATATTACATAGTTGTTGTCGGTCTCCGTATTCACAAGGTCGGCAACCGAAATGCTGTCAAAATATTCGTTTGTCATCTTAAAAAAGTCCGTCCACATTTTAAGCGTTCGGCACTCGGAAGCACGCTTGCACGGCTCTGCATTGCTTTCAAGGCACGCCACAGGCGCAAGATTTCCCTCGGTCAGCCGCAGTATCTCCCCTACGGTATATTCCTCGGGCGCTCTGATAAGGCGGTATCCTCCGCCCTTGCCGTGAACACCTGCTATAAGCTTGTTTTTGGTAAGCACGGGCAGTATCCTTTCAAGATATTTAAGGGAAAGCCCCTGTCTTTCCGCAACGTCTTTCATAGGTATATAGCCGCCTGTATCATGCTCCGAAAGGTCTATCATAACACGAAGCGCATATCTTCCTCTTGTTGAAATCATCATATCGTACACCTCAAAAAAATGTTTAACATCTCATTTGTATACATAAAAACTGCCGCCGCCAAACAGGCAGCGGCAAAAGATCAATCCTCGAAAAGCGGTGTGGAAAGGTATCTGTCGCCTGTATCGGGCAGCAGAACAACAATGTTTTTACCCTCGTTTTCGGGACGTTTTGCAAGCTCGATAGCCGCCCATGCAGCCGCGCCCGAGGATATACCCACAAGCACGCCCTCGCTTCTGCCGATAAGCTTGCCCGTGCTGAAAGCGTCCTCGTTTTCAACGGCAATGACCTCGTCGTAAATCTTGGTATTCAGCACCTCGGGAACAAAGCCTGCACCGATACCCTGGATTTTGTGTGGACCTGCCTCGCCCTTTGAAAGTACAGGCGATGACGCAGGCTCGACTGCAACTATCTTCACGTTCGGATTTTTCGATTTGAGGTACTCGCCCACGCCTGTCAGCGTGCCACCCGTGCCGACGCCTGCAACAAAAATGTCCACCTTGCCGTCGGTATCATTGTAAATTTCGGGACCCGTGGTGTCAAAGTGCGCCTTGGGGTTTGCAGGGTTCGTAAACTGTGAGGGGATAAATCCGCCGGGGATCTCCTTTGCAAGCTCTTCGGCTTTCGCGATTGCACCCTTCATACCCTTTGAGCCGTCTGTAAGTACAAGCTCCGCGCCGTATGCCTTCATAAGCTGTCTGCGCTCAACGGACATGGTCTCGGGCATTACAATTATAATTCTGTATCCCCTTGCCGCAGCCACGGCAGCAAGACCAATACCTGTGTTGCCCGAGGTAGGCTCGATGATTACTGAGCCTTCTTTAAGCTTTCCGCTTGCTTCGGCATCGTCGATCATAGCCTTGGCAATTCTGTCCTTTACCGAGCCTGCGGGGTTAAGATATTCAAGCTTTGCAATGACCTTTGCCTTCAGTCCGAGGCTTTTTTCAACGTGAGTGAGTTCCAGAAGCGGTGTTCCGCCGATAAGCAGGTCGGCTGATGTATTGATTTTCGACATAGCAATGATCTCCTTTTCATTTTTTTATTTAACATATCTATCGAGTAGGTTGGTATTATAATAGCACGTTTTTCCTCTCTTGTCAATAGGTAAATTATATTTTTCCAAAAAAATAAGGGATACCGCAGCGGTATCCCTCACAACTATTTTAATTATTCGCCCTCGTAAAGGTCATTGAGACGTTCAAGGAACATATTTCCGATCTTTTCGTACTCAGCGTCATCGTCAATGGAAACCAGCGTCTCGTCGTTGTTTTCATCAAACTCGGACTTCAGAACGACCAGCTCGGTATCAGCCTCAAGCTCCTTGGTAGGGTCGTCATAGTAAGGAACAAGCGCATAATAACGGTCGTCACCGACATCCATAACGTCGATCATTTCAAAGGTCTGCTCAACGCCGTCCTCGTCCACAAGTGTGTAAAGGTCAGCAGCCATTTCCATATCGTCAAATTTTTCAGCCATAATGAAAACCTCCTAAATAAAAATACGTCAGGGGCAGGAGTGCTTGACCGCCGAACACCCAACTATTTAATTGTACAACTTTTGCTAATGTTTGTCAAGATGAAAAATAAACAAAAATTATGCACAATAAATGTGGAGTATTTCATGTGGAAAACTATTGACTTTGTATAAAAGGTGTGGTATATTATACTCAAGGAAAGAGAAAACCGATAAGCAAAGCGCAAAGGTTCCTCTTTCACAGGAAACTGAACCCGAGGATGCTCCGAAACGGTCATACGGTGCAGCAAATCGAAGCAAGACTTTTGAGGGGACGGGAATTCAGAATTTATCCGGAAAGGTTGGCGAGTCCGATGGAGAATGTAACAGAACAGCTTTCACAGACAGTCCGCAGCGACTCGTTTGCAGCGATACTTTAAGATGTACTTAAGGGAGTATAAATGCAGGCTTTTTTAAGACCTCACTCCAAATTGGGCGATTAGCCGATATATATACTTAAAGTGTAAAAACGAGCCGCATGACTTAGCAAATCGGATGCTGAGCTATGTGGTATTTTTATACCCCAAAGACCGATTATCACTGAATAATGCGGATTGTCGAGGTGCAGTACCCTAAAGGGTTTTACATAAAAAGCTGCGTCAAATCTGATAAAAAAGGTGAGACCAATGGGTTAAAAAGAACGCTTCCGAACTCAATACTTTGAAAATAAGGTGATTGATATGTGGCGTTAACGTCTGAGAATAAGCTTTATGAAAGAAGTGATGTCTTATGACAGTAAGATTTATGAAAGGTATCATAATTAAGCTCATGTAGCATGATGGGAGTGAGACCACCTAACCAGTCAGCTTTTTGAACGAATGAAATAAAATTTAAATGAGGTGACGCATATGAGGATTTTTGAGTATGCTTATCACGATTTGAATATTTCATAAACCCGAAAGGATGTGAGTCCGACAGGACAGGTTAGCGGCTAAGCCGATAAAACGGATTTTTACCGAACACAGTTCGGAATACATTGATCGGTGTGATTATTATGGTAATCAAAATGACTTTTTCCCGAAAAATCTGAGTAACAGGAGTGAGTCCAATGGCATAAGTTCCATTTCGGAGTCAAAATAATTCCGCAGGAGATGAACGTTATATGATTTACATATTATCTCGCAGGGAATATGAATTTTAGGGAGTGAGTCCAATGGCATAAGCAAGAGATCCCGCTGAATATTTGAAAGAAGTGGTGTCTATGAAAATGTTTCTGAGTAAGCTTAAAATCTGAAGGATTGGAGTGAGACCGCCAGAACATTCTGCCATTACATAAAGAACATAAGGAAGCTGTCAGGTCGGCAGCTTCCTTTTTTATTGTAAAGCTTTTGTTACAAAACGTATACAATTACAAAAATTGCTTGAAATTTTCGGAAAAATGTGCAATAATATCCTCATACTGTTTGAGAGGATATGTTTGCAATGAACGTTTTCGTTAAATTCAAGGACACCTTTTTTCTTGTGCTGAAAGGCATTGCCATCGGCATCGGAAATGCGATACCCGGCGTAAGCGGCGGCACTATCGCAGTCGTGACAAAAATTTTCGACAGACTGCTTGAAGCTGTTACCCCCAACATCAAAAAGCTTATCAAAAATATGCCCTTTCTTATCCCTGTGGGGCTGGGAATGGCAATCGGTATTTTCCTTACGGCGGTTGCGCTGGACTACCTTTTTGAGACGTACAACGTGCCGACCCAGCTTTTCTTCATGGGTCTTATCGTGGGAAGCCTGCCTATCGTCCTGCGCGAGTGCAAAAAGGAGCAAAGCCGTATCCGTCCCGTAAACCTTATCCCGTTTTTTGCAGGCGTTGCTTTTATGATAGCGCTTCTTTTCACGGGCATGGGCAGCAGTCCTTTTTCGGGAAACGCTTCGCTCACTCTTAAGGATATTTCAATTTACGCAATTATGGGATTTGTTGCCGCAGTTGCAATGATAATCCCCGGCGTAAGCGGCTCGATGATAATGAAGGTTTTCGGCGTTTACGACTCTATCATCTCCGCGGTTGCCGGACTTGACATTGCGGTACTCATCAGCTTCGGTATAGGCGCTGTTGTCGGCGTTTTCGCAGCGGCAAAAATCATCAGCACAGTAATAAAGAAGTTTCGTCAGGGCACTTACTGCCTTATCATGGGACTTATCATCGGCTCGATACCCCACATTTATCCCCCCGAATTCCGTTTTAACGCTCAAGGCATTGTGGGCATTATCCTGCTGCTTGTGGGACTTGCCGTGCCGCTGCTCACGGAGCTTCCTTCAAAAATAAAAAGAGGCACCTAAAAACGATAAATTTTTCACGCATTTACGGGTAAAATAAAAACGGAATTTTCCTTTTATCGTAATTCCGTTACAGGAAATTTTATGTTACCGAGCCGCAAGCTTTGGCATACAAAGTGCCATAGGAGGCTCTCCTAAAGGAGTAAATGCAATGAAAAATTACAGAAAAACACGCTCCGCAGAAACGCTTTCCGACGGCAGAAGGCGCTGCGGAGCATTATCTTTTGCCCTGTTCGGGGTATATTCGGCTGCGGTCATAATTACCGCTGTCAGCCTTTACACCGCTTCGAAAAGCGATGTTTACAGCGCAAGCAGCCAAAGCTACACAAGCGTTATCAAGCTGTCGGAGGTATCCAAGGCTATCTCCGTGCCCGAGATAGTGAAAAAAGCAAAGCCCTCAGTGGTGGGAATATCCTCACGCTTCGGGGAGACCTCCGTGGGCACGGGAACGGGAATTATTCTGTCCGAGGACGGTTATATCGTCACCAATGCCCATGTTGTACAGAACTCAGCAGCAGGCACTCACGTCCGCGCTGACGAGGTCACGGTAGTGCTTTCGGACAAAAGCGAGTACCCTGCCCAAATCGTGGGAACGGACAGCCGCACCGACCTTGCTGTGGTAAAGATAAACGCGGACGAAATCAGCCTTTCCGCGGCAGAATTCGGTGACAGCACAAAGCTTTCCGAGGGCGAGCTTGCAGTCGCGATAGGCAACCCCTTGGGCTTTGAACTTTACGGCTCAACGACCTGCGGAATAATCAGCGCCCTTAACCGCACCATAACCATCGACGAATACCGCATGACCCTTATCCAGACCGACGCTGCGATAAATCCCGGCAACAGCGGCGGACCTCTGCTGAACAGCTGCGGTCAGGTCGTGGGTATAAATTCCAGCAAGATAATTTCCGACTACGCCGAGGGACTTGGCTTTGCAATACCAATAACCTCCGCAAAGCCTATCATCGACGACCTTATCGAAAACGGCTACGTCACAGGCAGACCGCGCATAGGTATAAGCGGCGAGGATATTACGGAAAAAACTGCGAAATACTACGACCTGCCACAAGGGGTATACGTCCGCTTCATAGAAAAAAATTCCGCTGCGGATACAGGCGGAATTAAGGTGGGAGATATAATTGTTGCCGCCGAGGGACAGGAAATCAAAACCATGACGGAGCTGAACGCGGTCAAGGACGGCTTTGCTTCGGGTGATGCAATGCTGCTGACTGTCTGCCGCGGCGGTGACAGGCTTGATATAAAAATTATTCTCGGCGAAGAAATTACAAGGGACGAGGCTGTTTCTAAACCCTGATACTGACCTCGGTTAGAACGCGCTCGGTGAAAACAAAGGTAAGCTCGGAAATTCCGCCGCCCGTAAAGGTCAGAGTAAGCTGTGTATCCTCATTGCCGTAAGCGTTTTCGGGTATGCCAAGCTTGTCGTAAACGTCGTTTGGAAAGGAGTTAAAATCCACGCCGAACACGGAAAAATCCGTTGGAGCCGCACCCCGTTCAAGCTTTATCGAAACGATTTTCCCCTCCTCGTCCGTTACGGCGTACAACCACGTACCGTCGGGAAAAGTCATCACACCGTCGGAAATTTTCAAGCTTTCATCGGGAATATATGGCATAGGTCGGTATTCCCCATAGTAAAAAACGCTGTCAAGCAGTTCCTGCGCCGCAAAGCTGCGTACTGCGGCATATTGGTTAAAGGTAGTTTCGGTCGCTGTTTCCGAGGTCACGGCCTCGGTAACGGCGGCTTCTTTTTCTTTTCCGCAGCCCGTAAGCATGACCGCCGCCGCGGAAAGTATCATTATGGTTTTAAGCTTCATTTGCTTTATTCCTTTCAAATTCCTACAATCCTACAAATATTATAAACCGTAAAATTATGATTGTCAACCGAAAATGACTTGCAAAATTCCGCAAAAGGTTGTATAATTTATATATCTGTTTGGAAAGGAGTTTGCTCCGTTGGAGCATTTTTACATATGATTTATACGGTTACATTCAATCCTGCGCTGGATTATGCGGTAAGGGTCAAAAGCCTTGAAAAGGGCGGAACAAACCGCGCTGTCTCGGAGCAGCTGCTCCCCGGCGGCAAGGGCATCAACGTTTCCGCGGTGCTGAATAACTTCGGCGTTGAAAGCGTTGTACTCGGCTTTATCGCAGGCTTTACGGGGGCGGAAATACGCCGCATGACTGAGGCGCAGGGCTGCAAATGCGATTTTATCGAGCTTCCCACGGGCACTTCAAGGATAAACGTAAAGCTGAAATCCGACTGCGAGACCGAGATAAACGGTCTTGGTCCCGATATCCCCAATGAGTGTCTGCAAAAGCTTTTTGACAAGCTTGACAAGCTGAAAAGCGGAGATTTTCTTGTGCTTGCAGGAAGTATCCCCTCTTCCCTGCCCGACACGGTTTACCGCGATATTATGATGCGGCTGGACGGCAGAGGGGTAAGCTTTGTGGTTGACGCGGTAAACAAGCTTCTGCTGAATGTGCTTGACCTTAAACCGTTTCTTATCAAGCCCAATCACATTGAGCTGGGGGAAATTTTCGGTGTTGACCTTACGGGCGACAAGGAAAAGGCTGCTTATTATGCGGAAGAGCTTCGCAAAAAGGGGGCGCGGAACGTTCTTGTCTCAATGGCGGAGTACGGCGCTGTACTTGCAGCCGAGGACGGAAAGGTATACTCCTGCGACGCGCCAAAGGGTACGGCGGTCAATTCCGTGGGCGCAGGCGACTCCATGGTGGCAGGCTTTCTTACGGGCTGGTGCGGCACGGGAAGCTATGCCGAGGCGCTTAAAACGGGTACTGCGGCAGGAAGCGCAAGTGCGTTTTCCGCTCTGCTTGCCGAAAAATCCGACGCGGACAGACTTTACAAAGAAATTATCGTTAAATAAAGGGGTGCTTCAATATGATGTTCGATACCAGTGTTCAGGAGCTTAAATACAAGGTTTTGCGCGAGGTCGCAAGGCTTGCCTACGAGGACAGGCTTGAGGAGGGTCTGCTTGATATTTCAGGCATAATCGTTCCCGGTCCGCTTCCCACAATGCGCTGCTGCATATACAAGGAAAGGGCTATCGTAAACGAACAGGTGAAATTCGCCATGAATCAGGGCAAGACAAACAACGTTATCGAGGTTCTGCCAATCGCCTGCGACGAGTGCCTTGTTGACGGAATACAGGTCTCTCAGGCGTGCAGAGGCTGTATTGCACACCGCTGCATGAACGCTTGTCCCAAGGACGCAATAAAAATCGTTGAGCATAAGGCGGTCATCGACAAGACCAAGTGCGTTGAGTGCGGAAGATGTCTTGCGGCGTGCCCCTATTCGGCAATAGTAAAGAACGAGCGTCCCTGCGTGCGTTCCTGCAAACCGAAGGCTATTTCCATTGACGAAAACCGCTGCGCAAAGATAGACGATGAGAAGTGTATCGGCTGTGGTGCCTGCGTGTATCAATGCCCCTTCGGAGCAATAAGCGACAAGTCCTACATACTCGATACGATAGACATACTGAGAAAATCCGAAAACAACACCAAATATAACGTATACGCGGTAGTCGCGCCCTCTATTTCGGGACAGTTCGCGGTGCCGCTGGGCAAGGTCGTTACGGGACTTAAAGTGCTTGGCTTCAAGTGCGTCAAGGAAGCTGCTCTGGGCGCTGATATGGTTGCCTACAAGGAAGCCTCGGAGCTTGTTGAAAAGGGCTTTTTGGTAAGCTCCTGCTGCCCCGCGTTTGTAAGATATGTGGAAACTCAGTTCCCTGCAATGAAAGACAAAATCTCGGGCAACCTCTCGCCTATGGCTGAAATTGCAAAGCATATCAAGCTTCGTGAGCCTTCAAGCAAGATAGTGTTCATAGGTCCATGCACCGCAAAAAAAGCCGAAATACAAAAAGAGGGCGTAAAGGATTTCGTTGACAACGTTATCACCTTTGAGGAATTGCAGGCGCTTTTCGATGCAAGGGGCATACAGCTTGACACGTTGGAGGAAGAACTTCTCGACAACGCTTCCTATTTCGGAAGAATTTTCGCACGAAGCGGCGGCGTTGCGGACGCTATTGCCGAGTCGCTGAAAGAAATGCAGATACCCGAAGAGGTATTCAAGCTGACTCCTGCGGTATGCGACGGTATCGACAACTGCAAGACCGCGCTTCTCAAGGCTCAGAAGGGTATCGGAAACGAAAACTTCATTGAGGGTATGGCGTGCGTCGACGGCTGTATCGGCGGAGCGGCGTGCCTTACACACGGTCCGAAGGATAAGCTTGCTGTAGACAGATACGGCAAGGAAGCGGTTGAAAAGAAGATAAGCGACTCCTTCACCTCGCTGGAACTTTAAGCAGCGGATACAACGCGCATTGGGGCAATAAACCTTGGTGCGCGGTATTTGTTTAAGACTATGCAAAATTTTCTTGCCGAAATGTTGCTAAAACCGACAATATGAGATATAATAAATGTATAATTTTAACCCGAAAGGCTGATTGAAATGAAAGACGGATTTCTCAGAGTTGCCGCGGCAACTCCCGATATAAAGGTCGCGGACTGCGATCACAACGCAGACGAGATAATCAGACTTGCAAAGGAAGCCTGCAAAGGCGGCGCTTCCGTTATCGTATTTCCCGAGCTTTGCATTACGGGGTACACCTGCGGCGACCTGTTTTTGCAGAAGGTACTGCTGGACGGCGCAAAAACCGCTCTTATAAAAATTGCGGCAGAAACCGCGAAATGCAATGCACTTATCGTGGTAGGGCTGCCATTTGAGATGCACGGCAAGCTTTACAACTGCGCTGCTGCCCTCAATAAAGGCGAGATCATCGGTCTTGTGCCGAAAAAGAATATCCCTGCCTACTCGGAATTTTACGAGGCGCGGCACTTTACCCCTTGGCAAAACGGCGGGGAGCTTTCCCAAAAAGCAGAAATTGCAGACGGTTTATATACACTGTTCGGGGATATCATCTTTGAGTGCAAAGAAATTCCCGAGCTTGTTGTGGGTATTGAGGTCTGCGAGGATCTGTGGGTGCCCGAGCCGCCCTCGGCAAAGCTTGCGATTTCGGGTGCAACTCTCATCTGCAACCCCTCTGCCTCCGACGAGGTCATCGGCAAGGGCGACTACCGCGTACAGCTTGTGAAATCCCAGTCGGCACGGCTTGTCTGCGGCTATATTTACGCTGACGCAGGCATGGGCGAGTCCACCCAAGACCTTGTTTTCTGCGGACACAACCTTATCTGCGAAAACGGCACGGTCATCGGCGAGAGCAGGAAGTTCACCACGGGCATAACCTACGGCGAGATAGACCTGCACCGTCTTGTGGGCGAGCGCGGAAAGATGAACACCTTCCCCTGCCGCAAAAAAGTCGGCAGCGAAAACTCTTTTGGCGAAGCAGAGTTCTCTATCATGCCTAAAAATCTTGATTTGAAGCGCCGCTTTGAGCCTATGCCCTTTGTTCCCACAAACAAGACCGACCTTAACATCCGCTGCGAGGAGATACTCACCATGCAGGCAACGGGGCTTGCCACACGTCTGCGGCATATCGGCTGCAAAACTGCGGTAATCGGGCTTTCTGGCGGTCTGGACAGTACTCTCGCGCTGATAGTTACCGTTCACGCATTTGATATGCTTGCCCTCGACCGCAAGGGTATAACCGCCGTGACAATGCCTTGTTTCGGCACTACCAAGCGCACCAAGAGCAACGCATACTACCTTGCCGAGGCTTACGGCGTGACCCTTAAAGAGGTGGACATAACTGCCGCCGTCCGCCGCCATTTTGAGGATATCGGTCAGGACGAAGCCGTTCTCGACGTTACCTTTGAGAACGGTCAGGCACGCGAGCGCACCCAGGTGCTTATGGACATTGCCAACAAGCTTGGCGGCATCGTTATCGGCACGGGCGACCTTTCCGAGCTTGCTCTCGGCTGGGCGACCTACAACGGCGACCATATGTCGATGTACGGCGTGAATGCTTCCGTACCGAAAACGCTGGTACGCCACCTCGTTGCATACGAGAGCGCAAATACCGAAAACGCTAAGCTTGCAGAGGTTCTGAACGACGTACTTGCGACCCCCGTTTCCCCCGAGCTTCTGCCGCCGTCGGACGGAGAGATTTCCCAAAAGACCGAGGATATTGTAGGTCCCTACGAGCTGCACGACTATTTCCTGTACTACCTTGTGCGCTGCGGATATCCGCCGAAAAAGATACTGCGTATCGCGGAGCAGTCCTTTGAGGGCACTTACAGCAAGGATACCATAAAGAAATGGCTGACGGTTTTCCTGCGCCGCTTCTTCTCACAGCAGTTCAAGCGCTCATGTCTGCCCGATGGTCCCAAGGTGGGTACAGTTACCCTCTCGCCCCGTGGAGACTGGAGAATGCCCTCCGACGCCTGCGTAAGACTTTGGCTGGAGGACTTGGAAAAATAACATGGAAAATTTAACAAACATCAATGTCATAAAGGACATCTTTGAGCGGCACGGCTTTTCGTTCAGCAAGGCGCTGGGTCAGAACTTTCTTATCAATCCCTCGGTATGCCCCAGAATTGCCGAAATGGGCAACGCCGCCGAGGGCTGGGGCGTGCTTGAGATTGGCACGGGCGTGGGGGTGCTTACCCATGAGCTTGCAAAGCGGGCGGACAAGGTGGTCGCCGTGGAGATAGACAGCAGGCTTATCCCCATTTTGGAGGAGACTCTTGCGGAGCATGACAACGTGACGGTCATTAACGAGGACGTTATGAAAGCCGACCTGAACGCCATAATCAAGGAGCATTTTTCGGGGCTGAAAGTTGCGGTATGCGCCAATTTGCCCTACTATATCACCTCGCCTATCATCATGATGCTGCTTGAAAGCCGCCTGCCCATTGAATCGGTGACGGTCATGGTGCAGAAGGAAGCAGGAAAGCGACTTTGCGCCGAGATGGGTACACGCGATACAGGTGCGGTAACGGCGGCAGTGAGGTACTATGCCGAGCCGAAGCTGCTTTTCAATGTGTCAAGGGGAAGCTTCATGCCTGCGCCGAATGTGGATTCCTGCGTGATACGCCTTGACGTAAAGAAAGAGCCTGCCGTGAAAACAGAGGACGAGCAGTTCTATTTCCGCGTGGTAAGGGGCGCATTTTCCCAGCGGAGGAAAAATATGTGCAACAGTCTCTCCTCGGCAATGGGCATACCCAAAAGCGAGGTCGCCGAAGCAATAAGGGCAGCAGGACTTCCCGAAAGTGTCCGTCCCGAACAGGTGCAGCTTGAGGACTTTGCAAGAGTTGCGAATGAATTGAAAAAACTTTCCGAGTAAATTTGTAGGCTTTGCACAATTATTGGCAGGAACTTTTTTGCAGTTTCAAAAAAATCACAAAAAACACTTGTATTTATTGATGATATGAGTTATAATATGTATGCAGTCTAAATATAATTTATGTAAAGGAGTGTTATAAATGAACAACGACCAGACTATGACTTTCTCTGTCTGCGAAGATAAAGAAGTTGAACTCAGAAAAAATCTCATAACTATTTATGACGCACTCCGGGAAAAGGGCTATAACCCAATTAACCAGATTGTGGGATATATTCTTTCCGAGGACCCGACGTACATAACCACGTATAATAACGCCAGAAGCCTTATTCGGCATATCGACCGCGACGAGCTTTTACAGGTGCTTGTCAAGTCTTATCTGGGTGAATAATTATTGTGCGTTATGAACGGTTACAAATTCATAACGCATTTTTTGTACAAAAAAGCAAAATTGATATTAAATTGTAACCAATATGTAGTTTCATTTCCGTTTGAAATGTGCTAAAATATACTTGTGATAAATGATACGCTCCTGCGAAAAATAATTGCTGAGGAAAGGGTTTGAAGAGTATTTTTCAAATTGAAAGTTTTTCCTCTCGGACAATGAATTTTTTGCAAAGACCACAAAACGGCGAAAGGAGTGCATATTCCCATTTGGGGATATGGTCATAAGTATGATAAGATCACTTGTTTCTATGGTGCTTGCGCTGTATATGTCGGCGGCGACTGTCGCTGCAAATGCGGAAATATCAACTCTTGACAGAACTTCCCACGGCTACGGTCAGGGACTTGAGGTGGACGAAAACAACCGCCCCACGGGAGCTGCGCTTTTCAACGACCAATACGGCTGTTACGATTGCTACGCAATGCTTGACTCGGATAAGGAGATATACCTTACCTTTGACCAAGGGTACGAAAACGGCTATACTGCGCCGATTTTGGATACCTTGAAGGAAAAGAACGCCAAGGCGGTCTTCTTTCTGACGGGCGACTATGCAGAGCGCAATGAAGAGCTTGTAAAGCGCATGATCGACGAGGGACACATTATCGGCAACCACGGCATGAAGCACGCTTCTCTTCCAAAGCTTTCACCCGATGAGGCGAAAAAGGAGATCATGACCCTGCATGACCTTGTTAAGGAAAAATACGGGTATGAAATGACCTATTTCCGTCCTCCCTGCGGTGAATATTCGGAGCAGTCAATGGCGGTCTGCCAAAGTCTGGGGTATAAGACCCTGCTTTGGAGCTTTGCATATGCCGACTGGGACGTAAACAACCAGCCCGAAAAAACCGCAGCATTTGAACGTGTTTCAGGTGCGGCGCACGGCGGCGGAATATATCTGCTGCACAGCGTTTCCGCAACAAATGCGGAGATACTGCCGCAGGTAATCGACAGCTTTAGAGAGCAGGGCTTTGAGATAGCTCTCCCGAAAATTTAACTTTGCTTTCATAAGGGATCTGTCCCTTTGATACTCGGTTTATTGATGCAGACAATAAACTTCCGAGACTCCTTGTTTTATTTGATTTTGGCGGAACGGCACTAAACGTTCCGCCGATTTTTTCTTTTACACCTAAAAATCGGGGGTTTTTATACTAATCTTTGACCGTTCTATAGACAAAGGCGGCAGATAGAACGCAGCCAATCTAGGAAAGCTACCGCATGCGGGCTGTCGCCTAGCAAGGGAGCTTGACGACGAGTGGATGCGTTATAGCTGACGGATTTGTCTACAGGTTGGTTAAAGATTAGTATTAATCATAATACTATAAATACAGCCAAACCTTGATTTATTAACAATTATGTGTTATAATTTATTACGATTTAACATAAAATTATATTTTCCGTATAAAGGAAGTAATGCCATATGCAAAAAAATTATGACGTAATTATCGCAGGTACAGGCGCAGGCGGTCTTTATTCCGCTATAAACCTGCCAAGCAGCTTAAAGGTGCTTATCATCACAAAGCGCGAGCTTATGCTCTGTAACTCCGCTCTCGCTCAGGGCGGTATCGCCGCGGTCTACAAGCCCGTTGACGACAGCACCCAGCTTCACACCAACGACACCCTTATCGCAGGCGGCTTCAAAAATAACCCCGATTCGCTGAAAATTCTCGTTAACGAAGCTGCTCACGAAATTCAGACTATCATCGACCTTGGCGTGGATTTCGACAAGGACGAAAACGGCGAATACCACCGCACCCTTGAGGGCGGTCACTCGCGCCGCAGGATCTTCCACAACAAGGACGCTACGGGCTACGAGATAACTCTGAAAATTCTCGAAGCCGTTAAAAAGCTCCCCAACGTGGATATTATGGAAAACGCCCTGCTTTGCAGGCTGAAAAAGACCGCAACGGGCTTTTCCGCGGATATTTCCAAGGACGGCGCACATGATACATACAACTGCCGCTGCTTTATTATGGCAACGGGCGGTATCGGACGTGTTTACGACTATACCACAAATTCCGCCATCGCAACAGGCGACGGCATTACCCTTGCATATGAAATGGGTGCAAACATCAAAAATCTTTCCCTTGTTCAGTTCCACCCCACCGCTTTCAACAACAAGCATACCCGTGAGTGCTTCCTTATTTCCGAGGCTGTCCGCGGCGAGGGCGCATACCTTAGAAACTGCAACGGCGAGAGGTTTATGCAGAACTATGACGAGCGTCTGGAGCTTGCTCCGAGAGATGTGGTATCCCACTCCATCGTTACCGAGGGCAGACGTCTCGACTCGGACGAGTTCTATCTTGACATAACCCACAAGGACCCCGAATTCCTGAAAAATCGTTTTCCCATGATATACTCCCGTCTTCTTGAGCAAGGCATTGACATGACAAAGGATATGATTCCCATTTACCCCTGTCAGCACTACCTTATGGGCGGCATAAACGTAAACACCAAGGGTATGTCCTCCATAGAGGGGCTTTACGCGGTAGGCGAGTGCAGCCACACGGGCGTTCACGGCAACAACCGTCTTGCGTCAAACTCGCTGCTTGAAGCACTTGTTTTCGGCAGACAGGCGGCGGAGGATATTGCTGCAAAGCTTGGCAATACCGAGACCGCTCTTGACAGCCTTGAAAGCGCAGATTTCCCCATAAGCGAAACGGCAGTTCCTATACCCCACGGTATCAGAACGGAGATACGGCACATCATGCAGAAGTCGTATTTCGTTATACCCAATATGCAGGAGGCGCTTGCAGGCTTTGAGAGGATATCCGAGCTGAAGCGTATGCTTGAAGAGGGAGATTTTATCATCGACCAGAACTATGTTGAGGCAAAGTCACTTGCAACGGTAGCGTACCTCATTTTAAAGGAAGTAATATAAAGATAGGCAACACCGCATAATTATTGCCTTAAAGATAATGACCCGAAAGAAGTTTTTGGGTCATTTTTTGTAAACAGCCTATGCTATAATACTAATTCCTAATCTCCTTATAGACTTTGTCTATAAGGAGAGCCGCCTGAAAGGCGGCAAGTCAAAACCTGCGGTTTTGACGAAATTAGTATTGAACGGCTTTCCTGCGGCTTCGCCGCACCCACCGCAAAGCGGTGGGATCAAGCTATAGACAAAGTCTATAGCTTGATTAGGAAATAGTATAAATTAAAGCCTGAGAACCGCAAAAGTCCTCAGGCTTTATTATTTCTGTAACGCGCTTGTGCTGCACGCTTTTTGCAAAACTCAACCGCTTTGCAGCACCATATTACGCCTTATCCTTTATCTCGCTGTGGAGCTGCTGGAGGGACTTGACGTCGCCCTGACCATGCTCCTTTACATAGTGGATACCCTTTGCGCTTGCCCTTGCCGCGGCAACGGTAGTCATGTAGGGTATCTTGCCCTTTATGGCAGCCTTACGCAGGTAGCTGTCGTCGTTTACGCTGTCCTTGCCTGCGGGAGAGTTGATGATAAGGTCGATCTGTCCGTTTGTGACAGCATCGAGGATATTCGGACGTCCCTCGCTGAGCTTCTGTATCTTTTCAGCTTCAATTCCAGCCTTGCGGATAACCTCGTAGGTGTTGCCCGTAGCAAGGATCTTGAAGCCGTCGTCGGCAAAATACTTTGCAATTTCAGCAATTTCAGCCTTGTCCTTGTTGTTTACCGAGATAAGCACCGTGCCGCTGAGAGGCAGCGTGGACTGTGAAGCCTCCTGCGCCTTGTAGAATGCCTCGCCATAGTAGGACGAAAGTCCCAGCACCTCGCCTGTGGAGCGCATTTCGGGTCCGAGTATCGGGTCAACCTCGGGGAACATATTGAAGGGGAACACCGCTTCCTTTACGCCGTAATAAGGGATATCCTGGTCCTTAAGCGCCGCAACGGGAGAGGGTCTGCCTGTTATCTCCGATGTGATGATGTCGGTGGCGATAGGCACCATTCTTATGTTGCACACCTTGGAAACAAGGGGAACTGTACGTGAAGCACGGGGGTTTGCTTCAAGAACGTAAACCTTGCCGTTCTCGATAGCGTACTGCATATTCATAAGACCCTTGACGTGCATTTCTTCGGCGATTTTTCTGGTGTACTCCTTGATAGTCTTGACATTTTCCTCGCTGATATGAACGGAGGGGATAATGCAGGCGGAGTCGCCCGAGTGAACGCCCGCAAGCTCGATATGCTCCATGACCGCAGGAACAAAAGCGTGTTCGCCGTCGCTGATAGCGTCAGCCTCACATTCGAGAGCGTGGTTAAGGAAACGGTCGATAAGGATAGGTCTGTCGGGAGTAACGTCAACAGCGGCAGCCATGTATTCCGTCATGCTCTCGTCGTCGTAAACAACTTCCATGCCCCGTCCGCCGAGAACGTAGGACGGGCGAACCATAACGGGGTAACCGATTTTTCCTGCAATTTCAAGTGCTTCCTCAACGGTAGTCGCCATACCCGACTCGGGCATGGGAATTCCAAGCTTGTCCATCATTTCGCGGAACAGGTCGCGGTCCTCGGCAAGGTCGATAACGGAAGGAGGCGTACCGAGAATTTTCACGCCGTTTCTTTCAAGCTCGGAGGAAAGATTAAGAGGCGTCTGACCGCCAAACTGCGCAATAACGCCTAGCGGCTTTTCCTTCTTGTATATGCTGAGAACGTCCTCAAGTGTAAGAGGCTCGAAATAAAGCTTGTCGGAGGTATCATAGTCGGTGGATACCGTTTCGGGGTTGCAGTTAACGATAATCGTCTCAAAGCCAAACTTTTTAAGTGCAAGCGCCGCATGAACGCAGCAGTAGTCGAACTCGATACCCTGACCAATACGGTTTGGACCGCCGCCGAGAATCATGATCTTAGGCTTGTCGGTATTGACAGGGTTTTTGTCCTCTGCGTTGTAGGTGGAGTAGTAGTACGCGCTGTTTTCCGTGCCGCTTACGTGAACGCCTTCCCACGCTTCCTCAATGCCGAGAGCGATGCGGCGGTTGCGTATCTCGTCCTCGGATACGTCAAGTATCTTGCTGAGGTATTTATCCGAGAAGCCGTTCTTTTTAGCGGAAATAAGCCTGTCGTCCGAGGGCATACCTCCTCTGAACGCTGCAAGAGCCTCTTCCTCCTCAACAAGCTCCTTCATCTGCTGAATGAAGTAGGTCTTTACCTTTGTTATATTGAATATCTCCTCAACGGTCGCACCCTTTCTAAGCGCCTCGTACATGATAAAGTGACGGTCGCTGGAGGGTGTTATAAGCATCTTGAGAAGCTGTTCCTTGGTTTTGGTGTTGTAATCCTTGGCATAGCCCAGACCGTATCTGCCTGTTTCAAGGCTGCGGATAGCCTTCTGGAAAGCTTCCTTGTAGGTCTTGCCGATGCTCATTACCTCGCCCACTGCGCGCATCTGAGTACCCAGCTTGTCCTCGACGCCCTTGAATTTCTCGAACGCCCAGCGTGCAAACTTGATAACAACATAGTCGCCGTCGGGAACGTATTTGTCAAGCGTACCGTACTTGCCGCAGGGAATATCCTTGAGGGTAAGACCGCAGGCAAGCATAGCGGAAACCAGCGCGATGGGGAAGCCTGTTGCCTTTGAAGCAAGTGCGGAGGAACGCGATGTTCTGGGGTTTATCTCGATAACCACAACACGGTCGGTAACGGGGTCGTGTGCAAACTGAACGTTGGTGCCGCCCACAACCTGAACGGACTCAACAATTCTGTAAGCCTGCTCCTGAAGTCTCTTCTGGCACTCCTCGGAAATTGTGAGCATAGGCGCAGAGCAGAACGAGTCACCCGTATGTACGCCGATAGGGTCGATGTTTTCGATGAAGCATACAGTTATCATGTTGTTCTCGGAGTCGCGGACGATTTCCAGCTCCAGTTCTTCCCAGCCGAGAATTGATTCCTCAACCAATACCTGTCCCACAAGGCTTGCCTGCAAGCCTCTTGCACAAACGGTTTTCAGCTCTTCCTTGTTGTATACAAGACCGCCGCCTGCACCGCCCATTGTGTATGCAGGACGGAGAACAACGGGATAGCCCAGCTTGTCGGCAATTGCAAGAGCCTCGTCAACGCTGTACGCAACATCGCTTCTTGCCATTTCTATGCCGATAGCGTTCATTGATTTCTTGAATTCGATACGGTCCTCGCCGCGCTCAATAGCGTCTATCTGAACGCCGATGACCTTTACACCATATTTATCCAAAATGCCCTTCTGGGACAGCTCGGAGCAAAGGTTCAGACCCGACTGACCGCCGAGATTCGGAAGAATGGCGTCCGGACGCTCTTTTGCGATTATCTGCTCCAGTCTTGTTACGTTAAGCGGCTCAATGTAGGTAACGTCCGCAGTTTCGGGGTCTGTCATTATCGTTGCGGGGTTGGAATTCACCAGCACGATCTCGTAACCCAGCTTACGCAGAGCCTTGCACGCCTGAGTTCCCGAATAGTCGAACTCGCACGCCTGACCTATAATAATAGGTCCTGAGCCTATTATCAGAATTTTGTTGATATCCGTTCTTTTAGCCATAATATTCCTCCCAAGGGCAAGTTAATATATGCCGAAAATACGGCGGCAAAATACCATATTCTGCCTTCGTTTCAAAGTACCCAAATTATTATACCACACAAAACCTGCTTTATCAACATTTTTTTGCTTTATTGCAGGAAAAATTTTTTCATATTTTTTAAATTTTCTTGATTTCCGCCGTCAAATATTGACGAAACCGCAAATATATGGTATTATGTAAATTGATATGCGCACTTTGCCGCGATTGTCGGCAGCGTAAAGATTTGTAATACAGAGAGGATCTTAAAAGATATGAAAATCAGCTTTTCAACCCTTGCCTGTCCCCACTTTGCATGGTCGGATATCTACTCAATGGCAAAGGACTTCGGCTTCGACGGCATCGAGATACGCGGACTCGGCTCGGATATTTTTTCGGTAAAGGCTCAGCCTTTTACGGACGCGCAGCTTCCCGGCACCGTCGCAAAGCTGAAAAGTCTCCGAATCGAAATTCCCTGTCTTTCCTCGGGCTCATGCCTTAAATTCAAGGACAAAGCCGAAGAAACCAGACAGGAAATAATCGAATACGCTAAGCTTGCAAACAAGTTGGGCTCGTCCTACATCAGAATTCTTGCAGACCTTGACCCCCAGCCCGTTGACGAGGTCGACGACGACTATATCGTTGAGGAGCTGAAAAAGCTTGTTCCCACCGCCGAGGAGTACAACGTTACCCTGCTGGTGGAGACCAACGGCGTATACTGCGACACAAAGCGTCTCAGAAGCGTTCTCGACAGAGTCGGCAGCCGCAAGATAGCTGCACTTTGGGATATGCACCACCCCTACCGCTTCCGCGGCGAAAAGCCCGAGGAAACCATTGAAAATCTGGGCGAATATATAAAGTACGTTCACATCAAGGACAGCGTTTCCGTTGACGGCAAGGTCGAGTACAAGCTTATGGGCAGCGGCGATATGCCACTTAAAGATATGCTGGAGGCGCTGAAAAATATCGGCTACAACGGCTATGTTTCCCTTGAATGGGTAAAGCGCTGGGCAAACAACCTTTGCGACGCAGGTATCGTTATCCCCCAGTATGCCGAGTACATGGCTCCCTACAAGGTGCGCCACAAGCACCCTCTTCAGGACAACAAAACAAAAACGGGCAAATACGTATGGCCTAAGGAAAGACTTCTCGACTACACCTTCCCCGACATTCTCGACAGAATATGCGAGGAGTTCCCCAATCAGTACGCTTTCCGCTACACCGAGCTTGACTACACAAGAACATACCCCGAGTTCAGAGACGACGTTGACAACTTCGCAAGAGCGCTCCTTGCAATGGGCGTAAAGAAGGGCGACCACGTTGCTATCTGGGCGACGAATGTTCCTGCATGGTATATCACCTTCTGGGCAACGACCAAAATCGGCGCTGTTCTCGTTACCGTAAACACCGCTTATAAGATCCACGAGGCGGAATACCTGCTCAAGCAGTCCGATACCCACACTCTTGTTATGATAGACGGTCTCAAGGACAGCCACTACAACGAGATAATCCGCGAGATATGCCCCGAGCTGGACACCTGCGAAAAGGGCAAGCTTGAGTCCAAGAGACTTCCCGTACTCAAAAACGTTATCACCGTGGGCTTTGAAATGGACGGCTGCTATACATGGGAGGAAGCCAACGAAAAGGCTAAAGAAGTACCGTACAGCGAGGTTGAAAAGGTGCGCCGCACCATCGACAAGCACGACGTCTGCAATATGCAGTACACATCGGGTACAACAGGCTTCCCCAAGGGCGTTATGCTCACCCACTACAACGTTGTCAACAACGGCAAGGCTATCGGTGACTGCATGGACCTGTCCACAGCCGACCGCATGATGATACAGGTGCCCATGTTCCATTGCTTCGGCATGGTTCTGGCTATGACCGCCTCCGTAACGCACGGCGTAACAATGTCGCCTATCCCTGCATTCTCCCCCAAAAAGGGTCTGAACTGCATTAACAAGGAGAAGATAACCTGCTTCCACGGCGTACCCACAATGTTTATCGCAATGCTGGGTCACGACGACTTCCCCACCACCGATTTCTCCTACATGAGAACTGGCATTATGGCAGGCTCGCCTTGCCCAATTAAGACGATGCACGAGGTTATCGAAAAAATGCACATGACCGAGATTTGTATTACCTACGGTCAGACGGAGGCTTCTCCCGCAACCACGATGAGCAAGACCACCGACAGCATCGAGACCCGTGTAAACACCGTCGGCGGACCTATCTTCGGCGTTGAGTGCAAGATAGTTGACCCCGAAACAAACGAGGACCTTCCCGACAACGTTGACGGCGAGTTCGTTGCTCGCGGTTACAACATTATGAAAGGCTACTACAAGATGCCCGAGGCTACCGCTGCCGCTATCGACGCGGACGGCTGGCTCCACACGGGCGACCTTGCAAGACGTCTCCCCGACGGAAACTACAAGATAACAGGCCGTATCAAGGATATGATAATCCGCGGCGGCGAGAATATTTACCCCAAGGAGATAGAGGACTTCCTCTACACCCACCCCAAGGTAAAGGACGTTCAGGTCATCGGCGTGCCCGACAAGGACTACGGCGAGGAGATAATGGCGTGCGTTATCCTCAAGGACGGCGAAACAAGCTCCGAAAAGGAGATAAGGCAGTTCGTCCTCGACCATATGGCAAAGCACAAGGTACCGAGGTACGTTGACTTTGTTACCGAATTCCCCATGAACGCGGCAGGAAAGATACTCAAGTACAAAATGCGTGAGGCTGCCGTTGAAAAGCTCGGCTTGCAGAACGCCAGCAAAATCGTTACAGCATAAGTTATTGCACGTTAATATGTATTATACTATTTCCGTCAAAACCACAGGTTTTGACTTGCCGCCTTTTAGGCGGCTCTCCTTATAGACAAAGTCTATAAGGAGATTAGGAATTAGTATTATAAACACGGGCGGCTGATAGCCGCCCCTACAAGAAATGACGTATTTAAGCCGTTTCGTAGGGGCGGATATTATCCGCCCGATAATTTCATTGCTTACCAGCAAAATAACCGTCCGTGATTTTTTACGGACGGTTTATTTTTTTATAGTCTGCACTTGAAATTCTCGTAGCCGAACTGCTTGATGATTTTATTTTCGCCGTTTGCGGTATGCAGAACTATCGCAGGCAGCGGCATACCGTTGAAGGTGTTGTTTTTCACCATGGAGTATATCGCCATATCGCAGAACACCAGCCTGTCCCCTGCTTTCAGAGGCTCGTCAAAGGAGTAATCCCCGATAATGTCACCTGCAAGGCAGGTAGGTCCGCCGAGACGGTAGGTATACGCCTTTTCGCCGGGCATACCCGAGCCGATAATGTTGGGTCTGTACGGCATTTCCAGCACATCGGGCATATGGCACGCCGCCGATGTGTCAACGATTGCAATATCCATGCCGTTTTTCAGCGTGTCAAGCACCTCGGTCACAAGATA
The DNA here is from genome assembly GCA_017847885.1 of Oscillospiraceae bacterium. Classification (GTDB taxonomy): domain Bacteria; phylum Bacillota; class Clostridia; order Oscillospirales; family Ruminococcaceae; genus RGIG8773. Next base: position 115,873 of record JAGAUA010000044.1, read on the forward strand.
GCCTGCGTTGAGTGCAACAGCCTCTCCAGGCTCGATATAGACCTGCACGCCGTATTTTTTCTGCACCCGGTCTACGATTTCCACAAGCTTTTCCACGTCGTAATTTTCACGGGTAATGTGGTGTCCGCCGCCGAAATTGAGCCATTTCAAGCCATAGAGATACTTCCCGAACTTTTCCTCCACCACCTTGACTGTTCTTTCAAGGACGTCCGCGCCCTGCTCGCACATGGTATGGAAATGCAGTCCGCTTATGCCCTCGGGGAGCTTTTCGGGGAAAAGGTCAAGCACCGTTCCCAAACGGGAATTTTTGAAGCAGGGGTTGTAAATATCCGTTTCGATTTCCGAATATTCGGGGTTAATGCGTATGCCGATTTCGATTTCCCGTCCGCAGGCTTTTACCGCAGGGTAAAATTTTTCGTACTGTGAAAAGCTGTTGAACACGATATGGTCGGCAACAGCCAGAATTTCGGGGAAATCCTTCTCGCTGTAAGCAGGGCAGTAAACGTGAGTCTCGCCGTCGGGCATTTCCTCCCTGCCAAGCTTTGCCTCGTAAAGACCGCTTGCTGTCGTTCCCGAAAGGTACTTGCCGATGAGCGGATAGGTGCTGTACATCGAAAACGCCTTCTGGGCAAGAAGTATCTTGCAGCCCGTTCTGTCCTGCACGGATTTGAGTACTTCAAGATTTTTCACAAGCAGCCTTTCATCCGTCACATAACAGGGCGTGGGCAGCGCATAAATATCAAAATCAAGCATCCTTCTGCTCCTTATCCACAAATTCTATATTTGAAAGCTGTCCTTCAAGATTTGCCTTTATGCCGTCGCGGTATTCCTGCCTGAGCCTTGCCTGCTCCGCCTTTTCAGCCTCGGTAAGTCCCTCCGCAGTACGGGATTTTCTTGCAAGCTCGTTAATTCTGTTGATTTTTTCCTGAGTCATTCCGTGTACTCCCTTTACTTTGAAATATACTTTTATTATAGCAGACTTTTCGGAATAATGCAACAAAAAGGGCAGGAAAATATCCTGCCCTCGGTGTGTAAAAACAATAGCATTAACGGGACGGGAAACCCGTCCCCTACATTGGAAAGCCATTTCAGCAGCTTATGTCCATTACTTGGAAATAAGTGCAAGCGTATCTCTTGCGATAAGAAGCTCCTCGTTGGTGGGAACGACCCAAACCTCAACCTTGGAGTCGGGTGTGGATATCTTCTGAAGCTTGCCGTGGATAGTCTTGTTAAGCTCGTTGTCTATCTTGATGCCGAAGAAATCCATATCCTTGCACACGTTCTCGCGGACTTCGGAAGCGTTCTCGCCGATACCGCCCGTGAAGAGAACAGCGTCAAGACCGTTCATTGCAGCAGCGTATGAGCCAATGTACTTCTTGATCTCGTAAACAAGCATTTCGGAAACAAGCTGCGCTCTCTTGTCGCCGTGCTCCGCAGCGCTGGAAATATCGCGGTTGTCGGAGGATACTCCCGATACGCCGAGGAAGCCCGATTTCTTGTTCATGTAGTCGCTCATTTCCTTGGTTGTAAAGCCGTGCTTTTCTGCAACAAAGGTTACAGCGGAGGGGTCAACGCTGCCCGTTCTTGTACCCATTACAACGCCGTCAAGAGGAGTGAAGCCCATTGATGTATCTATGGACTTTCCGCCCTGTACAGCAGTAATGGAGGAGCCGTTGCCAAGGTGGCAGGAAACAATCTTCAGATCCTTGATATCCTTGCCCATAGCCTCTGCAAGAGCAGCGGAAACAAAGCGGTGGGAAGTGCCGTGGAAGCCGTACTTTCTAACGTGGTATTTTTCGTAATCCTCATAGGGCAGGCCGAACATATACGCCTTGGGGGGCATTGTCTGGTGGAACGCTGTATCGAATACAACTACCTGAGGAACGTTCTCGGGGAGTACCTTTTTGCAAGCCCAGAGAGCAAGCGCATGGGGGTGGTTATGTACGGGAGCAAGCTCCTGAAGGTCGTCGATCTGCTTGATTACCTCGTCTGTAACAAGTGTCGTCTTGTCGAACACTTCTGCGCCCTGTACTATTCTGTGGCCGACTGCGGATATCTCGTCCATGGACTTGATAACGGCAGCGTCACCTGTTGTAAGCACCTCCACCAGCTTTTCAAAAGCTTCGGTATGTGTGGGGAAATCACAGTCCGTATCGACTGTTCTGCCGTCAAAGGTTTTATGTACAATATGACCGCCGATACCTATTCTGTCGCAGTTACCCTTTGCGATAACGCTTTCGTCGTCCATATTGAGAAGCTGATACTTGAGAGAAGAGCTTCCCGCGTTTACTACGAGAATGATCATAATTCCAACAATCCTTTCAAAATTTCTCTATACCTTTATATATTATTACTTAAATCGTCAAAAATCAATAGTTTCACAATATTTTCAGAAAATCATAACAATTATTCAATATTTTGTACCGTAAAATCATATACTATAATAAGGTACGGCTGCTTTCATAAAAAAATATATCAGCCGTATATCAGGGATACCCCAAATGAAAGGATTGAACAACATGAAAACCTACGGAATTATCTGCGAATACAACCCGTTCCACAACGGTCACATTTATCAGATCGAAGAAACAAGAAAGCACGGTGCTACCCACATTGTTGCAATTATGAGCGGCAACTACGTTCAGCGCGGCGACGTTGCAATGATAGACAAATTTGCAAGAGCAAAGGTCGCGGTAAACAACGGCGTTGACCTTGTTCTGGAAATGCCTGTGGTATACTCCCTTTCAAGCGCGAATTTCTTTGCAAGGGCAGGCGTGATGATGCTGGGCGCTCTGGGCTGCGTTGACGGAATTTCCTTCGGCAGCGAGTGCGGTGACATCGAGCTTCTCAAAAATGCCGCAAAGGCTTCCGCAAGCTGCACCAAGCCCGAAAAGATCAAGCCCCTTCTTGAGCAGGGAATGTCCTTCCCACAGGCTGTTCAGCAGACAATTGCACTTGAGCACGGTCCTATCATCGCTTCCGTGTTTGATTCCCCCAACAATACGCTTGCGGTGGAGTATCTTAAGGCAATGGAAATGATGCACCTCGACTTTGACACATTTACCCTCAAGCGCAAGGGCGCGGAGCATGACAGCCTTAACGCTTCCGACGGGTTTGCAAGCGGAACTCTTCTCCGTCAGATGATAGAGGACGGCGAGGATATCAGCGCTTATGTTCCCAAGGATATGGCTGACCTTGCTGCCGAGTATGAGGAAAAGGAGCTTCTTGCGTATTTCGATAATCTTGAGCGCGAGCTGCTGTTTGTTCTCCGTTCAACGCTTCCTCCCATAATTGCGGAATGTCCAGATGTGGATCAGGGACTTGCAAACTATATTTTCCATACGGCTATAAACACAACCTCTCTTGATGAATTCATCGAAAAGGCAAGCAATAAAAACCTCACGCAGGCAAGACTCAGAAGAATTCTTCTTAATCTGTATATCAACACCAAGGCTACCGACCTTATGCTCATGCCGCCCTTCGGCAGAGTGCTTGCATTCAACGAAAGAGGCACCGAAATTCTCAAGGCTGCAAAGGAAAAGGCTGAGGGCAACAAGCTGGCTATACCGTTTGATACATCACTCAAGGATCTTATCGATCTTAAGCGTCCTCCCGTAAACAGATTTGCGGATATTTCCATTCGCGCGACAAATCTCTACGGTCTTGCTTCAAGAACAATTCGCCCCTGCTCCGAGGATTTTACCGCAAAAATTGAAATTCAATAAAATTCAGCAATGCCAAAAGGTTACACTTTTCACCTGTTTTGTAATCTTTTGGCATTATTTTATTGCACTTTGTAATAAAACTGTAATATTTTTTGGCAGTTTTCCTATTGGCAAATTGTATTTTTTATGATATACTGTTTATGAACATTAATTTGGTTCTAAAAAAACTAAAACTATGAAAAAGGAGATATAAAAATGAGCAAAAAAGTTATCAGCAAAATCGCAGCTCTCGGTCTTGCAGGCGCTTCTGCACTTTCCGTTATGAGCTTATCCGCAAGCGCAGCTTTAACAGTCGGTTCAGACGGTAAAATTTCCGGCGACATCTGGAGCGCAACTGTTGCTACCGGCACACCCGGCGTTACACAGACAAAATACTATTCTACTAAAGAGGGGGCACAAGCAGCTGCAGCAGCAGGAACAACACCTACACAAATTACAAGCATAACAAATATTTTCCCCGCAGGAACAACAATTAATATCGCCGCTGACGCTGAGATCACTAAGGTTGCTGCAGGAACTGCAGGTTCATACATAACCACAGGCGCTTCTACCGGCAGCGGTTCATCAACCGGCGATACATATTATGTTCCTTATAAATATGCAAGCACAACAAACTACAGATACCTTGCAAGCAACGGAAAGTATTACCCCAATTCTGCAAGCGTATATAATCTTGGACTTGCTCTTGTTCAAACTGAGCTTATCCCTGTAGATTGCCGTTGGACTTCAGAAAAAACATATTTTGACGCTGTAACCGGAACATACGGAAAGCTTGCTGATATGTCCACCGCAGGCGGCTATGCGTATATTCCTTATACATCTTCAAACTATGACTACTACTATGATGATTATTACTACTATGACAAATATGATGTTTACAAGGTAGGCAGCTATTACTACCCCACTCTCAGCGATGCACTCGCTGCAGCAGGTCATGACTACAGCAAGCTCACAAAGGTTAGTGATTACAGCAAGCCTGCAAGCAACTACTTCAGCAACGTTACAGGTCGCTACTATGCTTCATATGAAGCTGCTCTTGCTGCTTCAAACGGCGTTTCTTCTCGTGTAACAACATTCAGCGGTTATTCTACCACCGTAGATGCTTACGACCCTTACTACTATTACTTCCTTAACGGATACTATTACGGATATCCCTATGGTACAACCACATACAAGGTTGAAGATGGCGACGCTACTCTCCACAATAACAGCAAAAAGGGCGGCTGGTCATACCTTGCAAAATACCTTGAGAATGTCAAGGCAGGTTCTTCCGTAAGCATTGACATGAACGACCAGACTTCCGTTCCCAAGGATATCCTTTCCGCTATTAAGGGCAGAAATGTTGATATTGTTCTTTACATGGATAACGGCGCTGTATTCACTATCAACGGTAAGGATGTTTCCTCCGCAGCTAAAACAAGCCTCGGCGTAAAGTACAATACCGACTACATTCCTTCAAAGCTCGTTAAGGCTGCTTATAAGAAGAATAAGGCTGTAAGCTCTGCTCAGCTCTCTCTCAACGGTGATTCCTTCGGCTTTGAAGCTGATGTGACCGTTAAGTTCTCTGCAAAGCGCGCAGGCTATGTTGCTAAGCTTTACCGTTACAACTCTTCCAAGAACACACTCTCACTTGTTGACAGCTCTACCATCAAGGACAACGGCAAGTGCACATTTAACAATGTTACAAAGGGCGGCGACTACGTAGTAGTTATCTGCTGATTGCCAAAATAATGCTTATCGGTGCAAAGCTTCGGTTTTGCACCGATTTTTTTGAAAAAGCTATTGACATTATGACAATATTGTGGTATAATTTATTTTCGTAAGTGATTAATGTAGCACTACTGTCCGATATGTTGTGATGGGCTGCTATGCGATCATAAATATATTGGAAGGAAATGAGGTGCTGAAATGAAAGACGGAATTCATCCCGATTACAAGGAAACCACAATCGTTTGCGCTTGCGGCAATGTGATCAAGACTCGTTCCACTAAGGAAAACATCAGAGTTGAAATTTGTTCCAAGTGCCATCCGTTCTACACAGGCAAGCAGAAGCTTGTTGATACAGGCGGACGTGTTGACAGATTTAAGAAGCGTTTTGGTATGGATAAGTAATCCGCGAGCCTGCGTAGTCTACGCAGGCTTCTTCTTTTATTTTTGGGGGTTTTTATGAAAAGCAGCGACTATTCCACGATACAAGGGCGCGCGGAGGCTTCCTTTGTTGAAAAGCGCTCCGAGTTTATCGGGTACATCAAGCACGTTGAAACAAACGACGAGGCGGTGGACTTCATAAACGAGATACGCGCTATGCACCGAAAAGCTACGCACAACGTCTACGCGTATATTCTCCGTGAGGGCACGACCTCACGTTACTCCGACGACGGCGAGCCTCAGGGCACGGCTGGCGTTCCCGTGCTTGACGTATTGCAGAAGGAGGGGCTTACCGACGTTTGCTGCGTTGTTACAAGATATTTCGGAGGGATACTTCTCGGCGGCGGCGGTCTGGTGAGGGCATACTCCCACAGCGCGAAAATTGCCGTTGACGCTGCCCAGCGGCTTATTATGTGCAGCTGTTACCCGATGAATGTTACGGCTGACTACAATATGTACGGGAAAATTTCCTATATTCTTCCCGAATTTGAGGTAAAGCTCCTTGATACCAATTTTGCGGAAAATGTTACGGTAAAAATGCTGGTAAAAAAAGACTTTGCAGAGCCGCTTAAAGAAAAGCTGACCGACATTACCAACGGCGGCGTTAAAGTTGAACAATTCGACGAATGTTTTGAGAATTTTGCGTGATTTTTTGTTAGAGCATACAAAGTTGCACGGCAAAAGAGGTTTTTTTTACACTAAAATTGTATATATAGACGTTAATTGAAATTTACTTAGGATTTTTGTCGAGGGAGGCTTGACTATGACTATCCGTGAGCAAACCGAAATTATGGAGCTTGGTATGCTTTGCGAAGACGCCTGCACATCAAAGGGTACGGGCAGACGCGTCCGCGAGGAGGCAAAGTGCCCCATAAGGACCGAGTTTCAGCGTGACCGTGACAGAATTCTTCACTGCAACTCTTTCAGGCGGCTTAAACAGAAAACTCAGGTTTTCCTCTCCCCCGTGGGCGACCATTACCGCACCCGCCTTACCCACACGCTGGAGGTTTCCCAAATTGCGCGCACAATCGCACGGGCTTTCCGTCTCAACGAGGACCTGACCGAGGCTATCGCGCTGGGTCACGATTTGGGACATACGCCCTTCGGGCATTCGGGCGAGGATATCCTCAACGAGATATGCCCCTACGGCTTCAAGCACTACCTTCAGAGCGTGCGCGTGGTGGATTACATAGAAAAAAACGGCAAGGGTCTTAACCTCACATACGAGGTGAAAAACGGTATCGCCTGCCACACAAACAAGGTTGCGGTGACAAAAGAGGGCTATATCGTTCGTCTTGCCGATAAAATTGCCTATATTAACCACGACATTGACGACGCTATTAGGGCAGGTATGCTTAAAGAGGAGGATTTGCCCAAATCCGCTACAGACATTCTCGGCACAAGCAAAAGCCAGCGCATCACTACCCTTATCATGTCCATAATCGAAAACGGCGTTCAGGATATACGCATGGGCGACGAGGTGAAAAAGGCGCATGACGAGCTTCGGGCTTTCATGTTTGCAAATGTGTACAAAAATTCCGTTGCAAAGGCGGAGGAAGCCAAGGCAAAGGCTTTGGTGGAAAAGCTTTATATGTACTTCCTCAGATACCCCGACAAGCTTCCAGAGGAATATAAAAAAATTATGGCAAAGTTTAACAAGGAACGGGCGGTCTGCGACTATATCGCAGGCATGACCGATGTTTATGCGGTAAATCTTTACAATGAGTTGTTTATACCGAAAGGCTGGAAAATTTAATGGCGTTTCCCGAACAGTTTATTCTGGAGCTTAAACAGAATAACCCCATTGACAGCGTGATGTCGTCATATGCAAGCCTTATACGCCGCGGCAGGAACTGCGTTTGTCTTTGCCCGTTCCACTCGGAAAAATCGCCGTCCTGCACGGTGTATCTCGAAAGCGACAGCTTTTACTGCTTCGGCTGCGGCGCAGGCGGCGATGTCATAACCTTTGTAATGAAAATCGAAAACCTCGACTATGTTGAAGCAATAAAGTTTCTTGCGGACAGGGCTGGCATGACTATGCCCGACGACGCAAAAAACAGCGAGAGCGCCCGTATCAAGGCACGGGTCTTGGAAATAAACCGAACTGCCGCAAGGTTTTTCTTTGACACTCTGACACGTTCCCCAAAGGGCGAAAAGGGGCGCAGGTACTTTGCCGAGCGGCAGCTTTCCGCGGCAACTATTACCAAGTACGGCTTGGGCTATGCGCCCAATGATTGGCACGCGCTTTCCGATTTTCTCCGCTCAAAGGGTTACAGCGAGGAAGAACTTATCACCGCCAATCTTTGCGGTCGGGGACGAAGCGGCGGCACCTTCGATATGTTCCGCGACAGAGTTATGTTCCCTATCATTGACCTTCGCGGCAACGTTATCGCTTTCGGCGGACGTGTCATCGACGGCGAAGGTCCAAAGTACCTGAACAGCTCTGATACCCCCGTATTCAAAAAGAGCCGCAACCTTTTCTCCCTTAACTTTGCAAAAAAATCCGATGAAAAGCGGCTCATTCTTGCAGAGGGGTATATGGACGTTATCGCCATTAACCAAGCAGGCTTTGAGAACGTTGTGGCGACCCTCGGCACGGCTCTTACCCAGGAGCAGGCGCGGCTCATGTCCCAGTATGCCGAGGAGATAATCATTGCCTACGACTCGGACGGCGCAGGTCAGAATGCCACACACAAGGCGATAAACCTGCTTTCCGAGGTGGGACTTAAAACCAAAATCATCCATATGGAGGGTGCAAAAGACCCCGACGAATACATAAAAAAGTTCGGCGCACTTCGGTTTAAGCAGCTTCTTGACAAGTCGGGGGGCGCAATTGAATTTGAGCTTGACAAGTGCCGCTCGGGGCTGGATATCTCCACGGAGGACGGCAAAATAGAATATCTGAAGCGGTGCGTGAATATGCTTGCGGATATAAGCTCACCAATTGAGCGTGAGGTTTACGCAGGCAAGCTTGCCGCCGAAAACAAGGTTCAGAAGGAAATGCTGCTACAGCAAGTGAGCGGCATCATAAAAAAGCGGATAAACAAGGCGAAAAGTCAGGAGTGGACGGAGATACGCACATTCCAGAACAAGCTTCGTTCAAACCCCGACTCATACCGTCACCCCAAGGAGTACAAGGCGGAAACCGGCATTATTTCCTATCTTGCCAACAACCCGGACGAAGCCGAATATTTGGCTGAAAAAGTCCCTCCCGAGTGCTTTGTGACGGAGTTTAACAGAAAAATATACGAAAAAATCCTTGAAAAGATAAAAAATTCCGCATTTTCCGATATTCTTTCGCTGCAAAGTGAATTTACTGCCGATGAAATGGGTAAAATAACCGCAATTGCAGTCAATAGCAGAAATGTAAATATTAATAGGAATACTGTTGAGGATTTTATTAATATTCTGCTTTCAAACGCTGACAATTCTTCAGATGTAACGAAATTATCCGACGATGATTTCTTGAAATATATCCAGAATTTGAAAAATAAGAAGTAAGAGAGGATGACCTTTATGGCAAATAATAAGAGGACTATCGAGAGCCTTATGGAACAGGGCAAGGCAAGCGGCAAGCTTTCCACCAAGGAGATAACCGACGTTCTCGAGGAGCTTGAATATGACGTTGACCAGATGGAGGCGTTTTATGACAGCTGCACCAACCTTAACATCGAGATAATCGAGGACTTTACTATTGATACCGACCTTTCTCTCCCCCTTGACGTAAACGGCGACGACCTTGAAATGTCCCTTTCTACCGAGGGCATTGCCATTGATGACCCTGTTAAAATTTACCTCAAAGAGATAGGACGCGTTCCCCTGCTAAGCGCCGAGGAGGAAATCGAGCTTGCAGAGCGTATGGCAAAAGGCGACCCCAAGGCAAGAAAACGTCTTTCCGAAGCAAACCTGCGACTTGTTGTTTCCATTGCAAAGCGTTACGTGGGACGCGGTATGCAGTTCCTTGACCTTATTCAGGAGGGTAACCTTGGTCTTATCAAGGCTGTCGAAAAATTTGACCACACCAAGGGCTTTAAGTTCTCCACCTACGCAACATGGTGGATAAGACAGGCTATCACAAGGGCTATTGCCGACCAGGCGAGAACTATCCGTATCCCCGTGCATATGGTTGAAACTATCACCAAGGTCAAGAAGGTATCCAGCCAGCTTCTTCATAAGAACGGTCACGACCCCTCTCCCGAAGAAATTGCGACAGAGCTTGAAATGCCTGTTGACCGCGTGCGTGAGATAATGCGCATAGCTCAGGACCCCGTTTCTCTCGAAACGCCTATCGGTGAGGAGGAGGACAGCCATCTGGGTGACTTTATCCCCGACGATGACGCTCCCGCACCTGCCGAGGCAGCTTCGCTGATACTCCTTAAAGAGCAGCTGGGAGAGGTTCTTTCTACCCTTACCGAGCGTGAGGAAAAGGTACTGCGCCTGCGTTTCGGTCTTGAGGACGGCAGAAGCAGAACTCTCGAAGAGGTTGGCAAGGAGTTCAACGTTACCCGTGAGCGTATCAGACAGATAGAAGCAAAGGCACTCAGAAAGCTCAGACACCCCAGCAGAAGCAAAAAGGTCAAGGACTTCCTCGATTGATCCGAAAGGAGCTTGGTCGCTTTATATGCATATTACTTTGGAAGCGGATTATGCCGTCCGCATAGTTGGCTGCCTTGCTCACTCTAAATGCCGCCTTGACGCAAAAACTATTGCCGCTCAGACAAGCGTTACCCTAAGATTTGCGCTTAAAATTTTAAGGAAGCTTGTTGCAAACGGCATTGTCAAATCCTTTAAGGGTACTCAGGGCGGATACGAGCTTGCAAAGGAGCCGAAGGAAATATCTCTGAAAGACGTTATAGAGACTGTTGAGGGGAAATATCACCTCAGCCGCTGTCTTTCCGATGAATACGGATGCAACCGCGGTATGTCGGGGCATTGCCAGTATCAGCGCGTGTTTGATACAATATCCGCCGACGTTGAAAAAAAGCTGGAGGCTTACACCTTTGATATGTTTGAATGATAAACTACATAGATTTCGGAATGATGCAGCATATGAGTGAAAATAAGATAACAAGCGGAGCAAGCCGCCTTGAATTTGTGGATATTGCGCGGGGAATTGCAATAATAAGCGTTATTCTCGGGCATTTGAGTGACCAAACGATCAATCATATTGTGTTTACCTTTCATCTGCCCATGTTTTTGTATATATCCGGTTATTTTCTGAACGAAAAAACTCCGTACAAGGATTTTGTAAAAAAGAAATTCAAGTCCCTCATCATACCTTATTACGTTACCTGCGCCGCTATTTGTCTGATTTCTGTGGTAAAATCCATAATTTTCGGCGAAAAAGTGCTTGCTCAATTATTTTCATGGCTGTTTGCTTCACTTTACGGGGCAGGCTTTATATGTACGGAGCCGTTTTATGTTCCGTCGATCGGCGGCATATGGTATCTTTGGGCGACATTCTGGGCTTCAATTACACTCAGATACCTTATCACTAAAAAAACTCCGGTCAGAGTTATTTCGGTAGCCGCGATCTTTGCTCTAAGCTTAATCAGCAAAAAGTACCTTTTCTGGTTTCCGCTTAGTATTCAGGCAGGCGGCTGCTCGCTTCTTTTTATGTACATCGGCTGGGTGATACGCCAAAAAATCCACTTGCTCAAAACCGTAAAAAGCGGTATTTTGTGTGTTCTGCTTTTAGTGCCTGTTTCGGTTTGGATATGGTGCGTTTATAATTTTAAAGGATTTTATATCAGCAGCTGCACCATAAGCAACGGCATACTTGACATTATCGGCAGCATAGGCGGCTGTCTGACGGTGCTTATCATATCCTATCAGATTTCGCTGCACTCAAAAATTCTGAGCTCCGCACTGAGTTTTTTCGGGAAAAACAGCTTGATAGTTCTCTGCGTACATATTGTGGAGTTAAGTATGCTTCCCTGGAATGAACTGCTTGCAATAATTTTCCCCGACCCTGTAATTACAAGCTTCCGCTATATGTTCGCCAAGATTTCGCTGAAAATCCTTATTATTTTCCTAACGACCTTTGCTTTGGTAAAAATAAAGGAACGGCTCAAAGCAAACCGCCATACGAAAGACCTGCCGACGCTTGCTGCGTAATACTGCTTTACAAAAATAACAAAATCGGGACTGCTGCATTGTTCAACAGTCCCGATTTTGTTATTTTTCCTGATAAGTCACCGCGTTTTGCAGCGCCTCGCCCTTGAAAAACTGGTTAAGGTTAAACAGCGTGACCTCCGCGATTTTCTGCAGCGCCTCGTCGGTGAGAAACGCCTGATGTGAGGTCATGATAACATTCGGCATGGACACCAGCAGCGCAAGCACATCGTCCTGAATAATCGTGCTGGAATAATCCTCGAAGAAAATCGAGGTTTCCTCCTCGTACACATCAAGCCCCGCGCCCCTGACCTTGCCGTCCTTGAGCGCCTGCAAAAGAGCGTCGCTGTCGATAAGCTGACCCCTTGAGGTGTTGAGGATAAAAACTCCCTCCTTCATCTTGGCAAGGCTTGCCTCGTTAATTATATACCGCGTCGAGGAGGTCAGCGGACAATGAAGCGAAATGACGTCGCTCTCGGCAAAAAGCTTGTCGGGCGTAACATAATCTATGCCGAAGCCCTCCGCAGGGTATGGGTCGTAGGCAATGACCCTCATGCCAAAGCCCCTGCATATGTCAATGAATATCCTGCCGATTTGACCCGTGCCGATAACGCCGACAGTTTTGCCGTGCAGGTCAAAGCCCGTCAGACCGTTAAGGCTGAAGTTAAAGTCACGGGTACGGATAAACGCCTTGTGTATCTTTCTGTTCAGAGTCAGCAGCAGCGCCATGGTATGCTCCGCAACGGCATAGGGCGAATAAACGGGTACGCGCACCACATCTATCTTATCCTTTGCATAGCGCAAATCAACGTTGTTGTACCCCGAACAGCGCAGCGCGATAAGCTTTACTCCCAAAGCGCAAAGCTCGTCGATAGTCTCGCTGCTCAGTGTATCGTTAACGAAAACCACAACTGCCTTGCAGCCCTTTGCAGCAGAAGCGGTATCGGGGGTAAGCTTATAGTCGATATACTTTATTTCAAAGTCGGTATTAAGCTTGTCAAACCAAATTTTGTCATAGGGCTTGGTATCAAAAAATGCAATTTTATCCATATCCATATTCCTTTCAAATTATGATTGCGGCTGTTGGAATTAGTATATGCAAAAAAATTTGTTATACTAAAAATGGGGTACCCGATTTTTTCGGATACCCCAAAATTATTTTAAAGTGCAGCAGGAGCGGAATGCTCGGATAAGCTTTCGTTCTTAACGATTTGAATGTTGTTGTAAACGTCCATACCTGTGCCGGCAGGAATAAGCTTACCGATAATAACGTTCTCCTTAAGACCCTGGAGATAGTCGCTCTTGCCCTTGATAGCGGCATCGGTGAGCGCTCTTGTTGTCTCCTGGAAGGAAGCTGCGGAAAGGAAGCTGTCGGAGTTGGACGACGCCTTTGTGATACCCTGAAGAACGGGGATCGTGGTTGCAAGAGTAAGACCCTGCTCGCCTGCGTCAATTCTCTTCTGTATCTCGGCATTGATCTCGTCAATTTCCCTCTTGTCAACCAGCGAGCCGGGAAGCAGATAGCTTGAACCGCTGTCGTCCACCTTGACCTTTCGGAGCATCTGACGAACGATGACCTCAATGTGCTTATCGTTGATATCAACACCCTGGAGGCGGTAAACCTTCTGAACTTCTGTGATGATATAGTTCTGAACAGCCTGCTGACCGTTTACTGCAAGGATATCGCCGGGGTTGATAGAGCCTTCTGTGAGCGATGCACCCGCTGTAACGGTATCGCCCTCATGAACTCTGATCTTGTATCCGTAAGGAACGGGATAGTACTCCTCGTTGCCTGTTTCGGGATCGGTAATGATAACGTTGCGAATCTTCTTGATCTCCTCCATACGGACAGTACCGCCGATGCGTGCGATAATTGCCGCATTCTTGGGACGTCTGCTTTCGAAAAGCTCTTCAACACGGGGAAGACCCTGTGTGATATCCTCGGCAGACGCGATACCGCCTGTGTGGAACGTTCTCATGGTAAGCTGTGTACCCGGCTCACCGATAGACTGTGCGGCAATTACGCCGACTGCCTCACCGACAGCAACAAGGTTGCCGTTTGCAAGGTTAGCGCCGTAGCACTTAGCGCAAACGCCGTGCTTAGCCTTACAGTTGAGAACTGAACGTATCTTTATCTTTTCAACGCCGCTGTCAACGACCTTCTGCGCGTCGCTCTCGTTCATAAGCTTGTTATGGCTCATGATAAGATCGCCTGTTGCAGGGTCACGCAGGTCTTCCATAAGGTAGCGGCCTACAAGACGTTCCTTGAGTGGCTCGATCATTTCGTTGCCGTTCTTGATGGTGTAGATCTCGATACCCTCGTCTGTACCGCAGTCCTCCTCACGGATGATTACCTCCTGCGAAACGTCAACAAGACGACGTGTAAGGTAACCGGAGTCGGCAGTACGAAGCGCTGTATCGGCAAGACCCTTACGTGCGCCACGGGAAGAAATGAAGTATTCCAGAATGTTAAGACCTTCACGGTAGTTAGCACGAATAGGCATCTCGATAGTTGAACCCGAGGTGTTGGCGATAAGTCCGCGCATACCCGCCAGCTGACGGATCTGGTTGATACTACCGCGGGCACCGGAGTCAGCCATCATGAAGATAGGATTATACTTGTCAAGACCGTTTTTCAGCGCAACCGTTACCTCATCGGTAGCCTTGTTCCAGATGTCGATGAAGCGCTTGGACTTTTCGGAAGCGGAAATAAAGCCTCTCTTGTAAAGCTTGTTGATCTTGTCAACCTTTTCGTCAGCGTCTGCAAGGATATCCTTCTTCTGCTGAGGAATTTCAGCGTCGCATACCGCAACGGTAATAGCAGCTCTTGTGGAGAACTTAAAGCCGAGAGCCTTGATCTTATCCAGAACCTCGGAGGTAGTAGCCGTGCCGTGGATACGGATGCAGCGCTCGATAATATCGGAAAGCTGACCCTTCTTAACAAGGAAGTCTATCTCAAGGTCAAACTGCTTATCGGAGTTTGTTCTGTCAACATATCCCAGATTTTGAGGGATATTTTCGTTGAAGATGATTCGTCCGACTGTGCAGTCGATAAGCTTGGAAACCGTTCTTCCGCCGATATCCTTGGAAATACGAACCTTAATGGGGGCATGAATGGAAACTACGCCCTCGTTGTAAGCCATGAGAGCCTCGTTTACATCGCGGAATACCTTTCCGCCGCCCTTTTCAAGATACTGACCGTTCTCGTCCTTTTCTTCCTTCTTCATTGTCAGATAGTAGGAGCCAAGCACCATATCCTGGGAAGGAACTGCAACAGGACGTCCGTCAGAGGGCTTAAGCAGGTTATTTGCGGCAAGCATGAGGAAACGTGCCTCAGCCTGTGCCTCTGCGGAAAGAGGAAGGTGAACAGCCATCTGGTCGCCGTCGAAGTCGGCGTTGAACGCTGTACAAACCAGCGGGTGAAGCTTGATAGCCCTGCCCTCAACGAGGATAGGCTCAAATGCCTGGATACCAAGTCTGTGAAGTGTCGGGGCACGGTTCAGAAACACGGGATGATCCTTGATAACATTTTCCAGAGCGTCCCAAACATCGTTCTCGGCTCTGTCCACCTTTTTACGTGCAGACTTGATATTTGTAGCCTTGCCGATGTCAACAAGACGCTTCATAACGAAGGGCTTGAACAGCTCCAGAGCCATTTCCTTAGGAAGACCGCACTGGAACATTTTAAGCTCAGGACCAACTACGATAACGGAACGTCCTGAGTAGTCAACACGCTTACCGAGAAGGTTCTGACGGAAACGCCCCTGCTTACCCTTAAGCATATCGGAAAGAGATTTCAGCGCACGGTTGTTGGGACCCGTAACAGGTCTGCCGTGTCTGCCGTTGTCGATAAGTGCGTCAACAGCCTCCTGAAGCATTCTCTTTTCGTTTCTGATAATGATGTCGGGGGCTTCAAGCTCCAGCATCTTTTTAAGACGATTGTTACGGTTGATAACGCGTCTGTAAAGGTCGTTAAGGTCGGAGGTAGCATATCTGCCGCCGTCCAGCATGACCATAGGACGGATATCGGGAGGAATAACGGGAACAACGTCAAGTATCATCCACTCGGGCTTATTTCCCGAGAGACGGAAGGACTCGATGATCTCCAGCCTCTTGAGAAGCTTTATCTTCTTCTGTCCGGGAGGTACATCTGCAAGCTCCTCTTTAAGCTCGTTGGAAGCCCATACCAAGTTGTTTACCCAATTATCCTTGTTTGCGATCTCGTCATACTCGCCGCTTGCGTTCAGGTCGCCGATATTCTCAAAGAAAATTCTTTCGATATACTGCGAGCCTGTCTCGACCGTAATGAACGCGCCGTGAGCCTCTTCCTGCCTTCTGTTGAAGGGAATGACCTCTTCCTTGTATCTTGTTCTGGAAATGACCTCGCCGACCTCAAAATTCTCGTTTTCGGCGTTGTCGGAAATAACATAGTAACGCTTTGCGAGGAAATCCTTGATCTTGTCCTCGTCAATGCCTGTAACCTTTGCAAAATCGCCAAGGTTTTTCATTATATAGTTGTCGTATCTGTCGGGATTATACTCGTCAAGAAGCTCCTTGATAGCCTCTGCGCCCATTTCGGCAACAAAGTCGTCCTCGTACTTCTCGCGCATATCCGCATATTCCTTTTCGGAAAGAAGCTGCTTCTTAACAAGCTCTGTGTTGCCCGAATCGGTAACGATATATTTTGTGAAGTAAAGCACCTCTTCAAGGCGCTTCTGGGATACCTCGATAACCTGACCTATTCTGGAAGGAGTTCCCTTGAAATACCAGATATGGGACACGGGAGCAGCAAGCTCGATATGACCCATACGCTCGCGGCGAACCTTTGCGCGTGTTACCTCAACGCCGCAGCGGTCGCAGACCTTGCCCTTGAAGCGGATCTTCTTATACTTACCGCAGTGGCACTCCCAGTCCTTGGTTGGTCCAAAAATTCTTTCGCAGAAAAGACCGTCGCGCTCAGGCTTCTGAGTTCTGTAATTTATTGTTTCCGGTCTTTCAACAACGCCGTGAGACCATTTTCTGATCTGCTCGGGGGACGCAAGGCCGATTTTAATAGATTCAAATGTATTGAATTCCAAATATAACACTCCTTTAAACATATTGTTTCAACGAGAAGCGATGTTTTGTCCCGCAAAACGCAGGACAAAACCGAGTGTATCGTCATCAGATCAGGTCGTCGTCGTCATCAAAGGAAAAGTCCTCTTCATCACCGTCGTCGTCGCTGTCGAAATCGCCGTAATCATCATCTTCGCCGTCCTCATAAGAGAAGCCCTCGTCGAAGTCGCCGTCCTCAATAACGCTGTCCATATCGTCAGCGTCTGAAACAGGCTGCGGAATGATATCGTCATCGTCCTCAAATGTCTGCTTGAGGTCGATCTCTTCGTTATTCGAGTCAAGGACCTTAACATCGAGACAGAGCGACTGAAGCTCCTTGATAAGCACCTTAAAGGATTCGGGAATACCCGGCTTAGGAACGTTCTGTCCTTTGACAATTGCTTCATATGTCTTAACGCGTCCTACCGTGTCGTCCGACTTAACGGTAAGGATCTCCTGAAGTGTATAAGCTGCGCCGTAAGCCTCCAGCGCCCAAACTTCCATCTCACCGAAACGCTGTCCGCCGAACTGAGCCTTACCGCCCAAAGGCTGCTGCGTAACCAGCGAGTAAGGACCAACGGAACGTGCGTGGATCTTATCGTCAACAAGGTGGTGGAGCTTGAGGTAGTACATATAGCCGACAGTTACGGGGTTGTCGAACTTGTCGCCGGTACGTCCGTCGTAAAGAACGGTCTTGCCGTCCTCTCTCATGCCTGCCGCCTTGAAGCACTCGCGGATATCGTCCTCGTGTGCGCCGTCAAATACGGGAGTCATTATCTTCCAGCCAAGCTTCTTAGCCGCCATACCGAGGTGAACTTCCAGAACCTGACCGATGTTCATACGTGAAGGTACGCCCAGAGGGTTAAGCACGATGTCAAGCGGCGTACCGTCGGGCAGGAAGGGCATATCCTCGGATTTAAGGATACGTGAAACAACACCCTTGTTACCGTGACGACCCGCCATCTTATCGCCCACGGAGATCTTACGCTTCTGAGCGATGTAGCATCTTACCAGCATATTTACGCCGGGAGCAAGCTCCTCGGAATTTTCTCTTGTGAACACCTTAACATCAACGATAACGCCTGCCTCGCCGTGAGGAACTTTAAGGGAGTTGTCGCGGACTTCTCTTGCCTTTTCACCGAAAATAGCGCGGAGAAGTCTTTCCTCGGCTGTAAGCTCGGTCTCGCCCTTAGGTGTTACCTTACCTACAAGGATATCGCCTGCGCGAACCTCTGCACCGATACGGATAATTCCGCGGTCGTCAAGGTCTTTGAGAGCGTCCTCGCCCACATTTGGGATATCGCGTGTGATCTCCTCGGGGCCCAGCTTTGTATCACGGGATTCTATCTCGTACTCCTCGATGTGGATAGAGGTGTACATATCCTCGCGGACAACGCGCTCGTTAAGAAGAACGGCGTCCTCGTAGTTGTAACCTTCCCAAGTCATGAAGCCGATGAGAGCGTTCTTACCGATGGAAATTTCACCGTTGCAGGTTGCAGGGCCGTCCGCAAGTACCTGACCAACATGAACTTCCTCGCCCTTATCAACGATAGGACGCTGGTTTACGCAGGTACCCTGGTTGGAACGCTTGAACTTTGTAAGCTTGTAAGTGTGTGTTGCGCCCGTGCCTTCCTTGATGACAACCTCGTCTGCGGAAACACGGTCAACAACGCCGTCATGCTTTGAAACAACGCATACGCCCGAGTCAACGGCAGACTTGTACTCCATACCTGTACCAACGATAGGCGCTTCGGTTTTAAGGAGAGGAACAGCCTGACGCTGCATATTCGCACCCATGAGGGCACGGTTTGCGTCGTCGTTTTCAAGGAACGGTATCATAGCGGTAGCGATTGAAACTACCATTTTAGGGGAAACGTCCATGTAGTCGATACGCTCGCGCTCGCACTCAAGGATCTGGTCGCGGTAACGCGCGTTTACGATAGGACGTGCAAACTTTCCGTCCTCGGTAAGAGGCTCGTTTGCCTGTGCAACGGTAAAGTTGTCCTCAACCTCGGCGGTCATATATACCACCTCGTCGGTAACAACGCCTGTTGCCTTGTCTACTTTTCTGTAAGGCGCTTCGATAAAGCCGTACTCATTGATACGTGCAAACGAAGCAAGGTAAGAGATCAGACCGATGTTAGGTCCTTCAGGGGTCTCGATAGGACACATTCTTCCGTAGTGGGAGTAGTGAACGTCACGAACCTCGAATGAAGCACGGTCACGGGAAAGACCGCCGGGACCCAGCGCGGAAAGACGTCTCTTATGAGTAAGCTCTGCAAGAGGGTTTGTCTGATCCATGAACTGTGACAGAGGTGAGGAACCGAAAAATTCCTTTATAGCCGCAGTAATGGGACGGATATTGATAAGTGCCTGAGGAGTGATAACGTCCATATCCTGAGCCTGAATGTTCATTCTCTCGCGGATAACACGCTCCATACGTGTAAAGCCGATCCTGAACTGGTTCTGGAGCAGCTCGCCTACTGAACGAATTCTTCTGTTGCCCAGGTGGTCGATATCGTCAACAAGGCCAACGCCCTCGCAAAGATTAATAAAATAGCTGATAGTTGCATAAATATCATCAAGGATAATGTGCTTGGGAACAAGCTCCTCGGCACGTGCCTTGACCATTTCCTCGATCTCCTCCTTATCGGAAGCAGTCTCGAGAATCTCTCTGAGTACCTTGAAGTATACCTTTTCGTTTATACCATATTTAAGGGGGTCAAAGTCAACGTAAGGCGCCATGTCTACCATGCAGTTGCCCACTACCTTGACCTCGCGCTCTTCAATGCTGTGGGAAGTCTCACCCGTAGGTGTGGTATAGGTCTCCTTATGCTCGACCTTGAGCCATACCTCGCCGACGCCTGCCTGCTCTATCTCCATTGCTCTTTCGTAGGTGATAAGCTCGCCCTCGTCAGCCATTATTTCGCCCGTAAGGGGGTTTGCAACGGGACGGGACAGATAGTGACCCGAAATTCTTGAGCCGACGCCCAGCTTTTTGTTGTATTTATAACGACCGAAACGAGCAAGGTCATATCTTTTTGCGTCAAAGAAAAGACCGTTCAGGTGGTTTTCAGCGCTTTCAACCGTAGGAGGCTCACCGGGACGGAGCTTCTTGTAAACCTCAAGAAGAGCCTCTTCCCTGTTTTTGGTAGTATCCTTCTGAAGAATGGTCTGATTGAGACGCTCATCGGAGCCGAAAAGTTCTTCTATCTCAACGTCCGTACCGCAGCCGAGAGCACGGATAAATGTCGTGAGAGGGATCTTTCTGTTTTTATCTATTCTTACGTAAATAACATCGTTTGAGTCCATTTCGTACTCAAGCCATGCGCCTCTGTTAGGGATGACCGTGGACTTGAAAAGCTCCTTGCCGGTCTTATCCTTTTCAAAGGAATAATAAACGCCGGGAGAACGAACCAGCTGAGAAACGATAACACGCTCAGCGCCGTTGATAACGAACGTACCGCTGTCGGTCATAAGCGGAAAATCGCCCATAAACACTTCGTTTTCTTTTACGACACCGGTTTCCTTGTTCCAGAGCGTAGCTTTCACTCTGAGAGGAGCAGCGTAAGTTACGTCGCGCTCCTTACATTCGGCAACGGAATACTTGGGATTTTCGTCGATGGAATAGTCCACAAAGTTCAGCACCAGATTACCGTTATAATCGGTAATTGCCGCAACGTCGCGGAATACTTCCTTCAATCCTTCTTCCAGAAACCATTTGTAGGAATTTTTCTGCACCTCGATCAAATTCGGCATTTCCAGAGCCTCGTTTATCTTGCCGAAGCTCATTCTGGTCGTTTTACCGAGCTGCACCGGTTTCACATTTACCATAGGCGGGTCCCTCCTTGTAATATTGCGGGATAGGCATAGACTTCCGAAAAAAATTTTTACGGAACTGTTGCAATCTTTGTCGTAATGTGTTATACTATGATAAACAGCAAAAACGGCATAAGATTACATTATGATACAGTATATTATTATACAACAATAGCAAGTGCTTGTCAAGCATTTTTTGGCGATTTATCAAAAATAACCGTATTCATCTTCATTTGAATACGGTTATTTTTTTATTTTATACAAATCGGGCAGAAATACGGTAAAAAATCACTTTCCGCTCCAGTATTTTCTGTCCAGACTTCTGAACTGAACAGCCTGCGCTATGTGCGCCTTATCTATGACCTCCGAGCCGTTCATGTCGGCAATCGTCCTTGCTACCTTTAAAATGCGGTCGTATGCACGCGCCGAAAGTCCCATTTTCTCAAACACATTTTTCAGCGTGTCCCTCGCCCTGTCGGTCATGACGCACACCTCGGGAAGCAGGTCGGGGGTTATCATCGCATTGCAGCTTATGCCCGTGCCCTTAAACCGCCTGTTTTGTACCTCCCTTGCCGCCTGCACACGCTCTCTTATCGCCGCGGAGCTTTCCTCCTTTGCGGAAGAGGAAATGTGGTCGAACTCAACGGGCGGCACCTCAACGTGTATGTCAAACCTGTCCAGCAGCGGTCCCGAAACCTTTGATAAGTATGCCGAGACCTGCTTTTTGCCGCATATGCACTCCCTTGTGGGGTGTCCGTAATATCCGCAGGGACAGGGGTTCATTGCCGCCACAAGCATGAAGCTGCAAGGATATGTAACAGTACCCGAGGCGCGTGATATCGTCACCTTATGGTCCTCAAGGGGCTGGCGAAGTATCTCAAGGGTCTGCCTGTTGAACTCTGCAAGCTCGTCCAGAAAAAGCAGACCGTTGTGGGCAAGTGAAATCTCCCCCGGCTTGGGCACCGAGCCGCCGCCTGCAAGTCCTGCCGAGGAAATAGTGTGGTGAGGGCTTCTGAAAGGTCTTTTCGTGACCAGCGGAGTATCCTTGTTCACCAGACCGCTTATGGAATGAATGTTGGTGGTCTCGATTGATTCCTCAAAGGTCATCGCAGGAAGTATGGTCGTCATGCGCTTTGCAAGCATGGACTTGCCCGAGCCGGGACTTCCCACCATAAGCACGTTATGTCCACCTGCCGCCGCATACTCCAGCGCCTTTTTTGCTGCCTGCTGACCCTTTACGTCCGCAAAATCAAGTGTATCAAACCGCTCCTCGGGCTTTATCTCGTATTTTCTCTGGGGAAGTATCACCGATTCGCGGTTGAAATGGCTCATAAGCTGCGCCGTATTTTCAACGCCGTATACCGTTATTCCCTCGGCAACGCTTGCTTCGTAGGCGTTTTCCGCAGGAACGAACACGTTCTCGAAGCCCTCCTTCCTCGCCAGCAGTACCATGGGCAGCACGCCGTTCACGGGACGGACATCGCCGTTCAGCGAGACCTCCCCGATAAACGCGGATTTGGAGATATCCTCGTTAATGCAGCCCATTACACAAAGAAGTGCAACAAAGATAGCAAGGTCGTGAACGCTGCCCGATTTTTTGGTATCCGCAGGAGCAAGGTTGACGATGACCCTTGCAAGAGGAAACGCCTTTCCACCTGCACGGAGGGCGGAGCGTATCCTTTCGCGGCTTTCCTTTACCACCGTATCCGCAAGCCCTACTATATCAAAAGCAGGAGTACCCTTGCTTGTTTCTATTTCCACATCTACGGAAAACGCATTAAGTCCGAAAAGTCCCAGACTGTCTACCTTTGCAAACATATTTCAAAATTCCTTTCAAACTTATTGCTTTGTAATAAAAGCGTGAGCGTCCAGCCATTTCAGCATATCCTCATAAACCTCGGCACGGTTGGTCTCATTGAGAAGCTCATGCCTTGCGCCGTTGTAAAGCTTCAGCTCTATGTCGGTCAAGCCTGCGTCGTTAAGCATATTGAACACCTCTTTGGGCGCTCTGCCATAGCTTCCTATCGGGTCTTCGTCGCCGCTGCAAATGTAAACGGGAAGCTCCTTGTCAAGCTTTTCCGCCCACTTTTTCCCCGAAACATAGTTCACAAGGAACACCAGATCGGCATATGCGCTTACGGTAAACTTAAATGTGCAGTAGGGGTCGTTCTCGTATTTTTCCACTAGCTCCTCGTCCCTCGATATCCAGGAAAACTCGCTTGACGCGTTTTCTATCCTGCTGTTGTTAAGCCCAAAGATAAGCTTGTCAAGCGCGCTTGAACGGCGGTATTCGTCGCCTATTTCCCTTGCCGCCTTTGTTCCTGCAAGCAGAAGGTCGGTGCCGTGCTTGTGGTTGAGTGTGCCCATCAGTACCGCGCCGTCGTACAGGTAGGAGTACTTCGCCAAAACCGTTCTCGTAACAAGTGAGCCCATGCTGTGACCCAGTATAAAGCAGGGTATGCCGGGGTATTGGTCTCTTATCATTCTCGTAAGGCGGACGGTATCCTTTGCAAGGAACTGCCAGCCGCGCTCGGGAGCGAAATATCCCAGCTTTTCGGGACTTCCGGCAGTTTTTCCGTGTCCCAAATGGTCGTGACCGCAGACAAGAATACCGTTTGAGCATAAAAATCCTGCAAAATCCTCATATCTTTCCAGATACTCGCACATACCGTGAACTATCTGAACTATCATTCTCGGAGCGGAAGCAGGCTCGTAAATATAATAAGCAACACGGTCAGTGCCGTTTGTGCTGTCGAAATATCCGCTGATTTTTTCAAAAGCCATATTGGATACCATCCTTGTAAATGTATTATTTATAGTATATTATACCATTAATATTCCGCTATAACAAGGAATTTATGAAAATATTTTTGCATAAAATAATTTTTCCACAAAAAACGGCGTCGAAAATTGCTTTTTTTGGCTATTTTTCTGTTGATTATGCCGTAAGAAATAAATAGTTGTTAAAAAATTTTAAAACCTATTTTCAATTCCAATTTTTTGTGATATACTATTGGGGATAAGATAAATTCTTATGGCATTACCTAGGAAGTGCTGATTAAATCTGGTGCGCATATTGCGTAGTCAGATTTTACGTCAGATTGTGCAAAAATTTCGCAGGCAGGCTGGCGCCTGTCAAGAAATTTTGGTGCAATATGACGGAAAATATGCAAGCAAGATGCGTGCCAAGCCGTTAGGCGCGATTTAATCAGCGCTTCCCTAGTAATTATTGCCGTGCGTATGTGCGGCAAAGGCGGCAGCCGTTAATTGTGCGGTTTGCCATTTATTTGACATGGAGGTATTTTTATGAACGAAACAGAACTTTATTCACTCTGGTGCGAAAAGGCAGTTGACGACCCCGATTTGCAGACGGAGCTTAAATCTATTGCAGGCGACAGCGAGGCTATTACCGACAGATTTTACCGCGACCTCGAATTCGGTACGGGCGGTCTCCGCGGCGTTATCGGCGCAGGCGCTTACAGAATGAACATCTACACCGTAAGGCGCGCAACACAGGGTCTTGCAGACTATGTAAACGAGGCTTTCCCCGTAAACCCCTCTGTTGCAATCGCTTACGACAGCCGTATCAAGTCGGACGTTTTCGCTAAGGAAGCTGCTTCCGTTCTTGCTGCAAACGGTATTAAGGTACACATTTACAGCGAGCTTATGCCCACTCCGATGCTTTCCTTCGCAGTACGCGAATTAAAGTGCAGCGCAGGTATCGTTATCACCGCGAGCCACAACCCTGCCAAGTACAACGGCTACAAGGTTTACGGTTCGGACGGCTGCCAGCTTACTCTCGGCGCGGCAGAGATCGTACTCAAGAACATCAATAAGGTGCCCATGTTTGACGGCGCTAAGGTTATCCCCTTTGAAAAGGGTCTTGAGGACGGCATGATAGAATACATCAAGCAGGACGTTATCACAGCTTACATCAACAAGGTTGCCGAGCAGGGTATCCACACCGACCTTTGCGCGGCAAGCGGTCTTAAAGTTGTTTACACTCCTCTCAACGGCACAGGCAACAAGCCCGTGCGCATGATACTCAACAAAATCGGCATTACCGACGTTACCGTTGTTCCCGAGCAGGAATACCCCAACGGCAACTTCACTACCTGTCCTTTCCCCAACCCCGAGATAAAGGAAGCTCTCGCTCTCGGTCTGAAGCTTTGCGAGACCGTTAAGCCTGACCTGCTCCTTGCTACCGACCCCGATGCTGACCGTGTTGGTATCGCAGTTCCCGACGGCAAGGGCGGATACGTTCTCTTTACGGGCAACGAAGTTGGCGCAATGCTCCTTGAATACATCTGCGCTGAAAGAACAAAGCTTGGCACTATGCCCGAAGACCCCATTGCTGTAAAGACTATCGTTACAACCGATATCACAAAGGCTATCGCAAAGGAATACGGCGTTAAGATAATCGACGTGCTGACGGGCTTCAAGTTCATCGGCGAGCAGATCGGCTTCCTTGAGGATAAGGGCGAGGAAAACCGCTATATCTTCGGCTTTGAGGAAAGCTACGGCTACCTTGCAGGCTCTTACGTAAGAGACAAGGACGCTGTTGTTGCTTCAATGCTTATCTGCGAAATGGCTGCTTTCTACCGCACAAAGGGTATCTCCCTGCTCCAGGCGCGTGAGAATATGTACAAGAAGTACGGCGTTTACACCCACACCCAGAAGTCCTTTACCTGCGAGGGCGCAAGCGGTATGCAGAAGATGAAGGAGCTTATGGCTATGCTCCGCAGCGACACTCCCAAGGCTATCGGCGGTCTTTCCGTTGTACGCTTTGACGACTACCTTGCAAGCACCTCCGTTGACTGCGCATCGGGTGCAAAGACAATGCTTACCCTTCCTAAGTCGGACGTTCTTACCTTTGCTCTCGAGGGCGGCGCTTCGGTAATTATCCGTCCGTCAGGTACAGAGCCTAAGATAAAGGCTTACTACACAACAACAGGCGAAACAAAGGCTGACGCGGACGCTCTTGAAGCTAAGATTTCCGCTGATTTCCAGAAAATTCTCGGCTTCTGATTTTGCTTTTAAAACATTTTTCGGGGGATATCAACGGATATCTCCCGATTTTTTCGGCAAAAATGCTGGACAAGCGTGAAAAAATATGTTATAATATAATGTATTTATTTATATGGAGGTTTAAAGACTATGTCTTTGTTTAAAAAAGTTGCAGCGGCAGCAGCGGCTTCCGCTATGGTACTTACCCTTGCTTCCTGCGGTAAGGATACCACATGGGGCGCCGAGATAGACGGCGTAAATATCAGAGCGGGCATTATGATACTGTTCCAGTCCAACGCTCTTTCCGAAGCGTATACCTACATGGGCGAGGGTGATACCGACGTTATGGCGCTGACGATAGAGGACAAGACTACCGAGGCTTGGGTAAACGACAGCGCAAAGCAGTATATGCGCGAGTATGCCGCTGTCGAGAACAAGTTCAACGAGCTTGGCATAAAATTCGAGAACAACGAGGAAGAAAAGGTATCTATCCTTGTTGACCAATGGTGGGAATATTATCAGGATTATTTTGAGAGCATTGGCGTTGGAAAGCAGTCCTATCTTGACGTTACTCTCAACAGCGAAAAGAAAAACGCTATTTTTGACTATTACTACGGCGAGGGCGGCGAAAAGGCTGTTTCCGAGGACGATATCAAGGCTTATCTTGAAGAAAACAACGCAAGGATAAACTACATAAAAATGGAGCTTAAGGACGGCGAGGGCAACCTGCTCAAGTCGGACGGCAAGGCTGAAATAAAGACAATGGCTGAAGGCTACATCGAGCGTATCAAGAACGGTGAGGACATGAACACCGTGGGCAAAGAGTACGCGGATTATTACAATGCACTTGTTAAGGCAGCAGCAGAAGCAGCTTCCGAAGAAAATGCCGCTGCCGAGGATGCACAGACCGAGGTGGCTTATTCCGACAACACAAGGGTCATCTCAAAGGAAAGCACTGTACCCTCCGCGGCTGTTGCGGAAAAGGTTTTCGACAGCAGCGTTAAGGCAGGCGACGTTTTCCTCGTTGAGGAAGACGAGGTATACTACATCGTGCAGAAGCAGGAGCTTTTTGCAGACGAGACATACCTTGAAAATCAGAGGGAAAACGTTATCCACGAACTTAAGGACGAGGAATTCGACCAGACTGTAAAGAGCTGGACGGAAAGCCAGAACGCCGTTTTCAACGACGCTGCTTTTGAAAGATACAAGGTAAAGAAACTTGCCGAAGACAACTAATACAATAGGGTATCGGGTGTAAATGCCTGATACCCTTAAATGTTTTTGGGGCAAATTTTTATGCGGCGCTGTATCTAAAACCAAACCCCTGCATATAATGAATTAGCGGATTTTCCGTACTTATGCAATAATCCGAAAATTTGACAGGAGGTAGGTTTGAAAGAATTATGCCAAGTGTTTTTTTAAGTCCGTCCACCCAGGAATGGAACCCGTACATCAACGGCGGAACGGAAGAAGAATACATGAACATCATTGCCGATAGAATGGAGCCGTATCTTCGTTCCTCGGGAATAACATACGCAAGAAACGACCCGACCCGTGACGTAAGGGGCGCTATAAGCGACTCAAACGCGGGAAATTACGACGTTCATCTTGCTCTGCACTCAAACGCGGGAGGAGGTCAGTTTGCAGGAAAGCTTAGAGGTATCGACGTTTACTATTCCCCCTATTCCGACAGCAGCCGCAAGCTTGCCGCCATTACCGCAAACAATCTGGAGTATATTTACCCCGACCCGTCCAAGGTCAACACCCTGCCCACCACCTCGCTGGGAGAGGTCACGAAAACAAGAGCTGTTGCCATACTTGCAGAGCTGGGGTACCACGACAACTACGCCGACGCGGAGTGGATAAAAAATAATCTTACGCCAATCGCGAGAAGTCTTGTTCAGGCGCTCTGCGATTATTTCGGCATACCCTTTGTGGAAGCTGGCGAAAGCAGGCGCGGAATAGTATCCACCGACGGCTCAAACCTCAATATCAGGCAGTACCCCTCAATAGACGCGGCTGTTATAGGCTCTATCCCCAACGGCGCGCCTGTTTCAGTTTACGGTCAGACGGGCAACTGGTACGTCATCAGATACAACACAACAAACGGCTATGCCGCTGCGGACTTTATAACCTTTGAGTAAATAAATGGGTTTTCACATTCTTATGTAGGGGCGGAATCTATTTCCGCCCGTTGATTTTGCATTATTTGTTTCGGGCAGATATGGAATCCGCTCCTGCGATTGAATGTGTTTTATTTTTGCATTAAAAATGTTGCAGTATCAAAGATTTTGTGGTATAATTATTTTAATAATGTCTTGTACACTTTAGCGATGTTTATCCGCCGATAAACGTTATTGCACCAAAATCAAGCTTCGGCGGAGATAAGGAGCTTTTTTATGTCAAAAATCAAGGTTGCCGTACTTTTCGGCGGAGTTTCAAACGAGCATGATATTTCACTGATTTCCGCGTCAAATATTATTTCGGCTATCCCTGCGGATAAATACGAGGTAATTCCTATCGGTATTACCAAAAAGGGAAGATGGCTTTACTATCCCGGCGATGTGAGCCTTATTTCCTCGGGACGCTGGGAAGCACACCCCGACTGCGTTCCTGCGGCTATTCTTCCCGACCCGATGTACAAGGGTATAATGAAAATTTCCGACGGCTGCTGCACTGTCACAAGAATTGACGCAGTATTTCCTGCGCTTCACGGTCAAAACGGCGAGGACGGTGCAATTCAGGGACTTCTCAAGCTTTCGGGCATACCCTACGTTGGCTGCGATATAATTTCCTCCGCAAACTGCATGGATAAGACCGCCGCTCACACAATGCTTGAAGCAAACGGCATTAAAATGGCAAAATGGAAATGTATCAATGCTGCCGATTTGGGAAAGCTTGACGATATCTGCGACGAAATTGCCGCAGAAATGGATTATCCCCTTTTCATCAAGCCTGCAAACAGCGGCTCCTCCGTGGGCGTAAACAAGGCGACTTCCTTTGAGGAACTGAAAAATGCGGTCAAGCTTGCTTTCAGCCATGACAAAAAGGTCATTGTTGAGGAGTACATCAAGGGCAGAGAACTTGAATGTGCCGTATACGGAAAGGATAACCCCTTTGCTTCGCAGGTGGGCGAGATACGCTCCTGCAACGAATTTTACGACTATGAGGCAAAATATATCCTCGGCACGTCGGGACTTTCCATACCTGCGGATATCCCCGAAAAGGCTTCACGGGAGATACGCGAGACCGCTGTAAAGGCGTTCAAAACAATGGGCTGCTCCGGTCTTTCAAGGATAGACTTCTTCCTCAAGGAGGACGGAACTGTTATACTTAACGAGATAAATACCCTGCCCGGCTTTACCCAGATAAGTATGTACCCCAAGCTCATGGAAAATATGGGCATTTCACAATCCGAGCTTCTCGACAAGCTTATCACGCTCTGTCTGGAGGGCTGACCTCAGGAGGTTGCTATGAATAACAGCGCTATCGGTGTGTTTGACTCGGGACTGGGCGGTCTGACCTGCGTCAAGGAGCTTAACAAGCTTATTCCCAACGAAAACATCATCTATTTCGGCGACACGGCGAGAATCCCCTACGGCACAAGAAGCCGCGAAACTATAATGGAATACGCCTGTCAGGACATAGAATTCATCAAAAAGCATGACGTCAAGCTGATAATTGCCGCCTGCGGAACGGTTTCTTCCGTTATGGGCATGGGCAAGACCTCGGCTGGAGATATTCCCTTTACGGGTGTGCTGCTTCCTGCGGCGCAGACGGCGTGCAGCGTGACAAGAAACGGAAAAATCGGCGTTATCGGTACTGCCGCTACTATCAGGTCGGGCGCATACGGAAAGGCGATACGTGGTATCCGTCCCGAGGTCTCGGTCATCGGCAACTCCTGTCCCCTGTTCGTTCCGCTGGTGGAAAACGGCTTTACGGAAAGGGACAATCCCGTGACCAAGCTTGTTGTGGAGCAATACCTTGCACCCATAAAAAAAGAGGGTGTGGATACCCTTATCCTCGGCTGCACACACTATCCCATAATAAGAGACGCTATTGCCGATTACATGGGTGAAAAGGTGACGATAATATCCTCGGGCGAGGAGGTCGCCAAGTTTGCGTTTAAGCTGCTTATGGGCAAGGATATGCTCTCAAACCGTGAGGAGCAGGGCACTAACACCTACTACACCTCGGACAGCGCAGAGCTTTTTGAGGAAAACGCACTTGCCTTTCTGGGCAATTCGCTGAACGGCGAGGTACATAAAGTGGGAATTGACGAGCTAATTTCAGCCGCAAATCAATAAAGGAGCATCGCTTTCCGCAAAAGACGGGAAGCGGAAATTACTATGAAAAAAGAAGTTGTTATCAGTCTGACAAGCATAAATACCGTTGACAGCGAGCGCTCAAAGACCGAGCTTACCACCGCAGGAACGCTTGAAATGCTTGAAAACGGCTACGAGATAATGTACGAGGAATCCGAGGTGACGGGCTTTGCAGGCTCGACAACGTACCTGACCGTATCGGACGGGAATATCGTCAACCTGAAACGCACGGGTACGTCCTCGTCCCACCTTGTCCTTGAAAAAGGCAAGAAGCACCACTGTCATTACGGCACGCCCTACGGCGACTTTACTATGGGTATCTTTACCCACTGCATTGACGCCGACATTGACGAAAACGGCGGTGAAATATACTTGAAGTACACCGTTGACATTAATTCCAGCTTCGTTTCGGACAACGAGATATACATTAAAATAACGGAATAATAAAGCGTAAATTTTGAAAGGATGAATAAAATGACAAACCCGATCAGATCAGCATCAACCGAGCTTCGCGAGCTTCTTATGAGCGCGCTGGGCAGGCTTGTAAGCGAGGGAAAGATAGAGGCTGTTCCCCTGCCTGCTTTCAATATTGAGATACCCCAGGATAAGTCCCACGGCGATTTTGCTTCAAATATCGCCCTTGCCTGCGCAAAGCCGCTGAAATCCGCACCGAGAAAAATTGCGGAGCTTATCTGCGAGGCAATAATCCTTGACGGCAGCTCCTTCGAGCGCGTTGAGATAGCAGGTCCCGGCTTCATCAACTTTTTCCTGTCAAGAAGCTGGTTTTCCGAGGTTATCCGCACTGTTTCCGCCGAGAAGGAAGGCTTCGGCAGAACCGACACGGGTGCAGGCAAAAAAATACTCGTTGAGTTTGTTTCCGCAAATCCCACGGGTCCCATGCACATCGGCAACGCCCGGGGCGGCGCAATCGGCGACTGCCTTTCCTCTGTTCTCGATTGGGCAGGCTATGAGGTAAAGCGCGAGTTTTACGTTAACGACGCTGGCAACCAGATAGAAAAGTTTGGCAAATCCCTTGACCTGCGGTATATGCAGCTTTGCTCCGCGGACGGACAAGCCTTTATCGCAAAATATCCCGAAAACGAAACCCTTTGCCAGGAGATCTACAACGCTGCGGAGACCTTCCCCATGCCCGAGGACGTTTATCTCGGCGCGGATATTATTGCCCATGCAAAGAATTTTTACGACGAAAACGGCGCTTCCTATGCCGAAAAAACCGAGGAGGAACGCAAGGACGCTCTTGTTGCCTTTGCGCTTCCCAAGAATATTCAGAAGCTTGAGGACGATTTGAGAAAGTACCGCATTGAGTACGACACATGGTTCCGTGAAAGCTCGCTCCACAACAGCGGCGCGGTGACGGAGATAATCGAGCTGCTGAAAAAGAGCGGCTACACCTACGAGCAGGAGGGCGCGCTTTGGTTCAAGTCCTCCGAATTCGGAGACGAAAAGGACAGAGTTCTCGTCCGCGCAAACGGTATCCCCACATACTTCGTTCCCGATATCGCATACCACTACAACAAGCTTGTTACCCGTGGATTTGACACGGCTATCGACATTCTCGGCGCTGACCACCACGGCTATATTCCCCGTATGAAGGCTGCTATGCAGGCTTTGGGCGTTGACCCCAACCGCCTTGATATGATAATCATGCAGATGGTGCGCCTTGTGAAAAACGGCGAGACCTACAAGCTTTCCAAGCGTTCGGGCAAGGCTGTTACCCTTGAAACCCTTCTTGACGAAGTGCCTATCGACGCGGCACGGTTCTTCTTCAACCTCCGCGAGGCAAACTCCCACTTTGAGTTTGACCTTGACCTTGCTATCGAGCAGTCCTCCAAGAACCCCGTTTACTATGTTCAGTACGCTCATGCGAGAATTTGCTCCATTATCCGTACCCTTGAAGCCGAGGGCTATTCCGTGAAGGAGCTTACCGCGGAGCAGCTCAACGTTCTTGACGCTCCCGAGGAGACCGAGCTTATCCGCTTTATCGCCTCCCTTCCCAACACAGTCGATGCGGCAGCAAAGGATTACGACCCTGCAAAGATCACACGCTATTCTCAGGATCTTGCAACGCTTTTCCACAAGTTCTATGACAAGTGCCGTATCAAGGGCGCGGAGGAGGAGCTTCTTTACGCAAGACTCAGCCTTTGCCGTGCGGTAAAGATCACACTGAAAAACACCCTTGATATGCTGAAGATCGACTGTCCCGACAAGATGTGATTGACTCGGAGGCTGTATTTGATGCAGATAATGATAGAATGTGAGTACTGCTGCTCGGTTTATGATTATAAGGAAAATCACTCCTGCCCCAACTGCGGAGCTGTTCCCGACAAAAAGCAGATAGCCGCGGCAAAAAGCGCCGCAAAGGCGGAGCAATCGCCTTATGCAATGCCGGGGACTCCCGTTCCCGAAGTCAAAACAAGCGGATTAATGCGCGTGCTTATAAGGCTTATCCCCCTTTGGATAGCAATAATTGTTGCCTGCCTTTTCATTCCATCGCTGGTTGAAAAGGGTATCGAAAGCAGCGCCGCAAAAAATTTGCAGGTGGTGGACGAGCCGCGGTATGAGGAGCATGGCATGGGCGAAGTCTTTGTTTACGACGACGTTTTCAAGCTGAACATTGACAATGCCTTTATTGCCGACACCGAGCTTATCAACGCGCTTATTCCCAAGGATATGTCGCTTTTGGTAGTTCATGTGAACGCTTCCGTTGATGACAGCGATGATGTTGTAAAGGATTATTACGACATGGAGCCTTACGTTACAAACGGAGAGTACTGCCGCTCAAAGATTTCGGGCACGGCGCTGAATTCCTGTCCCGACGCTTTTGCGCAAAACACCTTTAGCCTTTCTGTCATGCGATACCGAAATGAAAGCGACGGGTATATGTGCTTCATCGTGGACAAGGACTCAACCGAATTCAGCTTGTGCTTTGAGGATACGTCCGAAATTGGATATGTAAAGCAGCTTGACTGCATACATAGAGTCGCACTTACCGTTGAACGGGGGGAAAGCGTATGATAAACGTAAACAAGAAATCCTCCAAGGCAGCCGCCGTCATACTGTTTATTATCGCCGTTATTTCCCTTTTCAGCACCCTCGGTATTATTGCGGAAATGAAGGACATGGCAAAATACGATAATTATTACGCATGGGAAATTGTCGGCGCAAGCTCCGAAAAGCAGGAGGACGGCAGATTTCTGATAACTCTCGATATCAAGAATACAAGCTCGTACCAAACCCAAATCAGAAACAACACTATAAATATCGAATACGGAAACGGAAAACGCCTCGAAAACCAAATGCCCGTTTACCCCGACGGCTACCTTTACGACTCACTCAACTACATTCTCATTCCCGCAGGTCAGACCGTTAAGCACTCCCTTCTCATCGACCCTCCCCAGGATGTGAACACCGTCCGTCTGACATATTTCGGACATTCCTACGACCGAAGCAAGTTGTTGGACGAAAACCGCGATTACCTTACATATTCGGTAAAGCTTTATTGATTTCCAAATTTTTTTGATTTGTCAGAATAAATTCACCAAAGCTGTCAAAACTATGCTTGAGGTGAATTTTATGAGTAATGCAAAATTCAAAATTGGCAAGCTTTCAGGCAAAGGTCTTTTTATTGCGGCAGCTGCGTGCATCATCGCAGTAGGCGCGGCAGGGGTATATTCCTACACAAAAATTTCCGACAGGCTCAACGCAGAGCTTATCAGCGAAAACCGCGATACATTATCTGCCGAGGGCAAGGACAATGACGAACAGGCAAACGCAGACAAAAGCGGAATTTCCAAGGTGCAGGAAAGCACGGCTCCCGTAACAGAGCCTGCACAGTCGGCAGCCGTTACGACCGAAGCGGACAAGCAGCAAAAGAAAGCCGAGCCCCAGGCGTATGTGCGTCCATTGAACGGCGAGGTAATCAATCCCTTTTCAAACGGAGAGCTTGTTAAGTCCAAAACGCTCAACGTGTGGAAGACCCATGACGGCGCAGACATTGCAGGTGCGATTGACGAAAAGGTCAAGAGCATGACAAGCGGCACCGTTAAAAAGGTTTATGAGGACCAGATGCTGGGTGCCTGCGTTATCATCGACCACGGCAGCGGAATTGAGGGGTACTACTGCAACCTCAGCAAGGATATTCCCGTTTCCGAGGGCGAAAGCGTTTCCGCAGGAACTATCATCGGCGCTGTGGGCAACACCGCTGAAAGCGAGATCAGCGAAGAGCCGCATCTCCACTTTGCTCTGAAGAAAAACAACGAATGGATCGACCCCATTGCTTTTATCTCGGGCGAGGGCAGCTGATGCCAAAAATAATGGGCGGCTGATAGCCGCCCCTACGATTATTGTGTTTTTTTGTAGGGGCGGATATTATCCGCCCGTTTTTTTACAGCTTCACGCTGAACCTGAACCATCAAGGTTCAGGTTTTTATTTATCCGTAAATAGCGGTAATGACTGTGTTTTCCGTGATATTTTTAAGGCTCTTATCCCATGTGATAAACAAATTTCCGTTGCTGTCCTTTGTTGGTGTAAACGGCGGAACAGCGTCCTCGCCGTCATTTACCATAACGAAATAGAACTGCCCGTCGATGATGAATGTTACCTCATGCACATTGTCGCCCTTGAATATCGCGGTAATAGTAGTATCGTCAATAATGTTGTCCAAGGATTTGTCCCAGCAGGAAAACGGATTGCCATTGCTGTCCTTGAGCGGGATATAGGGCGGCATAACAGAGCCGTTATGCTCAACCTCAACCTCAAATTTATCGCTGCCGATAATAAATGTTACCGTATGCTTTGCAGCCTCAAGTATAGCGGTGATAGTCACATCAGAGGTAATACAGGTGAAATCCTTGTCCCAGCCCTTGAATACGTATCCCTCAATATTCAGCGTTGTGGGGAGGTTAGCGGATTTTCCGTGTTCAACGGTAAGTGTATTGGATTTATCTCCTATAACGACCGTAACGGTGTGAGTCGCTGCCGTTAAATTCTCATTGAACATAGCAGTAATGACCCTATCCTCGGTAATATTTTCAAAGGAATTATCCCAGCCGATAAATGTCAGACCCTCTATAACAGGATCCTCGGGCTTAACGGCATTTCCACCGTGAGGGATCTCCTGAATGGTTTCCTCACCGTCAATAACAATTGTTACCATGTGAATAACGCTGCTTGAAGAAGCCGAGGTCTGGGTGCTTTGAGTCGTCGTGGGAGGTGCTGTCGTGGTCGCAGGAGGAGCTGTCGTAGTTGCGGCAGTATGCCCGGGTATCGTTGTCTCCGTCGGCGCAGGCGCAGTAGTAACTATCGGCTCTGCCGTCTGTATCGTATCGGAGTTGTCGTCCGTAATGCTTGCCTCGGTGGAGGACGTCTGCTCCTCAATAGGGGGAACATTTTCGCTGTCCGACTTGGTATCGTACACCGCTTTCAGTTCTTCCGCCGTGTAGGGGAAATTTTCTGTAAGCGCACAAATCGTAATAAGATTTTTCAAATCAAAAGCAGTAAGCTCGTTGAGGTCTATATCAAGGTTAAGCGCCTCAAAGGAAGGGCCTTCCTCCGATACAACCCGTCCCCACTTTTTCTCTATCTGCATCTCGGGCTTGTTCACCGCATTGCCCAGCTGGTCGTAAAGCTGAACGGTATTGCTGCCCATGAAGGTATACAAATCGGTGTAGGAAATAAATTCGTTGGTGTAATAGGATATCTTTGCAACGCTTCCGCCCGCCGATATCATGGAGTCGGCAGTTCTTACATTAACGTGTGATTTATCCTCACCTGCGAAATTGCAGATAAGCACGCCGTTTCTCAGGAACATCTCTCCGTCGGTTTTCCCGTTAAATTCGTTTGACACAACTATCTGCGTATCGGGACCTATAACGATATAGTTCTTTTCGCTGTTTTTCTTTCCTTGATATGCCACCGTGCAGGACGAATTTGAGCCGACAGTGATAATGTCGCCCATTTTCAGCGCTTCACCGCTTACGGCAGCGGTGTTGACGTCCGAGTTTGTTACGCTTACAACGCCGTTTGCCGAGGTTATGTAAAGTCCGTACGAGGACAAAAACCCTCCCGTAACGACAAAAAGCGTAACTGCAACAACGGCAAGAGCCAATGTGCAAAGTATAATAGGCAGCTTAAAGTTTCTGATAAATTCCTTCATAATAAGCCGAAGCTGAAAACAGCCTCTCTCCTTTCATTAATTGGGTACTGCGGCGGTGGTGCCGGCAGTAACCGTTCCCGTAGTGGTTTCATTTCCGTAGGACGGCTCGCTGAACCAGTCCTCGTAATCGTCCGTACCCGTATCGGTATTGCCCGTTATCTCCCACCATTTTATTCCCGAATATGTAGTATATTCATGCTTTTTATATGTTGTCGCAAGAGTGCCGTAGGTAGTCTCCGAAGTGGTTTCGGAGGTATCCGAAGTCGTGGTGGTCTCCGTTGTGGAAGCGGTAGTCCTTACCGTTGTGACCTTGGTTTCCTCGGTAGTTTCCGTTGTCGTCTCCGTCATAGTCTCAAGCCGCCTGCTTTCCTCCGCGGCAGCTCTGTACGCCTCGCCAAGCACGTCCTGACTGAACGCAAGCTGCTTTTCGGTGCTTGCACGGGTAATCTCCCTAAGCGTTATTTCGCTGAACTCGGAAAGGTCGATATCATAGTTGAGATAGCCGTAGCGGCATACGTCCGCCGCCGTTATCATCTGGGCGCGTGTGCCCTCAACAAGCACCATCGGCAGGTCGAAGGGTTCCTTTTCCGCGTCGTAAAGCTGGAGCATAACCGTTCCCTCAAGGTTCTGCACCTCGGTTATCATAACATCTTCATACCCCATGTAGCTGTCCATGCAGTTAAATTCCGCACGGAAAACCGTACCCTTTACAGATACCGTGCTGTTGGGAGTTTTAAGGCTGAAATCGGATTTTTTATCAAGCTTTTTGTTAAGCTGGCAGATGACCGCGCCCTTTGTAAGATTAACGGAAATGCTGCCCTTTGAAGCAACGTCCGTATAATATACATAAACCGTGGTATCCGGCTCGACAGATATGTATTTGTCGCC
This sequence comes from Oscillospiraceae bacterium, assembly GCA_017847885.1. Lineage (GTDB taxonomy): Bacteria > Bacillota > Clostridia > Oscillospirales > Ruminococcaceae > RGIG8773. The sequence continues at coordinate 153,169 of JAGAUA010000044.1, forward strand.
GTCCATGCTTAATCTCACCGTGCATTTTTTGTCAGTGGTAAGAATATCTCCGCTTTTCAGCTTTGCCCTTTTGTCGGCATTGAGCCGCTTTCCGTCTCTTTGAATATATGCGCTGCCGGTAATTTCGGTAATAATTATTTCTCTTGCAACGTCGCCGCCGAAGTACAGGCTGATAACAACAGCCCCGGCAGCTATCATAAGTATTGCGATAAAACCGACAAGAATAAGCCTTAAATTTTCAGAAAGGATTTTTATCAAGGCGTAACCACCTTTCAAATTCCGTAAGTACATTCATTATACCACAATGACAGTCCTTTGTCAAAGCGTTTTTGACAAATTTCAGCCAAACGTCACAATTGACAGAAAAAGGATAGTATGGTATAATAGCTGTTGAAAGGAAATGAATGTTATGAGCAGTAATATTACCTATAAGTACATCAAGCAGAACCCCGATATCCATACCTATATCAAAAATGCAGACGCCGCCGTTGAAGCACAGGGCTATACCGAACATTCCTTTGCCCACGTTGAGCGCACCGCGTCCATGGTGGAGATGATACTTACCACGCTGGGCTATGACGAGCGCACCGTTGAGCTGGGCAAGATAGCGGCGTACCTCCACGATATCGGCAACGTCATAAACCGCGTTGACCACGCACAAAGCGGCGCAATAATGGCATTCCGCCTGCTGGATAACCTGAATATGCCCCCCGAGGAGATATGCACCGTAATATCCGCTATCGGCAACCATGACGAGAACACCGCACAGCCCATAAACCCAATTTCCGCGGCGCTTATAATTGCCGACAAAGCCGACGTCCGCAGAAGCCGCGTAAGAAACGTCAGCACCTCCGAGACCCTTGCAAGGGATATCCACGACAGGGTGAACTACGCCGTTGAACGGTCGGAGCTTTTGTTCAGCGACGACAAAACCGCGATAATACTTGACCTTGCCATTGACAGCAGCATATCCCCCGTTATGGAATATTTCGAGATATTTTTGCAGCGTATGCTTTTGTGCAGGCGCTCTGCGGAATTCCTCGGCATAAGCTTTCACCTGCGTATCAACGGCAGCGACATCATCTGACCCTACCCCATGCCGTAGCTTTGCACCACCTCAAACAGGTCGCTTTCCAGAATGTCGTCTGGCGTGACTATCAAGCCCTGGTCGGAGTCTATGTCGTACCCGTGAGACGCGTATGCAAGCCATACAAGATGGGCGCACTGAGTACCTGCCGTGCTGCCTAATTCGCTGTATTTCCGCGGAAGCAGCCCCACCAAAGCGTTATACGGAATATTGTTCAAATAGGTCATTGCAGAGCGTGCTATTTCGGCACGCTCTTTTTTGTCTGCATTTTTCAGCCTAAGTACCGCGAAATTGGGGTAATCCCTCCACTTTTCCGTGCTTTGGAGCTTTGAGTTCTTGCCGATGACCACCGCTTCAAGGGTGTATCCGTTTTCGGCGTCCACGCAAATTGCCGCATGACCGTTCCGCCAGCTTAAAACGTGGGAGGAATTGGTCAGAAGCACGTCCCCCTCTTCCAGCGGAGCAAGCCTTATGGGGCTGTTTATCACCCTTTCCTCAAAGGATACGGGGGAATTTATTCGGCACTCAAACTCGATATCCGCAAAATAGCTGTCCTGATAGCCGTACAGCAAAGCCTTGGTTTCGAGAGCGTCCACCGCAGGTCTGCCCAGCCCCGTCTGACGGAAAATGAACGCATAATCCTCATCGGTATAGTCCACCCTGCTTTTGTTTACCGCGTATGAGATATCCTCCCGTTTGCACCGCGGAGGGATATGGGCAAGGGGCTCAATATAAAAAAGCGAGGAAATATACGCCGCTGCCGTCATATAAAGAATACAAATCAGAAACACGCTTTTTTTCATTGCCGTACCTTTCAAAAAAATATTATTTGAATTACAAAACCGCCGTTTTAACGGGCGGCTGATAGCCGCCCCTACAATTGAATGATATATTTTGACATTTTGTAGGGACGGATATCATCCGTCAGATATTGTTTTATGATTTCTATTTATTATTTGTATTTTTGCGCAAAAAATCCGCTTTTTAACGCTTGCACGAAGCCGCGAAATATGATATAATTACTGTGTATATTACAATTCACGACTAAAAATATCAGCAAGGATTGTTAAAATGAATGATTTAATGGATAAAACAACTTCCCAAAGCAAAAATAATCTTCCGATAAAAGCTGCCGTGCCCGTGTTTGGGGCAATGCTGGCGATAATACTTTGCTTGTCGGTGACGGTTATAGTGCTGGCGGTAAATCTCGGCGGCAAAAAGGACGATGAAGCCGAAGAACCGACCGTTACCGAAGCATATGTCCCCATAGTGAACACACGGGTCTACGACTTCTATTCAGAGGGCGATTACGTATATTTTGACGACCCGTACTACGGAAGCGTGTGGCTGCCGGCATTTACGGATGTCCCCCGTCATACATATGATTACAGCGGACTCGTTCTCAAAAACGGCAGGTACATCTACTCCGAGGACGGCGTTCAGATATCTCGCACGGGCATCGACGTTTCCTACCACCAAGGCGATATCGACTGGGAAAGAGTTGCCGCCGACGGCATTGATTTTGTCATGCTCAGACTTGGATACAGAGGCTATGAAAGCGGCGCGCTGAACGTGGACGGACGCTTCCACGAATACGCAAAAGGCGCGTCCGACGCAGGGCTTGACATCGGCGTATATTTCTACTCCCAAGCGCTGAATACCGAAGAAGCCATTGAAGAGGCAAACTTTGTCATGGAGAATATCCGCGGCTATGACATAACCTTTCCTGTTGTGTTCGACTGGGAGGTGGTGGAAGACGCGGCTGCGCGTACCAACGACATTGAGCCTTTCACCGTGACCGAGTGCGCTGCGGCGTTCTGCGATACGGTGTCCGACGGCGGCTACACGCCCATGGTCTACGGCAGCGGCAAATACGCCCTTTTCAAGCTGAATATGAGCAAGCTTGCAAACTACGACTTCTGGTTTGCGGAATACAAAGACGGTCACACCGAGCCGAATTTCCCCTATAATTACACCATTTGGCAATATGCAAGCGACGGCACCGTTGACGGTATCGAAGGCGATGTTGATTTGAACATCTGCTTTGCGGATTACGGAAGAACTGCCGTTGCTGCAGAATAAACACGAAAGGAATGTTTTTATGCAGGTCACAATTTCATCAGACAAGCTTAACGTTACTGCCGACAGCTTCGGCGCGGAGCTTCACTCCGTAAAGGGCGCAGGCGGCACGGAATATCTTTGGCAGGCTGCCCCCAACGTGTGGAAACGCCATGCGCCCGTGCTTTTCCCCTTTATCTGCAACACCGCTTCAAAAAAATACACCTGCGAGGGCGCGGAGTACAGCCTTTCAAACCACGGCTTTGCCCGTGACAGCGAGTTTGAGCTTGTATCCTCATCGGAGGATACCGCGGAATTTCTGCTGAATTCAAGCGGTAAAACCAAGGAGATATACCCCTATGATTTCGCTCTTTACGTGAAATATACCGTCTGCGGAAACAAGCTTTCCGTGGAGTATACCGTAAAAAACACCGACAGCAAGGATATTTTCTTCTTTATCGGAGGACACCCAGCATTCCGCGTACCCGTGGAAGAAAACGAAAGCTTTGACGATTACCGCGTGGAGTACGAAAAGCCCGAAACTATCATTCAGGAGTTTAACGGCAAAACCACGACTATTCTGGATAACGCAAGGGAAGTTCCCGTGAGCCATGAGCTTTTTGCAAACGACGTGTTTATGAAGGAGCGCCCCAATTCATCGTGGGTGGCTCTTGCAAGCGGAAAAAGCGGCAGGAGAGTCAAGCTTAGCTTTGACAACAGCGGCTGTATCGCGGTGTGGTCGTCCTATTTCAGCGACAGCAGCATTACCGAGCAGGCGGAGTTTGTCTGCCTTGAGCCTTGGAGCAGCGTGCCGGTTTACTGCGATGATACCGAGGAAATAACAAAAATGGCGCACGCCGTTAAGCTTGCGCCGGATAATACATACAAGTTTGCATACAGCATTGAGATTGAATAACGTAAGGACGATTACCGAATAACATCGGTTCTTACAATCGGTAATTTTTACGGGCGGATAATATCCGCCCCTACAAAACGGCATACATATGTTATTTTATCGTAGGGGCGGCTATCAGCCGCCCGTTTCCGTTTTAACAAAATTTAAACCCCGACTGTATTTCTATAGTCGGGGGTTCGCTTTATCCTTATACTAATTCCGTCAAAGCCATAGGTTTTGACGGAATTAGTATTATATTCTCCAACGGTGTCCGCAGCATTGGCACACCGCTTCGGAATGTGTTCTTGTTTTGGTTTTCGTCCTGCTGTTGGTTATCGCAGGAATTATCAGAATAAGTCCGCAGGTACACGCCGCAAGCAGCAGCCACATTGCCCAGCCAAGGCAGCCTCTGTGCTTGGTCTTGCTTTTAGTCTCCGTAACCGCTTGTATCGTTACATTTTCCGACCCGCATCTCATACATCTCATGGTATCCTCCCCCTTTGCTTAATATTATACATCATATAATATTAAATGTCAATACCTATTTGAAAATTTTTTCAAAAATGAAAAATGTTCAGAAATTAAGGTTGATAGTCGGTGCAAAAAATGATATCATTATCAAAATACTTTGAAAGGGGAATAATTATGTTTATTGCCGACGAAAAAAGATACGATAAAATGGTCTACAACCGCTGCGGAAAAAGCGGTCTGAAACTGCCTGCGGTTTCCCTTGGATTTTGGCAGAATTTCGGCAACGGCGGCTGTTTTGCAAATATGGAGAAAATGGTGCATACCGCGTTCAATTTGGGTATCACCCATTTTGACCTTGCCAACAATTACGGCAGTCCCTACAACGGCAGCGCCGAGGAAAACTTCGGAAGGATACTCGACGGTATGCGTCACTACCGCGATGAGATGTGCATATCCACCAAGGCTGGCTATGATATGTGGGCAGGACCCTACGGCGACAAAAACGGCTCGCGGAAGTATCTCACCGCCTCTCTCGACCAGAGCCTGAAACGCATGAAGCTTGACTATGTGGATATTTTCTACCACCACGTTTTTGACCCCAACACGCCCCTTGAGGAGACCGCACTTGCCCTTGACAACGCGGTGAAACAGGGCAAGGCGCTGTATGTGGGGATATCAAACTACAACAGCGCCCAGACAGCGGAGATAATGGAGATATTCCGCGAGCTGCACACCCCGTTTATTGTAAATCAGCCCTCATACGCAATGCTCAACCGCTGGATAGAACGTGACGGGCTTGACAAGTTTGCCGAGGAAAACGGCATTGGACTTGCGGTGTTTTCGCCGCTTTATCAAGGCTTCCTCACGGACAAATATCTAAAAGGCATTCCTGCCGATTCACGGGTCGGCAAAGGCGCGACTTGGATAGGAAACGAGCTTGACGAAAAGATGGTTGCCCGTCTTAATAAGCTGAATTCCGTTGCCGAAAAGCGGGGTCAGAAGCTTTCGCAGATGGCGCTTTCGTGGGTACTCCGCAACAAGGCGGTAGCAACGGTGCTTATCGGTGCAAGCCGTCCCGAGCAGATAGCGGAAAACGCAGCCTGCATTGAAAAGCTTGATTTTTCTGCGGAGGAAATTGCCGAGATAGAAGCAATTCTCGGGGAATAAAACGGAAAGGATTACAGCTATGAAATTTACAAAAGCAATTGCACTTATCTGTACTGCGGCAGTCATGACCGGGTTAATGTCCTCCTGCACGGCCAAAAATGCGGCTTCCGAGGAGTCAACAGGTACAGCAGCAAACGGCGCTGTTTACGCCTTGTCCAACGAAAACGCTGACGAGACCACGCAAAAGGTGTACCAATACATTTGCGAAAACTTCGGCACGAGTATGCTTTCCTGCCAGCAGGAATCCACATGGATGGGCACTCCCGATTACGAGATGGACTATATCCTCGAAACCACGGGCAAGCTTCCCGCAATGCGCGGTCTCGACTACATGAACGGCGATTTCAAGGGCGTAAACGAGCGTGCGGTCAAGTGGTGGAACGAGGGCGGTCTTGTGACTATCTGCTGGCACACGGGCATAAACGGCAAGGGTTATCAGGAATCCTTGGACGACGTTCCCGACTTTGACAAGCTTCTCACCGAGGGTACGGATGAATACAACAAAATGATAGCCAACTGGGATAAGGCTGCTGCGGCTCTTTCCGAGCTTCAGGACGCAGGCGTTACCGTGCTTTGGAGACCGTTCCATGAATTTGACGGCGGCTGGTTTTGGTGGGGCAAGGACGGCGGCGAAAGCTTTGTCAAGCTTTGGCAGATGATGTACGACCGCTACACAAATCAGTTCGGGCTCAACAACCTTATTTGGGTGCTTGGCTATTCGGGTGACGTCAAAAACGGCTGGTACCCAGGAGATGATTACTGCGACATAATCGGCTCCGACACCTATGACAATTCCACCAACTCAAAGGCATGGAAAAGGCTGCAAAAAATAACGGACGCTTCCAAACCCATGACCTTCCATGAGTGCGGAAACGTCCCCTCTGTTGAGGATTTCGAAAAGGACGGCTGCCTTTGGTCATGGTTCATGATATGGCATACCGACCATATCATGGGCAACGACCCCGAAAACCTCAAAAATGTTTACAATAGCGACAAGGTCATAACCCTTGACGAGCTGCCGGAATTTATTGCTAAGGAATAGATAATTAAAAATTTCAACATCGGGCGGATAATATCCGCCCCTACAAAATAGTTTAATACATTATTTTACAGTAGGGGCGGCTATCAGCCGCCCGTTAATTTTATCGTATTATGCCAAACCTTAAATAAGCTCCTTGAGCCTTTGGGCTACCTCATTCGGAGTACCCTCTCCGTTTACGGTAACAGTTGAATTTTCCTTGTAAACGGGAACGCGGCTGTCATAGATAAATTCCAGTTCTTCCTTGGTGTTGCTCATAACGATAGGGCGGTTTGTATCCCCCGCAATTCTCGAATAGCACGCCTCAAAGGGAATTTCTATATACGCAACAATGCCGTTTTCCGCAGCGATCTCCGCATTTTCCTTTTTTAGCATAGCACCGCCGCCGCAAGCGATAACTCCGCCTTTTTCGGATAACTCGCGAATTGCGGCGGTTTCCCTTTCGCGGAAATATTTCTCTCCCTTTTCCGCAAAAATCTGGGGTATCTTCATGCCCTCTTTTTCAACGATGTAGTCGTCCATGTCGATAAAGCCGCAGCCAAGCTTTTCTGCAAGCAGCTTTCCAACCGTACTTTTTCCGCAGCCCATAAAGCCGCAAAGATAAACAGCCTTCATATCATTGCTTCCTTTCGGTAAACATTTTTCTCTATTATTTCAAGGAATTCCTCGGGTCTTTCCTTTACTGACCAGTGCTTGCAGCCTTTGAGGATGAACAGCTTTCCGCTTGGCACAAGCCTTGACGCAGCCTCACTGTCCTTTACGGGTACCATGCTGTCGCGCTCTCCGTTGACGAATATAACGGGCATACCAAGCTTTTTAAGCCGGTCGCCGTAGTACGGTATCGCACCCGTCCTGCCGCATGAGCTTCGCTGATAATCCTGCATGGACTTTCCTGCCATGTCGCCCTTACAAGCCTCAAGCACCTCATTCGTTATCTCGTCGGTTATCCTGCTTTTGTCGCCTATCAGCGAATATGCTATACACCACCTTGCAAGGCGGCGGCTTTTCGCCAGCTGTCTGTATTGAATCAGCGTAAAATCCGTCTTATGTATAAAAAAGCAGGAAAGCCTATGGAACGGAAGCTTTTTGGACAGTCCCCATGAGTCCACGGGTATAAGCACTTCTACCTTTTCGGGATATTTCAGCGCATAGCCGATAGCTACCGCGCCGCCCATTGAAAGTCCTGCCAAAACAAAGCTGTCAAGCTTCAAAAAGCTTACCGCCTCGTTGACCGCGGCAATATGCGTGGGGTAAAATTTTTCTCCGCACATACCCTCGGGCTTTTCGCTTTTTCCGTAGCCGAGAAAATCCATTGCATAGACCGTGTACCTGTCGTCAAACCGCTCCATGACCTCTCTCCACGAGAGCATTGCGCTGTCGCAGCCTGCCCCGTGCAGCAGAAAAACGGTTCTCTCCCCCGTACCCTTTTTGTACATATGCACGGCGCCGTAAGAGGTTTTTATATCAAACTCCTCCATCGCCTTACTGCTCCTTTTCGTCATTGTCGGGAATATCGGCGGTGTACTCCAAAATCTTGCTTCTAAGCTCTTCCTCCAAACAGGAGTAAAACATCGCAAACAGCACGTCCGCAAAGCCCAGCAGGAACATATTCTTGTTGGTTATCTCGGCAAGGGACGGCACATTGGTATAAATGTAGGTCTTGTACCAATCCGCTGTAAACGGCGGTAGCTTCTTGCCCTTTCTCACCAGATATTTGGTCTCGAGAAAGGTCTCGGATATCATATCCTTGTAATTCGCCGCGCCCTTGTCCATGACTGCCGTATACAGCCTGTAAAGCTGGTCGTCGGTCATGCTGTCGTCACCGTTTTTCACCGTTTTCAATGTGGGTATGCGTACCGCAAGAGAATACACCATCATCGAAAGCACCCGGTTATACTCCTCGTTCTGCATCTCCTTGCAGGTCTCGTCGCTTATCCTCAGACCAAGCGCCTGCAAGCAGTCGGTGTCGGTGATATTGTTAAGCACAACTTTAAATGCGTCCTTGATGCTGACGTTGTAGAAGTCCTTGTCCGCAATGGAATAGATGTATTTCATCGCATTGTAAAGACTCACGCCGCCCTTTATTATAACGTCCGCAAGACCATTTATCGCGGCTGTTTCATTGATAAAAACCATAGTCATTACCGTATTCCGCGCAGGGAATACACACTCCTTTCGAAGTTTTGCTGCTTCCGCAGGTCATTGGTCGTTCTTTTTTCCGTAAGCGTCCTCACGGGTAAGTCTCTCCCATGAGGGCATTTTTATTTCTACCTGCTTTTTCTCTCTTTTTTCGGGAGCGACCTCTTCCTCCCCGTCCTGCTGATAGCCTGCCATAAACGCGTCGAAAAGGGTATCAAAGGTCTGTGGCACAAAAGGCTTTATCTCAACGCTGTCCGAGGACACCACCGTGCCTTCGACCTGCGGCACGCGGGGCTCGGGCTTTTCGGGAGCTGCCGCTGCTTCGGTATGGGGCGCGGTTTTCGGCGGAATAAAGTCATTCTCAACAGGCGCATGGGGAGTCTTGTTCTTTGCGGCAAGCTTGACCTCCTCGCAAAGTCTGTCGGAGTAATCAAGGAAGTCCTCGAACTGGCTCATTGTCGCCTCGCCTATCTTGTAGTTGCGCTTCATGTTGGAAAGATACTGTGACCATTCCTTGAATTCGTTTTCGTCAATGCCCCGTCCCACGCGCTTATAAAGTGCGTTGTATATCTTCTGGGAGCGCTTTTCCACCTCGGCAGGAACAGTCCGCTCCTGCTTTGGCTGTTCGGGAACGGGTACTGCCGCAGGTATCTCCTCTGCCTGTTCGGGAAGCTGCTCCTCGGCAGCGGTTTTAGCAGACATTGCAATGCTCTCGCAAAGCTCCTCGTACTGTCTGCGGCAGGTCTTGCCCGAGCTGTTGACCCTGTCGCAGCGCGGATTATCGTCGCTTACTGTGAAATATCGTCCGCAGCTTTCACATTGCCGCAGATAGACCTCTCTCTGCGCCATAAGCTCAAATTCCATATCTATCGCCGCTTTAAGGCTGTCGGGAAGATAAACCTCCGCAGGATTTTCGCGGATAGCCTCCATTGCAAACTTCATGTCCAGCTCTCCGGGACGGGACATATTCTTTACGTAATTATACGCGTCCATTGCGACTTGGTCACGAATTTTGGAGCAATCTCTCGCTTCAAGGTAGGACATATCCTGCCCCTGCTCCAGAGCCTCCGAAAAGCGGCGGTAAATAGCCTTTGACACCTTGCTCACCGCGAAAACGGCGTGAGGCAGAGTCGCAGGAGTACACATCTTCACCGAGGGCATGGCATTAACGGGGCAGCCAAGTTCGTTTGCCGCCACGGATACCGCCAAGTCGAAATATTCCTTGCGAATACGGACGGTCTCCGCATTTATCGCGGTATTTTCCGTGCCGTTTCCGAAAATGAAATTCACCTTGTTCCGCGCGTATTCCTGCAAACGCACAACACTTGTCCAGCGGTTCATAGCGCGGTTTGTCTTATACTCCGAAACTCTGCGGAATATTGCGCTTTCGTACATATTTTTCGGGGTAATGCACCTTGCCCAAAGCTCCTCGAGACCGATGCGCTCGCTGTGGCAGATGTACTCGATGATGCAGTCGGTAACTATCTCCGAATAGTCGGAGCCGATGCACGCCTCTATGTAGGGGTGCGCGCGGCTTATCACGGTTTTTGCGTTGGAAATGATATGCTGGGGAAGCCTGCCCGTTTTGCGCGCGATGCGTCCTGCCTCGATACATTGCTCCCAGAAATAGGTGAAGTCAAACTCAATAAAATGAATGAGGGTTTTGGACAGCTCTATTTTATAAAAATTATTGTTATTATTAACGGCAAATCTGACTGTGCGATTTTCCATTTTATGACCGTTCCTTTCTTTGGGGCAGTATGCCTTTTAAGCTTTTGGGATACGTCGGGTGCTTGTGTATTTTTATATTATATCACATCTTCCGATATTTTTCAATGACTGCAAGTAACTATTTTATTGAAATTTGTTACGCTTGCGTATTTTTTTGCCTATCCGCGAATAGTCATATACAAAACCATTTTGGAGGGATAACATGAACAGGGACAAAAACAATATCGAAGATATGACCCAAAAATATAAAGAAGAAATGATGCGGCTTTACAGCAAGAACCGCCGTGCCGCACCGCCTGCACCCCCTATGACAGAAACACCCAAGCCTGCGGCAAGCGCTGTTCCCCGTACACCAAGCGCGCCGCCCGTTCCGCCCGAAACCCAAATGCGGCAAACCGTCCCCCCTATGACGGAAACGCCCAAGCCCGTGACGGAAAGCGCTGCTCCCCGTACACCGAGTATGCCGTCCGTTCCGCCCGAAATGCAGATGGGGCAAGCCGCGCCGCAAATGCCCGACCTTTCCCATCCGCCCATGCCCAAGATACCGCGAGATTATGATACGGGAAACCGTATGCCGCAAAGGGATACTTCCCCGACCGCACGTTTCCGTCCCGTCGAGACCGAGGAACACACCCAAGGAAACTATGACTTCCCCCTGCCCCCTGCTGCCATTGCCGAGGAAGAAGCGGAGCAGGAACGTATCGCCACCGAATACCCTACCGAAAGCACCGACTTTGAGACCCTTTATGACGAGTCCGACGGCACCAATCCCCCTCCGAGTCAGCTGACGGGCAAGGGCTATCTCAAGGTTGAGGTCACAACGGGCGACGGGGCAATACCCGTTGAAAACGCCGCAGTTGTCGTAACCGAAAGAATAAACGGCATGGACTCGCTGATAAGCATGATGGTCACCAACAGAAACGGCGAAACGGACGTCATTCCGCTGCCTGCGCCGCCACAATCTCTTTCGGAGTCGGCAAATCCCTCGGAAAAGCCTTACAGTGAGTACAACATAAGCGTGTACAAACGTGGATTTTTTTCCGTGCCGCAGCTGACCGTGCCGATTTTCGATACCGTCAAATCCATTCAGCCCGTTGCGCTTATTCCCCTTGCAGAGTTTGAGATGCAGGGCACGGAACGTCCCATGACCGAACAATGAAAGGATTGATATAACTATGCCCACAGGTACACCCTTTATACCCGAAAACATAACCGTTCACCTCGGGCGTCCCGACAATCCAAACGCGCGGAACGTGACCGTCAGCTTTCCCGAATATATCAAAAACGTTGCCTCAAGCGAGCTTTACCCCACATGGCCGGAAAGCGCGCTGCGTGCCAATATTTACGCAATTATTTCCTACACCCTCAACCGCGTCTACACCGAATGGTATCGCTCCCAAGGCTATGATTTCGACATCACCAACTCAACCGCCTTTGACCAGTCCTTTGTCGAAAACCGCGACATTTTCGAGCCGATAAGCCGTATCGTGGACGACATTTTCAACAATTACATAGTCCGTCAGGGAAGCATTGAGCCGCTTTATGCGGTATACTGCGACGGCGTTGAGGTGCAATGCAACGGTCTGTATCAATGGGGCAGCGTTGACCTTGCAGAGCAGGGCTACGTGCCTTACGATATCCTTACCTATTATTACGGAGATGACATCAATATCGTGGACAACGCACCTATCCAGCCGAATATCCCGACCTACCCCGGCACGCCGCTTCAGCTCGGCTCAACGGGAAGCGATGTAAACCGTCTGCAAGTCCAGCTTAACCGCATTTCCTCCAACTACCCTGCCATACCGAAAATTTACCCCGTAAACGTAACCTTCGACAAAAGCATGGAAAATTCGGTCAAGGAGTTTCAGCGTATATTCAATCTTCCGCCCACGGGCATTGTTGATAAGTCAACGTGGTACAAGATAAACTATATTTATACCAGCGTGAAAAAGCTTGCCGACTTAGGCTCAGAGGGGCTTACCCTTGAGGAGACTCCCGTGCAGTTTGCACCCGTTACCGAAATCGGCGCAACGGGTCTGCCTACCCAGTATATCCAGTATTACCTTGCTGTCATCGGCGCATACTACAAGGACGTTCTTCCCGTGGAAAGAACAGGGGTATACGATGAACAGACGGCGAATTCCGTCCGCTCCTTCCAGCAGGTCTACGGTCTGCCCGTTACGGGAACGGTGGACGCTGCAACATGGAACGACCTTTACCGCGCATATGCAGGCATCGTGGAGAACGTACCCATAGATATAAACGCGCCCAACGCCGTGCTTTTCCCCGGAACAGTTCTTGCCGAGGGCATGACAAACAGCTATGTAAAGGTATTGCAGGAATGGCTTACTTACATTCATCAGACCTATCCCGAGATACCCGAGGTCAGCGCAACGGGGTACTTCGGACCCGTGACCCGAAATGCGGTAATCGCCTTTCAGCGGCGGTTCGGTCTGCCCGTAACGGGAGTTGTGGCTCCCGCACTCTGGAGCGCTATCTCCGATGTATATTCCGATTTGCGCTTCGGATACAGAAAACAGCCGGGGCAGTATCCCGGCTATATCATAGAATAGGAGGAAGCCGCCAATGGCATATACGGAAAACGATCTTCAAGAACACATATCGGAGCTTCAACAGTATCTCCGCACCATATCCCGTTCAAACAGCAGCATACCGACCATCGTCCCAAACGGTATATACGACCCCCTTACCGAGGAGGCGGTACGGCGTTTTCAGCAGGACTACGGGCTTCCCGTAACGGGAAAGGTGGACAATGCAACATGGGATAAGATTTATGAGGTCTACCGAAGCGTGCAGGAATTTTACGAGGATATCGCGGCAATACTTCCCGTCCCCAGCGCCGAGCAAAGCAATATGAGGGAAGGCTATTCAGGCTTTGCGGTGTATATCCTGCAAGCCATGCTCAACACGATATCTTCCTTTTACGGCAATCTTAAGGATATAGAGATAAGCGGCAAATACGGCAAGGAGACCGCCGAGGCAGTTGCTGATCTGCAGGATATAATCGGTCAGCCGCGGACGGGAGCGGTGGACTTCCGCACATGGAACAGGATTGCGCAGCTTTATAATTATCACGCAGGTCTGGACGCGGAAAACAACGGAAATCAACAAAAAATATCGGGCGGATAATATCCGCCCCTACAAAAATAACAAAATGGTATCGGAAATTTTGCCCGATACCATTTTGTTTTATCAATTTTTTTCGGCAATGAGGAACTTTATTTTTTTGCCCTCATCGGTAAACATCTTCTCATGCTCGGTAACAAGGTTGTCGGGGTAATCGCTTGCATGGAGGTCACGGGTGAGGTACTTCACGGTGAAATTTGCCTCCTTGAAGTAATCCAGCGACTCCTCGAAAAGCTCGTCGTCGTCCGTTTTGAAGTGTATCTCGCCGCCGTCCTTCAAAAATACCCTGTACTGCTCAAGCTGGCGCGTATGGGTAAGGCGGCGCTTGTTGTGCTTGTCCTTGGGCCACGGGTTGCAGAAGTTGATGTACAGCCTGTCAACCCGGTCGTTCTCATCAAAGGAGGTAAGTATCTTTTCTATATTCTGGGAGACAAGCTTTAGGTTTGTGACCTCCTTGCCCGCTTCCTCAAAAGCCTTTTCAACATTTCTTCTCGCAACGCCCAGCATATCGCTCTTGATGTCCATTGCAAGCCAATTTATGTCGGGATATTTCAGCGCCGCCTGCGCCGCAAAGCCGCCCTTTCCACAGCCAAGCTCGGCGTAAAGGGGCTTATCGTTACCGAAAACCGTGTTCCACTTTCCCTTGTATTCCTCCGCGTGCTCGATATAGTATGGGCATACCGCCAGCTCGGGACGCGCCCATTTCTTTCGTCTTATTCTCATACAAATCCCTTTCCGTATAATTTTTTGGTATCTTACAAACTATATTGTAGCATATTGCAATAAAAAATGCAATTTTTTTATATGAAATATAGTGTTGATTTTGCTAATTAAATGTGATATAATTTAATTGTATCTATGAAAATTGTATGAAGGAGTATAAACTTGAAAATCACAGATTTTCAAGCTGCGAGTTTTGTTTTTCGGACTTTTGTCCGAAATTTTCTTACGAAAACCACAAAACTCAGAAAGGATGATAATTAATAATGGGTTACAAACAGGATTTTATCAAGTTTATGGTCGACAGCGGCGTTCTGACATTCGGAGAGTTTACACTTAAAAGCGGCAGAATTTCTCCTTATTTTATGAATTCCGGTAATTACAACACAGGCGCTCAGCTTGCAAAGCTTGGCGAATTTTATGCAGAGTGTATTCACAATAACGGAATTGAATTTGAAACCCTTTTCGGTCCTGCATACAAGGGTATCCCTCTTGCAGTTGCAACAGCAACCGCTCTTTTCAATAAATTCGGAATTGATGTAAATTATTCCTTTGACCGAAAGGAAGCAAAAGACCACGGCGAGGGCGGCATGATAGTAGGCAAGCAGCTTACCAACGGAGAAAAGGTTGTAATAATCGAAGACGTTATGACCTCGGGCAAGGCTCTCAGAGAGGTTTTGCCAAAGCTCAAGGCGGCGGCTGATGTTGATGTTGCAGGCATGGTAATTCAGGTTGACCGTATGGAAAAAGGTCTTAACACAGACAAGTCTGCTGTTCAGGAAGTCAGCAGCGAATTCGGAATTAATATTTATTCCATTGTAAATATTAACGATATTATCGAAGCAATTGAAAATGATGTTATTCCCGGTAAGGAATACCTTGATAAAATGAAGGAATACCGCAAGGTTTACGGCGTTTGAGTTCCTATATGCCCGTTCACAGCGGCGAACGGGCGGGCATAAAAATTATAAAACAAACTACAAAAAGCCGCTGAGAAACGGAGCATACAATGAGTGTCGTTTTTGATTTGACGGTTACCGGTCCCGAAATACTTGACGCGGTAATATTTATGGAGAAATCCCCTGCATATGCGGCGTTTAAAGAGGAGATCGTGAAGATCATCGCTGATTTCAACAAAACCGCAAAATTCGGTCAGAATGTTGAGATCGACGTGAAAAATCTGGTGGATTCCTCCTCCGACGCGGTAAAAAATATGCACCGCGCATTCCTTATCTGGACTTTCCATGAGGATCTTCAGGGCAAGGTCAAGGAGCCTAAGTACAACACCTACCTCAAGCTTTTCTTCAAGGGTCAGGAGAAGCAGCTGGTCGCTCTTAACGGCGGCAGCAAATCCATAAGCCCTGCCGACACAGCTGCGCTCAAGAATAAATTCATTGAGGAGATCGGCAAAAATTCCGACCTTTTCAACAGCCTTAAAGAATTCTTTGCAGGCTATGTTTACGGCTACTTCTTCAACTACCTCACCGAACAGACCGTGATGAAGGATTACGCGGAATTTCTGGTATGCCTCGGCATCATGTCAAACAAGATCACCACAAGCGAGACTGCAAAGCAGAAGATACTGCCGAAAATGGCTTTGCTGCTCAACAATGACCGTTTCAAATACATAAGCGGCGAGATCCCACTCAGCGTAATGATGGAACAGGTTTACGACCGTTTCTCCTTTACAGACCTCAGCCCCGAGGAGGACAAAACTCTCCGTGCTTCACTCGAACAGTGCGTTATCGACAATTACAGCTACAACGAGGCTGACGGACTTATCAACGACGACGTTATGGTCACCGTTATGAGCAAGTTCAACAAGGAATATGTCTGCGCAGGAGATTTTGCCGAGGACCTTCAGAAGAACACCTTTGACGGCACGCGCACATTCCTTGACGGTGACAAAAACGACGCAGGCGAATTTACCGTTGAGCGCGTGACAAAAATCGTTTCGGACAAGTGCGCTGAAAACCATGACAGTTACTATGCTTCGGGACGCGAGCCCGTGCTTGAATTCGGTCTCAGCGCAGACTTGAAGGGCTATAAGTATCCCCTCGTTTACAAAGACGGCGCTGATTTCTGGTTCACCGACATTTACAAGGTTATCCTTGCACCTGCCTGCGACAAGGCTATTTACGTTGATGTTGAAGAAAGCGACCTGCCGCTGAGTATGTTCCCATTTGCAGGACCCGCTCTCGAAACCAACATTATCCGCGTTCTCGGCAGCCTCGAATCAAACGGCTACACTATCCGTTCCGACAAGAGAAATGTACTTGTTGAGATCAACGCTCTCCCCGAATCAAAGAAGCTTTCCGACGACGACAAGAAGATGATGGCTCTCGAAAAGCTGCTGTACGTCATTTCCGGCAGCATGGACGCTGTTTCTTACAAAAAGCTTCTTGACGAGAACGTATTCGGCACAAAGCTTTACGAGGACTATATCCGCTATCGTATGGACTGTATGTTCTCCAAGGGCATGAAGAGCATGGAGGCAAAGAAAACTCTGCTTGACGAGCTTAACAAAATAAGCTGATAAATATGCTCCTATCGGGCGCATTCGGTAAAACGGATGCGCCTATTTTGTTACTATGAACAAAAATTTTATGCAATATTTGTGCATAATTTCACCATAAAAACACATATCCCAAACAGTATATTAATCAAAGGGGT
The DNA here is from genome assembly GCA_017847885.1 of Oscillospiraceae bacterium. Lineage (GTDB taxonomy): Bacteria > Bacillota > Clostridia > Oscillospirales > Ruminococcaceae > RGIG8773. Next base: position 170,299 of record JAGAUA010000044.1, read on the forward strand.
GAGAACGGTATGACTGACAGACAGTTTGAGCGCCGTATCGCAATGATACAGCAAGGCGACAAACAGGGTCTGAGGGAAATTTACGACGAATACGGAAAAACGATCTACCAATGCGTTTTTCAGATCCTGCATAATCCGCAGGACGCTGAGGATATTACGTCGGAATTCTTTTTAAAGCTGTGGAAGGTTGCCGATACATACTGCTTCGGAGGCAAGCATAAGCGCTGGCTTGTTACGATAGCAAGAAATATGGCGCTGGATCTGCTGAAAAAGCAGAAGCATGAACAGCTAACCCTGAATGAGGATACTGAGGAAGGCGCGGCAATCGAGCCTGCCGACAGCGTATCCACCGAAAATACCGTTGTAGAGAAAATGGCGGTGACAGAAGCTCTTGAACGGCTTGATGAAAGCGAGAGGGAGATCGTGAACATGAAGATCCTCGCTGACATGACCTTCAAGGACATTGCCGCAGTTCTCGGAAAGCCGCTTGGAACCGTTACATGGAAGTACCGAAACGCGATCTCCAAGCTGAGAAAAATCGTCGGGGAGGTGCAGTCCGTATGACGGAGAAGAAGTTGAAGGAGATCTATAAGGCTCATGCAGAGAATACTGCGCCCGACATGGACGCTCTCTGGGAGAAAATCGAAAGCGGCCTTGAGGAAAAATCCGAGTCGGGTGTTACCTCAAAGCCGATACGCAGAAAAATCAGCATGACCAAGACTGCGGCGCTTACCGCAGCGTGTATCGCGGCGCTGATTATCGTGCCTGTGACGGTGAGAAATCTCGACATTTCAAAGGAAGACATGACAACCGCAATGAACAGCGAAAATTACGCAGGAATTCAGGCGGACGGTGCGGCAGAAAACGCTGCTCCCGAGCAGGATCTCGCTTCGGAAGAAGCGGCAGCGGCTGCCGACGAAACGAGCGATATGCAGACCGTTTACTATGAGGAGCTTTCTCTTGCACCTGCTCCGCAGCAGCAGTATACCCCAGAAGCGCCAACATCGGGCGACGATTTCTTCGTTGAGGAAAACGTTCTTATCCAGACGGACATTATCGTGAACGCTTGCATTGACAGGGTTTACAGCAGGGGCAGCGGCTCGGTCTGCTACGAAATTACCGCGGAAAATTCCGAAACAAACGAGACGGAAAGCATTGTTATCGAAAGCGCAACGCCTTATGTAATGCTTGAAAACCGCAGCTACGTGCTTCCGCTGAAAAATGACGGAGACGGCTACTCCCTTGTTTTCGAGAACGCCCCCCAAATCGAGCGCACTCTTGACGGCGGACTGATTTTCCACAACGGTTGGCAGACACTTGATGTTGACTCCGCCGATGTTATTTACCCACAAGGCAAGGTCGACGATTTCTTCTACGACCGAATGAAATTTTCCTATGCGGACGTGAGCGACCTTGTTGCAAAATGGCATGAGCTTAAAGACTGACGAAAGGACAAATATTATGAAAAAGCTTTTTTGCAGAGCAGCGGCTTTGCTGATAAGTACAGCGGCTTTGGCAGGCTGCGGACAATTTACTGAAGAAACATCTCAGGTTTACCTTGAAGAAGCTTCCGATATAACTACTTTCGAAGCACCTGTCTCCGAAGCAACCACTTCCGAGGCAACAGTTTCCGAAGCACCCATTTCCGAGGTAACAACTCCCGAGACAACCGCTTCCGAAACTGTACCCGCAACAGAATTTATGCCTGTTGAAGCGGCGTACACCACGGGAGATATTTCGGGAAGCTTTGACGGGGCTTTCCTGAAAGAGACCTTAAAGAAAAACGAAAACTTTGTTATCTCCCCTCTCAGCGCAAAGCTGGCGCTGAATATGGCGGCTTTGGGCGCGGAGGAAAATACCGAAAAGGAACTGCTTGAGCTTTTTGGATACGCCGACTCGGAAGCACTGAAAGCCGAAAGCAAGCGGCTCATTGAAGAGCTTGACCGCGAGGACGGCACGCTTACCGTGAACAATTCGGTGTGGGTATCCGACAAGCTTGAAACGCTGAACGAAAGCTATTCGCAGGAGCTGACCGATGTTATGAGCGCTGAAAGCTTCAACGCAGACCTGACTTCGCAAGGCTTTGTGAACGACCTTAACGGCTGGGTCAACGAGAACACAAACGGGCTTATCCCACAGCTTTTGTCGCAGCCCCTTGACGAAAGTGCACGGCTTGCGCTGGTAAATACGCTTTATTTCAACAATAAGTGGCAGCACGAATTTGATTCATATTCAACCCATGATGCGGATTTTTACGGCGTAAACGGTACAAAGCAGGTCCCCACCATGCACCTCGGTACGACAGATTTTGATTACGCCGAGGGCAAAAAGCTGAAATCGGTTGTGCTGCCTTACAAGGACGGCTCAAGAATGAAGGTATACCTGCCCGTGAGCGAAACGGAAAGCATTGCCGATATTATCGGAGAAATGAGCCTTGAAGAGCTTTCCGCCGAGCTTGAAGCTTCCTACACGCAGCAGAAAGTTGTTCTTGCACTGCCGAAGTTTGAGTGCGATTACAGCGGCTCGCTGAAAGAAATGTTACAGCTTTTGGGCGTGTCCCAAGCCTTTGACCCTAACAATGCAAGGTTCGGCAAAATCTCAGACGAGCAGCTGTATATTTCCGAGGTAATTCAAGCGGCGAAAATCAAGTGCGATGAAGGGGGCACGGAAGCTGCGGCGGCAACAATAGTTACCGTGGCTACAACTTGTGCTGTTAAAGATCCGATAATTCCTATACAGTTTATCGTAGATCGCCCGTTCCTTTATGAGATAGAAGCGCCTTCCGGCGAGACCCTCTTTATGGGCGTAATTCAAAGCTTTACAGAATGACGAAAGGATTGATATTATGAAAAATACAAAAAGAACATTAAGTATGATACTTGCAGTATTGATGTGTACGGGTATGCTTTCCGCCTGCTCAAGCGGAGAAAAAAGTGATATGGCAACAAATGAAGCTGTCGGCGGTGGCTACTATCCTACCACAACAGCGGCAATGGACGACTGCTATCCTGTTGTGAACACGGAGGCTTGCGCTGATTATGATTATGCAGTTATTGAAGAAGCGCCTGCCGCGGAAGGCATAATCAAACATTCAGACGCTAACGAAGCAAACGGCGGCATGGTCGGTGCTGAAACCTATCCGCTGACCAATACGACCTCAAATGGCGGATTCACCTATGACGATTATTTCAACACCGAAGAGTACAACCAAATCATAGAAAACGGCTACAAATCGGTTGCGGCAAACCCTCTTTCCACCTTTTCAGTGGACGTTGACACAGCTTCATACGCAAACGTCCGCCGAATGATAGAGTACGGTCAGAATATCAATCCCGACGCTGTACGTATCGAGGAATTTATCAACTATTTCGATTACGACTACCCCGAGCCGACCACCGATGACCCGTTCTCGGTAACCACGGAGCTTTCCGACTGCCCGTGGAACAGCGAAGCAAAGCTTCTTCTGGTTGGACTTAAAGCGGAGGATATCGACGTCAGCGAGCGCGAGCCGTTAAACCTTGTTTTCCTTATCGACGTCAGCGGCTCAATGTTCTCGGAGGATAAGCTGCCCCTGGTGCAGAAAGCCTTTACAATGCTCACCGAGACCCTTACCGAGGACGACCGCATCTCCATCGTGACCTACGCAGGCGATGAAAAGGTTGTCCTCAAAGGCACAAGCGGCGAGGACAAGGACAAGATAATCGAGGCGATAAACAGCCTTGAAGCAGGCGGCTCGACCTACGGCGAGGCTGGCATAAACCGTGCATACGAGCTTGCGGAAAAGTATTTCATCAAGGGCGGCAACAACCGTGTTATCCTTGCAACCGACGGCGACCTGAACGTGGGACTTTCCACCGAAGAGGAGCTTACCGAGCTTATCGAGGAAAAGCGCGAGTCGGGCGTGTTCCTTTCCGTTCTCGGTTTCGGCACGGGCAACATCAAGGACGACCGCATGGAGGCTCTTGCAGACCACGGCAACGGCAATTACTCCTACATCGACAGCGAGCTTGAAGCGAAAAAGGTGCTTGTTGAGGAAATGTGCGGCACGCTTTACACCGTCGCAAAGGACGTTAAAATTCAGGTGGAGTTCAATCCCGTGAACGTGTCGGGCTACCGCCTTATCGGCTATGAAAACCGCGCTCTTGCCGACAAGGATTTTGCGGACGATACCAAGGACGCAGGCGAGATAGGCGCAGGACATACCGTTACCGCGCTTTACGAGCTTGTTATGAATGAAAGTGGAACTTCCATTCCCGAAGCGGAGCTGAAATATCAGCAGAACACCGCAACCGGCGACAAAACCGAACTTCTCACCGTTTCCCTGCGCTACAAGCAGCCCGACGGCGACAAGAGCAAGCTTCTTGCAGTTCCCGTGACAAATACAGCCTACACCGAAAAAATGCCGAAGAACATGACCTTTGCAGCAGCGGCGGCAGAGTTCGGAATGATACTCCGCGGCAGCGAGTACAGAGGAAATGCAAGTTGCGGACATATTCTCGAAATGCTTGAGGATTACGATTACCGCGGCGACGACTACAAGACCGAGTTTGTTTACCTCGTCAGAACAATGAGCAAGCGGGGATACTGATAAACCAAAATTTTAAGGGATACCGAAAAAAATCGGTATCCCTTTTGTCATGCTTCCGCTTCTCTTTCCTTTTTGGAAAATACGCAGCCGCAGTAATTCTGGCGGTACAGCCCGTATTCCGCCGAAAGCTCTATGCTGCGCTTGTAGCCGTCCTTTTTCTTGAAGTCGGAGGGAAGGTGCTTGACGCCGTACTTTTCGGCAAGCTCCTCGCCTATCGCGTTAAGCTTTTGAGCATTTTTATACGGACTTACCGACAGCGTCGTGGTGAAGTAGTCGTACCCCTCCTCCGCGGCAAGCCTTGCTGTCTCCTCCAGCCGCAGACGGTAGCACTCAAAACATCTTTCGCCGCCCTCGCGGATATGCTCCAGCCCCTTTACCGCGGCATAAAACCGCTCCTGCTGCCAGCCGCGCTCGGTAAACTCGACCCTGTTTTTGCAGGGCAGCTCCGATATCAGCCGCTTCTGCTCATCAATGCGGTGCAGAAATTCCTCTTCGGGAAAAATATTCGGGTTAAAGTAAAAAACCGTTATCCGAAAATATTCGGAAAGATACTCCAGCACCGCGCTTGAACAGGGCGCGCAGCAGCTGTGCAGAAGCAGCCGCGGCGGATTTTCCCCGTCAATGCTGCGCAGTATCTTCTCCTGCTCTGCTCTGAAATTGCGTTTATTTTCCATCTTCCTTTTTATCCTTGCTTTCACATTTATCCTTGTACATACAGCCGTCGCAGCCCGAGCAGCCGCCGCAGCCCTTTTTGCCCCGTTTTTTCATGTACCAGACCGCGGCAATTACCGCAAGCAGTATCACCGCAAGGGCAATATAGTCCTGCAATCCGAATGAGGAAATCAAACCGGTCATTCAATCAATCCTTATCTGTAATCGTGAATTGCGTTTTCTTCGTTATACTGTTCAGCCGCAGCGTAAATATCAACATAGTATTTGCTTCTGTCGTTCCTGTCGGCATAAACCGTCACGCTCATGCCTTCCATGCCCGAAATATCCTTCATAATGATGTCTGAACGGAACAGATATTTTGCGCCGCTGAACGGGTCCGTGACCTCACATTCAGCCCTGTATGGGTGACGGCCGTTTATTCTTATGTTTGTGTCCATAACAATGCTTGTTATCACTCCGCAAAGCTGCTCGCCGTCGGAAATAAGCCGTTTCCGCAGCGCGCTCTTCTTTATTTGCACCGCTAAAAAGGCAAAGCCCAGAACGGCAAATACACCGCCCATACCGGTAAAAATCAAGGGCAGAAAGGGCGTATCAACTTCAATTCTGTTGGGGTGTTCGGGATTATAGAACACCTGAATTTCCTGACCCACATACATTCCCGAGCTGTAGTAACCGAGTATGGATTCACGCTTTTGTCCGTCAATTTCATATTCGACATAGGTTTCATGCTCAATATTGCTTTTCCCGTTGGCTCTTCTCTCGTAATGGGACTGAATATCGGTTATCACCGCGCTTATCGGCTGAGCATTTTTCATAAAATTCTTTTTCTCGGCAAAAACGATTATTCCCACCATAAGAAAAACAACGCCGACAACTGCAAATATTGCTCCTATTATGGAGAAAGGCGAAATTGTTGACTTTTTCATTTTAATTCCCCCGCATAAAAAATTTATCTATATTTGCTTTAGGATTTTTCAAGAGAAGCGGTACTGTTTTTCCCAAACGTCCGCGCCACAAGCTCCCTGTCAAAGGCATATCCGCACACAAGCAGGATTGTCATAAGTATCCATACCGCAGGCTCGGATATCATTACTCCGAAATACCCCAGCGCAGGTGCAAGCGCAAACGCCACGACTGCCTTGCCCAGCATCTCGATAATGCTGCTTGCCACGGGCACGGTCTTTCTTCCAAGCCCCTGGAGTGAGCTTCGCAGTACCACAAGCACGCCGAGTACAAAATAGAAGGGCGTATTGATACGCATATACTTTGAAGCCGTGTCGATGATGTAGGTGTTCTCCGTGCTTGCGATAAGGCTGACTATAAAGCCCGAAGCGGTATACGCAATAAGAATTGCAAACGCCGACCATATCCATGAGATAAGTATAGCGCTTTTTATGCCCGAGCCGACGCGGTGCGGTTTTCCTGCGCCGATATTTTGGCTGCAATAGGTCGCGCAGGACGAGCCGAGAGCTGCATAAGGCAGCATGAGTATGCTGGAAATTTTCCTTGCCGAAGTGTGAGCAGCGATAGTGGCTGTTCCGAAAGTGTTGATAGCGCTTTGCAGCAAAAGTGAGCCTATCTCGACTATGCTGAACATCAGCGCAAAGGACATACCCATTGAAAGAAGCTCACGTATCTCCTCCAAGGTCACCATGAACTCTTCCCGTTTGGGTATGAGGTAGGGAAAGCGGACGATTATGAAAATAAGGCAGAGAATAAAGGAAGCCGTCTGGGATATTACCGTTGCATACGCCGCGCCCCGAACGCCCATGTCAAGCTTTATTACGAAAAGCAGGTCAAGCCCCACGTTGATAAACGACGAGATTATGAGAAAAATCAGCGGAGTAAGACTGTCCCCCACCGCACGAAGCACGCCTGCCGACATATTATACAGCATTGCCGTTGTCATAAAAAGCAAAATTACGGAAATGTAGCTGTACGACATATCGAAAATTTCATCGGGGGTTTTCAGTATACGCAGGAAATCCCTCAGAAATATCATGCTTACCACGGTAAATACCGCCGATACCGCAAAGCCGAGGATTATTGTTCCCGCAACCGCACGGCGCATTTTCACACGGTCGCCTGCACCGAAATGCCGTGCCGTGATAATTGCAAAGCCGTTTGTCAAACCCGACATGAAGCCGATAATCAGGTTGGATATATAGCTTGTTGAACCGAGTGCGGCAACGGCGTCAACTCCGACCTTCCTGCCCACAATAACGGTATCTATCATGCCGTAAAGCTGCTGAAAAAGGCTGCCGATTATGATCGGTACGGCGAACGCAAGTATTATTTTAAAGGGTTTTCCCGAGGTAAGCTCTTTCATATAATTATCCTTTCACTACATTTTCTTGTGATATGTTATCGCAGCTTTGCGGCTTTGTCAAGAAAATATAATGAGAGATTTTATTAATATTTTTTGCAGGAAATCAAAAAGGATACATATGCCATTTGCACTGAAATGCAGCCGTTAACCCTGCGCTGTCGGCTTAACGATATCCTCAATTTCAAGGGGCTTTTCCGCAAGTCCCAGCGCGCTGTCAACGGGAAGCGAAAAGCATATTCCGCGGTTTTCCGTGAGAATTCCCGCCTCATTCAGAATGTTCTGCATGACCGTTTCCCTGTCGCTTCGGTTTACCACTATCAGAATAATATCCTTTTCGGGCTGTATCGAAATGCCAAGGAACTTTGCCGCCTCCTCGCCGCCAAGACCAAGGCCGTGGAGAAGCGTTCCTCCCCTTGCGCCTGCAGCCTTTGCAGCATTTTTCACCGTCTCAAAGCCGCCGCGGTTTACTATCGTTACTATCAGCTCATGCTTTATTTCAGCCATTTCCGTTTTTCCCTCCGTTTCAGCATTAGTCCCGTTCAGCGCAAAGGCTGTTCCCGACGCGCCCGACAAGGGCACGGTAAACGCTATCCCCCTGCCTGCCTCGGTAAGTGAAAGCCTGCTGTTAAACGCCTTGTACAGACCTATCACCGCGCTGTCCGCAACAAAGGATACTGCGGTTATTTTCTTATTGTCGCCCAAGCCGAGGTAATCCAATATTTCCGAGTCCGCAGCTCCGTGACCGTGCAAAAGAAATCTGCACGGAATATTTTCCTTTTCAAAAATGCCCTGCACGTCCCGTGCATATTTGTATTCCGCTATCAGAAACAACGCCTTCATATACTTGCGCTCCTTTCGGCATTATCGGTAAACACAGCCTTGTCGCAGCTTTCGTCCAGCACGATAGGGAATACCGCTCCTGCCGCCGCACGTACCGCAGGCGCTTTTTTGAAGCGGCTTATCAGTCCCAAGACTTGAATTGCCAGCAGCGGCGTCATTGCAACCATTGCTACAATTCCGAAAGCGTCCGTGGCAATTACTCCGCCCTCGACAGCACTGCACGCGCCCATTGCAAGGGGCAGCAGGAATGTCGCCGTAAGAGGTCCCGAAGCAACTCCGCCTGCGTCGAATGCAACCGATGTGAAAATCGGCGGAACGAAAAATGTTATTATCAATGAAAGCGCATAGCCGGGAATAAGAAACCACATTACCGATATTCCCGTCAGCACCCGAAGCATGGAGATACCTACCGATACAGCAACGCCTATCGCAAGGGTCATTCCCAAGGTTTTGGCGGATATCCGTCCCTCCGTAATGGTCTCAACCTGATGCTTAAGCACATGTACCGCAGGCTCGGCGGATACGATAAAATAGCCGATAAGCATACCTATTGGCACAAGTATCCACGAGTAGCTGCTGCCTGCAAGGTTTTCGCCGATATACTGACCAATCGGCATAAAGCCCACGTTTGCCCCCGTGAGGAAAAGAGTCAGACCAAGATATGTAAAGCCGAGTCCCACGAAGATTTTCAGCATGGTCTTTTTGTCAAGCCTAAGAAATATCACATCAAACAAAAGGAAGAATATCACAATAGGTGCAAGTGCCGATGCGACCTCCGCCATATAGTGGGGAAAACTGCGTATGTACTCCGAAAACGCCTCCGCCACCGTATCGTAGTTTCCCGGCGCGGAAAGGGTCTGTTCGGACGTTTCGGTGCTGTTTAAAGCGCCGAGAACAAGCACGGTGAGTATAGGTCCTATCGAGCAAAGCGCAACGAGTCCGAAGCTGTCCTCCGCAGAGGTCTTGTCGCCGCGTATCGAGGAAAGACCAAGACCCAGAGCCATTATAAACGGCACGGTTATGGGTCCCGTGGTTACTCCTCCCGAATCGAACGCCGCAGGTATAAAGTCGGGGGAAATCAGCGGCGAGCAGGCGAAAATGAATACCAGACCGTAGAAAATTATGAACAGCACCGATATCTTAACTTGCATAAATATTCTCAGGAACGCCAGCGCAAGGAATATGCCCACACCTATTCCCACAGACCATATCATGACCTGAGTTTCAACGATGGGCGTCTGCTCCGCAAGCACCTTCAAATCAGGCTCGGCAACCGTCACAAGCACGCCAATCGCAAAGCATACAGGCAGTATCAGCCCGATTTTCCTCGACCTTGTGAGTCTGGCGCCGATTTTTTCGCCAATTATCATCATAGACGTGTCCGCGCCGAGAGTAAACATACCTATCCCCACGACCAGCAAAGCCGTGCTGACAAGGAACAAAAAGAACATTTCGCCGCTTACGGGAACTATCGACACGGTAAGCAGGAAAACCACCGCAGCCACAGGCAATACCGATGCCAGCGACTCCTTTATCTTTGCAATAAGATTTTGCTGCAAGCCTATTCCCCCTTTACAAGCTTATTTATAGGAAGTTATTATAACATATAATGAAAGAAAAATTTGGTGAAATTGCAAAAATAAGCCTTAAAAATCTGTAACTAATTACAAAAAACGTCAAAAACGTGTGCAAAATTCATAGGTTTGTGATATACTTAATATATATTGATTTTAAGATAAGAAAGGAAAGTCAACTGTAACCATGATTCCCCTGCATATCCTGATCGTTGAAGAAAATGAAACCATAGTTACTTTTTTGGAAGATATTCTGTCAATGAACAATTACAAAGTTACTGTGGCAAAAAACGGATGCGAAGCGCTGCAGCTTGTTATGTCATATTGTCCCGACCTTATCTTGCTGGACATTGAGCTGCCCGATATTAACGGAAAGGAAATCATTACCGAGGTAAGAAAATGGGCTTCTATTCCTATTATTATCATATCCGCAAACACCGACGAGGAGGACAAGGTGTCCGCTCTCGATTTGGGCGCTGACGATTACATAACTAAGCCCTTTAACACCAACGAAATGCTGGCGCGGATACGTACCATTATCCGCAGAAAGACCCCCGAAAGGGCAGCCGCAGGCTACTCCTACGACGGACTTACCATTGATTACGGAAAAAGAACGGTTGCCGTAAACGGAGAAGTGATCCACATGACCCAAAACGAATACAAGATAATCGTTTATCTTAGCCAAAATGCAGGCAGGGTCATTGATTATTCCGAGCTGATTTTGAACATATGGGGTCCCAACAGCAGCGGGGATAACAAGATACTCAGGGTAAATATGGCAAATATCCGCAAGAAGATCGAGCCCGACCAGCACTTCCCCAAATACATAATGACCGTGACAGGCGTTGGATACCGTATGCATGAGTCAAATTAAAATATCAGCAGCATTAGAAGCGCCTCAGGGCAAACTTCCTTTGCTGCTGTTTTTCTTTTTGTGAAGTTATCCCCTGTGGGGTGAACTGCTGACAATTTCTATTGCTTTGGCAACGGCTATATCTATATCAATGTTGTTTTGATATTTTCCACTGTCCAACCTTCCGAAAAGCTCGCCTTTTTTGGAATTTACATACTTCGGTTTAAGGGAATTAAGCGCAAAAGCAAGCATATCCCCCTTGCACATCTCACACTTGCAGCACTCTGAATCCTTTAAAAAAAGCTCCAGACGTTCTTTTACGATATCCTCCATAATGTTTATAACCGCCATTTAGATCCATCCTTTCTTAACTGTCAGCAAATCAGTTTTCAGAAATCAACGTTTCTGTTTATAATTTCAATGCACATTCTGCCGTTGTGATAAGGACATTTCCAGGGATTAACCATATCTACGGTAGGCATCGGCTCGCCGCCAAAGGTGACCTCTCCCCACCACTCGGAATTTTCGCGCGTGTCGACCTGCTTGGTCTCTATCCAGTTAAACACATTTTTTGCCGCGTCGATAAACTTGTCACCGCCGCCCTGCAAATACGCATTGGTAAAGCCCACAACGCTTTCCGCCTGGACCCACCATACACGCTTCCTGTCGATTTTTTCGTTTTCGCGTTCGTTGTTCACCGCGCCGTTTTCGTACGCAACATAATAAATATTATCGGAAATGCGAAGGTTTATCTTCCGCCATTCCTCCTGTATATCCTTATCGCCCAGAACCTCGCAGGCACGGTCGATAAGCCATGTTGCCTCGATGTCGTGACCGTAGGAATGGATATCGCCTATCTGATTAAGCTCACGGTCGAAGAACACACGCAGGCAATTTGCCTCGCTGTTGAATATCTTGGTTTTGCATATGTCAAGCAGGAATTTCAGGCGCGCCTTGACTCTCTCATCGCCGCTTGCCTCGATAAGCACGGTATACGCCTCGATAAGGTGCAGAACGGTGTTCATGGTCTTGTCAGCCATAAGTCCGTTTTCGGAAAGAGCGTCGTTGGGCACAAGCTTCCAGTCGATGGACATTGCTTCAAGGTACGCAATATCGTCGGTACACTTGGCCTCAACGGTATCGAAAAGCTCAAAGGCAAGGTCAAGAGCGGACTTATCCTTTGAAGCAAGATAATACGCCGAAAGTGCGTAAATAGCAAACGCCTGATTGTATGTATGCTTCATCGTATCCGCAGGCTTGCCGTCGTAGGTCATCATCCAGTAAACGCCGCCGTTTTCGCGGTCAACGCACTTTTTCAGGAATTCATAGGCATGGCGCGCGTTATCCAGCATATAGTCCTCCCCAAGCGTCCTGTAGCATGAGGAATAGAACCACAATATTCTCGATGTGAGTATAACGCCCTTGTCGGCTTTTTTGTCCACCTCAAGGTCGTTGTTCATAAAGCCGTAAAAGCCGCCGTTTTCGTCGTCTCTCAGCTTGTTCCAGAACGGCAGTATGCGCTCCGTAAGCTCTTTTTTACATTCTTGTACCAGCATAAAATTAGCCTCTTATCAAAAAATTTATCTGTCACCGAACTTGTTCATCACAAGACCCGTGATAAGCTTGGGGTAAAAATAGGTTGACTTCTGGGGCATTTTTTCCGAAGCCAGCGCAACGTCCCGAATTTCGGAAACCTTTGTGGGGTTAAGGATAAACGAGCAGTTTGCAGCACCCTTGTCAACGGCTTCGACAGCCTCGTCAAAGGAACGGGTGTATGTAAGATTTTTCTGATTTGCCATATTTTCCTTATCAATGCCAAAAATTCTCTCAAGCACAAGGCTGTGCAGCACCGAAACGTCAAGTCCACAGTACGCCTCCGACATATCGGGCAGAAGCTTCTTCACCGCGCCTTCGTCTCTAAGGGTCATAACGCAGAATTTTCCTGCACCCGAATACATTGCAAACGCCTTTTTGCCGTCCTTGTAAAGCTTGCCCAGCGCAGCTTGAACATCGTCCTTAGCTGCTTCGGAAATATCAAAGTACGCCTTGCAGTCCGCAGCTATCCTGTCCGCGTTAAATTCGGGCAGACCGCGTACCATTCTGTGAGTCGGGAAAACAACAAGTCCGGGATTTTCCATATTAACAAGCATCATAGCGATATAGCCGCTTTGGTCGCCGGGAACAGCCTTGCCCTCGGCACAAAGATGCCTGTGGAAGTTAAGTGCGGTCTCATAGCGGTGATGACCGTCCGCGATATAAAGCTTCTTATCCGCAAACGCCGCCTTGACCTTGGCAATAACGTCCTTATCGGAAACGCACCACATTCTGTGTACCGTTCCGTCGGGGTCTGTTACCTCCATTTCGGGCGCACCCTGCGAGCAGCCGTCCACCATGCCGTAAACAGAGCCGTCCTCGTCCATATAAAGGGAATAGATCTGGCTGAAATTGCAGAAGGTCTCGCTCATAAGGTTAAATCTGTCCTGCTTTGCCTTGGAAAGAGTTTCCTCATGGGGAAGAACTATCCCCTCGGAAAAGTCCACAAGCTTAACAAGGGAAACAAAGCCCTTCAAGCTGTTTTTCGCGCCGTTTGCGGTGAACTGCATTTCGTATACGTAAATGCTTTCCTCACCGTCGCAGGCAAGAATATCCTTGTCAAGCCAGCTTTTCAGGGTATCCCCTGCCTCGCGGTAACGCTCGTCGCCGCCCTTGGGAAGCTCCAGACGGATAATATTGTAAGGATTTTCCTTAACATATTCCTCGCGCTGAACATCGGAAATAATATCGTAGGGAGGGCAAACCAAAGTGTTGAGGTCTCCCCCCTCCGAAGTGTAGCGCATACCCTTGAAAGCCTTTATCTCAGCCATTTAATTCACTCCTTGAGATTACTTAAGATCCATGCCGCAGCATTTCTTGTACTTTTTGCCGCTTCCGCAGGGACACGGGTCGTTTCTGCCCACCTTGCCGCTTACCTTGCGCGGAGTCTGTGCAACAGAGCCGTCGCCGGAAGTCTCGGCAGGCTTCATAACACGCTCACGCTTGGGAGCCTCCTCATTAGGCTTCACCTGAATGGTGAACAGCAGACGGATAGTTTCCTCACGGATAGACTCAACCATAGCGTCGAACATTTCAAAGCCCTCGAAGCGGTACTCGACAACAGGGTTTTTCTGACCGTAGGAACGCAGACCGATACCGCGCTTGAGTTCCTCCATGTCGTCGATATGAGCCATCCACTTGATGTCAACGATTTTCAGCAGGATAACACGCTCCAGCTCACGGAGAACCTCCGAGCCGATCTTTTCTTCCTTCTGTGTATAGAAATCCATTGCTCTGCCCACAAGCTTGTCGACAATATCCTGCTTGGAGGTTTTTTCAAGCTCCTCGGTAGTGTAGCGGAAATCGTCGTTTACCGTAAACAGACCCATAAAGCGGTCGCGGAGACCTGCAAGGTTCCAGTCGTCCTTGATATTGTCGTCAAGGAGATACTGGTCAACGGTTTCGGAGATCATATCCTGGATCATCTTAAGGATATACTCGTGGATATCCTCGCCGTCCAGCACCTTTGAACGCTGGCTGTAAATGATCTGGCGCTGTGCCGACATAACATCGTCGTAGTTAAGAACGTTTTTACGTATCGCAAAGTTTCTGCCCTCGACCTTTTTCTGCGAGGACTCAATAACCTTTGAAAGCATTTTCGCCTCAAGGGGAGTATCCTCCTCAACCTTGAAAGCCTCCATCATGCCCGTTATCTTGTCGCCGCCGAAAAGACGCATAAGGTCGTCTTCAAGTGAGAGGAAGAAACGGCTTTCGCCCACGTCGCCCTGACGTCCGGCACGTCCGCGGAGCTGGTTGTCGATACGGCGGGACTCATGGCGCTCCGTACCGAGAATAAACAGACCGCCTGCCTCCTTGACCTTTTCAGCCTTTTCCTTGACCTCCTCGTCAAACTTGGCGTAAAGCTCGCGGTATATCTTTCTTGCCTCGAGTATCTCCTCGTTATCAGTCTCGGCATAGCTGATAGCCTCGTTGATAAGATCGTCCTCCATACCGCGCTTTTTCATTTCAGCCTTTGCCATAAATTCGGCATTACCGCCGAGGATAATATCGGTGCCTCGTCCTGCCATGTTTGTAGCAATGGTTACAGAGCCGTACTTACCTGCCTGAGCAACTATCTCGGCTTCCTTTTCGTGCTGCTTTGCGTTGAGGACATTATGCTTGATGCCCTTTTTGCTGAGCATCTTTGAAAGTATCTCTGACTTCTCGATAGAGACCGTACCCACAAGAACAGGCTGACCCTTTTCGTGGCACTCCTGTATCTGACGGATAGCCGCAAGGAACTTGCCATGCTCGGTCTTGAACACAACATCGGGGTGGTCGATACGCTGAACGGGACGGTTTGTGGGTATCTCGATAACGTCCAGCTTGTAAATTTCCTTGAACTCTTCTTCCTCGGTCATAGCCGTACCGGTCATACCGGAAAGCTTCTTGTAAAGACGGAAATAGTTCTGGAAGGTAATGCTTGCAAGGGTCTTGGACTCGTGAGCGACCTTTACTCCTTCCTTAGCCTCAATTGCCTGATGCAGACCGTCGTTGAAGCGGCGTCCCATCATAAGACGTCCCGTAAACTCGTCAACGATAATGACCTCGCCGTCCTTGACAACGTAGTCGATATCCTTTTTCATAACGCCGTTTGCTTTGAGCGCCTGGTTTACGTGGTGAAGCAGAGTGGTGTTGTCGGCATCGTACAGATTTATAACGTTAAAGTACTTCTCCGCCTTTTTAACGCCCTGACGGGTGATAGTAGCGGTCTTTGCCTTTTCGTCGATGATGTAGTCGCAGTTTTCGGAAGCTTCTTCCTGGTCGACCTTGTTGTCCATTTCAACAACAATATAAGGCTTCAAAGTCTTTGCAAACTTGTCTGCAAGTGTGTAAAGCTCGGTGGACTTGTCTCCCTTGCCCGAAATGATAAGCGGAGTTCTCGCCTCGTCGATAAGGATAGAGTCCACCTCGTCCACGATAGCAAAGTGGTGTTCTCTCTGCACCTTTTCTTTTTTGTAG
Source organism: Oscillospiraceae bacterium (assembly GCA_017847885.1). GTDB lineage: Bacteria > Bacillota > Clostridia > Oscillospirales > Ruminococcaceae > RGIG8773. The sequence goes on from JAGAUA010000044.1 coordinate 186,210, forward strand.
ATGACCATGTTGTCGCGGAGGTAGTCAAAACCGAATTCGTTGTTGGTACCGTAAGTAATATCGCAGTTATAAGCCGCCCGACGCTGGTCATTGTCAAGGTCGTGGAGGATACAGCCGATGGTAAGTCCGAGGTAACGGAACACCTTGCCCATTTCCTCCGACTGGAATTTTGCAAGATAGTCGTTTACCGTAACAACGTGAACGCCCTTGCCCTCGAGAGCGCAAAGGTACGCCGCACAGCACGCAACAAGAGTTTTACCTTCACCTGTTCTCATCTCGGCGATACGTCCCTGATTAAGCACGATAGCACCGATTATCTGAACGGGGAACGGCTTTTTGCCCAAAACTCTCCACGCCGCCTCGCGTACGGTAGCAAGAGCCTCGGGAAGAATATCATCAAGAGTTTCGCCCTTTGCAAGGCGCTCCTTCAATATGCCTGTCTGCGACTTCAAAGTTTCCTCGGACATTGCAGCATACTCATCGTCCAAAGCAAGAACCTTATTCTTGATTGGTTCGATCTTGGCAAGCTCTCTCTTGCTGTAGCTGCCGAAAAGTCCGTCAAAAATACCCATTTTATATTCCACCTTTATTTTTGTATAATTATCCAATTTACTTTTTAGCATACTAATTATTATAACCGATAACCGAGACTTTGTCAATGTTTTTTCACAGGATATACAATATTAAAGCAAATTCTCTTGACTTTGTCCGTATATTGGAGTAAACTGAAAAAGAATAAACCGAAGGAGGGGCAATGGCATGATATGCGAAAAATGCGGCGGCGAGCTTAGAGACACGGCAAAATTCTGCCCCTTCTGCGGCACAAAGCTTGACTTCTCCGAAACGGAAAATACGCAGGAAGCCCCCTCACCCGAAAGCGAAAATACGGAGAAGAGCGCCCCTCCCGAAGCAAGCGAGGAAGCCGCTGCTCCCGAAACGGAAAGCGTGCAGGAGCAACCGTCCCCCGACAGCGAAACCAGTGAAGATACCGTCCCTCCCGAAAAAAGCGAGGAAGTCCCCGAAATCAGTCTTGCGGACAAGTTCGACGAAAAGGACGGTCTTTTCGTTGTAAGGGAAAGCACGGAAAACACAGCGGTACTCACGGAAATGCCCCCTCAAAAGAGGAAATTCCCCCTTATTCCCGTGGTTTCCTGCATAGCCGCAGCAGGACTGCTTGCGTTTCTCATACCTGTTGTCATTGTTCCTGCCGTTAATTATGCAAACGCGGAAAAGCTGTACAGAAACGGTCTTTACGCCGAAGCAAAAGCCGCATTTTCCGCCCTTGGCGAGTACCGCGAAAGTGAGGGATACATACCGCGGTGCGACTACGGCATTGCCGCGGAAATGATGGAAAGCGGCGACCTTGACGGTGCTGTCAAAGCTTTTTCCGCCTTGGAGGGATATGCAGACTCAGCCGAGCTCGCCGAGAAATGCACCCTTGAAGCCGCTGCCGCCCACATAAGCGAGGGCAGGCTTTCCGAGGCTGTGGAAATATACGAAATAAACGGGAAAACCGAGCTTGCAAAGGAAGCCGTACAAAGTGAAGCCGCCCTGCTTGCGGAAAGCGGAAATTACTCGGGCGCGGCGGAAATTGCGGAAAAATATGCGGCATATTTTGATAAAGACGCGGATTTGGAGTACACCTACCAAGGCGCGCTTTACGCCGACGAAAACGGAGACTACAAAACCGCCGCCGACAGCTTTTACCGCCTCGGCAGCTACAAAAATTCAGCCGCTCTCGCCCTTGAAAGCACCTATTCCTTTTACAGCTCGGAATACGCCCGAAAGGGTGCTTCCGAAGAAACGGTACGGGGATTTTACTTTCTCGGGGACTTTAAAAATTCAGCCGAAATGTTCATTTCTGCCGCCTATGATTACGGGGTAAAATGCCTCGAAAACGGCAGATTTTCCGACGCGGCAGCCATGTTCAAAAATGCCGCAGTCTATAAGGACGCCCCCGAAATGCTCCATAAAGCGCGGTATGAGCTGGGCAAGTCCCTTATGGATACAAGCCCCGAATCGGCACGGTCGGTTTTCGCACTTCTAAGCACCTACGGCGACAGCGCAAAGCAGAAAAAAGCCGCCGCGGAGCTTATCCCCGACAGCGGACACGAAGGCTGGTACGCCGACGGCTTTACCTCGTCGGGGGACTACTACACCGCCGTGTTCCGAAAAAACGACACCCTGCTTGTCACCTGCACCGCAGGCACGGACTCTATCTCCGCACCCGTGACCCTCGTCCTCACCTTTGAGGATTCGGCAGGACTCACGGTCTCCGCAGACTGCGAAAACGTGCGCAACAGCAGCTCCTTCAGCGGAAGCTTTTCCCTTGATTCCGCAGCACCGGGAAGCGCGTCGGTCACAGTTTCACGCAAAGACAACGGCGCCGTTCTCCGCGTGTTCGGCATAACCATTGCAGAATAAAAACACATTTTTTCACAGACATTACTAATGTATGATTTCGGAGGTTTTTGATTTGAGAAAATTCCGCAAGCTTATCGGCGTTATTCTTTCACAGTCCGATGAACCGTATCAGGCAAGGCTGCTCAACGGTATCCTCGAGCAGGCGTTTAAGCTTAATTATGACGTTGCCGTTTTTGCGGCATTTATGAAATCCAAGCTGTCGGAGGAATGGCATTCGGGCGAGCTGAACATCTATTCCCTTATCAACTATTCCGTTCTGGACGGTATCATCATTGCGTCGGATACGATAGTTCCTGCCGAAACAGCGCAAGAAATATGCAGCGACATAAAAAAGAAATTCCGCAAGCCTGTTGTTTCCGTTGACATATATCAGGAGGACTTCAACAATATTTTTACCGATGATAAAAGCAATGTCAAGATGATAATTTCTCACCTTATCGAGGAACACCAATTCACCGATATCGCTTTTATGACGGGAATAAAAGGGCATCCCCACGCCACAAACCGCCTTACAGGCTACTATGAAGCGCTTGTGGAGCATGATATCCCCATTGACCAAAGCAGGGTCTTCTACGGCGATTTCTGGTATCACAAGGGCGAAGAGGTCGTTCAGGCACTTCTTGCCGATACGTCGCGCCCGTTGCCCCAGGCAATAGCTTGTGCAAGCGATACAATGGCAATAAGCGTGTGCGAGGCTTTGAAGGCACACGGAATAAGAGTTCCCGAGGATGTTGCGGTAACGGGCTACGATTCTATCGACGAGGGACTTAACTATGTTCCCAGCATTACCTCTTCAAAGCTTCCGTCGGACAACACAGGCAAACGCGCAATGAAGCTTCTTCACAGCCTTATTACGGGAACGGAATTTACCGACGAAAAATGTGAGCCCGATATCTGCGTATACAAAAGCTGCGGATGCAAAATTGACGCTTCCGAAAAAATGCGCACCGAGCGCGGAACATGGCGCAGCATAGATTATACAGGCTCCTTCAATTCGGTATACAACGCAATGCTTGAAGCGCTTATTTCCGAAAAGGACTTCAGAAAATATATGGAAGCGGTAAGCTGGTACACCTACCAGCTTGGAGATTTCAGCAGCTTCTATCTGTGCCTGTGCGAAAACTGGGACAATCTCGGCGAGACGGAGCAAAACCCCAACTACCTTAAAGACGGATACAGCCAGACGATAAGCCTTCCCATACGTATCGTTAACGGTAACTGCAATATCAATCCCGAGGTCTGCTTTAATTCCCGTGAAATGCTTCCTGCCCTTTACGAAAACCGCCCGAGACCTGCCGTTTTCTATTTCAACCCCGTGCATTTCAACGACCGCTGCTTCGGTTACTCCGTTATTTCCTACATAAACAAACCCGTAACATACCCCGAATGTTACAACCATTGGATGCGCTATATATCAAATTCTCTCGAAAGTCTGCGCCGCCAGCGCAATCTTAAGTATATGTACGACAAAATGGAGGAAAACGCTATCACCGACCTGCTTACGGGCATATACAACAGAAACGGCTTCAACCTTTACGCCAATGATATTCTTGACTCTGCCAAAAAAAGCGGCGGCAAGCTGACGCTTATCATGGGCGATATGAACAATCTGAAATATATAAACGATACCTTCGGTCACATTGAGGGTGATTTTGCCATAAAAACCGCGGCAGACGCTTTCAGGACGGCGTGCAGCGAGGGCATGAAGTGTTTCAGGATAGGCGGAGACGAGTATATCATTATCAGCGAAAAGGTGGACTCTCAAGCCGAGATAGACAGGGTCAAGGCTTCGATAGCGTCCTATCTGAAGCATATCAACGATACCGCAGACAAGCCTTATTCCGTCAGCGTCAGCCTCGGCGTATATTTTGGAGAAGCGGACAGCTTTGAAAACATCGAACAGCCCATGGCAATTGCCGACGAGGAAATGTTTGCCGCAAAGGAAAAATACAAAAAAGAGGACGGGTTTGATTACAGAAAATCACGCTCGGCAAAATAAAAATCGGCGCAGATACAAACGTCTGCGCCGATTTTGTATGTGATTTTGTATGTGTTAGTTAAACGGTTTAATAAACTCAAAGCGTATGTCCCGAAGAGTCAGACCGCTCTGACCAAAGTAGAGTCGGCAGGCGGTAAAGCGTGAGAAGATGTTCAGCTCCCTTTCTATGGAGACCCACTCCCCTCCCGTGCCGTTGTATGTGTAAACTCCGCAGGGCGTACCCATCGCAAACAGCGTAACGGGCATCTGCGCAAGCTCGCCCGAGTCGGAGCTTGCGGTTATTACCGCGCGGTATACTCCAGCGATTTCAACGTCAAGGGCGAAGCTGTAAGCCGAGCCTCTTGCGGTGTTTACTTCATCAAGGGGTATGACTGCGCTTCCTCCGCTTACCTTGTGGAACACTACCTCTGCCGCCTCGGAGCCGCTTCCGCCGTCCGAACGGTTGAGTATCTCTATCTCGTCGGCAGTTCCCATGAGCCGCGCCATTGCACGGGTATTCATAATAAAGCCGCAGATATTTGCCGCACAGCGCTGAAGCTCGCCCCTTGTCAGCTCACCCTTTTCAAGGGCGGAAAGCGTGTTGTCGCCGTTGCTTGAACCGTCGGCGCATACCATGTAAATATCATTCTGGGCACGTACCATAGCCGCAAAATTATTCTTGTCAACAGGCTTTTCGCGCTCATTTATATTCGCCCACCAGTCAGTCATGGCAATGCCCTTGAAGCCCCACTCGCCGCGCAAAATCGTGGTCGTAAGGTCGTAACTGCCTGCTGTCCACAAGCCGTTTACCGAGCCGTATGTGGTCATTATCGAGCGTGCGCCGCCCTGTTTTACCGCAATTTCAAAGCCCTTGAGGTATATCTCGCGAAGGGCGCGTTCTGATATTACCGAGTCAATGTCGTGACGGCAGGTCTCCTGATTATTGCCGCAGAAATGCTTTATCGTACCCGTCACGCCCGAACGGTGCATACCCCGAAGCTCTGCCGCCGCGATAGTTCCCGTAAGGTAGGGGTCCTCGCTGAAATACTCGAAATTGCGTCCGTTGAGAGGGTGACGGTGTATGTTCATGCCGGGACCCAGCAGGCACTCAACGTTGTTTGCCGCCATTTCTCTTCCCGTAAGCTCAAAAAGCTCCTCCATGAGAGCGGTGTTGAACGTACACGCCAGAAGTGTTCCATTCGGCAGGCTGAACGCCTCCGTTCCGCAGTCAAGACGCATACCCGAAGGACCGTCCGAGCAGCAGCCGCAGGGTATCCCAAACTCCGTAAGAGGGTCGGAAACTCCGCCGAAAGCGGACGCCGTTCCTGCCGTAACACGGGGGCTTCCCATGCCCTCGCCGCGGACTATGCAGGAAAGGTCATAGTCGGAAAGCTGTGCGATAAATTCCTCCATGGTGTATCTGCCCTCAAACACGTCGGCAAGCTTTATTCCACGGTTTTCCGTTTGGGGTATCTCCGCAGGAAGATTTGCAAGCCTGCGCTTTCTTTCATCGCTTTGGGCAAGGGGTACGCTTTCCTTTTCCGCAGCATATCCCGTGCCGCAGGAAACGGGCTTTATCCGCTCAAAGGGAAATACAGGCGCAAGAGCCTCGGAAAGCTGCTCTGTAACGGTCGTTTCGGCAATCTCAAAGCTGTGAACAGCCGCGGCGGAGCGCACGTCCGTACCTGCATAAACGGTGTATGTACCCGATTCCAGAACATAGCAGGACTTGTGCCCCGAAGCCCCCGAATCGTCGTATGAAGCCATGTGGGAAAGCTTTACCTCAAATTGGAGTACCTGCTCCTCATCGGGAGAAAGAGTTCTTGTTTTTGCAAAGGCGCAAAGCTGACGCACGGGTTTACCCAGCTTGCCCTGCGGCGCTTCAAAGTAAACCTGAACGACCTCCTTGCCCGAATATTCACCCGTATTTTTCACGGAAATTTCAAGAGACACCTTTTCGCCGTCCGAGGACGCGGAAACCGTACTCACATCAAAGCTTGTGTAGGAAAGTCCGAAGCCGAAGGGATACAGCACCTTGTCACGGGCAAAGGTCTCAAAATAGCGGTATCCAACATATATATCCTCACAGTAGAAGTTGCGCACCCTGTCGCCGAAATACGGGTCGGAGGGATAGTCGGAAACGCTTTTTGCAATGGTATCCGAAAGCTTTCCGCAGGGCGATACCCTGCCCGTCAGCACGTCCGCCGCACCCAGGCCGCCGACCATGCCCCCCTGCCAGATATAAAGCACCGCGTCGGGGTTTATTTCATTTACAAAGCCCATGTCGATAATGCCGCCCACGTTCAGCAGCACGGTCATTTTGCGGAAGTTCTTCCTGACCTTTTTCATCATGTCAAGCTCCAAATCGGAAAGCAGATACGAGCCGCCCTCAAGGGAGCTGTCCTGCTCCTCGCCCGCAGTTCTTCCGATAATTACTATCGCCGTGTCGGAGTTTTCGGCAATATGCCGCACAAATTCGTCCTCAAGGGGCATTTCCTTCTGGGACCAAGGCTCGCCGCCCCAGCCCGTACCCGTGTCGAAGGGATTTTTTTCCGTCCATTCGGCATAAACGTCCATAAGCTCACGGTTGAGCTTTGCGCCGTTTTCCAGCAGACCGTCCACAACGCTGTAAACCTTTGAAACATTTACAAGTCCGCCAGAGCCCGTGCCGCTTTTGTAGTAGCTGTTCTGTATCCTGCCGAAAACCGCAGCGGTCTCGTCCTTTTTCAGCGGAAGTGCGCCGTCGTTTTTCAGCATGACAGCACCCTCTGCCGCAGCCTGCCTTGCCTTTTCAATATATTCGTTCCAGTCAAGTGTTATCTTAGCCATGCGGTTTATCCTCCCCTGCATTTGTTTTTTCTATTTTACAACATTCTTTCGCCGTATTCATTGATTTATTATTAATAATGATGTATAAATTTTCGGTAGTTCCCCCATATCCGCAAAGACGGAATAAAATGCCGATAAAATTCTCAAAAAATTCGTTTTGCTATTTACTTTTATTTAAAAATATGTTATAATATTTCAAAAAATCAGATGCTTTATGTCCGAAACAGGTTTACGAATAAACCAACCATGAAAGGATGATATCAATGTCAAAGACCATTCTTATTACAGGAGGAGCTGCAAGCGGCAAGTCCAGATGGGCTGTTTCATATTTTGCCGCCTGCGACTATGTCCTTTACCTCAGAACCACCGACAGCCTTGACCCCGATACACTGCACCGTATAGAATACGGCAATAAGCAGAACTTTGTTGAGTGGGACATCAGAACAGGCGTTACCGAGCCTCCCGCACCGCTTTTTACAGACCACAAATTTGTCATTTTTGACAGCCTCCCCTCATATACGTCTCATGTTATACATTCCATGTGTGATGACCTTACCACCATTACGGAGGATAAGAAAAAGGAAATTGAGGCAAAGGTTATCTCCGATGTTAACGATATGTACGACCAGATAATGGTAATTGACGGCAATATGGTCACGATAACCCTTGAAACAGGCTTCTCGGTCACTCCCGAAGACCGTGAACAAGCAATTTTCAGAGAAATTCTCGGTACGGTAAACCAGCGTATCGCAAATATGTCCAACGAAGTTTATCTATCCGTAAGCGGCATTCAGTTCAAAATTAAATAACAGAATTACGAAAGGGCGGTTTTATTATGACTTTTGAAGATTTTATTATGGAAGCAAGGGCGCTGGGAGCGTCCGATATCCACCTTACTGTCGGCGCACCTACCGTTGTCCGCATAAACGGCGAGCTTAGAAAGTTCGGCGAGCTTAGTGACGTGGTCGTAAACAGAACTATTCTCTCCATTCTTTCCGCAGAGCAGGAAAAGCTGCTGACCGAGGGCAACGATATCGACTTCAGCTTTGAGCTGAAAAACGGCGCAAGACAGCGTGTGAACGTGTTCCGTCAAAGCGGTCGTCTCGCTTGCAGCATACGTCTGCTCAACGAGACTATTCCTACTCTTGACGAATTGAAAATGCCTAACGTGCTGACAGACCTTGCAAAGAAAAGACGCGGTCTCGTGCTTGTAACGGGTCCCACAGGCTCGGGTAAGTCAACGACCCTTGCCGCAATTATCGACCATATCAACAAAAACCGTGCCTGCCACATTATTACCATTGAGGATCCTATCGAGTACCGCTATACTCAGGATAAGGCAACTATCCACCAGCGTGAGATAGGCAAGGACATCGACTCGTTCAGCAACGCTCTGCGAAGCGCTCTGCGTGAAGACCCGGACGTTATTCTGGTCGGCGAGATGAGAGACTATGAGACTATTTCACTTGCAATGACCGCTGCCGAAACGGGACACCTTGTATTTGCAACTCTCCACACCCTCAGCGCGGCACAGACCATCGACAGAATTATCGACGCTTGTCCTCCCTTTGCGCAGGATCAGATCCGCGCACAGCTTTCCAATATGATACAGGGCGTTATCGGTCAGACTCTTGTTCCCACCGCCGACGGCAAGGACCGTGTTGCGGCGCTTGAGATAATGATAGGCAACGACGCTGTCAGAAACCTTATCCGTACCAACAAGATACCGCAGATCGAATCTACATTGCAGTCAAGCGCCCGTCAGGGAATGTGTACCCTCAACGATTCGCTGGCTAAATATTACAAGCGCGGCGTTATCTCTTACGAAACTGCAATGGAATACAGCTCCGACAAAGCCGAAATGGAAAAGACCCTCAGCACAATGGCTGGCTTCTGATAATCTGTACGCAGTTAAATTTAAATACCCAAAAATAAGGGGCGGATTTGTTATCCGTCCCTTATTTTGTCAAAAGCAATAAAGTTAACGGGACGGTAGACCCGTCCCCTACAATGAGATAGTGTTTTTTTAACATTCTGTAGGGGCGGATATTATCCGCCCGATATTGAAAAATTACTTTTTGACAGACTTAGGGGCGGATTTGCTATCCGTCCCTTAAAAATTGCAAAAAGGTGATACGATTTTTTCAACCGTATCACCTTTTGATTTGAGCAAATATTATTTTTTATTTTCAACGGAAGCGCGGATAAAATCTGCAAAAAGCTTCTGGGGCTTGTTGGGTCTGGACTTGAACTCGGGGTGGAACTGCACGCCCACAAACCACGGGTGATCCTTGACCTCAACTATCTCAACAAGTCTTTCGTCGGGCGAGATACCCGCAATAACAAGACCTGCCTCCTGAAGCTGGGTGCGGAAAGCGTTGTTGAACTCCCAGCGGTGACGGTGACGCTCGTAAATAAGCGGCTCGCCGTAAACTCTTGCAGAAGTCGTGCCCTCGGCAAGCTTGCAGGGGTAAAGTCCCAGACGCATCGTTCCGCCCTTTTCGGTAATGTCCTTCTGATCCTCCATAATGTCGATAACGGGGTAAGGCGTTTCACCAAACTCGGTGGAGTTTGCGCCTGCAAGACCGAGAACGTTTCGTGCATACTCGATAACAGCCATCTGCATACCGAGGCATATGCCGAAGAGGGGAACTTTATTTTCACGGGCATAACGAATAGACTCTATCATACCCTCGATGCCGCGGTCGCCGAAGCCGCCGGGAACGATAATTCCGTCGCAGCCCCCAAGCATTTCCTTTGCATTTTTGCGGGTTATCTCCTCGGAGTTTATCCACTGAATGTCGACCTCCGCGTCGTTGACGATACCGCCGTGACGGAGAGCCTCGGCAACGGAAAGATACGCGTCGTGAAGCACCACATACTTGCCCACAAGACCGATAGTGACCTTCTTTGTCGCCGCCTTTGTGCGGTTGACCATTTCTATCCACTCGGAAAGATCGGGCTTCTTGTTTTCAAGGTGGAGGTGGTCGCAAACCGCCTCTGCAAGACCTTCCTTTTCCAGCCAAAGGGGTACTTCATAAAGTGAGGGAGCAGTAAGATTTTGGATAACATCCTTGCTTCTTACGTTGCAGAAAAGGGCGATCTTCTCTCTCATATCCTGGGGAATTTCCTTCTCCGAGCGGCAAACCAGAACGTTAGGCTGGATACCGATGGAGAGAAGCTCCTTTGTGGAATGTTGGGTAGGCTTGGATTTAAGCTCCTCCGAGCCTGCGATATAAGGCACAAGAGTAACGTGGATATACATTGCATTTTCCCTGCCCACCTCGGTCACTACCTGACGGATAGCCTCAAGGAAAGGCGTGGACTCGATATCACCGACAGTACCGCCTATCTCGGTGATAACGATATCGGTGTTGGTCTCCTTGCCGACTCTGTAAACACGCTCTTTAATCTCGTTAGTGATATGGGGGATAACCTGAACCGTGCCGCCGAGATAATCGCCGCGGCGCTCCTTGTTAAGGACTGTCCAGTATATCTTACCTGTGGTAACATTGGAATTAACCGACAGGTTTTCATCAATAAAGCGTTCATAGTGACCAAGGTCAAGGTCGGTCTCCGCGCCGTCATCGGTAACAAAAACCTCGCCGTGCTGATAGGGTGACATCGTTCCCGGGTCAAGGTTTATGTAGGGGTCGAACTTCTGTATAGTAACGCGGTAGCCCCTTGCTTTGAGCAGACGTCCGAGAGAAGCCGCGGTAATGCCCTTACCGAGACCCGAAACAACGCCGCCCGTTACGAAAATATACTTTATAGGCATAACTTTTCCTCCAAACCTCATAAAAATACAATATTTATTCTATTATACCTTTTTCCGCACAAAAAAGCAAGCATATTCAAGCATATTTTTATATTTCAACATATTGAACAAAACAAAGCGGATTTAAGGCAATAACGCACAATTTTTTTGTGTAACACATCTCTTGCACAGTATTGACATAAAAATTATCAATATATCTGTATTCTAACCAATATTTTATAAAAATAACAAAAATCTATTGAAATTTTGAGAAAAATAGTGTATAATGTTAATGTATGGTGCGGACTCCGTTTGATTCGCAGCCAAATCATTTATTTTAGGAGTTGTTTGAAGATGAGACTTGTTACACGTTCCGACTTTGACGGTCTTGCCTGCGGCGCTTTGCTCAAGGACGTCGGCGTTATAGATCACTGGAAATTTGCCCACCCCAAGGATTTGCAGGACGGGCTTATCGAAATCACCGAAAACGACTGCCTTGCCAACGTGCCTTACGTTGAGGGCTGCGGACTCTGGTTCGACCACCATTCAAGCGAATTTGAAAGAAATCAGCTTGAGGGCAAATACAAGGGCGAAAGCCGCATTGCACCCTCCTGCGCAAGAATTATATACGATTATTACGGCGGCAAGGAGCGCTTCGGTCACTATGACGACATGATGATCGCCGTTGACAAGGTCGACAGCGGCAACCTTACCCGCGAGGAAATTCTTAACCCCACAGGCTGGATACTTGTAGGCTTCCTTATGGACCCCAGAACAGGTCTGGGAAGATGGCGCAACTTCACCATCTCCAACTATCAGCTCATGGAAAAGCTTATCGACTGCTGCCGCACAATGACTACCGACGAGATACTCTCCATGCCCGACGTAAAGGAAAGAATTGAGATATACTACGAGCAGGCGGAGAAATTCAAGGAAATGGTACACGCTCATACACGGGTCGAAAAGGATGTCATCATCACCGACCTTCGCGGCGTTGACCCGATATACTCCGGAAATCGCTTCCTGATTTACAGTCTTTACCCCGAGCAGAACATTTCCGCATGGATAGTCAACGGCAAGGGCGGCAAGGGCTGCAGCGCCGCTGTGGGATACTCCGTTCTCAACCGCACTTCAAACGTAAACGTTGGCAAGCTTATGCTCAAATACGGCGGCGGCGGACACAGAGCTGTCGGCACCTGCCAGTTTACCGATGAAAATATGGATACCGAGCTGCCGAAGATGCTTGATGAGCTTATCAATTACCACGAATAAGCGTACATAAAAACTTCCCCGATATGTTTTTTATCGGGGAAGTTTTTTTGAGCAACTGTGCCGTACCAAAGAGCATATTAATATTAAGGCAGCATCGCTTTCGTGATACTGCCTTGATTTATACTAAACACCATTTAAAAACTGTACAAAAAATCGAGCATAATCTTGCATATATGGATTATGCGAAGATTTTTTGTCTACAGTTTAATTGGTGTTTAGTATTATTATCGGTTTTTCTTTTCTACGGCAATCCATATCTCGCAGGTATAATCGGGATTTTGAACATCAGCAGAAGGATAAACCTCAAGCTCTATGCCGTTTCCGTATTGATATTCGCTGCTTTGAGGGAAAAACTCGGTGCATATCCTTTTGTAGGTTTCCTTAAACGCTTCGGGCATCTTTCCTTTGCAGGTAAATACCGCATAGGTATGCGCAGGTATCTCCACAAGCTCAAAACCCTCGTCTGTAACGGGAGCGCCGTTGTACTCCGCGCCGATGCCGTAAGGGAAGCCCGAGTCCGCCATTTCGCCCGAAAAGCAAATACCGAGAACGCCGTGGAAGTTCTCAAAGCTTGCATATTTCGGAAGCACCGACATTGTACCGTCCGATGAGCATTTGCCCCAGAAAGCGGAAATGTCAGCCGCCGCGGTATCGCCCTGAGGCTTGTTTACCTGCTGTTTCCTGCACACTATTTTGAACGCTTCTCTTTTTTCAATTCTGTAATCCATAGTATTTCCTCCGCATAATGTAAGTTTTACGGAAAGAGCGGAAAAGGATTTGATATTACAGCCGTTTTTTGCTGCCGAGGGAGATACACCGTGAAATCTCGAAAAAGCTCTTGAAAAGCTTTCGGGAGAGTCGTAGCCGTATTTCAGAGCCACATCTATGACCTTGGCATTTTCCGCCGCAAGCTCGCTTCCTGCAAGGGAAAGCCTGCGGTAACGGATATAATCGCCGAGGGTATAGCCGCAGATCATTGAAAAGACGCGCTGAAAATGAAAGCTTGAGGAATACGCTCTTTTGGCAGCTTCCTCATAATCAATTTCATCGGCAAGATGCTCTTCAACGTAATCTATCGCACGCTGCAAGCCCGATATCCAATCCATTGGCCGATCTCCTTTCGCTGTATTCATTGTACCGAAAAAACGCTATGGTTTCATGACTTTCTGTGCTGTGTGCTGTTAGGTAAGGCTTTCGATTTCCTTTACCGCCTTTTGTATATCCTTCCAAACAAGGCTTGTCATACTTTCGGGATAACGGGATACATCGGCTGATTTCAGTGCCGACAGAATATCCTCTTTAAGCTCGGGCTTGTATTTCGCAATTTCGGGAAGTGCGGAAATACACTGCCTTGCCGTGATAGGCTTAACGTCCGTTATGTGCCCGAGATACTTGTCAATTATTTCATCAATTTTGAAATCCTTGTCCCATTTTGCATTTGCGGAAATCAGCTTCAAGCCGCGGTTTCTTACATAAGAATTTCCGCTGTCAAGCATTTCCGCAAAAACGTCCATGTACCGATACACCTCATCCGAATTTTCGGATATTTGCACAAGTTCGTTCATAGCTCCGCAGGCTGTCACGTTGTTTTTATCCTGCAATAAATTTATGTTATCCTCAATGCTTTTCATTTGCGTCACCCCTATTTCACTTGCGTTTTGCTGACGGCTTCTTCTTCGGCTCGGGCAGCTCGGGGTAAATCGCTTCAAACAGCGCCGTCAGAAAGTCCCTGTCATCGACATTATCGCAAAGCAGCATATCCTTTGCGCCGTCGTAGGGCGGCTCGTATCTTGCGTCGGGCATCATTTTTACCGCCGCGTCAACAGGCTTGATAAGCAGGCGGTCGTCGCAGAGATACGCCGCTATCCTGCCGCGGAAATAAATGATGTATTCCCCCATCATCTGTTTATGGGTTATGCCGTCAAGTCCCGACAGCTGTTCAAGTATAAAGTTCAGATATTCCTTGCTTGTTGACACGATAAAACCTCCTTGCAGCAGCGAGCGTCTACACATTAATGAAAAAGCAGTACCGCTTCGGGCGATACTGCTCTTTTTCTGGCACCCCCAGCGAGAATCGAACTCACAACTAACCCTTAGGAGGGGTTTATTATATCCATTTAACTATGGAGGCTGACAAGGTAATTATAGCATATCCGCCTTTAAATTGCAATACCCTTTTGCATTTTATTCTCGCGAACAAATGTGCCAAAATTTATGCAGAAAATTTGTTCAACTTTTTGGCAAAACGCCTATTTACAGAACGCTTGTTCTGTGGTATAATACTGATACAGAACATTTGTTGCGGTCAGGAGGCGCCTAAAATGGATATTTCGGAAAAGCTCAAAATTCTTGCGGCAGGCGCCAGATACGACGCTGCCTGCACTTCAAGCGGCGTTGACCGCAAGGGCGGACACCAAGACGGCATCGGCAGCGCTTCCGCCTGCGGTATCTGCCACAGCTTTGCCTCGGACGGTCGGTGCATTTCCCTGCTGAAAATTCTGATGACCAATTATTGCCTTTACGACTGCAAATACTGCATAAACCGCCGCAGCAACGACCTTCCCCGTGCGCGATTCACTCCAGAAGAAATTGCGGAGCTTACCATAAATTTCTATCGGCGCAACTACATCGAGGGACTTTTCCTCAGCTCGGGAATAATCCAAAGTCCCGACTACACCTGCGAGCAGCTTATCGAAGCCCTCACCCTGCTCCGCGTTAAATATAAATTTTACGGATATATCCACGTGAAAGCCATTCCCGGCGCAGACCCCGAGCTTATCAACCGCCTTGGAGTACTTGCCGACCGAATGAGCGTGAACATCGAGCTGCCCTCACAAAAAAGCCTGAACGCCCTTGCGCCCGACAAGTCCAAATCGTCGATATTGCTGCCCATGGGACAGATAACCCAAAAGATACGCCAAAACAGCTATGAGATAGTCAAGTACAAAAACGCGCCCAAATTTGCCCCGGCGGGACAAAGCACCCAAATGATAATCGGCGCAACCCCCGACAGCGATTTCCATATCCTGCGGCTGTCCGAAGCGATGTACCAAAAATACAGCCTAAAACGGGTCTTTTATTCGGCGTATATCCCCGTGGGCGACCAAAAGCTACTTCCCCCGGCAGGAACAAAGCCGCCGCTGTTGCGTGAGCATCGCTTGTATCAGGCGGACTGGCTGCTGCGTTTTTACGGCTTCCGCGCCGAAGAAATTCTGGACGAACAGCATCAGAACTTTGACCCTCTGCTTGACCCGAAGTGCAACTGGGCTGTCCACCACCCCGAATGTTTCCCCGTGGAGATAAACAAGGCGCCATACGAAATGCTGCTGAGAGTACCCGGAATTGGCGTAAAATCCGCCCAAAGGATAGTCACAGCAAGGCGGCAGGCTAAGCTTGACTACAACGACCTGCGCAAGCTGGGTGTGGTAGTAAAACGGGCGGTGTACTTCATTCTCTGCATGGGCAAGCGCGCCGAAGGGCTTGTCATGACCGAAACGGGAATGATGCGCTCGCTTATGTCCGCAAGCGTGGTCAAGGAGCTGGAGCAAAACGGATACAGCGGTGAACAGCTTTCATTTTTCGACAGTGAAAAAACTGTCCCGACCTTGGAGGATACCGTAAAATGCCTGACAGGAGAAATGTGATATACTGCTATGACGGGACATTTGACGGGCTGATGTGCTGCGTTTTCGACAGCTATGTCCGCCGCGAAATACCGTCGGATATACTGTCGGAAGTCCCCGAGCAGCTTTCGTTCTGCGATATGCATTTTGTGGAGACCGTGCCCGAGCATTCGGCGCGGGTCTCGGCGGCAATACCGAAAAAGATATCGCCACGCGCCTTTGACGCGGTGAAAAAAGCGTTTTTGTCCTGCGAGGACGGCAAGGATATGCTGATACTGATGTTTATACGCAAGGGCTTCCAATTCGGCGGAAAAGTCGAGGATATGCTTGCCGACGACACCGTGAACAAGCTGAACAAGACGGTGCTTTTCTGCACCCGTGAAGCCCACCTTTTGCAGGGATTTTTGCGTTTTTCCGATTACGGAGGATACCTTGCCGCCGTAATTGAGCCGAAAAACAAGGCTATCCCCCTTATCGCCGACCACTTTACAGACCGTATGAGAAATGAAAATTTTCTGATTTACGACAAGGCTCACCGCATGGCGCTGATTTATTTTCGCCACAAAGCCGAAATTGCAGAAAACATTGATTTTGAGCTTCCCGACGCAAGCGCGGAGGAGGAGCTTTACCGTGAACTTTGGAAGGGCTTTTACAAAACTATCGGCATTGAGGAGCGATATAATCCGCGGTGCAGAATGAACATGATGCCCAAGCGGTACTGGGCAAATATGACGGAAATGCGCGAAGAACTCGGCATTTCCGAGGAAAGCCGCAACAGGCTCTCCGAAACGAATTAGGGTATCCTGCTTAGTTTGCAGGATACCCTAATTTGCGGTATTGCCATTATTTTCTTGAATTAAACTTGATTTCCGGCATTGAATCCGATTGCATCTCATAATCCTTGCCCGGTCTGCTGAAGAAAATGTCGGGGTCAATGGGGTCTGCAAGACGCTTCGGCTCGGCTGCCTGCTTCTTTTTCTTCTTTTTCTTGTCATCTTCTTCATCGTCAAACTGAACTGCAAACGGATTTCGCACCGGTGCTTTTTCCTTTTTGCCGTATCTCGCCATCATTTTTTCCTTGTTGGCTTTGTTCTTTTCAATCGATGCGTTGACTTCCTCGGCAAGCTTTCTCATCTGTGAGGACGGGTCGTCGTCCTTTTCGGGCTCTTCGACCTTGACCTCCTTCACTTCCTTGACAGGCTCGGGCATAAGAACGTCGTCCGCGCCGAAATCCATGTGAATATCTTCAGCCGATACCTCATCCTGCGCATATTCCTGAGGCTCATACTGCTCAACATGATGTGCCTTAAGTTCTACGGCTTCCGCTTCTCTTGCAAGCTCCTCGATATCGTGCCTCATCTGCTCGCTGAACTCGCTTCTGTGAACTTCTTCGGTCTCCTTTTCGGCAACCTCGGCAGCTGCGGCAGCTTCAGCGGCTTCGGCAGCAGCCTCCGCAGCTTTCTTTGCAGCTTCCATTGCAGCCTTTTCCTTTGCCTTGGCAAGATCCTGAACTGCGTTCAATGCACGGCTGCTTACGGCAGGAGCTGCTCCCTCCGAAATAAAGTCGTATACGTCCATATCCATTGAGGATTCGGGCTCGGACTTGACTTCTGCTTTGGGTACGGGCGCAGGCTTGATGTCATGCACAGGATCCATTATCGGGTCGAACATTATCTGCGGCTCGGGCGCAGGCTCGGGCTTGATTTCAGCTTTGGGTGCAGGCGCAGGCTTGACCTCATGCACAGGCTCGATTATCGGGTCGAACATGACCTGCGGCTCGGGTGCAGGCTCGGGCTTGACCGCCGCTACGGGTGCAGACTTGACCTCAGGCGCAGCAGCTTCGACAGCACTTTCTTCAACAGCCCTTCTGCGTCTTGCAAACAGCTCCATGTAGCTGTTTTTCCTCGGCATCTCGGGTTTAGCCGCAGGCTCGGGTGCAGGAGGCTCGGGAGCTGTCTCAGGCTCGGTGTTTTCAGCTGTCGGAGCAGCAAATTCCTCGAGAGAAATATTTGCAAATACTGGTCCGTCGGATTTAGGAGCAGCAGAAATTTCGGCAGCAGGCTCGTCAAAATCTTCAAGGGATATTGCGCCTATTCCCGATGTGTAACCGCTTTCGGACGGCTTTTTCTCGGTACTGAATGAAGGAGCTTCTTCTATTACAATATCATTAATATTATCGACCTTGGGCGCAGAGACTTCCTCGACCGTAAATTCTTCAACCTTGGGCGCGGAGACTTCCTCGACCGTGAATTCTTCAACCTTGGGTGCGGAGACTTCCTCGACCGTGAACTCCTCAACCTTGGGCGCGGAAACTTCCTCGACCGTAAACTCTTCAACCTTTGGTGCGGAAACTTCCTCAACCGTGAATTCCTCTACCTTGGGAGCAGGAACATCCTCGACCGTAAATTCCTCAACCTTAGGCGCAGGAACTTCCTCAACCGCGATTTCTTCTACCTTGGGTGAAGAAACTTCCTCGACCGTGAACTCCTCAACCTTAGGCGCGGAAACTTCCTCAACCGCGATTTCTTCAACTGCAACTGCGGGCGCAGGTGCAGGCTTGGGAGCAGCCTTGGGCGCACGCAAATTCTTGAACGCATTTTCAAGGGAGCTGAGCGCGTCCGCGTCGCTGTTTACGCCCGAAGCGTCCACAAATCCGCTTGAAACGGGACGAGCGGCAGGTGCTTCGGCAGGCTTTGATGCCGCCTTGGGTTCTGTCGATACTTCAACAGGCTTGGAAGCCTTGGGTTCTGCCGGCGCTTCTTCCGTTTTAACGGAATAATCGGGTACAACAACTCTTGGCACAGCGGCTTCCTTCTTGACCTCGGGCTTGGGTTCTTCCTTTTTCTTTGGCGCAAAAAATTCCTCTATCGCCTTTTTCACGCTTGCAAGGTTATCTCTGGAGGTCTGGTCGGAGTACCCCTTTATTATTGCAAGGGCGTTTATATCGTCGGAGCTTCTTCCGTCCTTCTTCTCTATCATGACTTGAGACGCAAGCAGCTTCATGTTGTCCATAGGCGAAATGCCCTTCTTGTCAATTCCGCTGTTAATAACATAAAGAGGCACGGCGTTTTTATATGTATCGGGGAAATTTTCGTCAATAAGCTTCTTTGTCGCTTCCTCGGAATCGTTGGTGTACCAGCTTACCGCCATTACCATGGCTTTCTGCGCAGGAATGGACGACACGTTTTTCTTGACGAAATCCATTATCGCAAGCTTGTCTCCGTAAACACCGCAGGCAAAAATAATCAGCTTGTACGCAAGCACCTGAGTAATATTAAAACGGCTTACTTCAATAATATCCGTCGTATCGGCACCCAGATCCTCTTTCAGCCATTCCGCATACCGCTTTGTATGACCATGCTTTGACAAATATACAACAGCTACATTTTTCATCTCGTTATTACGGCGTTCGGGACTCGTCCGCCGTTTCCTCCTTAGCTACTATTTATACTGAGCTCCATTGCAAAATTAACAATTTTGCAATGCCCGGCAATAAATTGCCGGGTGACGGCTGCGCCGCCGGAGCTGCCGTTCATACAGCCCTCGCAAAGCCGTAGGCTTTGCAGTCGCCTTTGGCGGCATTGCAAACAACTGTGTTGTTTGCAATAGAGGGCAGTATATATGCACAATTATCGCCGTCTGAAAGGCATAAACATTTTACCGAAACATATTACTATACATAATAATTATATCTTTTCTTGCGGCTTAATTTGTGAACATTGTGTTAATTTTGAATAAAGTTTATACAAAATTTGAATTTGCGGTTTGAAATATATATATTTTTGCGGTACAACCGTCAATATTGCGTAATTTTATTGATTTACTTCGGGAAAAGCTGTATAATATATCTATCAGAAATCGAAAGGCAGGAATTATTATGACCGATAAAGAAATTTTCTCACATATTGACCACACCCAGCTTAAAGCGGTAAGCACCAAAGCCGACATCGACGCGCTCTGCGCCGAAGCGGAAAAATACGGCACCGCCTCGGTGTGTATCCCCCCGTCCTATGTTAAGTACGTACGCGAAAGCTATCCGAAAATGAATATCTGCACCGTAATAGGCTTCCCCCTCGGATACAATACCACCGAGGTAAAGGTCTTTGAAACGGCGCAGGCAATTGCCGACGGTGCAAATGAAATTGATATGGTGATCAACCTCGGCATGGTGAAAAACGGCGATTTTGACAGCGTTACCGAGGAAATTTCCGCACTGAAAAAAGCCTGCGGAAGCCACATTTTAAAGGTAATTATCGAGACCTGTTACCTTACGGACGAGGAGAAGATACGCCTGTGTAAATGCGTGACCGACGGCGGCGCGGATTTCATAAAGACCTCAACGGGCTTCGGTACGGCAGGGGCAAAAATCGAGGATATAAGGCTGTTTAAGAAGCATATCGGTGCAGGGGTGAAAATGAAAGCGGCAGGCGGCGTGAAGACCCGTGACGACCTTGAAATGTTCCTTGCTGAGGGCTGCGAAAGAATAGGCACAAGCTCTGCGGTGAAAATGATGAACAGTGAGGCTGCGGAGAATTATTGATGAAAGAGAGAATTATATGAAACGTGTATTTTTAATTGTACTTGACAGCTGCGGCATCGGCAATGCACCCGACGCGGAAAAATTCGGCGACAGCGGCGCAAATACGCTGAAAAGCTGCTTTGAAACGGGAAAGCTGGACGTCCCCAATATGCAAAAGCTGGGGCTTTTCAACATAGACGGCGTTGACTTCGGGGAGAAATGCCCGTCCCCCATAGGCGCATACGGCAGAATGACCGAGCGCTCCATGGGCAAGGACACCACGATAGGACATTGGGAAATCGCAGGAATTATTTCCGAAAAGCCGCTTCCGACTTATCCAAACGGCTTTCCGCAGGAGATAATTGAAAAATTTACCGAAGCAACGGGCAGGAAGGTGCTTTGCAACAAGCCCTATTCGGGTACGGAGGTCATCAAGGATTACGGCAGAGAGCATATGGAGACGGGTGCGCTTATCGTGTATACCTCCGCAGACAGCGTGTTCCAGATAGCCGCTCACGAAAGCGTTGTGCCGCCCGAAAAGCTGTACGAATACTGCGAAGCTGCAAGAAAAATTCTTACGGGAAAGCACGGCGTTGGCAGAGTAATTGCCCGTCCCTTTGAGGGCGAGCACCCCTTTAAGCGCACTTCACGCAGACACGATTTTTCCATTGAGCCGCCCTGCGATACCATGCTTGACGCACTGAAAAACGCAGGCAAGGACGTTATTGCCGTTGGAAAGATAAACGATATTTTTGCAGGAAAGGGTATCACGGAGTTTGTCCGCACAAGCGGAAACGACGACGGAATGGAAAAAACTCTTGCCTATGCAAACCGCGATTTTAACGGACTTTGCTTTGTAAATCTGGTGGATTTCGACATGACCTACGGTCACCGCCGCGATGTGAACGGCTACACCGAAGCGCTTGTCCGCTTTGATGAACAGCTTGGAAAGCTCCTTGCGCTTCTGGGGGACGACGACGCGCTGCTCATTACCGCCGACCACGGCTGCGACCCGAATTACGGCGGCACCGACCACACCCGTGAGACCGTGCCTATTCTTGTGTACGGCAAGGGCGTTCCCCCCGTAAATCTCGGTACAACAGATACCTACGCCGACTGCGGCTCGGAGGTGCTGAAAATGCTGGGCGTTGCCGATAATACCCACGGAAAACCGCTCTTGCCCGTATAATTAACCGTAAGTTCATACATTTAGAGGAAAAATGTAGTATAATGTTAAAATGTAATATTGTAAAAAGGTGGTTGTTAAATGGGATTTTTTGCAAACGCCGACGGCTCGGTGCTGGTTGCCTTTATTGGCTACCTTATCGTAATGCTGGGTATCGGCTTCTATTTCTCCAACAAAAGTAAAAAAATGAGCGACTATTTCCTCGCAGGAAGAGGGCTCAACAGCTGGGTAACGGCGATGTCCGCACAGGCTTCCGACATGAGCGGCTGGCTTCTTATGGGACTTCCCGGCGCTGCTTACGCATCGGGTATGGGCAACTACTGGATAGCGATAGGTCTTGCTATCGGTACTATACTTAACTGGGCATTTGTGGCAAAGCCTCTCAGACGTTTTACCGAGGCGGCTGGCGACTCTATCACTATTCCTCAGTACCTCCAGAACCGTTTCAAGGCGGACAGCCCGATAGTACGTCTTGTGTGCGCGGTTGTAATTTTCATCTTCTTCCTTGTGTATACGACTTCGGCATTCGTTTCTGGCGGAAAGCTTTTCCAGGTTGTGTTCAACATCGACAGCTCCAACGAGACCTACACCAAGGCGGCAGTTATAATTTCCGCGCTTATTATCGTTGCTTACACCTTCATGGGCGGCTTCAGCGCGGTTGCATGGACAGACTTTATCCAGGGACTTCTTATGGTCATCGCAATCGTTGCGCTTCCGATAGCGCTTGTAAGCTCAACTCAGAATTTCAGCCTTGACATGATAACCGAAACTCAGAAGATAGTTGCAGAGGGTCAGGACGCAAGCGGCTTCGCTTCGATGTTCAAGGGCAGAGGCGCAAACAGCATAATAAGCGACCTTGCATGGGCGCTGGGCTATTTCGGAATGCCCCATATCCTTGTCCGCTTTATGGCTATCAAGGACGCAAAAAGCGTAAAGAAATCCGCAATAATCGCTATCATTTGGGTAATTATCTCCCTCGGTGCGGCAGTTCTCATCGGTATCCTCGGCAGAGTTTACCTCGACTCTCAGGGCATTAACCTTGGTGCGGCTGAGCAGGAGCTTATCTTTATCAAGGTCGTAAAAATGCTCTTCCCCGGACTTCTTGCAGGAGTGTTCCTCTCGGCAGTTCTTGCTTCAATAATGAGTACCGCCGACAGCCAGCTTCTTGTAACGGCTTCCGCGGTTGCAAACGACTTCTTCAAGGTAATCGTGAAAAAAGAGGTTTCCGACAAGGTGCTTATGTGGATAAGCCGCGGCTCGGTAATGGTAATCTCGGTCATCGCTTGTATCCTCGCCCTTGACCCCAAGGACTCCATCATGGGTATCGTTTCCAACGCATGGGCAGGCTTCGGTGCAGCCTTTGGACCTGCTATCATTCTTTCGCTCTACTGGAAGAGACTTACCCTCAAGGGTACGGTTTCGGGCATTATCGCAGGCGCAGGAACAGTTCTCCTTTGGGATAACGTCCTCCACCTCGGCGGAGTAATGTACTCCATCGTTCCCGGCTTTGCGCTTTCAATTCTTGTAACGGTCATCGTTTCGCTTATCGACAAAGAGCCTTCCGATGAGGTCAAGGAGATATTTGAAAAGGCAAAGACAATAGAATAAAGCTGAACGGCAGGATTTTTTCCTGCCGTCTCATTTTATTAGGGAATTGAGAAATCGGGCGGATAATATCCGTTCCTACATAACGGCTAAAATTGCCATTTCATTGTAGGGGAAGGGTCTCCCGTCCCGTAAACCTTATTGTTTTCCGACAGACTGCGGGCGGATAATATCCGCCCCTACAATAAACATAAAATATTTCAATCAAAGGCTTTTTATCTCGGAAATAAGGCTGTAATAAAGGCGGTTTATGCTGTCAAAATCCACCGATTTGATGTAAAACTGTTCAAGCTTGTCATGCTCCGCCTTGGCATTCACAAGAGAGGCGCAGGCTTCGTCGCGGAGGCTTTTTACTGCGGCGTCATTGAATTTTATTCGCGTTTTTTTGCCCGAAAGAGTGTTTTTATCGTAAAAACGCTTGAAATTCACGGGCTGCTTTTGGGCAACGCAAAGCTCATTCAGCGGCGACGCGGACATGAACGCAAGCTTTAGCTCGGGAATGAGGATATGCTCGAAAAACTCGCCGTTGTGAAGCGTACAAAGGCTTACGCTGACATCAAAGCCTTTCTTTGCGGCAATATCCGAAAAACGCCGCAGGAACATCTCCGAACCGCTGTAAAGCCCGTCGTTGAGCATATACACGGTATAGTCATCGGGAATATAGGTGATGTACCCTTTCGGGGTAAGGGCGGAAAGCTGGCGGAAGGTGATTTTCCCCTCCTCCGCGGTGCTTTTCTTCGGTATGACCTTCTTTGCAAGCCGCGAAATGAAGCCGTCAAGCTTTTCCTCGTTCAGAGCAAGCCGACCTATCTGGCAGCAGTCCCCGATAACGGCGGCAAGTGCGGATATACAGCGGCGGCAGCGCCCGTGATGCTGCAAATAATCCTTTGTGACGGAGATTATCTCATCTTTTGACTTGCATAGCTTTGCAGAGTCCCAATATGCGCCCAAGTCCAGGATTTGCTGGACAGCGCCCGGGTATTCGGGGTCAAAGGTGTGGGGCGCAGTTCCGTCCACAAATATTACCCTACGTTCCTCAAAGACCACCGCGTCAAGGGAATCGGGGTCGCTTGAGCAGTGGTACACCTCCTTTTTTTCATCGGGAAACGCCTCGGCAAGCCGCTTCATCAGCGAGGATTTTCCCGTGCCCGGACCGCCCTTTATTATGTAGGTGCGATAATCCGTGTCCGCAATTTTCTCTCCGAAACGGGTGCGGAAGCCCGTGGGCGAGTTGCCTCCGAGGAAGCATTTCAAACAGTTCATTCTATCAACTCCAATTATTATTTTTGCTTTATTCTATGATAAATATGCAAATTTGTGAAAAGTATGAAGGGAGAAATTAACGTGAAAATCAGCGATTTGATATCGTCCGCAATTGCCTATGACGCAGGCGACGCAAGAAGGATACAGCACTTTATGAAGGTATATGCTTTTGCAAAAGCTATCGCAGAGGGCGAAAATGCCGACAGCACCACCATGGAAATTATCGAAGCGGCAGCCGTGCTGCATGATATCGGCATACACGAGTGCGAGTGCAAATACGGCTCATGTTCGGGAAAATATCAGGAAAAAGAGGGCGTTCCCGTGGCTGAAAAAATCCTTTCGGAGCTTGGCGCAGACAGCGGATTTACCGAGCGTGTATGCTTCCTCATCGCACATCATCACACCTTTAAGGGCATTGATTCTCTTGACTGGCAGATTTTGGTCGAAGCTGATTTTCTCGTGAATATATATGAAGAAGGTCTGCGCAGAGAAGCGGTTGAAAGTATACGCAGAAAGGTGTTTAAAACAGGCTCGGGGCTGGGTTTGCTTGATAATATGTACTTGAAATAGCTATGTAATTCCACAAAATTTGTCAAAATCAACGAAAATATTTTTTAAGCTTTATTTTTTAAACTAAGTGTGATACAATAATGAATAGAGTATAGACTGTATTTTGATAAAAAGGAGGAAATAAAATGTCGGAATACCAACACGGCGTATACCGTAAAATACTTGAAAAAACTGCAAAAGCACTTGAAGCAAACAATATGAAATGCTTTATCGCAGAAAAAAAGGAGGAAGTTCCCGACATTGTCAAAGGACTTCTGACTGAGGGCTGCACCGTTACCTGCGGCGGCTCTATGACCCTTGAGGAATGTGGTGCGGCTGCGCTTTTACGGTCGGGCGCATACAATTTCCTCGACAGGACGGGCAAAAGCCGCGAGGAAACAGAGGCCATCTACCGTGCCGCCTTTTCCGCGGACGCATACCTTACAAGCTCCAACGCCATAACCGAAAACGGCGAGCTTTACAACGTTGACGGCAACAGCAACCGTGTTGCGGCAATATGCTTCGGTCCCAAGTCGGTCATAGTCATTGCAGGCAGGAACAAGATCGTGCGTACCCTTGACGACGCGGCGGTTCGGGTAAAGCGCTACGCCGCCCCCATGAACACCGCAAGGCTGGGCTGCGAGACCTACTGCCATGCAAAGGGAGAGTGTATGTCCCTTGCTTCGGGGAACAGCTGCATGACAAGCGGCTGCAAAAGCGACGGCAGGATATGCTGCTCCTACGTTGTTACCGCCCAGCAGAGGATAAAGGACAGGATAAAGGTCATTCTCGTTAACGAGGAGCTGGGATTTTAAAGGAATTTTATTGGGCTATCAAAATTTGTCGTTTTTTAAGATATGCAATTTTTACAATAAAATATATGAAATTAATTAATTGTCGAAAACGTTTAAATGATGTATAATATAAGTAGCTTAAAAAGTTTGATGCCCTTTAAACTCTCTTAAAATATTTTTTATTTAAAAAGCGGACTTTTCGGTCCGCTTTTTATTTTTTCTAAAGTTTTTGCAAAGCCTGCCGATATATATAATGTGAAAAAGTTTCGGCGGATATTTGCTGCAAAAAGTATTGAAATTTTTTTAATGCTGTGTTATAATATAATTGCAGAAATATCGTTAAGGAGTCTCACTTTCTATGGCTGAACTGGTTTACAATGAGCAGGGACGTCTGCTTTTTACGGAGGAAATGCGTAAGGAGTATACTATTCTGATACCCCAGATGCTTCCTATTCATTTTACGCTTTTGGAAAAAATTTTTAATAACCACGGCTACAAGGTGAAGCTGCTTACAAGTACGGGCAGAAAAATTATCGACGAGGGTCTGCGCAACGTTCACAACGACACCTGTTACCCTGCTTTGCTGGTTATCGGTCAGATGATGGACGCGCTCAAATCGGGCGAGTACGACCTTAACAAAACCGCGTTGATGATTACTCAAACGGGCGGCGGCTGCCGTGCTTCAAACTATATCAACCTGCTGAGAAAGGCTCTGAAAAATAACGGCATGGAGCAGATACCCGTTGTTTCCCTCAACCTTTCAAACCTTGAAAAAAATCCCGGCTTTACCCTTTCGGTAACGCTGCTTTATGAGCTTATTATTGCGATTTGCTACGGCGACCTGCTTATGTGGATAGGCAATCAAGTGCGCCCCTATGAAAACTGCAAGGGCGATACCGACAAGCTTATCGGCAAATGGATAGACAGGCTTATGGGCAGGGGCTTCGCGCTGACTGCTTTCGGTCAGAATATACGGGAGATACTTGCTGACTTTGAAAAGCTTCCCTACACGCCGTCTGAAAAGGTAAAGGTCGGCATCGTAGGCGAAATATACATCAAGTATGCGCCGCTGGGCAACAACTGTTTGGAGGAATTTCTCCGCGGCGAGGACGTTGAGGCTGTTGTCCCGGGACTGCTGGACTTTATCCTGTTTATGTGCGACCACCATATTGTGGATACTCAGATATACCACGTAAGATACAAGAAATACATCGGCTCGGGAGCGCTGAAGCTGTTCCTGAAAAAGATGCAGAACACCATGATAAAGGCTGTGTCGGAGACCCGTTTCAGACCGCCTGCACACTTTGAACAGACCAAGAAAAATGTACTGCCGTTTGTATCCCCCGCAAACAAAATGGGCGAGGGCTGGCTTCTTACCGCAGAAATGGTGGAGCTTATAGAAAGCGGCGTTAAGAATATAGTATGCGCCCAGCCTTTCGGCTGCCTGCCGAACCACATCGTTGGCAAGGGCATGATAAGAAAGATACGCGCTGTTCACCCCGACGCGAACATTGTCGCTATCGACTACGACCCGGGCGCAACAAAGGTAAATCAGGAAAACCGCATCAAGCTTATGCTTTCAACGGCTAAAACAAAGCTTAACAAATAGAGAAAGGAGGCAGTTTTATGTCTTTGTACGGAATTAACGCGTATACTTCAAATTCATATTACAGCGCTCTTCTGGCGAACAAAAATAATTCCCTTGCCGATTCTCTTTCGACCTTTAACAAAAATGCTTCCAACGGCGATAATATCTCAAAGTTTCTGAAGGAGGCAATAAAGACCGATAAGGATACCGACCTGCATACCCTTGCAAGGAAGGTCGATTTGGCTCGCTCCAAGGGCTACAAAAAGGCGATGACCGAGGAGTACAAAAAGCAGTTCAGCGCCGAAAAGACGGATTCCAAGGCTGACAACAACGAGGTCAAGCTTGCGGAAAACGCAAAGCTTCTCAGCGGCTGTGCAGGTGCTATGGCGATAAACGGCAGAGAAATTTTCAGCGACCCCGAGCAAGCTGTTTCGGCAATAAAGGACTTTGCCGAAAGCTACAACAGCACCCTTGACGGCTTGCAGAAATCCGACAGCATCAACGCTCTGGAAAAGGGCGTTTCAATGGTAAACACCACCAAGGCTTATGCGCGTGCTTTGTCCCATGTGGGGGTAAAGCTGGGCAGCGACAACAGGCTTACCGTTGACGAGGAAAAGCTGAAATCGGCACCCGAAGGCACGCTCCGTTCCCTTTTCTCGGGTAATTATTCCTTTGCAACCAAGATAGCCGACAAGGCGTCCTACATAAGCCGCGCAGCCGACATAAAGGCGCAGGTTTCCTACAACGTAAAGGGAAACATGGATTATTACAACAAAATGGCTGTGAGCATCATGTTTAACGACAATATTTAAGGAAATACCGCACAGTTATTGCCTTAAGTCAAAAAAATCCCCGTACTTTTGAGTACGGGGATAATTTTTTTATTCGGAAGCTTTTTCTTCAAGCTGGGGAGCGTTTTCCGAAACAGTCTCCGAAACTGTCTCAAGCTCCTTGCCAAGCATTGCGGGAAGCTCCATGCCTGCCTGCTTGAACACCTCGTTCAGCGGCGGAACGGCTTTCATCATGCCTGAGATAAAATCGGCAGTAGCGGTGTTTCCGTCGCCGTTTTTGCCGCCGTCCCAAACAGTGACCTTGTCGATCTTGATATTCTTGATAGCCTCGACTTGAATTCGCATAAGCTCTTCAAGCTTGTCGGCAACGACCATTTTAACGGCAGAATCCGCGTCGCCTGCGGCTTCGATAAGGGCTTTCATACCCTCTGCCTGCTTCTGGAGTATCTCCTGTGCGCCGCGTGCTTCGGCTGCCATTTTTTCGTACAGCGCGTCAGCCTCGCCTCGAGCCTTGCGGCGGAGAACCTCAGCCTCTGCCTCGGCAGCGATCTCGGCTTTTTCCTTTTCGATCTGTGCCTTTACGATAACGTCTGCCTTCTGGGTAGCCATTTCAAGCTCGGCACGCTTGCTTTCTGCCTCTTGCTGTGCAGCATAGGCTTCTTCCTTTGCCTTTGCAGATTGTACAGCTTCTGCTGCGGTAGCCATTTTAAGGGCTTCCGCTTCCTTTTCGCGGCGCTTTGCCTCGGATTGCGCAATTGAAATTTTAGCGTCGTTTTCACCTTGGATAGCAGCGGCGTTTGCAGCGGCAACCTGGATACGCTGCTCCTTCAATGCGTTTGCTTGACCTATCTCACCGTCACGGCTCGTCATGGCAACTGCAATTTTTGCATCGTTTGTAGCCTTTGCGTCAGCCTCGGCTTCCTTCTGTCTGCGTACAGCCTCGGACTGTGCAATTGAAATTTTTGCCTCGTTTTCACCGTCAATAGCGGTAGCGTTCGCCGCTGCGACCTGAATACGCTGGTCTCTGCGCGCGTTTGCCTCACCGATAGCACCGTCTCTGTCCTTTTCGGCAACGCTCTTTTTCGCGTCGTTGATCGCCTTTGCGGCAGCTTCCTTACCGAGAGCGTCTATGTATCCCGACTCGTCGTTGATATCGGTAACGTTAACGTTGATAAGCCGCAGACCTATCTTTTTCAGCTCAATCTCAACGTTGTTTGATACTGCAACAAGGAACTTGTCACGGTCGGTATTGATCTCCTCAATCTCCATTGTTGCAATTACAAGACGGAGCTGACCGAAGATGATATCCTTTGCAAGCTCTTGAATTTCCATCATTTTCAGCCCGAGAAGGCGCTCCGCGGCGTTCTGCATAATGCCCGGCTCGGTGGAAATACCAACCGTAAAACGGGAGGGAACGTCAACACGGATATTCTGCTTTGAAAGGGCGTTTTTCAGGTCCACGTTAATGGAAATAGGCGTAAGGTCAAGGTACTGGAACGACTGGATTATCGGCACGATAAACGCCGCGCCGCCGTGGATACACTTTGCGCTCTTTGCCTGACCATTCTTGTCGGTGCCCACCTTACCGTAGATTACCATGATTTTGTCCGAGGGACACTTTCTGTACCGCGAAAGAATTGCCGCAACCGCCGCAAAAAGCACAACGACAATTACGCATATCGCTATCAATACTTCAATGTTGTCCATTTGATTACCTCCCAATATCTGTTTATTTATGTTGTTTATGTAAAGCGTGTATGTTACTTTTCACGCTCAACAACAAGTGTTTCACCGTTTAAATCGGTAACGCGCACCACCGTTCCCGTTTTAAGAAGCTCACGTTCGTTTGAAACGGCGTTACATTCCATGAAACGCCCCTGCAAGGTAAGGGTGACCTTTCCCTCGCCCTCGTTTGCCGGCGGAACAGGGATATACACGGTTGCATTTTCTCCAATTGCGTTGCGGAAATCCACCGTGCCGTTTTCGGTAAGCTTTTTGCTTATCTGCACAAGCTTTGCAACACCATACATTGCAAAAAATCCCACAACAATTCCCAGCGGTATCGCACCCATGGCAGGCATACCTCCGCTGACTGCGGCAATAGCCGTCCAGCCTGCCACCGCGAAAAACGCAACCATTCCCTGAACGGTAAAAAGCCGCAGCGGCGCATAATCCGCATGGACGTGATACGGCAAATCGGCGTCGCCCTCGGGGCAGTCGAAATCCGTTCCGATGTCGGTATCAACCTCCGCCGAAATATCCACATCGGTGCCGCCCATGTCAATTCCGCTTGTATCGCTGAGGTTTATGTCCCCGTCGTCACCGAAGCCCGATACCGACAGTATGGTCTGCAAAAGCAGCACCAGCGTTGCAGGAACGGCGATACAGTATAAAACTCTCAAAAGAGTTGAAAGACCCTCCCACCATTCAGCCATAAAAAGACCCCCTTTTAGTGTTGATGTAAATATCATTTACTATATTATAGCCTCATATTAACGCTTTGTCAAGTACTTTTTAATAAAAATATACATTAAAATTAATCCGTTTGGCATAAAAATTGCCGTAAAACACAAAAAAGCCGCCGTGTAAAAAGCTTCCGACTGCATAAGCATGGTTACCCCGTCCTTTTGATATATTTGTAAGGTAAATAATATTTACTATTATACATAAACCAAACAGTGCTGTCAAGAGGTTGAAACCATTATTTTAAAAAATAAATTTGGTTTACCCTCTTGAAAAAATTGAAAGGCTGTGCTACAATGTAGTAAATCATATTTACCGAAGGAAGGAGCAGACGCATGACCCCCGAAGAACGCGGACGTCGCATCAAGGAAGCCCGTATTGCCAAAAAAATGACCCAAAGCGAAGTTGTGGGAAGCTTTATTACGCGGAATATGCTGAGCCAGATAGAAAGCGGAAGCGCTGTTCCGTCGTTGAAAACGCTGGAATACCTTGCGTCGGTGCTTGACATTCCCATTTCGTCGCTTATGCCCCAAGGCGAGGACGCTGCCGCCCCCGAAGCGTACCCCGAAACGGAACGGCTTGTGAAAATAAAGGGGCTTTTTTCCGACGGGCTTTACTGCGAGGCTATCACCGAGGCAGGCAGGGAAAGCGATTGGGGCAGCCTAAAGGACGAATTTACCGCGGTTTTGGCGCAATGCTATTTCAAGCTTGCGGAGGTATCCGCCGCAGATAACACCGTGAAAGCCGTGGAATATGCCAAGGAAGCCGCCGCCCTTGCCGAAAAGGGATTTTATGCAAACGACGCGCTGAAAGGCAAGGCTATAAACCTGCTCAACTCCCTTGCAGAGCAGCTTAGCAGATATTATGCGGGACTTATTTCCGATATATAGAGGAGTATTTGTATGAAAAAAAAGCCTATTTTTTACGACGAAAATCAGCCCCTTGCCCACTATGAGCAGGCAAGAGCCTTGAAGCGACGGGCTGACAGGACGCTGCTTTTGGGAAAAATACTGCCTGCCGCCGCGCTTGTTATCGGCACCTTATGTATCGTTTACGAGCCGTGGTATATGGCTTTGCTGGCGCTTTTCGGCATACCTTTCACTATTTTGTCCATTGTCGGAAGCTGGATACGGCGCGCCGGGTTCAGCCTTGTTTCAATGCCCATTGCTGTGATATGCGCCCTGATATGTGCAATGTCGGGCTCGACGTTTGCACTTGTAGGCACGGTCGTGTACGCAATAGCCGCACTGCTCCAGCTTAAAGTGGTGTCTTCGCTGAACGATTTTTATATGCTAAAGGAGCTGCCCGGGTTTCCGTTCTTTGAGCATGGCATGGAGAACCTAAGCTTTGCGGCGCTTGATATACGGAATGCCGAGGAATTTATTGACAGTTCTGGGCTTTATACCGACAATTCCGAGGTAAAAAAATACGTGCCCATCGAGCCGCCCTCCCAAGAAATGCAGGAGATAAGCACGGAGGGCATTGCCGATTTCGGTGCAGCCGACAAAATGGGACTTCTGGAATTTGAGCCCGAGGATCTTGCGGAGGAGAATATGCTGACTGACGCACAAGCCCCCGTATGCCTCAAAAAAGAGGAATTACAGCCAGATGCCGAAAATACGATTTCGGACTTTGAGCTTTTCGGATAAAAAATACCGCACGGGAAGCATTTTCCCGTGCGGTAACTTTTTTTGCCTTGATTACTTATCAAGAAGCTTTTCAGCCGAAGCAAGCTTAACGCTTGTGCAGAACACCTTTACAGCCTCTTCAAGCTCGTTGAGGGGAGGATATGTGGGTGCAATTCTAATGTTGCGGTCAAGGGGATCCTTGCCGTAGGGGAAAGTCGCGCCTGCGCCTGTAAGCACAACGCCTGCCTCCTTGCAAAGCTGTACAACTCTCTTTGCGCAGCCCTCAAGTGTGTTTACTGCAATGAAGTAACCGCCGTTGGGCTTGTTCCACTCGAGTATGCCCAGGTCGCCAAGCTCGCTTTCAAGCATATCAAGAACAAGCTTGAACTTTGGAGCGATTATCTTCTTGTGCTTTTCCATGTGAGCCATGATGCCGTCAACGTTCTTGAAGAACTTAACGTGGCGGAGCTGGTTTATCTTGTCAAAGCTGATGCTCTGGAAAGCAAGAAGCTTTGTTATCTGCTTGATGTTGTTCTCGGAAGCAGCCATTACAGCAACGCCTGCGCCGGGGAAAGAAATCTTTGATGTGGAAGCGAAGATGAATACCATGTCCTCCTTGCCCGTTTTCTTGCACTCGTCAAGAATGTTGAGAATGTGGTCGGGAGTATCCGTCAGGTGGTGAACGCAGTATGCGTTATCCCAGAAAATGCGGAAGTCCTCAGCCTTGGGAGAAAGGTTTGCAAAGCGCCTTACTACCTCGTCGGAGTAAGCAATTCCGTCGGGGTTTGTGTAGAGGGGAACGCACCAGATACCCTTGATGGACTCGTCCTCGGACACAAGCTTTTCAACCATATCCATGTCGGGACCGTCGGAGTTAAGGGGCACGTTTATCATCTCGATGCCAAAATTCTCGGTTATTGCAAAGTGGCGGTCATAGCCGGGAACGGGACAGAGGAACTTTACCTTGTCGCACTTGCCCCAAGGCTTTTTGCTGCCGTAAACGCCGTGAGTCATTGCGCGGCATACAGCGTCATACATAAGAGTAAGGCTGGAGTTGCCGCCGACGATAATTTCCTCGGGCTTAACACCCAGAAGCTCGCCGAAAAGCTTTTTAGCGTCGGGAATACCCGTAAGTCCGCCGTAGTTGCGGCAGTCAACGCCGTTTTCGTCCTTCATGCTTTCAGCGTCGGTGAAAACGTTCAGCATGGGCATTGTAAGGTCAAGCTGCTCGGAGCTGGGCTTGCCTCTTGACATATCCAGCTTCATTTCCTTTGCCTTGAAAGCCTCGTACTCCTTTTCGCACTCCGCCTTAAACGCGGAAAGCTGCTCTCTGCTCATTTCTGTAATCATAACCATCTTCCCTTTCAGCAACGTAATTTTTACAGTTTTAAAATAAGCTGTGTGCATTGTATGAATACAACTGTTTTTCCTATGCACACACTTTTTCTTTGCAGTCTATTTTATATAATAATACATTTCCTTGATTTTTGCAACACTTTTTTTATTTTCCTGCAAATTATTTTCTCTTTTCACATATCGGGTTCACAATTTGAAGTGCGGTGATGTTGAAATTGCACTAATCAAGGATTGACAACGGGTATAAAATCAAATATAATTATAGGGAAGTGCTGATTAAATCTGGTGCGCATATTGCGCAGTCAGATTTTTCGTCAGATTGTGCAAAAATTTTGCAGGCAGGCTGGCGCCTGTCAAGAAATTTTGGTGCAATATGACGGAAAATATGCAAGCAAGATGCGTGCCAAGCCGTTAGGCGCGATTTAATCAGCGCTTCCCTAGTATTCCCAAAAAGTACAAACGAAAGGCAGGCTGTTTATGGAACGTATCGCAAAATTTGAAAAGGTAAGCTTTAACCGCTTTTTTACCGACTGGAGCACGGCTTTCCCCGACGACTCCGACAGCCGCATAAGCGAGATATACGACAGCATTGCCCTGCCCGTCCGAGCAACGGCGGGGTCGGCGGGGTATGATTTTTTTCTGCCCGACGATATTGAGCTTGCCCCGGGTGAGGGCGCGCTTATCCCCACGGGCATACGGGCAAAGATCGCCGACGGCTGGGTGCTGAACATTTACCCCAGAAGCGGTCTGGGATTTAAGTTCCGCTTGCAGCTTGACAATACCGTGGGTATTATCGACGCCGATTATTACAATGCGGCAAATGAGGGACACATTATGATAAAAGTCACCAATGACGGAAGAAACGGCAAGACGCTCTTGCTTGAAGCCGGGAAAGGCTTTGCCCAGGGAGTTTTCCTGCCCTTTGGAGTTACCGTTGACGACGACGCTGACGGGGAGAGGGTCGGCGGATTTGGGAGTACAGGATGACAGTTTGGTTACAAGTATTTACAAATAAAAAAATTAGTTGAAAAAATCATTTTGTTATGGTATATTTATTATATCAAGGTGATACCATATTGAGGCATTTTTGTGTTTTGTCTTGATAAGGGTTAGTCAATAAAATAGTGGGGGCAAAAAACATGAACATCAAAAAAATCACGTCCGCATTAATTGCAGCAGCAATGCTTGCAGGAATGACAGCCTGCGGAAACAAATCCGATGAGGTGGCTGTAAATAATACGGCGGTCACAGCCGAAAAAGCAGAATCGAAACAAGCCGAGGATAACGAACAGTCCAAACTTGCAGGCAAAGCTGACAAAGCTGACGAAGATAATCTTCTTAATAGGGATCTGGAAAACGGTCAATATATGTATAATGAATATGAAAAGCACATTGAAATAACCAAATATTTACTTGACGCCCCTGCTGTTGAGATTCCGTCTGAAATAGACGGCAAGCCTGTGACGGTTATCGGTGAGAGTACTTTTGTAGATTATCGTTCGGGTCTTACAATAATAGGGAAAAACCTTAAAAGCGTAATTATTCCCAATAGCGTTACGGAAATAGGTGATAAAGCTTTTGCTGGCTGCTCAAGCCTCGCAAGCATAAACATCCCCGACAGTATTACTGAAATAGGTGGCTGGGCTTTTGAAGGCTGCTCAAACCTTACAAGCATAACTATTCCTGATAGTGTTACTGAAATAGGCGGCCATGCTTTTTTACGAAACACCATGGCTTGAAGCACAGGCTCAACCGGTTATAATAAACAATATACTTGTTGATTATACATCTGCAAGTGGTAATATTAACATTCCAAATAGCGTTACTAAAATAAGTGGTTATGCTTTTTTTAATTGCTCAAACCTTACAAGTGTCAATATTCCCGACGGCGTTACTGAAATAGGTTACAGTGCTTTTTACGGTTGCTCAAGTCTTACAAGCATAACTATTCCCGACAGCGTTACTGAAATAGGTGATAGTGCTTTTTCAGGTACACCATGGCTTAAAGCACAATCTCAGCCGATTATAATAAACAACATACTTGTTGATTATTCATCTGCAATCGGTAACATTGTTATTCCCGATGGCGTTACTAAAATAGGTTTAAAAGCTTTTTTTGATTGCTCAAGCCTAATAAGCATAACTATTCCCAACAGCGTTACTAAAATAGGTGATTATGCCTTTTACGGTTGCTCAAGTCTTACAAGCATAACTATTCCCGACAGCGTTACTGAAATAGGTTACAGTGCTTTTTACGGTTGCTCAAGTCTTACAAGCATAATCATTCCCAACAACGTTACTAAAATAAGTGGTTACGTTTTTTCCTGGTGCGAAAGCCTTGCAAACGTAACTATCCCCAACAACGTTACTGAAATAGGTCGTGATGCTTTTAGTTATTGCTCAAGCCTTACAAGCATAACTATTCCCGATAGCGTTACCGAAATAGGTATCTGCGCTTTTGATGGTTGCTCAAGCCTTACAAGTGTTAATATTCCTAACGGCGTTACTGAAATAGGTAATTTGGCTTTTAATCGTTGCTCAAGCCTTACAAGCATAAATATACCAGATAAATTTAAAGACAGCTATGACGATATATTTGGGCGATGAAACTCCGTTTAAAAATATTTTCAAAAACCCCTTGCAATTTTGGAAATTGCGTGGTATAATATATACAGCATTATGAATAGATTCACAAAGACCGGAACGTTCCGGTCTTTTGTGTTGTATAAGGCACTGAAAGGAATGATCAAATGGCAGGAAAAAAGGGCGGTAACACCGTCGCAAGGGTGTACGACATTGCAAAGCCCATTGCAGACGGTCTGGGACTGAAAATCTGGGACGTGGTTTTCGAGAAGGAGGGTACGATGTGGTACCTCAAGGTGCTTATCGACAAGGTCGACGGCGTGCTTGACATGGACGACTGCGAGGCAATGACCCGTCCGCTTTCAAAGGCGCTTGACGAGGCTGACCCCATTGAGCAGAACTATATGCTTGAGGTAGGCTCTCCCGGTCTCGGTCGGGAACTGAAAAAGCCCGAGCATTTCGAGGAGTTTTTGGAGTGTCCCGTGAAAATTCGGTATATCCGCGAAATTGACGGTACGAAGGAGTTCATCGCGATCTTAAAGGGCTACACCAAGGACACCGTTTCGGTGATAACCGAAGAGGGCGACAAGGAGATAAACATTTCCGACACGGCGTTTATCCGCCTTTTCGACGACGATACCGACGAGCTTTTTGCCGATGACGACGAGGAATAAGGCAATTATTTAAATTTATCATAGAAAACAATTTTTAAGGCATTTAGGAGGAATTCATAAAAATGAACAAGGAATTTTTTGCGGCACTCGAGCTGCTGGCACAGGAAAACAGCATACCCATGGACCTTTTGGTGGAAAAGATCAAGCAGGGCATTTCAAGGGCGGTCAAAAAGGAGTACCCCGACTGCGAGGATTTTTTGGTGGATATCGACCCCGAAAAGCAGAAGTTTGAGGTATGCCTCATGCGCACCGTTGTTGACGACGAGCCTCTCGACATGAGCGAGATAAACATTGACGAGGCTATCGCAGTTTGCTCCAAGAAAGCAAAGGTTGGCGACGTTGTTCCCTTCAAGCTTTCCACGGCAAAGTTCGGACGCGTGGCTGCTCAGAACGCAAAGCAGGCTATCAGAACAGAGATCAAGACCTTTGAGCGCGAAAAGTACATCAGCCAGTTCCACGACAAAATTCACGAGGCTGTTTCTGCGACAGTTCAGAGAATTGAGCCCGAGAGCGGCAATGCTACTCTTACTATTGACAAAAACGAGGTTTACCTTTTCAAGAACGAACAGATACCCGGCGAAACTCTTAAAGAGGGCGATATCGTTAAGCTTTACGTGGTTGACATTATCAACCCCGACAGAAAGCCTATGGTCAAGGTCTCCCGTACTCACAAGGATCTTGTAAAGCGCCTTTTCGAGCTTGAAATTCCCGAAATTTACGACGGCACTGTCGAGGTCAAGGCTATATCCCGTGAGGCAGGCTCAAGAACCAAAATTGCGGTTTGGTCTAAAGATCCCAACGTTGACCCGGTAGGCTCCTGCATAGGTCCCAAGCACAGCCGTATTCAGAATATTGTCAACGAGCTTAACGGCGAGAAAATTGACATTATTGTATACGATGAAGACCCTGCGGTATTTATCGCTCACGCACTTTCCCCTGCCGACGTTGTAAGCGTTACCGTTGACGAGGGCGATCAGAAGTCCTGCACGGTCATCGTTCCCAACAATCAGCTTTCTCTTGCTATCGGCAACAGAGGTCAGAACGCAAAGCTTGCGGCAAGACTTACCGGCTACAAGATAGATATCAAACCTGAAAATCCTATTGAATAATAAGGTTGTGATCTAATGGCAGGCGTAAGAAAAATACCTATGAGAATGTGTCTCGGCTGCGGCGAAATGAAGCCGAAAAAGGAGCTTATCCGTGCGGTAAAGTCTCCCGAGGGCGATATTTCTCTCGACCTGACGGGCAAAAAGTCGGGACGGGGCGCATATATTTGCAGATCGGCGGAATGCTTTAAAAAAGCAAGAAAGACAAGGCGGTTTGAAAAGGCTTTCTCTTGTCAGATATCCGACGAAGTATATAACAATATGGAAAAGGAGCTTTCCGATGACGAGTAAAATTCTTGGACTGCTCACCATATGCCGCAAGGCGGGCAAGCTTGTCATGGGCTTCGACCCCATGAAGGACGCTGTTGCGGAGGGCAAGGCAAAGGCGGTGCTTACCGCTTCGGACATTTCGCCCAAAACCGAAAAGGAAGTCCGATTTTTTGCAGGCAAGGGGAACGTTCCCGTGGCAAAAACCGAACTTACTCTTGAGGATATTTACCGCGGTCTCGGCAAAAAGGCAGGCATTATCGCAATATGCGACGAGGGCTTTGCCAAAAAGGCGCTGAGCATATGCGATGAAAAAACGATAAATAACATAAAATAAACTCATCAAAAACGGAGGGTATACAGCCTATGAGTACACCAAAACAGACAAAGCTTAAAATAAACGATGTTGCCAAGGAGCTGAACATTACAGGTCAGGAGCTTGCGGACTTTTTAAAGGCAAAGCTTGATGTAGTGAAGAAGCCTACGGCGTCGCTTACCGAGGACGAGATGAACTACGTTCTTGAGTCGTTTTCACAGGATAATCAGGTAGCTTCCTTTGACGCATATTTTGCAACGAGGAACGACCCTGCTCCCAAGAAAGAGGAGAAGCCCAAGGCGGAGAAGAAGCCTGCAAAGAAGGCTGAGCCTAAAGCCGAGACTAAGGAAGAAAAGCCAAAGGCAGAAAAGGCTGAGGCTAAAAAGGAAGCTCCCAAGAAGGAGACTCCCAAGGCAGAGAAGAAGCCTGCTCCCAAGCAGGAAGCAAAGGCTGAGCCGAAGCAGGAGACAAAGCCCGAGCCTAAGCAGGAAGTGAAGCCCGTTAAGCCTGTAAATCAGCAGCAGACCAACAAGGCTGAACGCTTCAACACCCAGCAGGCTCTTGACAAGAAGAAAAAGCCCGAGCAGAAGCCCCAGAACAAGCCTGCCGAGCAGACCAACAAGAAAAAGCTTGACGTTAAGTTTGCAGACAGCGCGGCGGTGGTTGACCAGAAGATACACACCGTTGACACAAGAGGCTCTTACGTTGAGATGGATAAGTACAACGAAAAGTACGACAACATGGCTAACGCTTCCGGCGGCGGCAGCAGAAAGAAAGACAACTTCTCCAAGAAGCAGAAGCTTACTCAGAAGTCACAGCAGAGAAAGAGCCAGCAGTACTCCAACAAGCGTGAGACCGAGGCGGAAAAGCTTCGCCGTCTTGAACTTGAGCGTGCAAGAAAGCAGCAGCTCAAGGTGCTTATCCCCGATGAGATAGTTGTCTCCGAACTGGCTTCAAGGCTCAAGGTGACCGCAACAGAGGTCATCAAAAAGCTTATGCAGCTTGGCGAGATGTGTACGATAAATCAGGTCATCGACTTTGACACCGCTTCTCTCGTTGCCGAGGAGCTGGGTGCAAAGGTTGAAAAGGAAGTCATCGTTACTATTGAGGAGCGCCTTATCGACGATTCCGACGACGACGGCGAGGGCGAAGAGCGCGCACCCGTAGTTGTTGTAATGGGTCACGTTGACCACGGTAAGACCTCACTTCTCGATAAAATCAGAAACGCAAACGTTACATCGACCGAGG
This sequence comes from Oscillospiraceae bacterium, assembly GCA_017847885.1. Lineage (GTDB taxonomy): Bacteria > Bacillota > Clostridia > Oscillospirales > Ruminococcaceae > RGIG8773. Next base: position 226,029 of record JAGAUA010000044.1, read on the forward strand.
CAGGCGGTATTACCCAGCATATCGGTGCTTACCGCGTTACCTGCAACGGCAAGGAGATAACCTTCCTTGATACACCGGGTCACGAAGCGTTCACATCAATGCGTGCAAGAGGTGCGTCCGTAACGGATATCGCTATCCTTGTTGTTGCTGCCGATGACGGTATCATGCCCCAGACAGTCGAAGCTATCAACCACGCAAAGGCAGCAGGCGTTTCCATTATCGTTGCGATAAACAAGATGGATAAGGAAGGCGCAAACCCCGACGCTATCAAGCAGAAGCTTACCGAATACGACCTTGTTGTTGAGGAATGGGGCGGCGATGTTATCTGCGTACCCGTTTCCGCAAAGACGGGCGAAGGTATCGAGGAGCTGCTTGAAAACGTGCTTCTCGTTGCCGAGGTCGCAGAGCTTAAAGCTAACCCCAACCGTCTTGCAAAGGGTACTGTTATCGAAGCAAGACTTGACAAGGGCAGAGGTCCTATCGCAACCCTTCTCGTTCAGAACGGTACTCTCCGCACGGGCGATATCATCATTGCAGGTACAGCCGTTGGACGCGTCCGCGTAATGACCAACGACAAGGGCAAGATAGTTAAGGAAGCAGGTCCTTCCTACCCTGTTGAGATAACGGGTCTTGCGGAAGTTCCCTCCGCAGGCGACACATTCAACGCTGTTGAGGACGAACGCCTTGCAAGAGAGCTTGTTGACCAGCGTAAGCACGAGGCTAAGCAGGAACAGTTCAAGCAGTATCAGAAGGTTACTCTCGACAACCTGTTCAGCCAGATCGAACAGGGCGAGATCAAGGAGCTTCCCATCATCGTCAAGGCTGACGTTCAAGGCTCGGTTGAGGCTGTTAAGCAGTCCCTTGAAAAGCTCTCCAACGAGGAAGTTCGCGTAAGAGTTATCCACGGTGCGGTTGGTGCTGTTTCCGAGGGTGACGTAATGCTTGCAAGCGCTTCAAATGCAATTATCGTCGGATTTAACGTTCGTCCCGACCCTGTGGCTGCGGACAATGCCGAGAGAGACGGCGTTGATATCCGTCTTTACAGAATTATTTACGACGCAATCGAAGAGATAACAACCGCTATGAAGGGTATGCTTGCGCCTAAGTACCGCGAGGTAAATCTTGGACGCGTCGAGGTTCGTCAGGTTTACAAGATATCCAACGTTGGTACGGTTTCGGGTTCGTATGTACTCAGCGGCAAGATCACACGAAATGCGGAAATTCGTGTTGTCCGCGACGGTATCATCATTGCCGACGACAAGATGTCCAGCCTCAAGCGCTTCAAGGACGACGTCAAGGAAGTTGCGGAAGGCTATGAGTGCGGTATCACACTTGAAAAGTTCAACGACGTTCATGTTGGTGACATTTTCGAGGCGTACTTCATGGAGGAGTATCGTCCCGACTGATAAAATAATGCTGATCTGCCTGCGCCGTAAATATACCTTAAAATTTACGGCTCGGCAGCAAATTCTGAAAGGAGTTTTATATGCCTAATTTCAGAAACGGACGTATGTCCGAAGATATAAAGCGCGAAATTTCCGCGCTTATCCGCGAGGAGATAAAGGACCCCAGAGTGAATGGAAGCCTTATCTCCGTAGTAAGGACCGAGCTTTCGGGGGATAACTCCCACTGCAAGGTCTACATTTCCAGCTTTGACGGCGTTGAGGCTTCAAAGTCTGCTGTAAAGGGTCTTGAAAGTGCGTCGGGAATGATAAGACGGCACATTTCAAACAAGCTTCACCTGAAAAAATGTCCCGAGCTTAAATTTATTGCGGATAATTCTATCGAGCATTCTGCGGAAATTGCAAAAATGCTTGAAAAAATTGAAGAAAACGTTTCTGACGAATGACGGGGTGTGCTTATGCAGATTAATTTAAAGGAAACTGCGGATTTTCTCAAGGCTCACGATAATTTCTATATCCTTACCCATCAGAGTCCCGACGGCGACACTATGGGCAGCGGCTTCGGCTTATGCTGTGCGCTTCGTAAAATCGGCAAGAAAGCCAACGTGCTTTGCTCCGATAATTTCCCGAAAAGATATCATTTTATGTACGAGGGATACGTACCGCAGAAGTTTGCTCCCGAGACTATCGTTGCTGTTGACGTTGCCGACAAAAAGCTGCTGGGACCCGGTCTTGCGCAGTACGGCGACTACGTTGACCTGTGCATAGACCACCACATTTCCAACACGCTTTATGCCGAAAGACTTCTGGTATACCCCGACGCCGCAGCTGCCTGCGAGGTGATTTTCCGGGTGCTTGCGGAGATGGACGTGACTCTCGACCGTCAGATTGCGGAGTGCCTTTACACGGGAATTGCCACCGATACGGGCTGCTTCAAGTACGCAAACACAACAAAGCTTGCCCACATCATTTCGGCAAAGCTTATGGACTGCGGCATACGCCTTGAACAGATAAACCGCGAGATGTTTGACATTAAAAGCAAAGCAAGGCTCAAGGTCGAGCAGTATATCAACTCGTCCATGGAGTATTACCTCGACGACAAGTGCGCTATGGCTGCCGTGACTTTGGATACCCTTGCGGAAGCAGGACTTCCTGCGGAGGAATTCGAGGGCATTGCAGGAATGAGCGTTCAGCTTGAGGGCGTCAAGGTCGGCGTTATCATAAAGGAAAAGGAAGCAGGAAAATTCAAGATATCCATGCGCTCTGCTTCGGATATAGACGTGTCTGAGATATGCCGCAAATTCGGCGGCGGCGGTCATGTCAAGGCGGCAGGCTGCGCTATTGACGGAACTCTTGACGACGTTAAGCTGAAGCTGCTTTCGGGTATTGCTCCTGCGCTGGGTATCGACTTATGGCTGGCGTAAATGGTGAGCTTTGCGGAATTATCTGCGTTAACAAGCCCCAGGGCTTCACAAGCTTTGATGTTATTGCAAAGCTTCGGGGCATACTGAAAATGAAGCGGCTTGGTCACGCAGGCACTCTTGACCCTATGGCGACGGGCGTGCTTCCCGTTTTTGCGGGACGTGCAACAAAGGCGTGCGACATACTTCCCGACCACGACAAGGTATACGAGGCAGGCTTTAAGCTTGGCGTAACCACCGACACGCAGGACAGCACGGGTACGGTCACACGCGAGGGCGACCCGTCGGCTGCGGACGCAGAAAGGGTAGCCGCTGTGCTTGAAAAATTCCGCGGAGATATCATGCAGATACCGCCCATGTACTCGGCAGTATCGGTGAACGGAAAGCGGCTTTACGACCTTGCAAGGCAGGGCGTTGAAATTGAGCGAGAGGCAAGACCCGTAACGGTTTACAGCCTTGAGCTTGTCAGCTTTGACGAGGCGGAAAAGTGCGGCGTGCTGTCGGTATCCTGCTCAAAGGGGACTTATGTCAGAACGCTGATAAACGACATCGGCGAGGCTCTGGGCTGCGGAGGAATAATGACCTCACTTGTACGCACCAAAGCCTGCGGATTTTCCCTTGACGACTGCGTTACCATTGAGCAGCTTCAGGACACCGCAAATTCGGGCGGCGGCTTTGAGCGGTTTGTTAAGCCTGTTGAGGAGGTTTTCGCATACCTGCCGAAGCTGGAGCTTCACGGAGCGCAGGAGAGAATGTACCGCAACGGAATAAAGCTTGACCTAAGCAGGATAAGGCTTGACCCCAATGCAGAGCGCGTTCGGGTTTACGGTGAAAACGGCTTTATCGGCACGGCTCTTCCCGACCGCGAAAACGGCGTTTTAAGAATAGAAAAAAATTTCAGCATAAATTAAGGCAGCACCGCGCAAAGCACGCCTTACGGCTTTGCGTACAATTTAGCAGCGGTATTGCCTTAATAGGATAAATTGAAAAATCGAAAGGAACAGCGGCAATGGTTGATTTGACCGAAACAAAAAGCGTACCCCAAAACGGCACCGCCGCTGCCATGGGGCTTTTCGACGGACTTCACAAGGGTCACAGAGCCGTGATAAGCCGCGCTGCGGAAATTGCGGCGCAAAACGGTCTTTCCCCTGCGGTTTTCACCTTTGACACCGAAAGCGTTACGTCAAAGGGCGACGGCGGCGTGAGGTACATACTTTCACGGGAAATAAAGCTGCGGCTTATTTCGGGGCTTGGGGCGGAATATGTTTACTCCCCCAATTTTGCGGAAGTAAAGGATATGAACGGCGAGGACTTCGTGCGCATTATCCTCCGTGACCGACTTAAAGCGGAGTATGCGGTATGCGGTGAGGATTTCCGCTTCGGCAAGGGCGCAAAGTGGGGTACAGCCGAGCTTGAAAAGCTTTGCGGAGAGTTTGGGATAAGGCTTTTTGTTGTACCCGATGTTAAGGGAAAAAACGGACGGCGAGTTTCCTCAACCATGATAAGGGAGCTTATCGGAAGCGGAGATGTCCAAGCCGCAAACGAGCTTCTCGGCTCATGCTTTAGCTTTGAGCTTCCCGTATCGGAGGGCAGAAAGCTTGGCAGGACCATTGATTTCCCCACCATAAACCAGATTATCCCCCATGGACAGGTTCTCCCGAAATTCGGGGTTTACACCTCGGAAACGGAGGTCTGCGGCAGGATCTACAAAAGCATAACCAACGTGGGCGTGAAGCCTACCGTCGGCTGCACCACTCCCCTTGTGGAAACATATATTACGAATTTCGACGGCGACCTTTACGGCAAGACTGTGAGGGTATCCCTGATAAAATTTGTCCGTCCCGAAATGAAATTCGGCAGCATAGACGAGCTGAAAAAACGTATTTCGCTCGATATTGAAAGCATTGAAAAGTAAAGGATTGATTACCATGAATACAGAAAACGTGAGAACACGGTTTGCTCCCAGTCCTACGGGATATATGCACATCGGTAACCTTAGGACTGCGCTTTACACCTACATTATCGCAAGAAAATACGGCGGTAAATTTATCCTCCGTATCGAAGATACCGACCAGGGGCGCTTCGTTGAGGGCGCTACCGAGGTGATTTACGACACCCTCCGCAAGTGCGGTCTTAACTGGGACGAGGGTCCCGATATCGGCGGTTCCGTGGGTCCCTATGTTCAGTCGGAGCGCATGGGCATTTTCAAGGAGTACGCCGAGCAGCTTGTCAAGTCGGGTCACGCTTACTACTGCTTCTGCACAAAGGAGCGCATGGAGCAAGTCCACGAGGAGCAGCGTGCAAAGGGCATTACCCCCACATACGACCGCCACTGCCGCGACCTGCCTCAAGAGGAAATAGACAGGCTTCTTGCCGAGGGAGTTCCCTATGTTATCCGTCAGAAAGTTCCTCTTGACGGAACGACTACCTTCCACGACGAGCTTTACGGCGATATCACCGTTCCCAACGCAGACCTTGACGACCAGATCTTGCTCAAAGCGGACGGTATGCCCACATACAACTTTGCAAACGTTGTGGACGACCACCTTATGGGAATTACCCATGTTGTACGCGGCAACGAATATCTTGCTTCCGCGCCGAAATATAACCTGCTTTACGAGGCTTTCGGCTGGGAAGTTCCCACATATATCCACGTTGAGCATATCATGCGCGACGCGACCCACAAGCTTTCCAAGCGTGACGGCGACGCATACTTCGGAGACTTTGTTGAAAAGGGTTACTACATTCCTGCGATACTCAACTATATCGCGCTTCTCGGCTGGGCGCCCAAGGGCGAGCAGGAAATTTTCACCCTTGACGAGCTTGTGCAGGAATTCGACATCGGCGGACTTTCCAAGTCTCCCGCAATTTTCGACCCCGTAAAGATGACCGCTATCAACGCGGAATGGCTCCGCAAGATATCACATGAGGAATTCAAGGAGCTTGCCCTGCCCTATATCAGACAGACCTGCAAGCGTGAGGATATCAACATCGACCTGCTTGTTAAGACCCTCCAGCCCCGTACCGAGCTGCTGACGGATATCCCCGAAAAGGTTGACTTTATTGACACTCTCCGTGAATACAGCAACGACCTTTATTTCAACAAGAAGATGAAGACCACTCCCGAGACAAGCCTTGAAGCACTTAAAGCGGCAAAGGCGGTGTTTGAGGGTATCGAAAGCTGGACGGAGGAAAATATCCACTCCGCGCTTTTTGCCGAGATTGAAAAGCTTGGCGTAAAGAACGGCTGGATGCTCCTTCCTATAAGAGCCGCTCTTTCGGGCAAGCAGTCCACTCCCGGCGGCGGTGTTGAGCTTGCCGCAATTCTCGGCAAGAACGAAACTATTGCACGTATCGAAAAGGGCATCGAGCAGCTTTCGTAATGCAAGCACAGCAAGATTTTACTGCATTATCACAAAATCAACACATTATGCTGTTAAAATAGCAAAGAAGTATGCGCGCAAGCGTATGAAAAACTGAAAGGCGGTCACTACAATGATTGAAGTGCAGAACCTTACCAAGCAGTATGGTGCGAAAACGGCTGTAAACAATCTCTCCTTTACCGTAAACGATGGAGAGATATTGGGCTTTCTCGGACCAAACGGCGCAGGTAAATCCACTACCATGAATATGCTGACGGGATACATTTCCTCTACCTCGGGAAAGGCTCTCATCAACGGTATCGACATTCTTGACGACCCTATCGGGGCAAAGAAGAATATCGGCTATCTCCCCGAAATTCCTCCCCTTTACCTTGATATGACCGTTAAGGATTACCTTAATTTTATTTACGACCTGAAAAAGTGCAAGCTCCCACGCAAGGCTCATCTGGAGGACGTTTGCGGTCTTGTTATGATAAAGGACGTATACAACAGGATTATCCGCAACCTCTCAAAGGGCTACAAGCAGAGAGTAGGTCTTGCGCAGGCTCTTATCGGCAATCCTCCTATTCTCATTCTGGACGAGCCTACTGTCGGTCTTGACCCCAAGCAGATAATCGAGATAAGAACGCTTATCAAAAAGTTGGGCAAAAAGCACACGGTAATTCTGTCCTCGCACATTCTTTCCGAGATACAAGCTGTATGCGACAGGGTTATCATCATCAACCACGGACAGATCGCAGCTGACGATACGACAGAAAACCTCACAAAGAATATTTCCACCGACCACAAGCTTATCGCGCGCATCGACGGCTCACGGGAAGAGGTGCTGAAAACCCTCAAGAACATTCCCGGCGTGGTTTCCGTTGTTGCGGATATGGAGCGTGAAAAGGGTATTTACGATTACGAGATAGAGACCCGTGAGGACGTTGATATCCGCCGCGAGCTGTTCAAGCGTATCGTTGCAAGAAACTGGGTAATTCTCGGTCTCAAGACCTCGGAAATGACCCTGGAGGATATATTCCTCAAGATAACCATGGGCGACAACGTTGTTATAAATACCAAGAAAAAAGACGCCGAAGCAAAGGCTGCCGAGGCTGACGAAAAAGCTGAACAGTACGACGAAAAGGCAAAGGCTACCGATGCCAAAGCTGAGGAGTACGACAAGCTTGCGGAAGCTGCCGAAACACACGAAAAGGAGGATGAGGAATAATGGGCGCAATTTTCAGACGCGAGCTGAAAGCTTATTTCACCTCGCCTATCGCATATATTTTCATTGCGGTTTTCTACATTTACACTTCGACCTACTTTGTCAACTATAACCTTTATTACGGCAACACCGAAATGTCCTACGTTTTCACAAGCGCGTTCGTTATCATGATGATAATGCTTCCCCTGCTCACGATGAGACTTTTTACCGAGGAAAAACGCCTTCGCACCGACCAGTGCCTGCTTACCGCGCCCGTTAATCTGTTCTCTATCGTTATGGGCAAGTTCCTTGCGGCGACCTGCATTTTCGTCTGCGCAATTGCTATTTACGGGGTTTATATCATAACCCTTGTTGCGCTTGCAGGCTCTGTCGCGTGGGCAACCGTTTTCGGCAACCTTATCGCTCTGCTTCTTCTCGGAGCAAGCTTTATCGCTATCGGCACCTTCGTTTCCGCAACAACGGAAAATCAGGTGGTTGCCGCTATCGTAAGCTTTATCATCAACATTGCATTTTACATGATCGATATGCTTGCAGGCACGGTCAAGCTGGACTGGCTCAAAGACGTTATGTCCTCTCTGGGATTTTATACGAGATACTACGAATTTTCAACGGGTATCTTCAACACAGCAAGCCTTTTCTTCTTTGTCAGCATAATTTTCATTTTCAACTTTCTGACTGTACGCGTGCTTGAAAAGCGCCGCTGGGCTTGATCTAAGGAGGTAAAGAAAATGAAGATGAATACCAAAAAACTTAAATACGGCACCGCCGCAACGGTCATAACGGTCATCGTTATCGCCGCTGTCGTTCTGCTGAACGTTATCTATGCGACCCTTGAGGACAGATACTCGCTGTCCTTCGACCTTACCCCCGACGGCTCCTTTGAGATAAGCGACCAGACAAAGGATTACCTCGCTTCCATTAACGAAAGCGTGGAGATATGCACCACAGTCGATGAACACCTTTTCCGCACCACGGACAACATCTACTACCGTCAGGCTTATGAGGTGCTGAAAAAGTACGCTCTCAACTGCGACTCTATTTCCCTCAACTTCGTTGATATGACCGTAAACCCTACCTACGTTGAAAAGTACAAGCAGTATTACAGCGGAAGCATCAACGATTACAGCATTATCATTTACAATCAGACCTCCAACAGGATAAAGGTAATTTCGGTCAACGACCTTTTCAACACCGAGATAAACTACTACACCTTTACTCAGAGCATCGTTTCCTCAAAGGCGGAGCAGACTCTCACCTCGGCGCTTATGTACGTTACCGACCCCAATCCGAGAACGGCAGTCATTCTTAACGCCGCTTCTCCCAGCACCAACAGCAGTAACATCACCGATATCCTTTCGGGCAACGGCTTTGACATCGTTACCGTTGATCCCAACACCGAGGAGATACCCATGGACGCCGACCTTATGGTAGTAAACGCGCCCCTTAACGACTTCTCCGAGGAGCTTATCGACAAGCTTTACACCTTCATGGAAAACGACGGAAACTACGGCAAAAACATGATATATCTTGCCAACGTCACACAGAACGCAACGCCCAACATTGACGCGTTCCTTGCAGAATGGGGCATCTCCGTAGGCGGCGGCGTTGTAGGCGAGACCGATACCCAGAATCTTGCTTCGGGTACAAGCGCATATGCTCTGCGCGCATACATTTCCGAGAACGACTACACATCGGGCATTCCTTCGGAAACTATGGAAAGTCCCGTTGCGGTGGTAAATGCGCGTCCTCTGGATATTCTCTTTGAACATTCGGGCAATATCAGCACGGTTTCCCTTTTAAGCACAGCGGATACCGCATTTGTTATGACCGACGAGATGATGGCGGAGATGCAGGAAAGCGGCAAGCTTCCCGACTTTGATACACGCTCCGTTCCCGTTATGGCGCTTTCCAATAAGTACACCTTCATTGATAATCAGCAGGTGCTTTCAAACCTGCTTGTACTGGGCACAGACGAGCTTCTCAATTCCACTCTCACAAGCCAGACATACTACAACAACGGCGATTATTTCGTATCCATCGTCAACAAGATGTCGGGCAAGGAAAACGGCATTTCAATAGTTGCCAAGGACCTCAGCGGCGGTACCTATGAGACCGACGCGGCACAGGTGAACATTCTCAGAATTGTGTTCATGTTCGTTATTCCCGCAATTGTGGCAGCTATCGGCATTGCGGTATGGCTCAAAAGGAGACACAAATAATGAAGAAAAATATCAAGTTTATTGTAATTTTCTGCGTGATAGTTGTTCTCCTTGCAGGCGGACTTATCGCACTCAAGCTTACGGCTCCCGAAGAAGCGGAGGAGGAAAAAACAGAGGCTGAGGTCACCACCCAGCTTCTGTATGACAAGAACCCCCGTGACATCGAAAAGCTTACGATAGAAAACGAAAAGGGCGTATACGACATCGACCGTAAAGGCGAGGGTGACGACGCACGCTGGTTTATTGCCGATATTGCCAACCTCCCACTCAGCGAGCAGACCCTTTCTTCGATAATCGAAAATGCTGCATCTCTTACCGCGCAGCAAACCGTTGTTGAGTCGGCAGAGGACCTTTCCATCTACGGTCTTGACAAGCCCTCCGCAAAGGTAACGGCAGCCTTTTCCGATTCGGCAGGAACGGTAAAGACAATCCTCGTTGGCAACAAAACGCCAAAGGGTACGACCCGATATGTTATGGTCGATGGCGACCCCAAGGTGTATACCGCGTATAACACTGCAATGGAATACTTCCTCAACGGCAAGTACGAAATAATCAACCGCACTGTTTATACCGCAAAAGCTGCACAGAGCGCGGACGATACCACAAACTATACACGTGTAAACAAAATGACCATCAGCCGTGCGGATATCGACTACGACATCGTTATCGAGTACGATACCCGTCTTGACGACCCGAATGCAATGGTCGCTAACTCATCCAGCTACGTTATCACCGAGCCTGTTTTCCGCGAGCTTAATCCCGAAAAATGCTCTGCCGTTACGGAAGGTATTTTCGGACTTACCGCAAGCGATCTGGGTGTTCTCAATCCCAATGAGGAGGATATGGAGAACTACGGTATCAACTCCCCTGCCGCGGAAATTACCTTTGAAATAGGCGGAGGCGATGTGGTAAACATCAAGATAGGCAAGGAATTTATCGACGAGGACGGCAAAAAGGCAGGCAGATTTGTATACGTTGACGGCATAAGCATCATCTATATTTTTACAGAGGATTCTCTGCCGTGGCTGGACGTTATGCCCCTTGACATAGTTACAACAATGTTTACGGGCAACTACGTTTACGCCCTTTCTTCCGTTGATATAACAGGCGCGGCTGACCTGCATCTGACCATTAAGGGCAACTCCGCAGACGATTTTGAGGTGTTCCTGAACGGCGAAAAAACCGATGACAGCGCTTTCAAGGATCTTTATCAGTTTATCCTCCGCGCACCCAGCGATGAGCTTTACTTTGAGGAAACGACCGCAGAGCCAACTGTTTCCGTTGATATCAAAACTCAGGACGGTGGCAGAGACCTTATCGAGTTTATTCCCGGCGAGGGCAGAAAGTCGATAATCCGCCTGAACGGTCAATCGGTTTACACCTGTGCGACATCGTATGTTGACAGGCTTGTCAAGAACATCGAACTTTATATGAACGGCGAAGAAATTATCACAAGCTGGTAAACGATACGACATTTTTTTCGGCACGGCTTTGATATAATATTAATTGTTCGCCCCACGGCAAATCAATTCACTAAATTTCTTTTCGTTATTTTTAACATTTGCACTTGATTTTGTGAACGAATTGTGCTATAATGGAAATAACAGAAAGACCGAGACGCAGCAAAGGAGGATATGCAATGGCTGAAACAACAGTACAGACAAATACGGCAAAGGAAAAGGAGAACAAGTTTCTCCGCTATAAGGGCTACCCTCTTGTAAGAAAAAAGGACGAGATATACTACGGAAATATGTCCGACCAATACGTTATCTGGATGCAGATAACCGAGAAAACCAAGGTCGGGGATATGGACGTTGCAAGCAAGGTCAAAATTTATAAAATGGCAACCGATGAAAAGCTCAACCCAATTGAGGCTATCGTTAAGCAGAGCGAAAAAAACAGTCTCTACGAGGCGCTGGATATAGCATACGCGTGGCTTTCAAGGAAATAGTCCTTACACTAAACCAAAATACAGAGTGGGAAAAATCTCCTGCTCTGTGTTTTTTTGCGTTGGAACATTATTCATAATTGGGCTATTTTTATCAAATTGACTTGCTTAATAGAGTGTGGTATAATTGTTTTCGTAAATAGTTGTTTACCTGCAAATCGTAGGGGCGGATATTATCCGCCCGACACATCAACAAATAAACGGGCGGCTGATAGCCGCCCCTACAACATAGGGACGGGATACCCGTCCCCTACAAAATGTTGCGTTAAATTCCAATTACCCATTGCAAAAACTTAGAAAAGAGCTGATCTTATGCTTAACGAATATGCGGAAAAATTGCAGTCCTTGGCTGTATTCCGCGGAATTCTTCGCGAAAAAACCGTTGAAAAGCTGCTTGCTTTTCTCAAATCCCCGACCCATGACAGCTACGGCGATTTCGTGGGAAGCCTTTACTCCCACGGCGGCTCCCTGACGGATTTCATCATCGAGACCGTTACCGAGGATGAAAACCCTTACATGAAGCGCATTGCGGAATTTAAGGAAGTCCCCCCCTGCATCGATGAGTCTGCGCGTAACGAGCTTGCCTTTCTGGAAAAGCTTTCGCGGCTTACCCCCGAGGAGGCGTGGTCTGCCGTTGACAGCTGCGAGCCATTTTCACGCTGGGATACATACGAAGCGGACCTGCTGAAAATTTACCGCGAGCGCATTGCCGCGCTCCACACAAAGGGCTTTGGAATTTTTGCCAAGTACCACGTTTTCAGCTTCAAGGACGGCAGGCTTGTGCCCGTGAAAAATCCTGATACCCAAAGGCTTTCGCAGCTTTCGGGGTACGAGCTTGAACGGGGCAAGGTCATTGCAAACACCCTTGCGCTCCTTAACGACAAGCCTGCGCCCAACGTGCTGCTTTACGGCGACGCAGGAACGGGAAAATCCTCCACGGTCAAGGCTATTGCAAACGAGTACCGCGACATGGGTCTGCGGCTTATCGAGCTTACAAAGGTACAGCTTGGGGAGCTGCCTGCAGTTATAGAAAAAATTGCGGGAAATCCGCTGAAATTCATAATTTTTATTGACGATATCTCATTCTCCGCGGACGACGACAACTTCAGCGCCCTTAAAGCCGTGCTGGAGGGAAGCGCTTCCGCCAAAACGGACAACATGACGATTTACTGCACAAGCAACCGCCGTCACCTTGTCAAGGAGCGCTTTTCAGACCGCGACGGCGACGATATCCATGCTGCGGATACCCGTGAAGAGCTTGTTTCCCTTTCGGAGCGTTTCGGCTTAAAGGTTGCGTTCCTTAAACCGAATAAGGATACGTATCTGCAAATCGTGGAAAAGCTTGCGGCGGAGTACGGCATTGAATGTACCCCCGACCTGCTGACCCGTGCAGAGGCTTATGCCCTTAGAAGAAGCGGACGGTCGGGACGTGCCGCAAAGCATTTTATCGAGCTTGAAGCTTCGAAATAGAAAGGATTATCTAACTATGAAAAAAGCAGGAATTTACTCATTGATACTTGCCTGCGCAATAGCTGCCATGACAGGCTGCGGTGCGAATGAAATGCAGGAGCAGACCGCTTTCGAAGCATACAGCGAAATAACGGAGCAGATGTCGGCAGAAAAAACGGTGTTCAACATTGCCTCGCTTAAAGGTCCCACAACCATGGGAATGGTCAAGCTTATGAAGGACAGCGAATCGGGACTTACCGCAAACCGCTATGTGGTCACGATACACGGTACGGCTGACGAGATAGTTCCTGCCATTGTTTCGGGCAAGGCTGACGCGGCAAACGTTCCCGCAAATCTTTCCTCCGTTCTTTACACCAAAACAAAGGGAGCAATTTCAGCCGCGGCGGTGAACACCCTTGGCGTGCTTTACATGGTGGAAACGGGCGACAGCATTTCTTCCGTTGAAGATTTGCGCGGAAGAACGATTTACTCCACGGGAAAGGGCACGACCCCCGAATACGTGCTTAACTATATCCTTGCACAAAACGGCATCGACCCCCAAAAGGACGTCACCGTGGAGTACAAATCCGAGGCGACGGAGGTGGCAGCAATGCTTGCGGAAACCGAAAACGCAGTCGCGCTTCTGCCCCAGCCCTTTGTAACGGTCGCTTCCTCAAAAAATGACAAGCTGCGCATATGCCTTGACATGACCGAGGAGTGGAACAAGGTGTCGGAAAGCAAGCTTGTTACGGGCGTTGTCATCGCGCAAAACAGCTTTATTGAGAACAATAAAGACGCATTCGGCGTGTTTCTGGACGAGTATGCCGCTTCAACCGAATACGTGAATTCCAATGTTTCCGAGGCGGCGGCATGGATAGGCGAGTACGACATCGTAGCCGCAGGTGCAGCCGAAAAGGCGCTGCCCTACTGCAACATAACCTTTATCCGCGGAAATGAAATGCGTACCGCGATAGGAGGATATCTTGAGGTGCTTTTCGGACAAAACCCGTCCTCGGTCGGAGGTGCGCTGCCCGATGAAAAATTCTACTTTGCAGGCTGAGCCGTCCAAAGTAAGGCGTGCCGCAGAGTACGGCGCAGCGGTTCTGTTCTGGCTCGCGCTCTGGCATATTGCAAGCCTGCGCACGGGAAACGGCATACTTCTCGTTTCCCCCCTTGAAGCGGCAAAACGGCTTCTTTCCCTTTTGGCGACTGCGGATTTTTGGCGCACAGCGGCATTTTCCTTCCTGCGCATAACCGGGGGATTTTTCGCCGCGCTTGCTTCGGGAATTCTCCTTGCGGCGGCAGCGGCGGCAGTACCCTTTGTTCGGACGCTTCTCAGCCCCGTTACAGCCGCGGTCAAGGCGACCCCTGCGGCAAGCTTTATAATCCTTGCTCTTATATGGATACCCAGCCGAAACCTTGCCCTGCTCATTTCCTTTCTGCTGGCGTTTCCCGTCATTTACACAAACACGCTGACGGGCATACTTGCGGTTGACGGAAAGCTTCTTGAAATGGCACGGGTTTTCGGCATACCGCCCGTGAAGCGGCTTTTGTACGTATACCTGCCCGATGTTATGCCCTTTCTTGCTTCGGCTTGCAGCGTTTCCATCGGCTTTTGCTGGAAAAGCGGAATTGCCGCCGAGGTCATCGGTCAGCCCGACGGCTCCATCGGAGACAAGCTTTACAAGGCGAAAATTTACCTCGAAACTGCTGACCTTTTCGCATGGACAGCGGTGATAATCCTTATGAGTGCGGCGTTTGAGCGGCTCTTTCTCCTACTGATAAAAGCCCTTGAACGGAAGCTTTTCAAGGGCGGTATGGTGTAAAAAAATCCTGCGGTACGTTCGGTACTCGCAGGATTTTTCGTTAGTTGAATTTCTGCAAAAGCTCGTCCAGCATTCTCGCCTGTCCGCTCAGCTCTTCGCTTGCAGCGGCGCTCTCTTCGGCAGTCGCGGCATTTCTTCTTGCAATTTCCGCAATGTTGTCAAGCTTTTCGTTGATCTCCTCGATCTCGCTGTTCTGGAGTCGGCACGCTTCAAATATCTCGGAAACAAGCCTGTCAACGTCCTTGGTCTTGACCGTAACATCTTCAAGTGAAGCAGCGGTGAGGTTTGCCGTCTGCAAGCCTCTTGTGATCGCTTCGGTGGTGTTCTGGATAAGCAAGGTCGTTCCCTTTGCAGCTTCCGCACTCTTGGAAGCAAGGTTTCTTACCTCGTCCGCAACTACCGCAAAGCCCTTTCCTGCCGCTCCTGCACGTGCAGCCTCAACAGCCGCGTTAAGCGCAAGGATATTGGTCTGGAAAGCGATATCGTCGATGGTTTTTACGATGTTTTCTATCTTCACGGACATTTCCGTGATCTCGTTCATGGAAGCAAGCAGTTCCTTCATGTTTTCGTTGCTGCTTTCAACGGAGGTACCTCAACGGAGTGTTCCCGTGCAGTCTGAGCATTGCGGCTGTTGTCGTTTATCTGCTCTCTGAACTTGTCCGCAATTACGGACATTTCGTCCACGGTCTTTGTCTGGTCGCTTGCGCCCATTGCAAGGGAGGAAGCGGTCTCGGACACGTTCTGGGAGCCCAAGGTCACCTGTTCCGAAGCAGAGCCTATTCCTTCGATTATCGAGCCGATGGAAGAAGCTATGCCCTCAACGGAGGTGCGTATGGACGTAAAATCGCCCACATAATTTGCGTTAAAATCAACATTGAAGTTGCCCGACGCCATTTTTGAAAGGTTGTCGGAAATATCGTCAACATAGGTTTTCAGCGCGTTATTTGTTGCATAAAGACTCCTGCAAAGCTCGCCCACAACGTCATTTTTTCATAAGTGGGGTAATAGCTGAGGTTTCCGTTAGCCATTTCCTCCGAAGCCGCTTTAAGCTCTTTCATGGGCTTTACCAGCACAAGCTTCAGCGTCAGGCTTCCGAGAAGTATAACTGCAATAACTGCCGGAACAAGAACGATAACGCTTGCAAGCCTTATTTCGGAAATTCCCTTGTTGTATGTGGAGTAATCTATCGCATAACCCAAAAGCCAGTTTGTGGTGGAAAGATTTACTGCGGAGATAGCCCTTTTAACGCCGTCATAGTCTTTAAGTATCCTAACGGTGTTGACAGGAGGCTCGGAAGAGCTGTAAGCCTCAACATCGCTGATGTTTGTGAAAATGCCGTTTTCGCCCTCAATATACGGAAGATATTCCTCGTTGCGGTGAGCAAGAATGTTGCCCTCGTTATCCATAAGGAACGGATAAGCATTTTCGTAAAGCTCGATGCTGTTGCACTTTTCAACAAGGTCTTCAATGTTAATATCCGCACCTGCAACGCCGAATAAAGTATCGTTTTTATAAATTGCGCAGGAAACGGTAATAACCATTTTGCCCGAAAGATAATCTATGTACGGTGTTGTGCATACAGGCTCACCCTTTGCTTCGACCGCGGCAACATACCACGAACGCACGGTAACATCAAAATCCGGGGGAAGCTGTGTGTCGTCATGGAAAATAACCCTTTTGTCCGGGTATGCCATATAAGCTGCAAATGCCGTCCCATTCGATTTTTCAACAGTGGAGATCATTATTCTATGCACGTCATCGTCGTTAGCGTCGGTTGCTGCAATTATGCTGCCTGCGGATTGAATGTTATCCTCCTGGCGTGTGATCCATAAGTCAAATTCCGCCGCGCTTGCAGAAAGTGCATTTACTATCTTGCTGTTGCTTTCCTCGGCAATTACCTTGCCGGACATAGTATTACTGATCGTTCCCGAAATAAATAGCATAACTGTCATAAGAAGGCAGGTATACATCAGGATTTTCTTGTCAAGTCCCATTTTTCTGAACATAATATTCTGGCTTCCGAAAGGAAGCGCACCTCCTTTTTAATTGCTTTAGGGGGGTAATTCTTAGTTAATATGATACCATAAATATGCTGATTTGTAAATATTTTATCAAAAATATTTTATAACCCCCTTATTGCTGCGCGGAAAATTTCACCAGTAAAACAACTGCCGCCTGAACTACCATGATAAGCGGCAGACCTATCATGAACCTTTTGTGTCTGGTTTTGTGACGTATAGCCAGCATTGCCGCGTACATTGCCCCCGAGCCGCCCACAGCTGCGATGAAAAACAGCCATTTTTCGGGTATCCGCCAAAGCTTATGCTTTGCAAGCCGCTTGTCCGCAGCGGTCAATGTGCAGGCAATAATGCTTATAGCTATAAGATATACCGCCCAAAATTTCATTTCAGTATCTCCGATTTTTCGTATTCGCTCCGCAGAATGGAGTAATACAGTCTGTCAACATACTGCCCGTCCATGAAAAAATAGTCCCTGAGCGTGCCTTCATATGTAAAGCCGCACTTTTTGATAACACTCCTTGACGGAATGTTTATCGACTTGTGGCAAATCTGCACCTTATGCAGGTTAATGCTGTCAAAGCCGTACCGTATAACAGCCTTTGTCGCCTCGGTGGCAAGCCCCCTGCGCTGAAATGCCGAGCCTATGCAGTATTCTATCTCGGCAAAATGATTTTTGCTGTCCACAAGGAAATATGCTATCTGACCGATACATTCGCCGTTTTCCTTTAAGATGACAGCCCAGCGGTAATAATCCTCACGTTCGTATGAGCCGATATATTTGTCAAGAAGCTCCCTTACCGCTTCCTTTGTGGTATACGCAGGCTCCGAGTAAAGTGCCTGCAATTTTTCGTCGGATATCCAATATCTAAGCATGGCGTCGTCATCGGTGTATTCAAAGCGCCGCAATATCAGCCGTTCGGTTTCTATCGTCCTTGTCCCAATGTGGGTAAGCATACAAACACCCCTTTTCAAATTTTGCCGTTTTGAGAATTATACCATAAAATATACAAAAAATCAACTGCCGCGCTTGCAAAATGTAATATATTGTGCTATAATGAATTATATTCATTAAAGGAGCTGTTCAAAGTGTCCGACAATAAAATACATACCGCTGTCCGTAAGCTTGTCTGCTACGGGCTTGAAAATAACCTTATTTCTGCCGAGGACAGAATATTTGCCGCAAACGCTTTATGCGAAGCGCTTCATATCGACGATTACGACCCTCCCGAGGAAAACTTCACGGGTGTTGAGCTTGAGTCTGTGCTGAAGGAGCTTCTCGACTATGCCGCAGAACAAGGCATTATCGAGGACAGTATCGTTTACCGCGACCTTTTTGACACAAAGCTTATGGGCTGCCTTATGCCCCGTCCGTCGGAGGTAATCGAGAAATTCCGCCGTATTTACCGCGAAAAATCCCCTGAGGCGGCTACCGATTTTTACTACAAATTAAGCTGCGATTCCGATTATATCCGCCGCTACCGTATCGCTAAGGATATGAAATGGACCGCCGATACCGAGTACGGGAAGCTTGACATTACGATAAATCTTTCCAAGCCCGAAAAGGACCCCAAGGCTATCGCTGCGGCTCTTAACGCAAAGCAGAGCGGTTACCCCAAGTGTATGCTCTGCGAGGAAAACGTGGGCTATGCAGGACGAGTAAATCACCCTGCACGTCAGAACCACCGCATTATCCCCGTGAAGATAAACGACGAGCGCTGGTGTCTGCAATACTCTCCTTACGTGTATTACAACGAGCATTGTATTCTGTTCAACAGCGTGCATACCCCGATGAAGATAGACCGCTCCGCGTTCAGTAAGCTGTTTGATTTCGTGGAGCAGTTCCCCCACTATTTTATCGGCTCAAATGCGGACTTGCCTATCGTGGGCGGCTCTATCCTTACCCATGAGCATTTTCAGGGCGGACGCTACACCTTTGCTATGGCGAGCGCGCCTATTGAGGAGACCTATACTATCCCCCATTTCGAGGACGTTGAGGTGGGCAGGGTAAAGTGGCCAATGTCCGTGCTTCGTCTGCGCTGCGACGACTATGAGCGTCTTGTGGAGCTTGGCGGAAGAATTCTGGAAAAGTGGCGCGGATACACCGACGAAAGCGCATTTATCTACGCGGAAACAGACGGCGTGCCCCACAATACAATCACGCCCATTGCCCGCAAAAACGGAAATATGTATGAGCTTGATTTGGTGCTTAGGAACAACATTACCACCGAGGAATATCCTCTCGGCGTTTATCACCCCCATGCAGAGCTTCACCATATCAAGAAGGAAAATATCGGTCTTATCGAGGTAATGGGTCTTGCCGTGCTTCCTGCACGTCTTAAAGGGGAAATGGAGCTGCTTGCGGATACGCTGATAAACAAGGGCGTTGATGCAGTGCGCCTTGACCCGACCCTTGAAAAGCACGCCGATTGGGCGGAGGAATTTGCCGCAAGAAACAGCATTACTCCCGAAAACGTACACGAGATAATACAAAAAGAGATAGGCGCAGCATTTGCAAAGGTGCTTGAACACGCAGGCGTTTACAAGCGCACCGCAAAGGGAATTGCCGCTTTCGGCAGATTTGTTTCAACAATATGATTTAAGCCGCAGCTTTTACAGGCTGCGGTTTTTGACCGCCAAATTTGAAAGGATGATATAAAATGATTATCGACGCACACGCTCACATATTCCCCGACAAGATAGCAGAAAAGGCAGTCGAGGGAATTGGAAGCTTTTACCCCGGTCTGACTATGCACATGAACGGCAAGGTGGGCACTCTCATTGACGAGGGCGCAAAGTGCGGCATTGAAAAATTTCTTGTTCACTCCGTTGCAACCACCGCCGCGCAGGTCGAAAGCATAAACAATTTCATTGCGGAATGTGTCAAAACTTACCCCGACAAGCTTATCGGCTTTGCGGCAATGCACCCCGATTATCCCAACGTTGCAGACGAGATAGACCGCGCGATATCGTTGGGCTTAAAGGGCATAAAGCTTCACCCCGATTTTCAGCAGTTCAACATTGACGATGAACGGGCGATGAATATTTACGAGGCTGCCGAGGGGAGAGTGCCCGTGCTTATCCATATGGGCGACCACCGCTACGGCTGGTCAAAGCCGTACCGTCTGGTGAAGGTGCTGGAAAGCTTTCCGAAGCTTGATGTTATCGGCGCACATTTCGGCGGCTGGTCGGAATGGAACGACGCGGAAAAAGAGCTTGCGGGAAGACGGCTCTGGGTGGACACCTCCAGCTCGCTTTACTCAATGACTCCCGAGCGCGCGGCGGAGCTTATACACAAGTTCGGCGCGGACAAGGTAATGTTCGGCACGGACTATCCCATGTGGACTGCAAAGGACGAGCTTGAGATGTTTTACAAAATCCCCCTTACCGACGAAGAACGGGAAATGGTGCTTCACAAAAATGCGGAAAAGCTGCTTCATATTGCAGATTAACGATAACGGGCGGCTGATAGCCGCCCCTACTATTATGTGTTTATAGCATTTGTAGGGGCGGATATTATCCGCCCGATATTCAGCAGTCTAAAGCGACCCTTGAGTCTTTCATGGGTCGCTGATTTTGTTTATGATACCTCTGCAAACTTCCCTGTCTTTAGCGTCAGTAAGAACAAACTCCGAGCCGTCAAAAACCTTTTCGCCAATGCTGATATTTTTTAGCATAAATGTCAATCCGCTGTCAGTTACGTCAAACTCCAACAATTTTACTGCACCTGCCGCCGAGCCTGCCTTGCATTTATATACCGTTCTCGGCTTTAGCTTTTTGGCAAGCTTTGTAAGCGAAGTGGTTTCCGCACAAAAATGTGCAACCTCATTCTCACTTGAAATTATCGTAAGTTCATCGTCTACCGGTATTATTACAAAGCTTATCGGTTTTACATTGGCAAAGCTTGTTAAACCGTTGTAAAGCATCAACAGCATGGCATAAAATGCAAGTGTAAGACAAATCAGTATAAGAACTTTATCTCCAAAAGTTGAAATATCCGCTGTCGAATATACAAACCATATACTGAATATCAAAGACGGAATGAAGCACATACATTGGTTAAATATGAAAGCTTTCAAGTTTGCAGCAACTGCATATTTCTGACCGCACTCGGCACATTCAAAAATAGGTACATGATATGTGCTGTTGTACTTAAACTGAATAGGATTTGTACGGCTTTTATAATTGTCGCAGCCACATTTTTCACACAAAATATGTAATTTGATATGTATTCACCTCCAAATTCGACCATTGTCTGTCCATATGTGTTATTATCAAAATTGCACACATTTTCGGCTCCTGCTTCGCCAAGCATTGCGTGTGCTGCTTCAATTTTTGTTTATGATTCCTCTGCAAACTTCCCTGCCCTTAGCATCCGTAAGAACAAACTCCGAGCCGTCAAAAACCTTTTCGCCAATGCTGATATTTTTTAGCATAAATGTCAATCCGCTGTCAGTTACATCAAACTCCAACAGCTTTACTGCACCTGCCGCCGAGCCTGCCTTGCATTTATATACCGTTCTCGGCTTTAGCTTTTTGGCAAGCTTTGTAAGCGAAGTAGTTTCCGCACAAAAATGTGCAACTTCATTATCGTTTGAAATTATCGTAAGTTCATCGTCTACCGGTATTATTACAAAACTTATTGGTCTAAAACTACAATAGCTTTGTATAATATTCCAAACAAAAAGAATTGAGCCATAGATAAGCATAAAACACATAAATGCGGCTAAAACATTTTTGGCAGAAAACGGAACAGATAACATAAAAAGTACACCACATATTAAAGATGGTATCAACATACAGCACTGCTCAAATATAAAGCTTTTCAACGTAGCAGCTATACCATATTTCTGACCGCACTCGGCACATTCAAAAATAGGTACATGATATGTGCTGTGATATTTAAACTGAATAGGATTTGTACGGCTTTTATAATTGTCGCAGCCACATTTTTCGCACAAAATATGCAGTTTCATATGTTTACACCCCCAAATCTTTTTTGTGTTCTAACTCAACTGCCGCTTCAAGCATTTTCCCTATATCCAATATCGAAACAGCGCACTAAAAGGATAGTGCGCTGTTAATTTTATTACTTATTAAGTGCCGCAATAGACTGCTCTATCTTAGCCATCTTCTCCTGCGCCTTTGCAAGCTTAGCCTTTTCGGCCTCGACCTGCTGCGCGGGAGCCTTTGCAACAAAGCCTTGGTTGTTCAGCTTGTTCGACGAGAAGTCGATGTCCTTCTGAACTGCCGCCTTTTCCTTGTTAAGACGTGCAAGCTCCTTTTCCTTGTCAACAAGCTCGTCCATAGGAATGAAAATTCTTGCGCTGTCGGTAACTACCGTTACTGCGTCGGGCATTTCAACCTTTGCGGATATCTCGATATCGGACGCGGAAGCAAGCCTCTCGAAGAAAAGTCTGCCCTGCTCGAATATCTCCGC
The DNA here is from genome assembly GCA_017847885.1 of Oscillospiraceae bacterium. Lineage (GTDB taxonomy): Bacteria > Bacillota > Clostridia > Oscillospirales > Ruminococcaceae > RGIG8773. The sequence goes on from JAGAUA010000044.1 coordinate 248,343, forward strand.
CTCGGCAGTCTCAATGTGGAGAGCAGCCTTCTTTGAGGGCGGTACGTTCATTTCCGCACGACGGTTTCTTATGCCTCTGATAGCAGCGATTATCTTCTCGAACTGCGCTTCCTCTGCGGCAAAGTCAAGCTTTTCGTCGTATGTGGGGAACTCGGAGAGAATACACGGAACGCCGCTGTCGGAAACGGCAGACCATATCTCCTCGGTAATGAACGGCATGAACGGGTGGAGAAGCTTCAGCATACCCTGCATTACCCATACAAGAACAGCCTGCGCTGTTGCAGCAGTTTCGCCGCCTGCGGCAATTCTCGGCTTGGTAAGCTCGATGTACCAATCGCAGTAGATGTCCCAGATAAAGTCGTAAAGCTTTGCAACCGCAACGCCCAGCTCGAATGCTTCAAGGTTTTCGTTGACTTCCTTTGCAAGGCGGTTGAACTTGCTTATTATCCACTTATCCTCAACGTTAAGCTTTTCGGGCAGACCGTTCAACTTGAAGTCGTCGGGGAGGTTCATCATAATGAAGCGTGAAGCGTTCCAAAGCTTGTTTGCAAAGTTTCTTGAAGCCTTAACCTTTTCCTCCATGTAACGCATATCGTTACCCGGAGCGTTGCCCGTTGCAAGCATAAAGCGGAGAGCGTCAGCGCCGTACTTGTCTATTTCCTCAAGGGGGTCAACGCCGTTGCCAAGCGACTTGGACATCTTTCTGCCCTGGGAGTCGCGTACAAGACCGTGGATAAGAACGGTATCGAAAGGCACCTCGCCCATATGCTCAAGACCGCTGAACATCATTCTGATTACCCAGAAGAAGATGATGTCATAGCCCGTAACAAGGGTGTTTGTGGGGTAGAAATATTTCAAGTCCTCGGTATTTTCGGGCCAGCCGAGAGTGGAGAAGGGCCAAAGCGCCGAGCTGAACCATGTGTCGAGAGTGTCCTCGTCCTGGCGCATAGGCTTGCCGCACTTGGGGCAAACCGCGGTGTTTTCCTTGGTAACCACCATTTCGCCGCAGTCATCGCAGTAGAACGCAGGTATCTGATGTCCCCACCAAACCTGGCGGGAGATACACCAGTCCTTGATATTTTCAAGCCAATGGTAATAAATCTTGTCAAAACGCTCGGGAACAAACTTTGTTTTGCCCGACTTAACAGCCTCGATAGCAGGCTTTGCAAGGGGTTCCATCTTAACGAACCACTGTGTTGAGACCTTAGGCTCAACGGTTGTTCCGCAGCGGTAGCAGGTGCCAACGTTGTGAGCGTGGTCCTCGACCTTGATAAGTGCGCCCTCTGCTTCAAGGTCGGCAACGATAGCCTTGCGCGCGTCGTATCTGTCCATGCCTGCGTACTTGGGATAATCCGCAACAATCTTAGCGTCGTCGGTCATAACGTTGATTACGGGCAGGTTGTGGCGCAGACCCACTTCAAAGTCGTTGGGGTCGTGTGCGGGAGTGATCTTTACAACGCCCGTACCGAAATCCATTTCAACGTAAGTATCGGCAACAATAGGTATCTCGCGGTGAACGATAGGGAGAATGACCGTCTTGCCGATAAGGTGCTTGTAGCGCTCGTCATCGGGGTGAACAGCAACAGCGGTATCACCCAAAAGGGTCTCGGGACGTGTTGTTGCAAGCTCGATATATCCGCTGCCGTCGGAAAGAGGGTAGCGGAGGTGCCAGAAGTGACCTGCCTGGTCCTCGTAGTTTACCTCGGCGTCGGAAATGGACGTCTTACAGTGAGGACACCAGTTGATAATTCTTTCACCACGATAGATAAGCCCCTTGTTGTAAAGATTGACGAAAACCTCGCGGACAGCCTTGTTGCAGCCCTCGTCCATAGTGAAGCGCTCTCTCGACCAGTCGCAGGAGCAGCCAAGCTTTTTCAGCTGTTCAACGATACGTCCGCCGAACTTTTCCTTCCACGCCCATGCGCGCTCCATGAACTTTTCTCTGCCTATCTGCTCCTTGGTAAGACCCTCTTCCGCCATAGCCGCAACTATCTTCGCCTCGGTTGCGATAGCGGCATGGTCTGTGCCAGGAAGCCAAAGTGCAGCGTAACCGCTCATTCTCTTCCAGCGGATAAGGATATCCTGCAAGGTCTCGTCAAGGGCATGACCCATGTGGAGCTGTCCCGTGATGTTCGGAGGGGGAATAACTATGGTGTAAGGCTTTTTGTCCGGGTCGCGGTAAGCCTTGAAGCAGTCGTTGTCCATCCAGAATTTATATATTTTATCCTCTACTTCCTTAGGGTCATAGAGCTTTGAAAGCTCTTTTTTCATTCAAAACCAATCCTTTCTTGCCAAAAATAACAATACATATTAATAATATCATATTTTTTTGCAATAATCAATAATTTTCCGCAAAAAAACATGATTGGCACTTTCCTATGTACAAATCCCGAAAAATGAGGTATAATATGTTTAATATCGGGCGGATGATATCCGCCCCTACAAAACGTAATAAATACACTAAAATCTGCGGTTTAGTTTCAGAGAATTGCAGCTTTGGCTGCAACCTCGGAAAGGATTAATTATGTCTATAAATCAATTTTCACGTTCGGAGCTTCTGCTGGGAAAAGAGGGTATGGAAAGGCTGAAAAACGCACGGGTCGCCGTATTCGGCATAGGCGGTGTGGGCGGTCACGCGGCAGAGGCGCTTGCACGCACAGGTGTTGGACGGCTTGAACTTTTCGACAACGACACGGTCAGTCTTACCAACATCAACCGCCAGATAGTTGCGACTTTGGACAAGGTGGGACAGTACAAGGTGGACGTGATGAAGGAGCGTATCGCACTTATAAATCCCGAAGCAGAGGTCGCGGCGCACAGGTGCTTTTTCATGCCCGAAAACTCCGCGGAGTTTGATTTTACGCAGTATGATTATGTTATCGACGCGGTCGACACGGTAACGGCAAAAATCGAGCTTGTTATGAAGTCCCAAGCGGCAGGCGTGCCGATAATATGCTCAATGGGCGCAGGCAACAAGCTTGACCCCACGGCGTTCGAGGTCTCGGATATTTACAAGACCTCGGTCTGTCCCCTTGCCCGTGTCATGCGTACCGAGCTTCGCAAGCGGGGCGTGAAACAGCTTAAAGTTGTGTACTCAAAAGAGCCTGCACTTACGCCCCTGCCCTCGGACGAGCCGTCCCCCAAAAAGTCCGTGCCGGGAAGCCTTGCTTTTGTCCCGTCGGTTGCAGGACTTATCATTGCAGGAGAAGTGATAAAGGACATTTCGGGTGTCCAAAAATAATGCACGGATATTGGAAAATAATACGCGGATTTAACAATTTAATAAATAAAAAATAACAAATGTGTTGCAAAACGCACAAAAGTATGCTATAATGTAATTACTGTAATTATGTAAAAATACAAAGGCGGTGACGGCAATGAAGAAATATTTCAGCGAGTACATTTCATATGTGCTTGCCGCAATTGAAAGCGGCGAGACCGACCTTGCCGCGCTGAAAGAGGAGCTGCTTGTGAAAATCGGCTTTATGCAGCATGAACGGCTCGTTCATCTTCTGGTGACCATACTTTTTGCCGTGCTGATGTTTTTGAGCCTTATCGCCTTTTTCATTTCTGAAAGCCTCGGTATGCTTACCGCTGCCGTGCTTATGCTGGCGCTTCTTATACCGTACATAGCTCACTACTATTTTCTTGAAAACAACGTTCAGAAGCTTTATAAAATCTATGACAGAATATGCGAAATGCAGAAATAATTGGAGGACGCCATGGAAATTACTTCGGATATCATTCGTGAAGTTATTGAAAATAAAGATATTTTTGTTGAATTTCAACCCATATATTCCCTTAACACCAAAAAAGTTATCGGTCTCGAGTCTCTTGCAAGAGGCGACTACAAGGGCGAGATAGTTTCCCCCTACTTTCTTTTCAGCTATGCAAAGGAAAACGGAAACGTATCGGAGGTCGATAAGATATGCCGCGAAAAGGCAATGTGCGCTTTTGCGGAGGAAAAATCCGCGCCTGCGCTGTTTATCAACTTTGAGACCTCGGTGCTGAATTTCAGCAGACAGTGCAGCGAGGATATTGTAAAGACCGCTTCGGAATACAACCTACAGCCCGAAAATATCGTTATCGAGCTGGACGCGTCACGGGTCAAGGACAGCTTTAACCTTGCGACCTTTGCGGATTTCTACCGCAATCAGGGCTTCCTTATCGCCATGGACAACGTCAGTTCGGACCCCGATACCGCAAACAGGATAATGCTTATTAACCCCGACATTATCAAGATAGACCGTGCTATCGTCAGCAATATCGAGTCCAACTCCTACAATCAGGAGGTGTTCAAGTCCATAATCAACATTGCAAAGCGTATCGGTGCAATGACCGTTGCCGAGGGCGTTGAGACTGTGGACGAGGTCATCACCTGTATGCTTATGGGCGTGGACTATTTCCAAGGCTTCTATTTTGCGCGTCCCGAGCAGTTTAACTACCTTTTCTCAAACGAGGCAAGGCTAAAGCTGGAGGACGCGGCGCTGCGGCTTAATCTCAGCATAAAGAAAAACCCCACGGCGGTGAACGTGCAGATAGAGACCTACAAGCGCATTGTGTACGACCTTGTTACTACCCTTGTTGCTGCCGATACGGAGGACTACAACTCCGTGCTGAAAAAGTACGTAAACGAGCATAAGGAAATCGAATGTGCATTCCTTATCGACGAAAAGGGCTTCCAGATAACCGACACCGTTATGATACCCGGCATCGAGATTCTTGAGGGGTATCACCCTGCGCCCATGGGCGTAAACCACGACATCAAGAACTATTTCTACGCCATAAAGGAGCAGATTGAGGACCCGTTCATATCGGGCTGGTACATATCCGCGGCAACAGGCAAAAGCTGCAAGACCATTTCCTCACACTTCTTTGACAAGGACAACAAAATGATAGTCGTCTGCGTTGACTTGAAGCGCAGATAACTAAAGAATATTGTACCACGCAGGCAGCTCCGAGCGGTAAATAAGGGTAAGCTGGCGGCGGACGTTTTGCAGCTCCGCTTCAAGCTCATCGTTTGCGGATTGGATATACGGCTCTACCCGTGCCACGGAGGCGCTCAAATTGTTCAGCTTGTCGTCGCGTACAAACACGCTCATGCTGCGCTCAAATTCATGCCATTTTTCATTGAGCATCACGGCGGCTTCCGAAGCTTTTTCGGAGTCGCCGCTTTTATTATACTCGATTATCTCGTCGGTAACTTCAATAAGCTCCCTGCTTTCGCTGCGTATGATAAGCACCGCCGCTGCCGAATACGCCATTACCGTCCCAATAAGGCAAAACGCAAGAATTACACGCTTCATACCCTACTCCTTTTTGATAATGTTATATTTTCCGCCCGAGTCAACGGTCATAAGGAACACGCTCTTTATGTCCGTTTTTTCTTTTTTCAGCACGTTCTTCACCCACTTTTCCGTAAGCCCCAGCCTGTCAAGCGCCTCGGTAATAAGCTCGCCGTCGGAAATTGCCGTATCGGGAGGGTCCGCACTTTCGCCCTCTATATTGAGGTCGCCGTTTGTAACGTTTCTCGCGGAATATTTGGGGTACACCGACAGGCTTCCCGTGGTTTCCACCACCGCAAGCTGCACCTCTGAAATGTCGAATATCCCCTGCCCTCTCAGGCTTGCGGTAAGGTCGTCCACGGTAAAGCGGATAAGCTTCATTTTTTGTGTATCAAGCTTTCCGTTGCTTATGATTATCACCGGCTTTCCGCAGGTGAAGTTGCGTATTATACGGCTTTTTATGCCCAGCCACGACATTATTACGTCAAGGCACGCAAGGGTTATTATGGGTATTATTCCCGTAAGCAGCGGCAGACCCGTATCCTCAACGGGAAGCGTCGCGATATTGGAAATGAGTATCGTTATGGCAAGCTCCGAGGGCTGAAGCTCGCCTATCTGCCGTTTTCCCATTAGTCTTACGGAAAATATCAGCAGGATATACAGGATAACCGCACGTATAAAAACCACAGCCATAAACATTGCTCCAATACATAGTTATTGATATATTTTTTCCCGAAAAGAAGAAAAAATTCATGGTATTCCCTTATGTATTTTTCGGAAATATGCGGAAATAATAGCCTATGAAAACGGAGGGAAGCTTATGACTGTTCCAAATGGGTTTGAGTACGAAAATACCCCCTTGGCAAAATCGCTGGAGGAAAATATACGGAATATTGAGCGGATTCTGGGCAAAAGCTCCGACCTGCTCCTTAATCCTTTTTATATCGGGGATATCCCCTGCAACCTTGTCTGCTTCGAGGGCATGGTCTCCACAAGCACTATCACCAACCTTATCCTCGTGCCGCTGACGAAAATTGCCTCACGGGAAAGCCTTCCGCCCCAAAGGCTTTTTGAGCATATCCGCGACCGTATGCTGCTGACCGTTGACCGCGCTCTTTCCACGGATTACGGCGACATTATCCGCAGGCTCATGAGCGGCTTTGCGGTGCTTTTCATAGACGGCGTTGACACGGCTTTCAGCATGGGCGTTCAGGGGTATGCCGCAAGGGGTATCGACGAGCCGTCCTCCGAGGGGAATATCCGCGGCTCACATGAGGGCTTCGTGGAAACGGTCAGAACGAGTATGTCACTTGTGCGCCGCAGGATAAAGTCGCCGCTTCTGCGGTTTGAGCTTTTTCCCGTTACCAAAACAAGTCAGACCGACGTTATCGTCACATACATGGCGGACCGCGTTCCCGCAAAAACCGTGAAACGGATACGAAAAGAGCTTGAAAACCTGCCCGTGGAAACTATCCTGGGCAGCGGCTATGTTGAGCCGTTTCTCGACAAGACCAAGCACACTGTTTTTTCGGGCGTATCCGTAACCGAGCGCCCCGATGTTTTCTGCGCGAAAATTTTAGAGGGGCGCATAGGCGTTCTTATCGAGGGCACGCCCTTTGCTGTCGTTCTGCCCTCCCTTTTTATAGAGAATTTCCAGACCCTTGACGATTACAACTTCCGTCCGTTCTACGCCTTTCTGATACGCTGGATACGTTACTTTGCGTTTTTTCTTGCGGTATTTCTTCCTGCGGTGTATGTTGCGGTGGTGACCTTTCACCCCGAGCTTTTCAACCATACTCTGCTTGTGACCCTTGCCGCCGCCGAGCAGACCGCGCCGCTGCCCCTTGCCGTGGAAGCCTTTGTGGTACTCATATTCTACGAAATAATCCGCGAGGCAGGAGTGCGGCTTCCCAAAAGCGTGGGGGGCGCAGTCTCTATCGTGGGCGGACTTATCATCGGTGACGCGGCGGTCTCGGCAGGAATAATCTCCAATCCGCTGCTGCTTGTCTGCGCGATTTCCGTGACCGCCTCCTTTGTTATACCGAGCCTTAACCAGCAGATAACGGTGCTGCGTTTTCTTGCCGCGGCGGCAGGGGGAATATGCGGACTTTTCGGCATATCCCTGCTTGCAGCGGTTGTGCTTGTAAACATCTGCTCCCTTGAAAATTACGGGGCGCCCGTCATGTCCCCCGTATCCCCCTTTACTCCCAAAGCCATGAGGGACGTGCTGACCCGTGTGGGATTTCCGCGCATGGCAAGGGACAAAGCCTCCGTCCAACGGCTTAACGGTGTGGATATGGATAAAGGTCAATTCTAACCAAAATCAACGGAGAATGTGAATATGGAAGAAAAACAAATCATAAGCCGCGGACAGCTTTTGCTTACGCTTTTGGTGTGCAGGGCTTTCACACTTATGACCTTTGTTCCGCTTATTTTTGAGGAAGCAAGCTTTACAACACGCCTTGCCGCCGCGGCAATTTCAACGGCGGTGCAGGCAGTGCTTGTGATACCGATAGTGCTTCTCAACCGAAGCGGACTTAGCGTTACCGAGCTTGCCATGAGCCGCTGCAAAGCCTTTGGAATTATCGCGGCGGTGCTGTATCTGCTGTTTTTCCTTTTTTATACGGCAAACAGCCTGCTGCATTTTCAAAGCTTTTTAAGCGCACGCTTTTTCAAGGGCGCGGACAGCATACTGTGGATACTCGTCATACTCGCGGTATGCGTATACTGCGGCTGCCTCGGCATTGAAGCCCTCGGGCGAAGCTCCGTGCTGCTTTTCTGGATATTCATTGCGGCGTTCGGGGTAATGCTCGTATACTCCGCAAAGGAGTTCGACCCCGTGAATATCAGGTACGACAAAAACTTCGGAAACGGACTTTTCGCCGCGGTGATGGACGACCTTGCCCGAAACGGCGAGATATGCGCCCTTGCCTTTCTTTCAAAGCACGTCAAGGAGAAATTCCGCTGCGGCGTATACGGTCTGCTTGCGGCAAAGCTTGTGCTGGTTGAAGCGGTCATGGTGACGATAACTGCGGTGCTGGGGGAATTTGCACGGCTTACCGATTACCCATTTCTCACCCTCGGCACATTCGGCGGCGCACGGTTTATCCAGCGCGGAGACTCCCTCTACCTCGTTGTATGGACCATAACCGCCGTCATAAACTCCGCGCTTTTTCTGCATATCGCAGGGGGGCTTATCGGCGAGATACTCCCGAAAATCAGTTTTAGGACGTCCATTGCGGCGGCGCTTGTTTTTGTACTGCTGCTGATTTTTACTCTGTCGGGAGCGTCCTTTAACGGGGTATACAGCCTGCTTTGCTCGGGATATTCGGTCGCGTTTCTGACGGGTGGAATTCCGCTTATCGTGCTGCTGACAGCAAAAAAAGGAGGGGAAAAAGCTTGAGAAAAAGGTTATTTACCGCAGCCGTTCTTATCGCCTCGGCAATGCTTTTCAGCGGCTGCTTCGGCGGCAGAGAGGTGAACCAGCGCGCCTTTGTGCAGCTTATGGGACTTGAAAAAACCGACGGGGTATACATGGTCACGCTTCAAATATACCGCTCCGAAAGCGACAGTTCCGAGCCCGATGTGAGCAAGGCAAACAGCACCGCTGTAAGCGCAAGCGGCGTGACTATCTCCGAGGCGCTTTCCAAAGCAGAGGTTTCCTTGGGGCAGGAGCTTTTTCTTGGACACATTAAAATGCTGATAATCGGCGGCGGTATCGAAAATCCTGCGGACGAACTTTCCCTTTTCATGGACGGCACCGTGTCACCCTCCTGCCCCGTGGTGTACTCCGACGACCCTGCCGCGGCGGCGGAGACCATGCTTGAAAGCGGCGTTTTCTCGGCGGAGCAGTTTTTGAAGCTTATGGACAGCGCCGCTTCAAACGGGAAGACCGTGTACACCTCCGCCGCAAGGCTTGCCGCAGACACGGGGGTGCTTGACTGCGCGGCGGCATTGCCTGTCGTGACCGCCCGAAACGATACCGTGACCTTTGACGGGCTTACCTTTGCGCGCCGAAACGGCACGGCAGGTATTCTTGCAGAGGAGGACGTTCCCGGAGTAAAGCTGCTGCTTGACCAATTTGAAAGCGGCGACAGGATAATACTGCCCCTGACCGTTGACGGGAAGGCGGTATCGGCTGCGCTGACCGGCTCCAAGACCAAGCTGAAAGCGTCGGTTACCGAGGGAAAGCTTTGCATTACCGCGGATATCGGCACGAAAATTTCCGTGGCTGAAAACCCCTACGGAGCAAGCGAGAGCAAGATACTGCATTTAGCCCGTGAAAGCATAAGGGAAAACTGCATAAGCGCGTTTTCCACGGCGGCGTGGTATAATTCCTGCGATATTTTCGGCATAAAAAAGCTTATTCTGCACGACTGCCCCGAATTTTATGAGGAGTACTGCACCGACCCCGACAGGTATCTTGCGGAAAGCGTGCTGAATATCAGAGTGGAGTAATGCGATAAAGCTGTATCTAAATGTCGGTTGGTAGGGTAAATAATAATTTAGCGGCGTAACATTTTGTATGGCATCAGCGAAGCGAGAGTAAAAAGTTCGCCAGCCTTTCAAGGCTGCGAGGTTCTTAGGGGCAGAGCCCCTAAGTCGCGCTCCGCAGAGCGCGAAACTCCCCAGCTTGCGCCCGCAGGCGCCAGAAAAAACGGAGCAAGGGGTGAAAAATGCGACAGCATTTTGAGGGGAGGCGAACAAGACCGCCTCCCCTTGTTGGAGCTACAAATAAAACTTTTCTTCAAAACAGTCCGGTGGACTGTTTTGAACGAAGCAAAATTTTGTA
>JAGAUA010000045.1 GCA_017847885.1 Oscillospiraceae bacterium
CATGGATCACATGATGCCCGATATGGACGGTATCGAGACGGTATCCCATATTCGCAAGTCGGACGACGAGTATAACAGAAATATCCCCATTGTGGCGCTCACGGCAAATGCGGTAAGCGGTGTAAAGGAAATGTTCTTGAACGCAGGCTTTCAGGATTTTGTTTCAAAGCCTATTGAGAACGCCGCATTGCAGCGTTCTCTGAAAAAATGGCTGCCCGAAGAAAAAATACAGAAAGAGCAGGGAACTGATAATGAATAAAGTTATAGTATCCACCGATTGCGTGTGCGACCTTCCGAAAAAGCTTATCGACAAATATTCCATTCCCGTTATGTATTACTATATGCAGATGGAGAATGCGCGCTTTCAGGACATAAACGAGATAAATTCCGACAGCATTCTGGAGTACATCGAAAAGGACAAAAAGATGGCTGCCAGCATGAATGCGTCGGCAGACGAGTACAGAGATTTCTTTTTGAAGCAGACGGAAGGCGGAAAAAGAAAGCTTATTCATATTTGCCTTGCAAAGAATACAGGCGACGGCTTCAATACCGCAAAGCAGGCGGCGGAGAATATCGACAATGTTTATGTTGTTGACTCGGGAAAGCTTTCGGGAGGTATGGGTCTGCTTGTGCTTGTGGCAGCCGACCTTGCAAGAAAGGGTGCGACCGCCGAGATAATTTTGCAGGAGCTTGAGCGGATACGTGAAAAAATAGACTGCTCCTTTACCGTTAAGTCCACACAATGCCTTGCTTACAACAAGCGCTTCAACCAAAAGCTTTCAAACCTGCTTGACTCGTTATCGATTCACCCTATCATCACTATGAAAAACAGCAAAATGGTTTTGGGAGGAGTATGCTTCGGAAACATGAGGCAGTATGTCCGCGGCTATATCCAAAAGACGCTTCGCAAAAAGGAAAGCATATGCGACGATGTTGTAATAATAATCACAGCAGGCTGTCCTTATGAGATGCAGCAGCTGATACTTGAGGAAGCACAGAAGCACATTCAATGGAAGCACATCTTTGTGGAAAGCGCGTCCGCGACGGTTTCCTGCAACTGCGGCTCGGGAAGCTTCGGACTGCTGTTTTTCAGGAAGTAAGAACGAGCCTTACGTCTGCAAAAACAGCCGGATATCCGCATATTTATTACATGATGTTTCATTTTAAATAACATTATTTTAAATTTGTTTTGCAAAATTATAATCAAAATATATTGACAAGTTATCTTACCCAATGTATAATTACATTGGGTAATTATTTTTTGCAAAAGAACGAGATTTTAAAAAAACGGAAATAAACGATTTGGACGGGAAAATTACTGCTGCGGAGTAATTTCGGAGGGATAAATTTGGAGAATTTACAGGTAACGGAACAGCTTGAAAGTGTTGTTCCCGACATAGATACGGGGCTTGCAAGGAAGCCGTGCTATGATTTCTTTAAAAGGGCGTTTGACATAGCGGCGTCGCTGGCTGCAAGCATTTTGCTGCTGATACCCATGCTTGTTATATCACTGCTCATTGTTTTAAAGGACGGCGGCTCGCCCTTCTATTTACAAAAAAGAGTGGGCAGGAACGGCGCAGCAATAAAGGTATGCAAATTCAGAAGCATGAAAAGGGGCGCTGATGACCTTGAAAAAATGCTTACTCCCGAACAAATCGCAGAGTATAAAAGGGAGTATAAGCTGAATGACGACCCGAGGCTTATCGGATACAAAAAAACGGGCGACGGCTGCAAATGCTTCGGTGCAAAGATACGCCGAATGAGTATGGATGAGCTTCCGCAGATATTCTGGAATATTCTTATAAAGGGGGATATGTCCGTTGTGGGACCGCGCCCCGTGCTCCAAAGCGAGCTGGAGGAAAATTATACTCCCGAAGAGCGTAAGCTGCTGCTTTCGGTCAAGCCGGGACTGACGGGCTACTGGCAGGCATATGCGCGGAACTGTATTGGTTATACGAATGGCGAGCGTCAGAAAATGGAGCTTTTTTATGTACATAACCGCTCGTTCCTGCTGGATATAAAAATCATATTCAAAACCTTTGGAGCGGTTCTTATCGGAAGAGGGGCAAAATAATACTAACATTAATAACAGCCATGTTCAGATTTGTTCTGAACATGGCTTTTTTGTGCAAAATTTACCGATTGCACAAATACAATGCCGATGATTTGAAATTTTTGTGCAAATAGGATTAATTTTGAAAAAAATCCTAAAAGCCTATTGACAAAGTAGGTAAATGATGTTATAATAAACCCAACCTAAAGAGTAGGTTGGTAGGAAAAGGAGACAACAATATGAAAAATCTTTTTGAAAGGCTCTTGAGAGCAAATTTCCGCTTCGGACGATGTTAAGAATTTTGGGTACAGAAAAAATCATGCTTACAAAAAATTAACATTGAAAGAGGTTTTGAAAATGAAAAAAAATATACTTAACATATCACTTGCAGCAGCGGTTCTTTTTACGGGTATCACAAGCTTTACGGGATGCACCGCGGCTTCCGCCCAGGGCAAAACGGACGGCAGCATTACGCTGACAAACGTTTCCTACGACCCCACAAGAGAGCTTTACGAGTCCTACAACAAAATTTTTGCGGAGCATTGGAAAGAGAAAACGGGTCAGGATATTGAGATAACCCAGTCCCACGGCGGCTCGGGCAAGCAGGCTCTTGAGGTCGCAAACGGACTTGAAGCCGACGTTGTTACACTTGCTTTGGAGTACGACGTAAACGCAGTCCGTGACGCAGGACTTATCGAGGACGGCTGGGTAAGCGAGTTCGGCAACGACAGCGCGCCCTACACCTCAACGATAGTTTTCCTTGTAAGAAAGGGCAACCCCAAGAACATTCAGGATTGGGACGACTTAGTTGAGGACGGCGTTGGAGTTATTACTCCGAACCCGAAAACCTCGGGCGGCGCAAGATGGAATTACCTTGCAGCATGGGCATATGCCGACAAGCTTTACGGCGGCGATGAGGCTCAGGTAAAGGACTTCATCAAGAAGCTTTACAAGAATGTTCTGGTGCTTGATTCGGGTGCAAGAGGAGCAACGACAACCTTCGTTGAAAACGGTCAGGGCGACGTGCTTCTTGCATGGGAAAACGAAGCGTACCTCTCTATCAAGGATTACCCCGACGATTACGAGATAATTACGCCAAGCGTTAGTATCCTTGCGCAGCCTTCCGTTGCTATCGTTGACAAGGTGGTTGACAAGAGGGGCACACGTGACGCTGCAACGGAGTATTTGCAGTATCTCTACTCCGACGAGGCGCAGAGAATTGCAGGCGACAACTATTACAGACCGTCCAATGAAGCGATTTTGAAGGAATACGCAAACGTGTTCAACCTTGATATAAACCTTGTTACAATTCAGGATTTCGGCGGCTGGGAGAAGGCGCAGACAACACACTTTGCCGACGGCGGAGTGTTTGATGAAATTTACGAAAAATCGGAATGATGATATGAAAAAGGCAAACAAGAGAGTTATCCCGGGCTTCGGGCTTTCAATGGGCGTAACGGTTTCGGTGCTTAGCATAGTAGTGCTTATCCCCCTTGCCTCGCTGGCGGTGTTTACGGCTAACATGAGCATAAGCGAGATAATCGGCACTATCACAAGGGCGAGGGTTCTTGCAAGCTTCAAGGTAAGCTTTGTTACGGCGCTTATCGCGTCACTGATAAACGCGGTCATGGGAGTGGTCCTTGCGTGGGTGCTGGTGAGGTATGATTTCCCCTTCAAGCGCCTGCTGGACGGAATGATAGAGCTTCCCTTTGCGCTTCCCACCGCGGTCGCAGGCATATCCCTTACCTCGCTTACGGCGGACACGGGTCTTATCGGCGGATTTTTTGCACGGTTCGGCGTAAAAATAGCCTACACAAGAATAGGAATAACAGTTGCAATGGTTTTCATCGGCATACCCTTTGTGGTAAGGGCGGTACAGCCCGTGCTGGAAAAGCTTGACGGCTCCTACGAGGAAGCGGCGGTCACGCTGGGCGCAGACAGGGGACGGATATTCCGCGAGATAATTTTTCCCGAGATATGCCCTGCGGTGTTTACAGGCTTCGGGCTTGCGCTGGGCAGGTGCATAGGCGAATACGGAAGCGTGGTCTTCATCGCAGGAAACCAGCCCTTTGAGACGGAAATTACTCCGCTGATAATAATGTCCGAGCTTCAAGAGTACGACTACGCAAGCGCTTCGGCGATAGCTCTCGTAATGCTTGCCGCTTCATTTTTGATACTGTTTTCGGTAAATCTGATACAGGTGAAAAACGCAAAAATTCTGAAAGGGGGAAACTGATATGCACAAGGAATCCAAAGGCTCAAAGGCTGTTAAGGTGCTGCTTATCGGCGTAAGCGTTTTGTTTGTATTTCTTATGCTTGTCCTCCCTCTTATCACGGTAATTGCCGAGGCTTTCAAGCAAGGCTTTAAGGTGTATGCCGAGGCGGTCGCCGACAAATATACGATTAAGGCGATGCTCCTTACCGTTGAGGCGACGGTTTTCGCGGTGGCGGTAAATACGGTTTTCGGACTGTTTGCGGCATGGCTGATAACCAAGTTCCGCTTCAAGGGCAAAAAGCTGCTAAGCACACTTATCGACCTGCCCGTAACGGTATCTCCGATAATTGCAGGTCTGATATTCGTCCTCACATTCGGACGGCAAAGTCCGATTTACCCCTATCTTGAGGCGGCGGACATCAAAATTGTTTTTGCCGTTCCCGGAATTATCCTTGCAACTATTTTTGTAACGTTTCCCTTCATTTCGAGAGAGCTTATCCCCGTTCTTGAAGCACAGGGCACCGACGAGGAGGAAGCCGCGGCGCTTATGGGTGCGAAAGGCTTTACAATTTTTACAAAGATAACCTTTCCCCATATCAAGTGGGCGTTTCTCTATGGCATAGTGCTTTGCGCCGCAAGAGCAATGGGAGAGTTCGGCGCGGTATCTGTTCTGTCGGGGCATCTCAGAGGAAAGACAAACACTCTGCCCCTGCACGTTGAGATACTGTTCAACGAATTCAAGTATGTTCCTGCATTTGCGGTATCCTCAATACTGGTGATGATGGCGGTAATAATACTGATTGCCAGAAGCGTTGTGGAATACATAGGAAAGAGAGAATCGGAAAATGTACGTTGAGCTGAAAAATATAAATAAACATTTCGGAAGCTTCAAGGCTTCGGACAACGTAAGCTTCGGCATAGAAAAGGGAAAGCTTATCGGACTTCTTGGTCCCAGCGGAAGCGGAAAAACCACTATCCTCCGCTTGATAGCAGGACTTGAAAATCCCGACAGCGGCGAGATAATCATTGACGGAAAGGTCGTTAACGATATTCCTGCAAGCGAGAGAGGGATAGGCTTTGTGTTCCAGAATTACGCGCTTTTCCGCTATATGACGGTGTATGACAACATTGCCTTCGGTTTGAAGGTGCTGAAACGGGACAAAGCCGCGATAAAGGAAAGAGTTACCGAGCTTGTGAAGCTTATCGGTCTGGAGGGGCTGGAAAAGAGATACCCCAGTCAGCTTTCGGGCGGTCAGCGGCAGAGAGTTGCCTTTGCAAGAGCGCTTGCACCAAACCCGAGCTTGCTTTTGCTTGACGAGCCTTTTGCGGCAATTGACGCAAAGGTAAGACAGGAGCTTCGCAGCTGGCTTAAAGATATGATAGAAAAGCTTGGGGTAACAAGCATTTTCGTTACCCACGACCAGGACGAGGCGATAGAGGTCGCGGACGAGATAATCATTACCAACAAGGGAAAAATCGAGCAGATAGGCACTCCTGCGGAGGTTTACAGCAAGCCCGAAACTGCGTTTACAGCTTCGTTTTTCGGTCAGCCGTCCATATTTAAGGATTACAGCGGATTTCACACTTTTGAGGAAATCGAGAATGCGGAAAACGCTATTGTGCGTCCAGAATTTGTGAAGGTGTCCAAAAAGACCGAGAGACAGAAATTCAGAAGCTCGTCCTCCGAGGGCGTCGTTGAGCGCGTCGCATTCAGAGGCAGCAGCATAGAGCTTTCGGTCAGAGTGAACGATGTGCTGCTTAGCGCAAGACGCGGCTTTGACGAGCAGAGCGTTTCCGTGGGCGAAAAGGTTGACGTTTTTGTTTACCGAATGTTCGTAACATCGGGAGAACGGGCGTATCTCCTTGAAAACAAAACGCTCATGGAAGAATCTGTATTTATCTGATTTGTACGGAAAACTGGTGATAATATGAATTTTAACACAGCTCTGCTTCATGAAAGCTTCAGCGGTGACAGCGCAACAGGCGCGACTCTTACCCCCATATGTCAGGTAAGCGCCTTTGCCCATGAATCTGCCGAAAAGCTTGAAGCGGTATTTAACAGCAAGGCTTTCGGCTATGCTTACACGCGGATAAGCAATCCCACGGTGGACGCCTTTGAAAAGCGTATAGCGGCTCTTGAAAAGGGAATAGGCGCGGTTGCCTGTTCATCTGGAATGGCGGCGGTCACGATGTCGCTGCTGAACATTTTGCAGTCGGGTGACGAAATAATCGCAGGTTCAAGCCTTTTCAGCGGAACGATAGATTTGTTTGACGATTTAAAGGCTTTCGGCATAACCACAAGATTTACCGATGAGGTGACGGCAGAAAGCGTTGCCGAGCTTGTTACCGATAAGACAAAGGCGGTGTTCACCGAGCTTATCGGAAATCCCAAGCTGAATGTTGTTGACATAAAGGCGGTTGCAGAGGCTGCACACAGCCGCGGAATACCGCTTATCATCGACAGCACCACAGCAACGCCCTACCTTATAAATCCTTTCGATTACGGTGCGGATATCGTGGTACATTCCTCGTCCAAATACATAAACGGCGGCGGAAATGCAATAAGCGGCGTAATAATCGACAGCGGCAATTTCAAGTGGGATACGGAGCGTTACAGCGGATTGAAGGAATATGCAAAGTTCGGCAAGCTTGCTTATCTTGCAAAGCTCCGCGGCGGAATATGGCGGAACACGGGCTGCTGTCTTGCACCTATGAACGCGTTCCTCAATTCGATAGGGCTTGAAACTCTCGGCTTGAGAATGGAACGGCTTTGCGACAATGCGCTTCATCTTGCACGGTTTCTGAAAAACGTTCCCGATATGGAGGTAAACTATCCTGCACTTGAGGATAACCCCTATTACGAGCTTGTGAAAAGTCAGTTCGGCGGAAAGGGCGGAGCGATACTTACCCTTCGGGCAGGCAGCAAGGAGAAGGCGTTCAAGCTGATAAACGGTCTGAAATATGCTTCCGTTGCAACGAATATAGGCGACGTGAGAACTCTTGTAATTCACCCTGCCAGCACGATTTACACCCACAGCACCGAGCAGCAGAAGGTAAGCGCAGGCGTTTTCGATGACAGCATAAGAATAAGCGTGGGTATCGAGGACATCGACGATCTGATCGGGGATTTTAAACAAGCGATCGAAAAAATATAGGTTTGGAGGAACATGGTATGGCAGTTGATTATGCTACACTGAAAAAGGGCGGATTTATGCGCCAGAAGCAGAAGAATAATTTTTCTCTAAGGCTTCGTGTTGTGGGAGGAAATCTCACGGCAGTCCAGCTTGCAAAGATAGCTGAGGTCGCGGAAAAATTCGGTGACGGTCACGTTCATCTCACATCGAGACAGAGTGTGGAGATACCCTTTATCAAGCTTGACGATATCGACCGGGTAAAGGCAGCACTTGCAGATGGCGGCGTTGAGCCGGGCGTGTGCGGTCCGAGAGTAAGAACCGTTACCGCCTGTCAGGGCGAGGCTATTTGCCCCAGCGGCTGTATTGATACATACGCTCTTGCAAAGGAGCTTGACGAGAGATATTTTGCAAGAGAGCTTCCCCACAAGTTCAAGTTCGGTATTACGGGCTGTCAGAACAACTGCCTTAAAGCCGAGGAAAACGACCTTGGCATCAAGGGCGGCATAAAGATAAAGTGGCGCGAAAGCGACTGCATCAACTGCGGAGTATGCGAAAAGGCGTGCCGCACAAACGCTATCGAGATAAAGGACGGAAAGATAATCGTTGACGAGAGCAAGTGCAACTTCTGCGGAAGATGCTACAAGGCTTGTCCTACCGAGGCGTGGGATACCGTCCACGGCTATATCGTTTCTTTCGGCGGACTTTTCGGCAATAGCATAAACAAGGGCGAGGCTATCATTCCTTTCATCGAGGACAAGGAAAAGCTGCTGGAGATATGCGACGCGGCAATTGAATTTTTCGCGGAGAACGCAAACCCCGGCGAGCGCTTCAAGTTCACACTTGACCGCGTGGGCAAGGACAAATTTACGGATAAAATTCTGGAGGTATACAATGGCTGATTTGGATTTCAACATCGACGATAATGTGGATATAACCGACGTGGTCTGCCCCACGACATTTGTAAAGGCAAAGGTCGCTCTTGAGGAGCTGGACGACGGGCAGATACTTGCGGTAAAAATGAACGACGGCGAGCCTGTGCAGAACGTGCCCAGAAGCATCAAGGAAGAGGGACACCAAATTTTGAAGCTTATCAACAACGAGGACGGCACATACACCCTGATAGTAAAGAAAGTGGGCGATTAAATGGCAGTCAGAGTAAACGGCGAAAATTTCGAAGCAGAGGTGCTTGGCGCTGACAAAGCGGTCATTGCGGATTTTTATTCGGACAGCTGCGTGCCCTGCAAAAGACTTTCACCCGTGCTTGCAGAGATAGAAGAGGAGTACGGCGGCAAGGTCAAGCTTGTAAAAATAAATATCAATTTTGATGCGGAGCTTGCGGAAAAATACGAGGTGCAGACTGTTCCCACGCTGGTGTTCTTCAAAAACGGCGCGGAAGCTTCGCGGCAAAGCGGTGCACTTAAAAAAGCCGATATCGTATCGGAAATAGATAAATTATAAGGAGTAATTTTTATGACTATCACAGTTGCAGGAGTAAAAAAGGAATATGCGGACGGCACGACCGTTGCACAGCTTATAGAGGCGGAAAAGGTTGAAACACCCGAGTATGTTACGGTAACAATCAACGATGATTTTGTTGAAAGCGGCACATTTGAAACAACCACCGTCAAGGATGGGGACAGCGTTGAATTTCTGTACTTCATGGGAGGCGGTCAGTAATGGCATTCACAAACGAACAGCTTGAACGGTATTCCCGTCACATTATTCTCAAAGAAGTGGGCGCAAAGGGGCAGAAGAAGCTTCTTAACGCAAAGGTGCTGATAATCGGCGCAGGCGGTCTGGGCGCTCCTGCGGCAATGTATCTTGCTGCGGCAGGCGTTGGAACGATAGGCATTGCCGACGCGGACGAGGTGGACCTTTCAAACCTCCAGCGTCAGATAATCCATTCCACCGCTGATATCGGCAAGGCAAAGGTGCAGTCCGCAAAGGAAACAATGGAGGCAATCAACCCCGACGTTACGGTAAAGACCTATCGTACATTCGTTACAAGCGAAAACATCATGGAGCTGATTGCGGATTACGATTTTATCATCGACGGTACGGATAATTTCCCCGCGAAGTTCCTTATAAACGACGCCTGCGTAATGGCGAAAAAGCCTTTTTCCCATGCAGGAATAATCCGCTTCAAGGGTCAGCTTATGACCTATGTTCCGGGGCAGGGACCCTGCTACCGCTGCGTGTTCAAAAATCCTCCCCCCAAGGACGCCGTTCCTACCTGTAAGCAGGCAGGCGTTATCGGTGCAATGGGCGGCGTGATAGGCAGCTTGCAGGCAATGGAAGCGGTGAAATATATCATCGGTCAGGGCGAGCTTCTTACGGGCTATCTGCTTACATATGACGCTCTCACAATGGAGTTCCGCAAGGTAAAGCTTCCCACGGACACATCAAAGTGCGCTGTATGCGGAGAGAATCCCACCATTACTGAGCTTATCGACTATGAGCAGCATGAATGTGACGGCGTTCATCTTACTAATGAGGACTGATTTTAAACTATGATTACTCTGAAAAAATCGGATTTTGAGAAAATCTTAAAGCACGCCGAAAGCGTTCTTCCCGAGGAAGCCTGTGGACTTATTGCAGGGGAGATAACCGACAGCGGAAAGGCGATAAAAAAGGTCTATATCCTTACAAATACCGACCACTCCAACGAGCATTTTACTCTCGACCCGAAGGAGCAGCTTGCGGCGATAAAGGATATGCGTGCAAACGGACTTACGCCTTTGGGCAACTGGCACTCCCACCCCGAGTCCCCCTCCAGACCTTCCGAGGAGGATAAGCGGCTTGCTTTCGACAGCAAGGCAAGCTACCTCATTCTTTCGCTTATGGACAGGGAAAAGCCTGTGCTGAACTCATTTAAGATAAGCGGCGATACCGCGGAGAACGAGGGCTTGACCATAGAACAGGATTGATGAAAATGTATGATACCATAATAGTCGGCAGCGGTGCGGCAGGACTTTCCGCAGCGGTGTATGCAAAGCGTGCGGCGCTGGATTTTGCCGTAATTGAAAAAGAATATCTCGGCACGGGTCAGATTGCCGAAAGTGAGCGCGTGGATAATTATCTCGGCTTGTACGGTGAAAGCGGCTATGAGCTGGGCGAGAAGTTTCGCGCCCATGCTGAGGCTCTCGGTACAACGTTTATCGAGGGCGAGGTCACGGAGATAATTCCCGAAAACGGCGGATATAGGGTCGTTATTTCGGACGGAAATTCCTTTGCGGCAAAGACCGTGGTGTATGCCGCAGGAGCTTCCCACCGCAGGCTTGACATAAAAGGCGAGGCTGAATTTTCGGGCAGAGGAGTATCATACTGCGCGGTCTGCGACGGTGCTTTTTACAAGGATAAGGACGCTGCTGTTATAGGCGGCGGAGACACCGCCTTGGGCGACGCGCTTTACCTCTCAAAGCTTGCCCGTAAGGTGTATCTTGTTCACCGAAGGGATACGTTCCGTGCCAACAAGGCACTTCAGGAGCAGGTTTTGAGCAAGGACAACATTGAAACGGTACTGAACGCCGTCCCCGTTGAGATAACGGGAGAAAAGCTTGTGAACGGGCTTCGGGTAAACCAAAGCGGAACAGAGAAAATTCTGTCCGTAAACGGAGTATTTGCGGCGGTCGGTACTGTTCCCGACAGCGGCGTTTTAAAGGGAATTGCCGATATGGACGGCAATGGTTACATCATCGCAGGGGAGGACTGCGTTACCTCGGCAAAGGGAATTTTTGCCGCAGGAGACGTCCGCACAAAGGCTCTCAGACAGGTGATAACCGCGGCGGCAGACGGTGCAAACAGCATTTTATCGGTTGAAAAATATCTTAGCGAAAACGGAGGTCAAATCCGTGAAAATTGAAAAAATAAAAACAGAGCTGCTTATCATCGGCGGCGGAACGGCAGGCTGCTATGCGGCACTGACGGCTTCCGAAAATGCGGACGTGAAAATACTTATCTGCGAAAAGGCGAACATCAAAAGAAGCGGCTGTTTGGCGGCAGGAGTTAACGCTCTAAACGCGTACATCACCGAGGGCAGAGTTCCCCAGGATTATGTTGATTATGCCAAAAAGGACGCCGCAGGGATAGTTCGCGACGACCTGCTTTACACCATGTCGGAGCGGCTCAACAAGGTCACAAAGCGGCTTGAAGAATTGGGTCTTGTTATACTTAAAGACGAAAACGGAAAGTACGCCGCAAGAGGCAACCGCAACATAAAAATAAACGGCGAGAACATCAAGCCATTGCTTGCGGCGGCAGTCGAAAAGCTTCCCAATGTAACGGTGCTGAACAGGGTGAACGTTATTGATTTTTCCGTACGCGGCAATAAGATAAACGGCGCGTTTGCGATTGGCATAGAAAACGATACTTTTTACGTTATCGAGGCAGGTGCGGTAATTATTGCAACAGGCGGCGCGGCAGGTCTGTACAAGCCCAACAACCCCGGCTTTTCGCGGCATAAAATGTGGTATCCGCCCTTTAACACGGGTGCTGGCTATGCGATGGGAATACGCCACGGCGCGGAAATGACGACCTTTGAAATGCGGTTTATCGCCCTCAGGTGCAAGGACACAATTGCTCCCACGGGAACGCTTGCACAAGGCGCAGGCGCGAAGCAGATAAACTCGCTGGGTGAGGTGTACGAGACAAAGTACGGTCTTACCACTTCCGAGAGGGTTTACGGCACGGTGGCGGAAAACATCGAGGGCAGAGGTCCATGCTATCTGAAAACCGAGGGGGTATCCCCCGAGACCGAGGAGTCGCTGTTGAAGGCGTACCTTAACATGGCGCCGTCCCAGACAATAAAGTGGATAGAAAGCGGCAAAAAGCTTTCCGAGCAGAACGTTGAGATAGAGGGCACAGAGCCATACATTGTAGGCGGTCATACCGCAAGCGGATACTGGGTGGATACCGACCGTGCAACGACTATAAACGGCTTGTTTGCGGCAGGTGATGTTGCAGGAGGCTGCCCCCAGAAATACGTCACGGGCGCACTTGCGGAGGGTGAAATTGCTGCGGCTTCGGCGGTAAAATATATTGTGGAAAACGCTGCCGAAAGCATTGCCGAAAGCGAAATAAACGCGCATATCTCGGAAATCCAAAGGTTTACGGGAGAGGACAATTCCCGTTTTACAACTGAGCAGCTTGAAGAGGCGATGCAGACAGTGATGGACTCCTACGCAGGCGGAATAAAGACAAATTACCGCTTCAACGAAAAGCAGCTGGACATTGCCGACTATAAGATAAGACAGCTTGAAAAGCTTTCGGAAAATCTCCACGCGGAGGACTTTCAGGAGCTTATGTACATATACGAGCTGCGCGAGCGCCTTGTGGTGTGCAGAAGCGTTATTGCGCACCTTAAAGCTAGGCAGGAGACCCGCTGGCACAGCTTTGCGGAAAATCTCGACTATCCCGAAAAGGACGAGAAAAACTGGAACAAATACGTTAACTCTCGTCTTGAAAACGGCGAGATAAAAATCATACTTCGGGAGCTGACAAAGGAGGGACAGAGGTCTTATGAGCATAGCAATTGACAAAAGTAAATGCGTCGGCTGCGGAAGATGCCATGAGGTATGTCCCGGAACGCTTATCAAAATCGGCGGCGACAAAAAGGCGTTTATAAAATATCCCAAGGACTGCTGGGGCTGCACGTCCTGCATAAAGGAGTGCCCCGTGTACGCGATAAGCTTTTATCTGGGCGCGGACATCGGCGGCATGGGAAGTATGGTGCATACCGAAAAAAAGGACGGACTGCTGTGCTGGATAATTGACCGTCCCGACGGCGGAAAAACAGAAATCGATATCGACCCGAAAGAGTCAAATAAATATTAGGAGGGAAACAAGGTGAGCGAATTTTCACATCTTGACGAGCTTGAAGCGGAAGCTATTTACATTATACGCGAGGTAGCGGCAGAGTGCGAAAAGCCTGTTATGCTCTACTCGATAGGAAAGGACAGCTCGGTAATGCTTCATCTTGCCATGAAAGCGTTTTACCCCGAAAAGCCGCCTTTTCCGTTTCTCCATGTGAACACCACATGGAAGTTCAAGGAGATGATAGAGTTCCGCGACAAAACTGCGGCAAAGCTCGGCATCGAAATGCTGGAATACATCAACGAGGACGGCGTCAAGCAGGGCATAAATCCTTTCGACCACGGCTCGGCTTACACCGACATTATGAAGACCCAAGCGCTTAAACAGGCGCTTAACAAATACGGTTTTACCGCTGCATTTGGCGGCGGCAGACGTGACGAGGAAAAATCCCGTGCAAAGGAGAGAATTTTCTCATTCAGAAATGCCGCTCACGCATGGGATCCGAAAAATCAGCGTCCCGAAATGTGGAAGCTTTACAACACCAAGATAAACAAGGGCGAAAGCATAAGAGTTTTCCCCATTTCAAACTGGACGGAAAAGGATATCTGGCAGTACATCAAGCGTGAGAATATCGACATTGTGCCCCTTTACTTTGCAAAGGAGCGCCCCGTTGTTGAGCGCGACGGCAACATTATTATGGTTGACGACGACCGTTTTCCGCTTAGAGAGGGCGAGGTGCCGCAGATGAAGTCGGTGCGGTTCAGAACGCTGGGCTGCTATCCGCTGACAGGCGGTATTGAGTCCACGGCGGATACCCTTGATGAAATTATCGAGGAGACCCTTAGCTCGGTATCCTCCGAAAGAACATCGAGAGTTATCGACAACGAAGCGGCAGGAAGCATGGAGCGCCGCAAAAGGGAGGGCTATTTCTAATGAAAGGGTTGCTTAAATTTATAACCTGCGGCAGCGTTGACGACGGAAAATCCACGCTTATCGGGCATATTCTGTATGACTCAAAGCTGCTTTACGCAGACCAGGAAAAGGCGCTTGAGCTTGACAGCAAGGTGGGCAGCAGAAGCGGCAAGATAGACTACTCGCTGCTGCTGGACGGTCTTATGGCGGAGCGCGAGCAGGGTATCACAATTGACGTTGCATACCGCTATTTCACCACGGATAACCGCAGCTTTATCGTTGCGGATACTCCGGGTCACGAGGAATATACCCGTAACATGGCGGTGGGCGCTTCCTTTGCAGACCTTGCTGTAATTCTTGTGGACGCTTCACAGGGTGTGCTTGTTCAGACAAGACGTCACGCAAGGATATGCCGCCTTATGGGTATAAAATATTTCGTTTTTGCGGTAAATAAAATGGATCTGGTGGGATACAGCGAGGAACGCTTCAATGAAATACTCGGACAGATATCGGAGCTTGCAAAGGAGCTTTCCCTTGAAAATGTGCAGATAATACCGCTTTCCGCAACAGAGGGCGACAACGTTACCAAAAAGTCGGACAATATCGGCTGGTACGACGGACCGCCGCTTCTTGAATATCTTGAAACGGTTGACATCAGCTCCGACGATAACGAGGACGGCTTTTATATGCCCGTGCAGAGAGTGTGCCGCCCCGACCATACATTCAGAGGCTTTCAGGGACAAATCGAGTCGGGCGCAATAAGCGTGGGCGATGAAATTATAACTCTGCCCAGCAACGAACGTGCTGCGGTAAAGGGCATACTTATGACCGACAAGAGCGTGCAGACCGCATATAAGGGTCAGCCCGTGACGATATCTCTCGATAAAGAGGTTGACGTTTCCCGCGGCTGCGTGCTTGTAAAGGGCGCGGACATCGGCGTGTACAAGCGGCTCAAGGCTTCTGTTTTGTGGATGGACGACGAGGAGCTTGTCATCGGCAAGGACTATCTTGTAAAGCTTGGCACAAAGACAATCCCGGGAATACTTGCAGGAATTGACTATGCTGTCGATGTAAACACGGGTGAGCACATCAAGACCGAAAAGCTTGCCAAAAACGGAATTGCTGTGTGCGATATCCTGCTTACCGAGGCAATTGCCGCGGATAGGTTTACGTCCCACAAAACTCTCGGCGAGCTGATACTCATTGACCGTGTAACGAATATGACCTCTGCCTGCGGCGTTGTGGAGAGCGTAAGCGAAAAGAGCGACCTTTCCTCGGCAAGAGCAAGCTTCAAGTACGGCAGTCTTACCGCTCGCGGCGATATTTTCGAGGAATTTTACTATGACACAAGCAGCCTTAACGTCCTGAAATATCAGCCCGTCAAGGCGACCTATACCGTAGGCGACGAGATACCCACAACGGGCGAAAGCTATAAATATCCCGAAAGCTTTGATATCATCGTGCTGCGCGACGGCGTTTCCGTAAAGGTGCGCGACAGGAAAATAACGGACATTATTCCCACTTCCGAATATTCGTACAGCGGCGTTCCCGTAATAAACGGACGTGGCTTTGAGGTAAAGGCGTCCTCCCAGGACGAGGTAAGCGAGTTCCTCAAGGAGTACTCCGAAACGCCCGAAAGCAGCCAGAATGTGTTCTTTGAAAAGTGGGTACGCTTTGATACTTACAGAAAAGTTATTGTTAAAGCCGATAAAAAATAATTGGTATTATTGCTCCCCAAAACTGTAATATTATAATTAAAAAATGAGCAGGTCAGCCGTTAGGGCAAGCCTGCTCATTATTATTATGTGCCTGTCATTGTTATCGGTAGCTTTTTTCAAGGATATCAATAATGTCCTGCTTGGTCAGCGTGTATTTTTCCCATTCGATACCCGTGTTATCTACGGTCATATCGGCAATGCGCACCAAGTCGGAGGGCTTAATGCCGTATTCGGACATGGCTGGGTAACGTATTCCCGTTTTGTCCATAAGCGCGGTCAGACCCTTTACGAAGCCTGTTCCGTTATGCTCATTCTTAACGCCCATGAATTCGCCCAGCTCATCAATAAGCTCGGGACGAAGCTCTCCGACCTTTTTGTAGTATTCCTCGGCAACAAAAAGAAGTGTAAGTCCGTGGGCAACATTCGGGAAAAGTCCCCCGATAGTCTGGGCAATGATGTGGTGAGAGGTTGTGCCGCATATCGACATTGAATATCCTGCAAGAATGTCTGCGGCATAGGCAACATTTTCTCTTGCGGTAATATCGCTGCCGTCCGAGACCGCTTTGGGCAGCCACTTATTCACCGTTTCAACGCCGTCCCGAGCGTAAAGGTCAAGCAGGCGGTTTTCATGCTCATTTGTGATAAAGCACTCCGAAACATGGAAAAGCGCGTCAAAGCCCTGATATACAGTCTGATTTTCGGGAAGCGATACCATAAGCGTCGGGTCAATAAACGACATCATCGGGAAAATCGCATTGTTTGTGAAATCAAACTTTTCGGCGGTTTCCTCATTGGTAATAACGCTGTAGGGGTCGGTTTCCGTTCCCGTCCCCGAGGTGGTCGTTACTGCAACAATTGGGGCAGCACCCTTAGGCTCCATTCTTTTGCCGCTGCCCGTGTAGGCGTAATCCCAAAGGTCGCCCTCGTTTGCCATCATAAGGGCTATCGCCTTTGCCGCGTCAATGCTGCTGCCGCCGCCGAGACCGACAACAAAATCGCAGCCGTTATTTTTTGCAGCCGCCGCACCCTCCATTACCTGCGTTTTTGTGGGATTGGGGGTTATCTTGTTGTACAGAACATAACCGATATTCTTTTCCCCAAGCGCTTTTTCAAGCTTGTCAAGGATACCCGTTCTTGCGGCGGAAGTGCCGTTTGACGTTACAACAAGCGCCTTGCTTCCGGGCATATCAAATTCCGCAAGCCTGTCCGTGCAGCCTGCTCCGAAGATTACTTTTGTGGGGTTGAAATTATCCGATGTAAACATATATGACCATTCCTCTCGATGTTTGTGATTTTTCCTCGTATTGCGGAAATACCGCAGTATAAAATGTACTGCGGTATTTCCTGTGATTATATGCGGATAAAAGATTATTTGCCGAAAATAGGGTCGTTCAGAACGTCCTGATACATTTCAATGTATTTGTCGGGTCTGAAGTCCGTGCCGCCAACAGCAGGATTATATACAAATTCATCTCTTGTTGCAAGTGTAAGGTCAATGGTCGCGGTGAACATTTCAGACTCTCTTGCAACAGGCTCGTTGAACTTGTGACCTGCATAGTAGAACACTTCCCAGAAGTTTCTGGAAGGACCCATTATGCTGCTTCCGCCCCAGAATACGTTGTCCTTGTCCTTGCCGCCAAGGTTGGAGGAAGCAATGTATATCTGGTTCTGGATGACCTGCGCCTCAAGAGTTGTGGGGCCAACAGCAGGACCGTGACACTCTGCAAGAGCGGTGCAGTTGATGTAAAGACGCGCGCCCTTTGCTGCGTAATATCTCATCATCTCGGGGAAGCAGTAGGAGTCATAGCATATCGCAATGCCGATAGGACCCCATTCTGTATCGAGAAGGAACGGCTTTTCGCCTCTTGTTGCCCAGTTGGGCTCGGGAGGGGGAAGCTGCATTTTTCTGTATGAACCCACCAGACCGTCGGGAGAGAATATAGCAAGCGCGTTGTAGATAACGGAAGGATCAGAAGGGTCTCTCTCGGGCATACCGAATACAACATAAATGCCAAGCTTTTTAACAAGCTCCTCTACCTTTTCGGTGCTGGGGCCGGGAATAGTTTCCGCAAGAAGCGACTGCATCTTTTCAGCCTTAGGCTTGTCGGGCTCGTCGTCATAGCCTGTAAGAGCCATTTCGGGGAAGATAACTATATCGCTTCCCTTTTTGGCTGCTGCCTCAATGTAGCCCATGATCCTGTTGAGATTTTTGTCTTTGTCGCCCCATTTTGCATTAAATGTGACGGTAGATAATGTAATAATGTCTTTCATAACAAAACCTCCATTATATAAAAATTATTTTATACTGAAAGATATTTCTGAACAAGCTCGTCCGACATATCATCCTTAAGACCGCTTGCAACGATCTTGCCCTTCTGCATCATAATAAACCTGTCCGCTACCTTGCGGCAGAAACGGTAATTCTGCTCCACCACCACAATGGTGACGCCCATTTCGTTTCTTACGCGGTTGAGTATGTGTGCGATCTCCGCAACAACGTTTGGCTGGATACCCTCGGTGGGCTCGTCAAGGATAAGCATTTTGGGGTTGGACATAAGCGCACGCCCGATAGCGAGCTGCTGCTGCTGACCGCCCGAGAGAACGCCGCCCTTTCTTTTCATATGCTCCTCAAGCGCAGGGAAAAGGTCGAGTATCTTCGCCTTTTGAGCTGCAAGATCCTTTGTATGCGCATATCCGCCCAGATCGAGATTTTCCTCAACGGTATAGTCGGGGATTATCTCACGTCCCTGGGGAACATAAGCCATACCCATAAGCGAGCGGGAGTGTGCAGGCAGCTTTGTCACGTCTTTTCCGAGGAAAGATATCGAGCCCGACTCCGCCGAAAGAACGCCCATCATAGACTTGAGAAGAGTGGTTTTTCCCACGCCGTTTCTCCCCATGATGACCAGCTTTTCGCCCTCGTTAATGTGAAGATCTATACCGTTTATTACACGGCTTTTTCCGTAATTAACGTGCATATCTTTTATATAAAGCATCAGTCGCCCTCCTCGTCCATATCGTCTTTAAGATAGACCTGAATTACCTTGCGGTTGTTCTTTACCTCCGAAAAAGGACCCTCTGCAAGCTTTCGTCCCTGATGAAGTACCGTTACATAATCTGCTATCTGCTCAACAAATTCCATATCATGCTCGATAACAATCAGAGTATGCTCCTTGGCAAGCTCCTTTATCATCTCGCCTGTTTTGAAGG
The DNA here is from genome assembly GCA_017847885.1 of Oscillospiraceae bacterium. Classification (GTDB taxonomy): domain Bacteria; phylum Bacillota; class Clostridia; order Oscillospirales; family Ruminococcaceae; genus RGIG8773. Next base: position 19,054 of record JAGAUA010000045.1, read on the forward strand.
TCTCCGTATCGGTCATGCCCGCAGCAGGCTCGTCAAGAATGATAAGCTCGGGTGACTGTGCGATGACCATGCCGATCTCAAGCCACTGACGCTGACCGTGAGCCAGTTCAGACGCCATCATGTCCGCCTGCTCGTAAAGGTTTATCTGCTTCAGCACCTCTTCGATCTTCTGCTTCTGCTCGGCTTTTCTTCTGTAACAAAACGCCTTGCGAATTGACGTAAAGCCGCCCAAAGCTATCTCGATATTTTCATAAACGGTCATGTTGTCGAAAACATTGGGGCCTTGAAATTTTCTTCCGATATGATATTTTGAAGCAATAACTCCCGGTGCCTTTCCCGTTATATCCTGACCTCTGAAAAGGATATCGCCCTCCGTTGCCTTGGTCTTGCCTGTGATAAGATCCATAAGCGTACTTTTGCCTGCGCCGTTAGGGCCGATAATAACGTGTATCTCGCCCTCCTTAACATCGAGGTCGACATCGGAAATGGCTCTGAAGCCTGAAAATGATACTGTAAGCCCTCTGATAGTTAGAATATCGGAGCCGCTTCTGAGTTCTTCCATGCTCATAATAAAATCAACCTTTCTCCGAAATTACTTAAGGCAACACCGCATAATTATTGTCGTGCATATGCGCAGTCAGATTTTTCGTCAGATTGTATCAAAACGACGCAGGCATACTGTCGTATGTCAAGGAGTTTTGGTGCAAGATGACGGAAAATATGCAAGCATATGTGCGGCAAAGGCGATAGCCGTTAATTGTGCGGTGTTGCCTTTACCACAGCAGCTGCCTGTACGGGTTCTTCGCTAAGCTTGTTTTTCTGCTTGTCCGTAATAAATCTTCTTTGCAGATTAACCAGCTGACCGATTATTCCGTTGGGGATAAAGTAGATGACTGCAAGAAGAAGCACGCCTATGATAAGCTGCCATACGCTTGAAAAATGCTCCGAAAGAATACTCTGTGCCCAGTTTACAAGAAGCGCTCCGAACACCGCACCTGTAAGGTTTCCTCTGCCGCCGACAGCGACCCAGATAACGACCATTGTTGACGCTGTAACGCCGATGTCTTCGGTGGTGATGGTGCTTGTTGCAGGAGCATAAAGAACGCCTGCCAAGCCTGCGATTGCGCCTGAAATAGTGTAAATGAGTATCTTGAATGCGCCTGCGTCATAGCCTAAAAATCCGAGACGCGCTTCGTTTTCTCTTACCGACGTGCAGACCTTTCCGACTCTGTTGTTTGTGAGCCATAAGCAGAAAAGGAACACCAGCACGGCTATGCCGAGAATTATGTAGTAGTATGTAGTCTTGCTGAGGGGAGCACTGCCGTTTATTGCAAAGCGCTTTATGCTCTGGAGACCGTTAAAGCCGTTGGTGTATTTCTGCACATTAATGATGAAATCCTTGAATATCTGCGCCAGCGCAAGGGTGATTATCGTGAAGAAAACGCCCTTTATCTTGCTTGAAAATGCAAAGTATCCGATAAGTGCCGCAAACAGCGCAGGTACAAGCACGCCCAATACCGCGGCTACAATTGGGTTTTGCAGGGGAAGATAAAACCAAGGTATCTCGGTAATTCCCTCACGCTGCATAAATGCAGGAACAACGCCGTTCTGTATCTGATAGGATATGCCGATAAGGTAGCCGCCGATACCGAAAAGAACTGCGTGACCCAAGCTTAGAAGTCCTGTGTAACCCCAAAGAAGGTCAAGGGAGAGGGCGAATATTGCGTAGCATATATAGCGTCCCATCATTTCCACGCGGAATTCCTTCACGAACATCGGGAATACCGCCAGAAATATAAGCATCATCACGTCAAAGTATCTGTTGAGCGGGAGCTTTGCCAATGAGCTTTTTACTTTACTCATAAGGGTCTATCTCCTTTCCTTTGTGAATAAGCCCTCGGGCTTGAGTCTGATTATTACAATAACTATCATAAAGATGATTATCTTTGCCCAGGTTTCATTGAGAAAGCCTGCCATAACAGTTCTGCCCTCGCCGATGATGACCGAGGATACCGCCGTTCCGAAGAATGACTGTATACCGCCCACAACGTTTGTCATGAATGTATCCGTCAGATATGTTGAGCCCATATCGTAGGATACGCCTGTTGTTGGGGCAAGAACGCAGCCTGCGATGCCTGCAAGTCCTGCGCCGTATCCGAAGGTAAGTGTATCAACGGACGCGGTCTTGATGCCAAGACATTCGGTCATCGTTCTGTTTTGTGTTACAGAGCCAAGCTTCTTGCCAAAGGTGGTTTTTCTGAAAAGGAACAGCGTGAAAACAAGTATCGCTATCGAGAATATTCCGACAAAAATGTTATAGTAGGGTATCGTTACGCTGCCGAGTTTGAACGCACCGGGCAGCGGCATATGAACATTCTGGGAAAGAGGATATTTAAGACGGACAATTTCCGTCAGGATTATCGAAATTGCATAGGTTGCGAGAATTGTTTCGGTAGGCTTTGAATAAAGACGCTTGATAAGAAGCTTTTCAATAAGCATACCGATGAGTGCCGTAATAATGAAAGCGCCTGCAATAGCAACGCCGAAGGGGAGTCCGATAACTTCCATAAGAATGTAAGCCGAAACGCCTCCCAGCATTATCATTGAACCGTGTGCCATATTTGTAACATTCATATAGCCGAAAATGATGACAAGTCCCATAGTGGCTATAAGAAGTATTGAAGCCTGATTAAGACCGTTTACAAACTGAGATAAAAATGTACCCAAATTGCTCACTTCCTTGTTGTTCGGGTCCCGTTAAAAATCGGGTTTTTGTTTTTTATGCCGAGAAATGACTGCTGCACGGAATTGACCATGCAGCAGTCAACTCGGAACGGGGTAGGGAGGATGGAATCTGTAAAAAGGAACTGTCGATTACTGCGGGTAGCAGAGAGGGTCATCCCATGCAGGCATGAAGTTGGACTCTGCATATTCGGGGTAAAGCACTGACGGCCAAGGCTCGGGTCTCAGGGAGGATTCCGAAGAATAAAGGATATTTACGGAGCCGTCATGCACCTGACCAAATCTGGAGTATACCCATGTACAGTGGTTCTGGTCGTCGACCTTGATAGTACCCTGAGGTGCGTCAAAGGTTACGCCGCCGAATGCGCTGATAAGTGCGTCTGTATTGTAAGGGTCGTCTACCTTTTCAAGTGCTGCCTTCAGCAGATAGCAGCTGTCATAAGCAGCCTCGGTAAGAACGGTAACAACCGTGCCGTCGTTGAACAGGGAGTTGTACTTGTCAACGAACGCCTTGGAAGCCTCTGTGTCGAGAGATGACCAGTAAGGCATTGAAGCGTAGTGACCTTCCGAATAATCGTTGCCGATAGCCTGGAGGTTGGATTCATCTACACCGATGGAGCAGATAGGAACCTGAGCCGCTGTGAGACCGTACTGCTGATAATCCTTGTAGAATGCCGTGTTGGAATCACCGATAAGTGCGGAATATACAAGCTCAGCACCGCTGTCCTTAATCTTGTTTACGATAGTTGAGAAGTCTGTGTGACCGAGAGGAGCATATTCTTCTCCGACAACCTCGCCGCCGTACATCTCAACAAGGGCTCTTGCCTGCTTGTTGCAGGTCTTGGGGAATACATAGTCGGAGCCTACAAGGAATACCTTTTTGCCCACATTCTCCAGAAGCCATGGGATAAAGTCGGTTGCCTGCTGGTTGGGCATATTGCCGACATAGATAACGTTGGGGTGAACTTCCTCGCCTTCTGTGTATGTAGGATAGATAAGCAAGGAGTTATCGTCCTTGAGAGTTGAAAGCGTTGCCTGGCGGCTTGCAGAGGTGTAGCAGCCTACCGTTGCAACGACCTCGTCCTGCTCGATGAGCTTCTTGATCTTTTCCGTTGCCTTTGCAGGGTCGGAAGCGTAATCCTCGTGGATATATTCTATCTTTTTGCCGTTGATACCGCCTGCCGCATTTATCTCATCAAACGCCATTATGCAGGCATTTGTCATTGTCTTTTCAACAAGCGCTGTAGAGCCGCTTTCCGAGAAAAGCACGCCTACCTTGATAACGTCGCTGTCTCCGCTGCCCGAAGACGAGCCGCCCGTGCTTCCGCAGGAGGACATCGTTCCCATAAGTGCAGCTGCTGCCGCAATTGCTGCAAATCTTTTAAACGTTCTGAATTTCATAAAACTCATTCCTTTTTATTTTTTTCGAAAAAGAGCCGAAGAATTTCGGTATCCTTCGGCTCTGAAGTTATATATTATATTGTTTACTTTTTAAAGGGAATGCCGTCGACAGGTGCAGATTCAACACCCGGCATAGACCTTGTAAGCTCCTCGACCTTCTTCTGTGTTCCCTCGGGATCGTTGATCCAGTTGTTGTAGAACTGGTAAGGACACTTGGGCTCGCCGAATCTTCCTTCTTTGGAATTGATGGTGCCCGTGTAGCCTCTGTGAAGGAGCTTGTACAGGTGGTTCTGGGACTGCCAGTTAGCTCTTGCGTCGCGGATAGCGGAAACAGAAAGCTGTGCGTACTGATAGCTGTTTTCCTCTGTGCCGCACATACCCAGCGTGTGACCGTCAAAGCCAACGATTGTAGAGTGTCCGAAGTATGAGTAAACTCCGTCATAGCCTGTTGCATTTGCAACTGCGCAGTATACGTTGTTGCACCATGCCATTACAGGAACAAGGTTGATCTCCTCCTGATTTGCGGGATACATATAGCCCTGATGTCTGATTATCAGCTCAGCGCCGCGCATTGCGCAGTCTCTCCAGATCTCGGGGTAGTTACCGTCATCACATATAATAAGTGAGATCTTAAGACCCTTAGGACCTTCTGTAACATAAGTCTGATCGCCGGGGTACCAGCCCTCGATAGGAGTCCACGGCATGATCTTTCTGTACTTCTGTACGATCTCGCCCTTGTCGTTGATAAGTATCTGTGTGTTATAGGGAACCTTGTTGGGGTGATCCTCATGGCGTTCGCCTGTCAGTGAGAAGGAGCCCCATACCTTGTTTTCGATACAAGCCTTCTTGAAGATCTCAACCTCAAAGCCGTCATCTGTTGTTGCGTTTTCCATCATTTCGTTGTAATCGTACATGATACCGTGTGTGCTGTACTCGGGGAAAGCAACAAGATCAAGTCCGGGAAGTCCTGTCTTAAGACCCTTGATGTAATCTGCGATCTTGAGGCAGTTCTCCTTGATCTCTTCCTTTGTGTGCAGTCTGGGCATCTTCCAGTTTACTACTGCTAAGCCTACGCAATCGGGGCTTGAAGAAATATCACCATGTGTCATAATAAGTACCTCCAAAAATAATATTTTTTTCCGACATCAACATTAACGTTTATCCCTTCCGAAGTTCATATATAATTTGCAATCCAAGCATCTTTGCCTAAAAAAAGCAGCATATCCGAAGCTTTTGCTTAAAGCTTGCCGGAAACACTGCACGCCATTGTGTATATGATATTCGGTTGGTTATCCGTCCGCCGCATTGTCTGCGGTTTTGTTTTTGTCTATGGTCTTATTATAACATCCTTTGAAAAAATGTACACCAAAAATCTTTGTATGAAAGTGTAAAATGTTTAACTTGCAAAATTTTATTTTTGAATTTTCACTGATTTTTATGAAGCAACTGTGAATTCGATTTAAACCAAATTCTTTGATATCCAAGATTTTGCTCTCGATTTTAAACATTGTGCATATATTAAACGCAAAAATCAGTAAATTTATATGGCGTATTAAACAACAAATTTGAACTTTTTAAGCTCATAAAACATTATCGGATTTTTAGCCGCTGGGTACTTGACGTATTAAAATAAATGTGTTAATATGTAAGTGCAAAAGGAAAATATGCAAGATTTGGAGTTAAAACTTGTATTTTGCTTTTGAGGGAGGTGGAAGTTATGTTCAATGTAATGATAGTGGACGATTTCAGAGTTTTCATTACACAGCTTAGAAGACTTGATGTCTGGAAGCGGTACAGCGATACATTTAACCTTAAATATATGCTTACCGACAGTCGTCAGGCATTGGACATACTCCGCAGAGAATGTATCGACATTCTTATCACAGATATAAAAATGCCAAAGCTTAGCGGTCTTGACCTATTAAGATATGTAAGGGACGAAAAGCTCTGCCGCTGCTCCGTGCTGCTTAGCGAGTACACAGAGTTTGAATATGCCCATGAGGCAATAATCCTCGGAGCGTTCGATTACATAGTCAAGCCGGTAACGGATTCGATGCTTACACCTATCCTTGAAAGAGCGTTAAAATATCTTACGGAAAACCCCGACAACAGAGAGGACGACGTTATAAACAGCAACATTGAGGCTGTATGCCATTCTATTATTAATGGTAACGAGAATTTTCCCGACAGGATACACACCCTTGCGGAGTCCTGCGGAAACAAATCGGGCGAAAACCTAATGAGATACGGCATAATCCTGGGAGACGCTGCCGATGCCTTGTTCAGCAGGCTAAACGAGGAATATCCGTGGATAAAAAATATAGTCAGCAGCCCCGTAAAGCTGCGCTCCGCTCTGCTCCAATCGGACAGCAAATCTGCTGCGGAGGGGCTGTTCACAGGCTTTTGCAACGATTTATTTGTTGCGGTAAAGACCTATTATCCGCAAGGAATGAACGAGCTGACGCGGAATGTTGCGGAATATATCCTTGCAAACTATTCGCAGAAGCTGACGCTTTCCGATGTTGCCGATGCCTGTTTCGTTAACAAATCTCATCTCAGCCATATTTTCAAGGTAAACATGGGCATCTCCTTTGTGGATTATATTGTAAAGTATAAAATGCAGATGCTTCGGCTGATGATATCCGACACGGATATGACCATGAATGAAATGGCTGATGAGCTTGGCTATGACGACTGCAAATACATGAGCCGCCTGTTTAAAAACACGTACAGAATGACCATTTCCGAGTATAAAAACGGCACCGTGAACGGGCAGAAATAAAATAATCAACGCAATGACGCGCCGTGTGACCATGAGGTCATAGCGGCATTTTTTATTTTGGGAGGTGGAACGTATGGTAAATGTGTGTACGGATTTTGAGAAATGCTATAAAAACATTCTCGAAAATATCCCCTGTATATATATCGAGGTGGATAATTGGGGAAGGATAACCGGCTGCTCACGTTCTGCGCTTAAGCTTTTTGGCACGGCGCAGGAGGAACTTTGCGGCACATTTATCACCGACCGTTTCACCACGGAAGCAGATGCCGCATTTTTCACCGACTGCCTTAACGGCACAAAGCAGATAGACGGCTACGAATTTACAGCCGCAGGAAAGGGCGGCAGCGAGGTGGTGCTTCGCGCAGAAAGCCTTTGTCCCATTGACGGCGGACTGTTTTCATTCATCTCCTCGGATATAACCGACGAGTCGGAAAGGGACGAAAAAAACCGCCTTATGAACGAAGAGCTTGAGCAGAAAATTCTTGAGCGTACCAAGGAAATGACCCTTGCATATAACGAGCTTGACAATTTCTGCGCGGTCATCGCTCACGAATTCAAGGCGCCTATCAGGGCGATAGGTCTGTACAACAACATCATAGCCGAGGAAATGGGAGGAACGCTTTCCCGTGATGCGGAGGAAGCGGTGTGCAAAATAAATGAGTACTGCGGCAAATCCCTTGACCTTATAAAAAATCTTTTGGAATACTCCAAGCTTAAATCACGCACGCTGAATATCCGTCAGATAGATATGAACAGGCTTGTTGAGGAATGTCTCCACGACCTTAAAATAATTCACAGCGGAGCCGATATAAGGGTGAACATGACCCCTCTGCCCGTTATTGCGGGGGACGAGTTCCTTATGAAGCACGCGGTCTGCAATATACTCGACAACGCTATCAAGTATTCCTCCGTGAGAGAATACACCGAGATAGACATTTCATGCACAGCTTCCGATACGGAATATATGATATCCTTCAGGGATAACGGCGTGGGCTTTGATATGTCCGATGCCGCAGACCCGTTCTCGATATTCAGCCGCCTGCACACCAGCGACGAGTTCAAGGGCACGGGTGTGGGACTTGCCACAGTGAGAAATGTTATAGAAAAGCACGGCGGCAGAGTATGTATCAGCTCCGAAACGGATAAGGGCTGTTTGGTTGTAATATCCGTGAAAAAATAATTATTACTGCCGCAGTAAGCATATTCTTTCTGCACAAAGGCAGTTAATATAAAATTTGCATATAATGGAGGTATATTTTTATGGCAAATTCTGCAGAAAACACAGAACCCCGCAAGCACAACAGCAACGTTGTCATTGCGGTAACAAGACAGTTCGGAAGTCTGGGACGTCCTATTGCAAGAGAGGTCGCAAAGCAGCTTGGGCTTAAATTCATTGACCGTGAGATCATTGAAAAAGCAGGCGAGCGCATGGGCTACAAGATCGACGAGCTTGAGAAGATCGACAACCACCGCATCAAGGGTCTTTCAAGAATGAAGTACCCTCTCGGTCTCGGCAGCAGAGATACCCAGGACAAGCTTTTTGAAATTGAAAAGAGCATTATCCTTGAGTATGCTACATACGAAAACTGCGTTATCGTAGGACGCTGCGCAAACTTTATTCTGAAAAACAGACCCAACGTACTCAAGGTGCATATCTATGCGCCTTATGAAGCGCGCCTTAATATGTCTATCGAGGACCTGCACCTTACAAAGGGTGAAGCAAAGGCAATGATAGACAAGGTAGACGAGGCGCGAAGCAGCTATTATCTCTATCACACGGGAGAAATGTTTGACTCCACCGAGTATCAGGATGTCCTGCTGAACAGCTCCATGCTTACCTTTGATGAGAATGTGAAGCTTCTCTGCGATATTGCAAAGAACAGGTTTCCCGTGCTGAAAAAGGATAACTGATTTTGCTTAAAGGGTGTTCCGAGGAAATTATCGGGACACCCTTACAAGAAAGGAATGATACCATGCACTTAACACCGAGAGAGCAGGAGCGCCTTATGACTCACTATGCAGGCGAGCTTGCAAAGCAGAGAAAGGCAAGGGGTGTTAAGCTGAATTACCCCGAAGCGATAGCATACATAACATCGGAGTTGCTGGAGCTTGCCCGTGACGGGCTTTCGGTGACCGAGCTTATGAGCAGGGGCAGACAGCTTCTGACCTCCGATGATGTTATGGACGGCGTTGCGGAAATGATACACGAGATACAGCTTGAAGCCACCTTTCCCGACGGAACAAAGCTTGTTACCGTCCACGAGCCTATCGTTCCGAATAATAATATTATTCCGGGCGAATTGCTTATTGATGACGGCGAGATAACCGTTAACGAGGGCAGAGAGGCTGTGGAGATATCCGTAACAAATACAGCCGACCGCCCCGTTCAGGTAGGGTCACATTTTCACTTTTTCGAGGTCAACAAGCTTCTTGAATTTGACCGCGCCGCAGCTTTCGGCAAGCGCCTTGACATTCCCTCGGGAACGGCTGTGCGCTTTGAGCCGGGAGAGAGCAGACGGGTAAGCCTTGTGGACATAGGCGGAAACCGTGTCGGCATGGGTCTAAACGGTCTTACTCAGGGCAGCTTTGATGATGAAAATGTTAAAAAAGCGGCGCTTGAAAAAGCAAAGCAGCTTGGCTTCAAGGGGGTGTAAGGAATGTTCAAAATGAGCAAAAAGCAGTATGCGGATATGTACGGTCCAACGGTACACGACAGGGTACGTCTTGCGGATACGTCGCTTATTATTGAGGTGGAAAAGGACTACACCGTTTACGGTGACGAGGCAAAATTCGGCGGCGGAAAATCGCTCCGTGACGGCATGGGACAGTCCTGCACCGTGCCCGATTCCCAGTGTCCCGATACTGTAATTACCTCCGCGCTTGTGGTGGATTCAACAGGCATTTACAAGGCGGATATAGGCATAAAGGACGGAATGATTTGCGGAATAGGCAAGGCAGGAAATCCCGATATCATGGACGGCGTAAACCCCTCTCTTGTATTCGGAGCAGGCACGGAGGCTATTGCAGGCGAGGGGCTTATCCTCACCGCAGGCGGCATCGACACCCATATCCACTTCATCAGCCCCACGCAGATAGAGACCGCCCTTTATTCGGGAATAACCACAATGATAGGCGGCGGAACGGGTCCTGCCGATGGTACCAATGCAACCACCTGCACTCCCGGAAAATTCAACATTGAAAAAATGCTGGAGGCGGCGGAGGAATATCCTATGAATTTAGGCTTTCTCGGCAAGGGCAACAGCGCCGACTATGACGCTCTTGCGGAGCAGGTCGAGGCAGGTGCCTGCGGACTGAAAATACACGAGGACTGGGGCTCTACGCCATCTGTAATAAGTCAGGCGCTTAATGTTGCTGACGAGTATGACGTTCAGGTCTCTATCCACACCGACACGCTGAACGAGGGCGGCTTTGTTGAGGATACCCTTAATGCCATCGGCGGCAGAGTTATCCACACATACCATACCGAGGGCGCAGGCGGCGGTCATGCACCCGATATAATCAAAGCGGCGGCGTTCCCCAACATTCTGCCCTCGTCAACAAACCCCACAATGCCTTTTACTAAAAACACGATCGACGAGCATCTTGATATGCTTATGGTATGTCATCACCTTGACAGCAAAGTCCCCGAGGATATCGCTTTTGCCGATTCAAGGATACGCCCCGAAACTATTGCGGCAGAGGATGTGCTTCACGATATGGGCATATTCAGCATGATGTCCAGCGACTCCCAAGCAATGGGCAGAGTGGGCGAGGTCATAACACGAACATGGCAGACCGCTTCCAAAATGAAGGAACAGCGTGGAGCACTTCCCGAGGATAACGAAAGAAACGATAATTTCCGCGTGAAGAGGTACATTTCCAAGTACACCATAAACCCTGCCGTGACCCACGGAATTTCAGATTATGTCGGCTCTGTTGAAGTGGGCAAAATTGCCGATCTTGTCCTTTGGAGGCCCGAAATGTTCGGCGTAAAGCCCGAAATGATAATCAAGGGCGGATTTATCTGCGCGTCAAAAATGGGAGACGCAAACGCGTCCATTCCCACTCCCCAGCCTGTTGTGTATACCAAAATGTTCGGCGCACAAGGTCTTGCGGTAAAGCGGTGCTGCGTCACATTCGTATCGGAAGCGGCAAAGGAAAGCGGCATTGCAGGAAAGCTTTCCTTGCAGCGCAAAGTTCTTGCCGTAAAGAACTGCCGCAAAATAGGCAAAAAGGATATGCGCTTCAACGACAGAATGGGCGACATAAAGGTCGATCCCGAAAATTATCATGTTTCCGTGGACGGCGCGGAGATAACCTGCGAAGCCGCGGAAAAGCTGCCGCTCACGCAAAAATATTACTTATTTTAACGGAGGAAAAAATCATGGCTTGTTTTACAGTTCCCGTTACGGAAGCAATAATCACAACTGCCGCGCAAAAGATACTTGCACACCGCGAAGAAAAGACAGGTGCGGAAAACACACTTCACCTTTCCGAAAGGCTTGGCTCGCTCAACAAAATGCTCTGGGGCGGCTCTGCGCTCCTTGCCTTTGAACATGTTTGGCACGGCGAAATAACTCCCTTTTTCCCGTTCCTTACCGCGGCAAATTCTCCCGAAAGCACAGCGGAAATGCTCCGTGAAATGGCGACCTCGGGCGTTGCTATGTCTTTGCTTGTGACCGCCGCATGGCTATGTATGACCGCGGTAAGCCTTGCAGCCCAAAAGCGAAAAGGCAGCACTTCCGAAAGTATTGCGGAGGAAACAGTTCAATGACACTTTTAATTACAGCCGTTGCCGCGGTGGTCAGCACAGCGGTGTGGTACACAAACGAAAAGGCAAGAAAGCTGAATGTGAGTCTGCTCTGCTTCATGTATTGGGGCGCAACTCTTATGTGGCTTGTTGACGCGGCTGCGGAGTATATGGAAGCAGGTGCGGCGTATTTCACACCTGCCGCTGCCGATATGATAAACGACGGATTTTTAGGCTTGTCTGCCGCCGTTCTGAGTATGATAATATGGCTTGTAACCGTGCTGATAAAAGACCCCGACGGAGTTGTAAGGGCTTCGCTTTCAAGAAAAGAATGACCGTCACCGCTGTACAGGAGGGCTGAAAATGATAGTAGAAAAAACACTGGGAACGCTTCACGATACACAAAAGCGCGTTGAGACCGTTACCGTTGAGTGGTTTGAGCGCGACAAAAAGCTTCTGCGGAAAATCTCTTCATCGGGAGAAGAAATAGGGATAAAGGCAGATTTCCCCCTTAACGAGGGCGACATTCTGTACGAGGACGATGAACGCATAATTGCAGTCACGATAGCGCCATGCGAGCTTATCAGCGTTAACGTCGGCTCAATGGAGGAAATGGGGCGGCTCTGCTTTGAGCTTGGAAACAGACATCTTTCGCTTTCGGTTTCCGAAAACACGGTAAAATGTCCTTATGATGAGCCGACCTTTGAGTACCTGAAAAAGCTTGGCTTCAATGCGAAAAAAACACTTGAAAAATTCACGGGATATATCGAGTGCAAGGCTCATGCGCACACTCATTCCCACGGGCATCACCATGAATAACACTGGGCTTTTGCCGCTTATGCAGGCGCTTGACAGCCTTTTTCCGATAGGAGCATTCACCCTCTCAAACGGCATGGAGACCTACGCTCAGAAAGGTATCGTAAGGGACAAGGAAACTCTTGCGGAGTTTTTGTCCGCATATCTGTATGCCCTTCCCACAAGCGATTTGGGGTTTGCGGCAAAGGCAGCTTCGGGTGAAGACCCTGCCATGCTTGACCAGCTTTGCACCGCTTCAAAGTCGCCCTTTGAACTGCGAAACGGCAGCGAAAAGCTGTGCGCAAGATTTATCAAAGCCGAAAGCGCATTGGGGGATTATCCCCTGCTGAAAAGCTATTCGGAAAGCATATCGTCGGGCAGATGCTCGGGGCATCACTGCATTGCTATGGGGCTTTTTATTGCGGATATCGTCGCTGACACGGGTACAGCATTGCAGATGTACTGTTACAGCTTGCTGTCCGCAATGGTAAACCACGCGGTAAAGCTTGTGCCGCTCCGTCAGCTTGACGGACAGCAGGCGCTAAGCTGTGCGGCAAAAAATATTCCCGACGCGGTAAGCAAAGCGCTTTCCGTATCCGATGACGAGCTTGGAATAAACGGCTTCGGGTTTGAGCTTCGTTCAATGGAACACGAAAAGCTGTACTCGCGAATTTATATATCTTAGAGGTGCTGTAATATGTCATATGTAAAAATCGGTGTGGGTGGTCCCGTGGGCTCGGGCAAAACCGCGCTTATTGAACGTCTTATCAGAAAAATGTCGGAAGAATACAGCATATGCGTTGTCACCAACGATATTTACACAAAGGAAGATGCAGAATTCCTTATCAAAAATTCCATGCTGCCCCCCGAAAGGATTGTCGGAGTCGAAACGGGCGGCTGCCCCCATACCGCTATCCGTGAGGACTGCTCCATGAACCTTGAAGCCGTTGAGGAAATGGCGGAGAAATTCGCCGATGTGCAGATAATTTTCATAGAAAGCGGCGGCGATAATCTTTCCGCAACCTTTTCCCCCGACCTTGCAGACGCAACAATTTACGTAATTGATGTTGCCCAAGGCGAAAAGATACCCCGAAAAGGCGGCCCGGGAGTTACGCGCTCCGACCTGCTTGTAATCAACAAGACTGACCTTGCCCCTCTTGTTGGAGCAAGCCTTGATGTAATGGCAAGGGACTCGGAAAGAATGAGAAACGGCAGACCCTATATGTTCACCGACCTCATGTCCTTGAGCGGCGTTGACAATGTGGTCGCATGGATAAAGAAGAACGTGCTGTTTGAGGATCTGAAATGAGCAGACTTTATTTGTGCGCCGAAAAAAGGGGCGGAAGAACGGTTATTGCAGACAGCTTTTTTTCCTCTCCCATAAAAATAGCAAAGCCCTTTTACCGTGACGACCACACCGAAGTAATGATGATGACGGCAAGCGCAGGAATGTTGGACGGCGATAATTATGATATCGAAATACACGTAAAAAGCGGTGCGTCGCTGAAATTCACGGGGCAGTCGTTTACAAAAATATTCCGTTCGGGCGAAAAGGGCGGAGCCTCTCAGCATATAAAAATAACGGTGGAGGACGGCGGAAAGCTTGCATTTCTTCCCCAACCCGTTATTCCCTTTGCGGATAGCAAATACGACGCTCGCACCGATGTGTATCTCGGAGAAAAGGCGTCATTCATCATGCAGGATATTTTTTCGTGCGGAAGAACTGCCATGAACGAAAGCTTTGCTTTCAAAAGCTATCGGTCAAGAACAGCCGTATATGTCGCAGGAAAGCTTGTCTTTCTTGACAATGTAAGGCTGCTCCCCTCGGAAACAAAGCTTGACGGCATCGGACATTTTGAGGGAAACTCACATTCGGGAATGATGTATATCTACAACACCGAACACGCCAATGCTTCCGATGTTTGTTCCACACGGGCGTACAAGGGTGAATGTGTAAGAATACTTTCAGAAAGCGCGCAGGATATAACCGACAAATTTCAGTACAATATAACAAATTAAAATGCCGAAAAAGCAAATAATTTTCGGCATTTATTTTTTTTGTACTTGACAGATATTGCCGAATATAGTATAATATATAAAACATATAGAAATAGTATATATTTGGGGTGATTTGTATGTCAATAAAGAAAATTGCGGAAATGACAGGCGTATCCGTCTCGACAGTTTCAAGAGTGCTGAGCAATCCCAATTACAAGTGCAGACCCGAAACGCTGAGGGGCGAAATAATTGACGCTGCCAGAAAGCTTGATTATATCCCCAATGAAGCCGCCCGAAGGCTTAAATCGGGAAGCGGCGACAACAAAAACATTTCTAAAATAGTGATACTGATAACAAGAACCGATGCCGATGAGACCGCCCCGTTTTTCAGGGAGCTGCTTCGGATATGCGAGGTAGAGGTGCATAATCACTCGTTTATCATTTCGGGCATATTTTACAGACCGTTCTTCTCGGACGATGAAATGATGACCAATGTGAACGTCAACAAGGTCATCGACGATATGCTGCTTAAAGACGGCTTGACCTTTAACGGCATTGTTATCATCGGCAAATGCCTTCCTGCGGTGATAAATTCTCTCAAACGCATAACCAAAAACATTGTCTCGATAAACCGCAATTCCACAAATTATGCCGTTGATGAGCTGATATGCGACGGCGAAAAACGGCTGCAAAGGCTGTGGAGTACCTGGTGGGGCTGGGTCACAGGCAGATAGGCTATGTGGGGAACTGCTACAACGAATCGCGTTTCCGCGGTTATCAGAACGCAATGTTCAAGTACAACCTTGAAATGAACATTGATAACATAATCAACGCAAATCCCGATGAAAACACGGGGTATCTTGCTATGGACAAGTTCATTCATCAAAAAAATGCTCCTACTGCGATATACTGTGCCAACGATATTATTGCGGTGGGAATGCTTAGATGCCTCAAAAAGTATAAGGGCGGATATTATAGTCCGTCGGTAATATCCAGCGATGATATTGAGGAAGCAAAGTACACAAAGCCCATGCTTACAACGATTTCACTTCCCAAAGAGGAAATGATAAGGTTTGCACTTTCCCTTCTCAGCAGTAGGATAAACGGCAGTCACCGCACTACTGCGAAAATAGAACTTGAAACAACTCTCATTATCCGCGAAAGCTGCAGCAATATAAACAATTCCATGAGCTGCGAATATTACATATGAGAATTCTGCCGCGCCGGAATATTGTTGCGGCAGGCTTTTTTTGTGCATATTTTCAGCATTTGCAAACGTTTGCTGAAAACTACCGTATTATTTCTTGCAGGCGCAAAGTCTGAGATTTCAACCACGATATATCGGCAAATTTTAACTGACAACGTTTGCAGTTTTAGACACCAACAAACGTATCCAAGCTTTGCAAAGCAAGCCGAAATGAGTGATTTCCCTTAAATTTAAGCAAATATTACAGGCGCAAGCCGCAAAACTGCAATCGTTTTCAGTTTTGCGGCTTGATTTGTTTCACTATGCATGATAAAATATCCGCAGTAAAACATATTATTCCGATAGGAATACAATGAAAAGGGCGGAACATATGAAAAAGAAAGTACAGACAATAAAGACTATACTTCTGGGGTCGGTAATTCCCGTGCTGATAGTTTTTCTTTGGTGGTATGCAACAAATCACGGAAGCACGCCCGAGAGCATCCTGCCAAGGATAAGCACGGTAATAAGTTGCTTCGTCGAGCTTGTACGCTCGGGAGAGCTGAAAAGCGACCTGATAATCAGCCTTACAAGAGTGATAGAGGGATTTGCTGCTGCGGCAATCCTCGGCGTGGCTCTCGGCACGGTAATGGGAATGAGCTCGACTGCTCTGAAAATATTTCAGCCTACGGTCACGACCATAAGACAGATACCCATTATGGCGTGGATACCCCTGCTGATATTGTGGTGCGGCATAGGCGAGCTTTCAAAGATAGTTATAATCGTTATCGCGGTTTTTTTTCCCGTCATGGTCAACACTCTCAGCGGCATAAGCGGCACGCCTCTTGAATATGTGGAGGTTGCAAAAATGTATAAGCTGAACCGCTGGAAAACCTTTATAAGAGTGTATCTCCCCCATGCGCTGCCCCACATTCAGACGGGGCTTAGGCTTGGTCTGGGAGTATCGTGGATGGCGGTCGTTGCGGCAGAGCTTATTGCTTCCACCTCGGGCATAGGCTACAAGCTAAGCTATGCAAGAACAATGATGAAATCCGACGTTGTTATCGTGGACATGATAGTTATCGGTATCATCGGAATTTTAATGGACAAAATTCTTTCCGTTGTATTTGAGCTGCTTACGCCGTGGGAAAGAAAAAGAAGGGAGCGTGGCTGAAATGAGTGAGCTTAGTCTCGATATCAAGCACCTTAACAAGCGCTTTGAGGTTGAAGGAAAAAGCATAGAAATACTCCGCGATATAAACCTTGAAGTAAAAAAGGCGAGTTTGTTACAATTGTGGGGCATAGCGGCTGCGGTAAATCAACGCTGCTGAAAATAATTGCGGGGCTTGTGAAATATTCTGACGGGGAAGTGACAAGGAACGGGAAAAAGGTCGAGTCCCCCGATACGGACTGCGGCATGTTATATCAGGAGCACCGCTTGCTGCCGTGGCTGAAAATAAAGGATAACATCGGCTTCGGACTTGACAAAAAGGACAGAAAAAATGGGCGGAGACAGTACAAAAGCATATAGACCTTGTGCAGCTGAACGGCTTTGAAAACGCGTACCCGTCCCAGCTTTCGGGAGGAATGTCCCAAAGAGCGGCAATTGCAAGAGGTCTTGTAACGGGTCCCCAGCTTCTTCTCCTTGACGAGCCATTCGGCGCACTTGACGCACTTACAAGAGTTCAGATGCAGAAGGAGATACTCCGCATACAGCAGGAGGAACACACCACCATGATAATGGTCACACACGATATAGACGAGGCAATAGTTCTCGGGAACAAGGTGGTGGTGATGTCGGCAAGACCCGGACAGATAGAGGAGGTCATCGAGATAAGCGGAAGCAATGCAAGAATACGCGGCACTTCCGATTTCAACTATTACAAGAAGAAAATCTACAACCACTTCTTCAACGAGGAAGTTCCCAACGTTGAGTACAGTATTTAAGGAGAGATTTTATGATAACTCAATATAATTCAAGCAGGCGATGTTGAAAACGCTGCTTACAAATAATCAACACAAAAATCAATTTGAAAGGATAATTATTATGAAAAAAATCAATATCAAGAAAATTTTTGCGGTTATCGCCGCTTCTGCAATGACACTTACTTTGGCGTCCTGCGCGGCTTCCGGCGGCAAGACCGAAAACACTTCCGCAGCAGGAGAAGGCACCGAAAAAAGCGCGGAGCTTACAACAATAACGCTGGGCGTTCCGGGTGCAAACGGAATGGCAATGGAAAGCGCCTCAATTGCTCAGGTGGAAAAATTCTTCGACAAGGAGCTTGAAAAGGCAGGCTATAAGCTGGAGGTGCAGGGCTTTGCTCTTGCAGGTCCTGCGGTGAACGAGGCTTTTGCTTCGGGAGCGATAGACTTTACCGTTTACGGCGACCAGCCTGCGATTACGGCTGCGTCAAACGGAATAGATGTTAAGATACTTGCAAGCGTAAACAACTATCTTGAACACGCGCTGCTTGTTTCCAACAATATCGAGTTCAATTCTCTTGAAGACCTTAAAGGGAAAAGGATAGTTGTCGGCTTCGGCACGCCCATACTCACAAGCTATCTATTAAAAATCTTTAAATTCACCGTCGGAGAAACCCATTCATCTCCGACGAATTTTTTATCAAAAACTGAAATGAATATTTATACCGTCCTCATCGGTAACATCAATCCTGTCAATCATAACCTTTGCAAGAGCGTTCTTTTCTTCCATTGAAAGCTCGTCCCATCTGTTCAGTGGGTCAAGTATAGGCTTGGTGTCAATCTTTTTAACCTTGCGTTCAATGGTAAGAAGCTGCTTTTCATACTCGTTTTTCTTTGCGTGAAGTTCGCTTATTTTGTCCTGAATATATCCGAAAAGCACATCATCAGCGTCAATAAGCCTGTCAATCAGCTTCTTGCTGTCAGTGTCAATGCGGAGCAGTTCAGCACGGATTTTTTCAGCTTCAGCAGACCTGCTTGACGTGCTGTTTCGTGATATTTCAAATTCTGCAATATGCTCTTTCATAGCCTCATATACAGCTTGTTCAATATTATCAGGACGCAACTTTAATCTTGATTTTTTTCTGCTGCACCCCTTGATTGTTTTAACTCCTGTGCAGTCATAATATCTCCAAATCTTGCTCTTGTCAGCATTGTGTGAATATGCTATGAGCAAAGCTCTACCGCAGTGTCCGCATTTTGTAAGTCCCACAAGCCAAGATTTGATATGCCCTCTTGATTGTGGAAGCTTGTGATTATGAGCCTTTTTATCTTGCACCGAAAGCCACGTTTCCGAATCAACAAGCCCCTCGTGATAACCTACCTTGATAAATCTGTTTTCTTCATCACGTTTATGCCACATCAAACCGTGAATACCGTCATAAGCGTCAATATCATCAATCATTGTGTAGCCTCTCGACAGGAAAAAAGCATAAACATTTTTATCAGCTCGAACATACAAAGGATTTTCAAGTATCCTTGAAATCTCGCTCCTGTCCATACTTCTGTGTATCACTCCTACACTTTCCGTTGCAGAGGACGGAAGATTATGCTCTTTAATATGATTTACCACATCGGATAACGAAGTATCAGGATTTTTATAAACCTCATAAGCCGCAATAACCGTCTGTGCCGCTTCACTCGGAACAAGAACACTTCCTGTTTTACCGTTTATAGTCTGCCTGCTTGACTGAAAGCCGAAGAACATTTTACCTCCCTGATAAAACCCCGTTTCCACCGCCTTTGTGCTGTAAGCGTCCTTAACTCTCGCCGCAATGGTTTCACGCTCAAATTCCGCAAAGTTAAGCAGATTATTTCTCATCATTCTGCCCTCTTTTGTTTCCGTGTTAAAAGGCTCGGAAAGTGAAATAACGCCAACACCATAACGGTCAAGTTCGTCCGTAATATTAAGGTATTCACGCATATTACGACTGAAACGGTCATACTTCTTAACCACGATTTTATCAATCAAACCGTCCTTTGCGTCGGACATCATCTGCATAAATTCGGGTCTGTGGTAAACGTCCTTGCCTGACTTGCCGTCATCGCAGTAAACCTTGTAATCTGCCTCCTCTCCAACATAACGGATACATTCTTCACGCTGTGCGTCAATGGATAAGGAGTTGTTGCCCTTGTCCTTATCACTTACCGAACGACGCACATAAATTGCTGTAAATTTGCTCATTAAAATCAACCTCCATATTATGAAAGCCGATTATACGTTGTATTTCTATGTATTTCTATTATAGCATAATCGGCTTTACAATTCAACGCTTTAAAGCGATTTTTAAAAATATTTTATGCCGTCTTGTCGGGGGCTGGGGGCTTGTCACTCGCCTTCAAAATATCATAAATCTGATTGATACGGTTACGCTTAACGCTCTCGCTGACGTTTTCGGGAATATGTATCGTAACCTTGATGTTGTTCTCCGTTTTCTGAATAATCCTTTCCTTTGCCACATATATCACCTGCCTTCCTGTCTGTCATAATTTCTCGGCTGAATATTTCTTTCTGTTTCAACCTTTTTATATTTTCTTTCTGTTGCAATAACCCTTTCCGCCCAAACAGACATATCCCTGACAACGTCCGTAAATTCACGTTTCGGCGGTTTGCGTAATTCTTCCTCATAAGCTTCAAGTTCCGTCTTTGCCTTGCGTAAAATAACCTCATAATCACTCTCAAGCTGACGTATAAAAGTTCTGTAATTTCCCGAAATCTCTTTCTTTTCGGAAACAGCCTTATCATATTTTTCACACAACCCTTCAAGTTCGGGTTTCAGAGTTAAAAGCATTTTATCGTTTTTATCGTAAATTTCAAGAACACGGATTTTTTCTTTCGTTTTCTTGATTTGTTTTTTCAGTTCATCAGCCTTTTCGGCAGCAGTATTAACCATATTTTCAAATTCATCTTTGGAATGAATATTATTACTGCAAACATAATTCAGCAACTCCGCATTTCTTCTTAACTCACCGTATGTAACCCTGTGCCAATCCTGTTCCTTGCGGTACAATTTAATCTGCAAACTACGCAGACAAAGAGCGTAATCTCTCTGCACACCTTCATATTTCGCAACTTCGGAAATCGGCATTTCCATATCCTTGTTTTCAATACGATACTGCAATTCCTCCAGACCGTACCCGTCACCCAAATGCAGAGTTCTGACAGCCTTACGATTTTTCAGATAAGTAGGCTTCACCGAAAGATATTTATGCTGTGTAACCTCGTAACCGCAATTTTGCAGTTCCTTGATTAAATCAGATATATCCTTTACATTATCCTGCAAAATCAAGCGGTCTATGTCATCACAAAGTTTAGCTTTCCACGATGTACCGTTCTGTCTTGCAAGCCACTCTCCATAGCTGGTGTTTTTGTTTCGACTTGGATTTTTAATAACGCTCAAATTATGTTCACGCACAATTTTGTCGGAAATATCCCTGCATTGCTTCAGCGTTTTCTTGTTGTCAATCCAATGCTTGCCCGTCAGCGAATACGCATTTACAGCAAAATGCGTATGAATATGGTCTTTGTCTGTGTGGGTTGCAACTACGATTTGATGTTCCGTACCGAAAACACTTTCCACCCATTTTATCGCAATCCTGTGTGCTTCTTCGGGAGAAATTTCACCTTTGCTGAACGATTGAATGTAGTGGTGCATTTTAACTTTCTGCTTTCCGCTGTCATTTCTTCGTGCAAAGAATTTTTCATTTGCAAAGCTTTGATAGCAAATCCCCATTTCCATATACGCCGACTCCGCTTCTTCGGAGCAGTTCAAGCCTGTAATAAATTTCACTTCTTCGTCTTTTGTTTCACCTGTAATATATTTCAGCAAAGCAAGGGGAGATGCTTTAATGGAAATGTGTTTTATGATTGCCACTATTCTATCTCCCTGAACGAAAATGGCACAAGCATATTTTTCGCAATATCGCCAAGCGTAGCTATTGCTCTTTCAGCTTCTTCCACGTCTTTACGAAAAACGCACTTTTCAGTATTTACAGTTTTTGCGATCTTGTTCAAAGCAAGCAACGGCTCATTAAGTGAATAATTGATATCGTTGCTCTCGTCCGATAAATTGCAGTAAAAAATTTTACCGTCAAGACTCTTACTACGAATATACACCGCAGGAAGC
>JAGAUA010000046.1 GCA_017847885.1 Oscillospiraceae bacterium
AAAGTAAATTTTAGTGAATAGTTTTTTGTAGGGGCGGATATTATCCGCCCGACCTTTTCCGTATAAACGGGACGGGAGCCCCGTCCCCTACAAAAACTATGCTCCGTTCAAAACAGTCCACCGGACTGTTTTGAAGAAAAATTATTCTTGATGCCAAACAAGGGGAGGCGGTCTTGTTCGCCTCCCCTCAAAATGCTGTCGCATTTTTCACCCCTTGCTCCGTTTTTTCGGGCGCCTGCGGGCGCAAGTTGGGGAGTTTCGCCGTCTGCGGACGGCGACCAAAGGCTCTGCCTTTGGAAACCGCCACCTTTGAAAAGGTGGACGAAACTTTTACTCTCGCTTCGCTGATGCCCTACAAATATTACCCTATACAAATAAAACGGGCGGCAAAAAGCCGCCCAAAATTATTCTTAAATCAGTAACCGCTCTGATTTTTTTCCTTTGCAAGCTTCATCACCTGCACATAAATCCCTGCCACAACCTGATAAAGCTCGGGAGGGATACCTTGCCCCACATTGAGCATGGTAAGGAGCGCCGCCGCCGAATCGTCGCGGAACACGGGAACGCCGTTTTCGTCCGCAAGATTAATTATCTTCTCCGCAACATGACCGTGCCCCGAAGCCACAACTATGGGAGTGTAGTCCTTTTCGGGGTTGTATTTCAGCGCAACAGCGGCGTTGCTTGGCTTTTTTCCTCTATATGCTGACATTCAGACCGCTCCTCCTTTCCTTTAGCTTGGGGAATACATTTGTAAGGTCGCGCCTGCGTTTCAGCGGTCCGATGACGGTTTTCTCCGCGCTGTATCCACAAGCCGCCGCAATTTCGGGCACGGCGTTTTTCAGCGGCGCAAAGGTGCGCTCCGTTCCCTCGGGACACAGCAGCGCCACGCTTATGTTCTTTCCGCCTGTGTAGACCTCCAGCTCGAAATAGCCCGTATTTTCAATTTCAAAGCAGAGGAACAGGTGGTTTGAATCCTCCTGCGTACCGCCGCCGTTTTCCGCCTCCGGGTCTACCCAAAGCTCGCCGAAAGCCTTTACCCCGTCCATATCCATCGGCACAAGGAAGTGCAAAAGCGGCGTGAACACTCCCGGCGAGGTAAGAAAGCTTTGGAGCATTTCCGAGCTGTTCAGCGCCGAAAGAGATTTCAGCGACGGGTCGTTGATATTTTTCAGCAGGAAATCAAGCATATTTTCCATTGTCGTGGGCGGACGGTAGTTTACCCCAACCGCCTGCGCCATATCCGAAAGCACAAGGTTTATGCTCTGTGCAACGGTCACCTTTGACTCCATGTTGTCTATCTTGTTTACGATAATGCTCAGACGGTCGATAAGTGTGTTAAGGTCTTTGCTGCTTTCAAAGCTGCGTATAAGGGTGTTG
Source organism: Oscillospiraceae bacterium (assembly GCA_017847885.1). Lineage (GTDB taxonomy): Bacteria > Bacillota > Clostridia > Oscillospirales > Ruminococcaceae > RGIG8773. Next base: position 1,378 of record JAGAUA010000046.1, read on the forward strand.
AGAGCGCCTTTCATGTTATCGGGTATCAACGGCGAAAGTATCTCCTTGATGGACTCCGTACCCTTGTTAACATTTATCCTGCTTAAATTTCGGGAAAGCTCCTCGGGAGCAATCTTTTGCAAGCCTTGGTTTACCGCCTCCGCAAGACGGTTCGTCAGCATGGTCATGGAGCGCTGAGCCGAAGCCGACGGGTTATCCTGCAATGCCGAAAGCTTTACCTCCGAGGGGATATTCGCCTGCTCCACAAACTTGGTGAACAGCAAATTCAGCTTATCCGCCGTTTCTGCGTCGGGAGCCATGTTGAGTATCGCCTGAAAGCTTTCGCCCAAATCGGTGTTGCTGCCGTTGAAACGGGATAGATTGTATGTAATGAGAGACAGAAGGTTTTGAGTCTTGTTGTTTAACAGCAGGCTTTTTTCAAGGTAATTCACAAGGGCGAGAACGTCGTTTTTCACCACGCTGAAATTTTCCGCATTAAGCTTGTCGGCGGTCTGATTGAGCAGGGTCGCAAGGTCGCGGCTCTGAGCCGTCTCCTTTGCAAGATAGCGAAGTCCTGCGGATATGGAGGAAAGCACGCTTTCACGCGATTCCGCCGAAGCTGCCGCTTTCAGAAAATCAAGAACTGCAGCGTTTATTTCCCCCTCCGCCGCTGTTCCCGCAAGCCCCGAGACCATGTCCTTGAGAGCCGCCCAAAGCTCTCCGCTGAACATTGTCGCCTCGCCCTGCTGACGGAGTATATCCGCCGCAATGCTTTCGGGCGACAGCAGTATCTCGTCGGCAAATTCCGTGACCTTGCTCAGAAGCTCGACATTTCCCGACGCCTCCACCGCCGCCATAGCGTCCTTGCCCACAAGCCCTTTCAGAAGCACGGCGGTCAGCGCAGGGTCTTTCAGTATCGCCGTATTCAGATTGGGAAGCCCCGTTCCCGTCTGATCCTTCAGATTCTGCTCGCCGAGCTGTTCGTCACGGGTGTTGGTCTTGTTAATATAGTCAACATTTCCCAGTTCAAATACCTGTTCGGGTGTCTGCGGCTTTACACCTTGGTTAAAGGTATAGTCCTTGGGGGCAACAGGGGTGGTTATTCTCAAAAGATCTGACATATACTGCTGCTCCTTTCCCGGAAAATTAATGGAAAATCATTTCTAATTATGGTAATCAAAACCATGATAAAACAAAAAATTTATGAATTTGTGCTTAAAATCCCAATTTTTTGTGAATTTTGAACGAAAATCCCCCTAAAAATTTTTCCGCTTTATTCTTATTATATTGCATTTTTCGCTTGTAGTAAAGAGTTTTTTATAGTATAATTAAAAATATAATAAAATAATATTGTGGAATGGTGTATCATTTTACATTTTCCGAATATTGGCTGCCGTTTTTTACAGGCAGTATATACTATTTATAATAACAATTGACCCCGTCGGGGAAACATTAAAGTAACAGGCAGGTGTTTTTATGGCAAAATTTGAAGCAGGCATGGAAGCAATGGCGGATATGTATGTGTTTGAAACCACTACGCTTCTTGAACAGCTTGACCAGATTCTGATGAAAACCGAAAACGAAAGCAGCTTCGGTGAAGAAGAGATCAACGAGATCTTCCGCACCATGCACACGATCAAGGGTTCATCTGCAATGATGGGGCTTGACAATATGTCCAAGCTTGCCCATGCGATCGAGGATATGTTCTACATAATAAGAGAAGAGCATCCCGTTATTTCCTCTATGGAATCGCTCTACGACCTTGTGTTCAACGCTTCCGACCTTATGAAGGCGGAGATCGAGCTTCTTCAGGAGGACGAATACACACAGACCGATTTTTCCGACCAGATGAACAAGATCGAAAGCTTTGTGGCTGTACTTAAAGGCGGTGCTCCTGCGGAGGCTGCTCCCGTACAGGCTGCTCCGGCACAGGCTGCTGCTGCGCCTGCGGCATCTAAGGCTGCTGCCGAACAGACAGAGGTGCTGGTGTTCTTTAACGAGGACTGCAAGATGGAAAATCTCAGAGCGCTTCTTGTCATCAACAGGATAACCGAGTCATGCTCAAAGCTTGAATATTTTCCTGCCGATATTGAAAATAACAGCGAAACCGCTCAGGATATCATCGAAAACGGCTTTACCGTAAGGTTTACTCCTGCAAACGGCACTGCGACCGACGCTGTTCTTGAAATAATCAGAACAACACCCAACGTAAGAAGCTGCGAGGTCACCGCAAGAGGAACTGCAGCTGCGTCCTCCGCACCTGCTGCGGCAAGCGGTCTTACTACGGTAAGAGTCCACTTCGACGACGACTGCAAGATGGAAAACCTCAGAGCGCTCCTTGTTGTGAACAATATCCGCGAGGTGTGCGACAGCGTGTCCTTCGAGCCTGCTGACATCGAGGAAAACGCCGAGACCTCCAAGACGATAATCGAGGAAGGCTTTGTTGTGCATTTTGCTTCCGAAAAGCCCGAAATGGTTCTTCAGATAATTGAAAGCACCCCCAGCGTAAAGGCTTACGAGATTATGGAGGACGCTCCTGCGGCTGAGGATACGCCTGCACCGCAGACTGCTGCGGAAACAAAGGCTGAGCCTGCCAAGGCTGCCGAAAAGCCTGCGGAGACAAAGCCCCAGGCTGCTGCTCCCGCTGCGGACAGTAAGAAAACAACCGAGCAGATCAACAATATGCTGGGCGCTCAGAAGGGCGGCGGAGCAAAGCAGTCCCTTATCTCCGTTAACCTTAACAAGCTGGATACCCTCCTTGACCTTGTGGGAGAGATCGTTATTACCGAGGCTATGGTAACCTCCAACCCCGACCTTAAGGGTCTGCGTCTGGATAACTTCCAGAAAGCCGCAAGACAGCTCAGAAAGCTTAACAGCGAGCTTCAGGATACGGTAATGTCTATCCGAATGGTACCTCTGTCGGGTGCGTTCAACAAGATGACCCGTATCGTAAGAGATATGAAGGTAAAGCTCGGCAAGGACGTTGACCTTATCTTCGAGGGCGAAGAGACCGAGGTGGACAAGTCCATTATCGACCAGCTCAACGACCCCCTCATGCACATGGTAAGAAACTCCATGGACCACGGTATCGAGGACAATGTTGAGGACAGAATCGCGGCAGGAAAGTCCCCCAAGGGCAAGATCACTCTTTCCGCGTATAACTCCTCGGGTGAGGTTATCATCGTGGTTGCCGACGACGGCGCAGGAATCAACCCCGAAAAGGTACTTGCAAAGGCTGAAAGAAACGGCATACTCACAAAGCCTGCAAGCGAATATACCGAAAAAGAAATACTTAACATGATCATGCTTCCCGGCTTCTCCACAAACGAGCAGGTGACCGAGTATTCGGGCAGAGGCGTGGGCATGGACGTTGTTAGAAAGAATATCGAGAAGATCGGCGGCACGGTATCCGTTGACTCCAAATTGGGCGAGGGAACAAACTTCATCATCAAGATACCTCTCTCACTCTCAATTGTGGACGGCATGGAGGTATCCGTGGGCGACTCCATCTTCACAATTCCCATCAACTCTATCCGCGAGTCCTTTAAGGTTAAGCCCAACCAGCTTGTCAAGGATACAAGCGGCAAGGAGATGATAATGATAAGAGGCGAGTGCTTCCCGCTTATCAGACTCTACGAGCTTTATGACCTTAAACCCGGCACGGACAATCTCTACGAGGGTATCGTTATCCTTGCCGAGACCGAGGGAAGATGTGCCTGCCTGTTTGCAGACGAGCTTATCGGCGAGCAGCAGGTGGTTGTTAAGCCGTTCTCCGCTCTGCTCAACAACTATAACGTTAAGCAGCACGGTATGGCTGGCTGCTCCATTCTGGGCGACGGCTCCATCACTATCATCCTCGACGTCAGCAACATCATAAGTGATTTCTGATAGAATATGCGCAGACCTTCGGGGAAAGCCGAGGGTCTGCTCTAAAATTACATTAGCATCTGAAAGGACGGTCAGAAATGGGAGAAAATAACGCTGTAAAAACCACAGGATACGCTGCGGACGGGGCTGAGGTCCTGTTCTTTAACATCGGCGAGACAATTTATGGCATAGAAATAAAATATATAAACGAGATCATCGGTATCGAGCAGATAACCGTTGTTCCGAAAATTCCCGACCATATCAAGGGCGTTATCAATATCAGAGGTAAGGTCGTTCCCGTTATAAGCGTGAGAAAGCGCTTCGGTATGGACGAGATCCCTTACGACGACAGGACCTGCATTATCGTTCTGGAGTTCGAGGGCGGCGAGCAGGTCGGCATAATCGTTGATAGAGTTCAGGAGGTAATCGTTGTAAAGCAGGGCGATATCAGCAAGACCCCCGACTCAAAGAACGTCAACACAAACCGCTATATCAAGTCGATAATCAACATGGACAGCGGCATAAGACTGCTTCTTGACTGCGACAAGCTTATTCTTGATTAAAAATAACGAGGTGAGCATATGCTTAAATTAACAGACGATGATTTTAACCGTCTTGTTGACTATATGAAGAAAAACTACGGAATAAATCTTGAAAAAAAGCGTGTGCTTATTGAGGGCAGACTTTCCAATATGGTTACGGCACGGGGCTTCAAAAGCTTCAAGGAGTTCATTGACTTTGCTTTTGCGGACAGAACCGGCAACGAGACCATGCAGCTGGTTAACAAGCTTACCACAAACCACACCTTTTTCCTTCGGGAGCCGGAGCATTTTGAGTTCCTCAAAACAACGATACTCCCCTATCTGGAGCAGCAGAACGCCAAGACCCGTACCATCGACATTTGGTGCGCAGCCTCCTCAACGGGGCAGGAGCCTTATACGCTGGTAATGACTATCGAGGACTACTTCGGCGCAAGGGCGTCCCAGTGGAATTACAGCCTGCTTGCAACAGACCTTGACACCGACGTGCTGAAAACGGCGCAGAACGGTATCTATACCGAGGAACTGCTCAAGGACGTTCCCCAGGCGTGGCTTAGCAAATATTTCAAGAAGCTGGACGACAAAAGCTATCAGGTCATCGACAGCCTGCGCAGAAAGATAACATTCAGACAGTTCAACCTTATGGATAAAATACCTGTGGGAAAAACCTACGACCTTATAAGCTGCCGAAACGTTATGATATATTTCGAGCAGGAGACGAAAAATGCCCTTATCGACCGTTTCTACGACGTGACAAAGGAGGGCGGCTACCTCTATATCGGCCATGCGGAAAGCGCAGGCAAGAACACGCGGTATACCTACGTGAAGCCTGCCGTTTACAGAAAGCTGTCCGATAAACCCAAGCAGCCGAGTATCCGTCCGCTTTTTACAAGCAGTCGGTAATTCGGGCGCAAAGTATCTGAAAGAAGCTTTTATATTATGATAAACAGACAACCCATCAAAAAAACCGTCAGAGTGCTTATCGTTGACGATTCAACGGTTTTTCGCACGGGCGTTGTCAACGCGCTTTCTTCCATGAGCAATATCGAGATAGTCGGAGAGGCTTCCGACGCCTTTGAAGCAAGAGACCGAATTGAGGAGCTGAAGCCCGATGTTCTGGTTATGGACGTTGTTATGCCCAAAATGGACGGTCTGACATTTCTGCGGCAGCTTATGCAGCAGTATCCCTTGCCTTGCATCATAATGTCGAGTACGTCAAACGAGGCAGAGGCTCTTGAGGCAGGCGCGGCGGCTTTTATGAAAAAGCCACGCACAAGCATGGAAATGAAAACCTTCTGTACTCTTTTGAGTACAAAGATAATACTTGCATCTAACAAGCATATACAGAAAGCCCCTTCTTCGGCTGCTGCCGCGGCGTCCGAAAGAGTTGACGGCGTTGTTCCCGTAAGCTCTGCAAAGTCGGGCAAGGTCATGCCAAATCTCCCGTCACGGGAGGACATCGCAGGTCTTGTACAGCGTGGAAACGAGGGGTATATAGTTGCTTTGGGCGCTTCAACGGGCGGTACAGACGCTTTGGAGTGCATAATCAAATCTTTCCCCGAAACAATGCCGCCTGTGCTGGTGGTTCAGCATATGCCCCCCGTGTTCACTAAAATGTACAGCGACCGCCTTGACAAGTGCTGCGCGGTACACGTAAAGGAAGCGGCAGACGGCGACAGACTTGCTCCGGGAATATGCCTTATCGCGGCAGGCGGACTTCATATGGAGCTGAAAAAGGACGCAAAGGGCTACTATGTGAAGTGCTATCAGGGCGAAAAGGTGTCGGGTCATTGCCCCTCGGTGGACGTGATGTTCAGCAGCGTCGCGGAGGTCGCAGGAAAAAAGGCTATCGGCGCTATTATGACAGGCATGGGCGCTGACGGCGCAAAGGGACTTCTGAAAATGCACCGTAACGGCGCGTATACTATCGGGCAGGATAAGGAAAGCTGTATCGTATACGGTATGCCCATGGAGGCGTATAAGCTGGGTGCCTGTTCGGAGCAGCAGCCTCTTGCAAACATCGGAAAAGCACTTTGCAGACGTCTTACAGACGGTTGGAAATAAAAAACGGATGGATTTAAACCCATCCGTTTTAGTTTTTTCGGGCGGATTATATCCGCCCCTACAAAATGATTAAAACACACCATTTCAATAGTAGGGGCGGCTATCAGCCGCCCGTTAATTTTATGTTTTGTTTGCACTTTGAACAGATTTAAACCCATCCGTTTTTTTGTTACTTGATTATATCCCTGCCGATGTAGTCATCATGTGTTGCGGAAGAGTCGTACCCCGAAACGGTGGAAACGTCCTGCTCAAGCATGACTTGAACGTCAAACTCGCTTATCTCGTTTGTGACCGTCTTTCTGTAAACCGTCACGGTTATCGTGTCCCCGGGGCGCTTATCCGCAAGAACGCCGAAAATTTCGTCTGCGCCGTAGGTGCGTACACCGTCAAGGTGTGTAATGATGTCGTAAGGCATAATTCCCGAGTACGCCGCATTGCAGGTCGGGTCGATTTCCATTACGCACAAGCCTGCCTTTATGCCGTATTCGCTTGCGGCAGCGTCGCCGATGGGGATATAGGTTATGCCAATTCGCGCGCGCTTTGAAACGTACCCCTTGGCAATAAGCTCCTCAGCAATAGGCACGGCGTCGTCAATTGCAATGCAGAAGCCGATGTTTTCATACCGCTCATGGTTCATCAGCGCAACGGGTACGCCCACCACCTGACCGTACATATTTACCAGCGCGCCGCCCGAATTGCCGAAATTAAGCGCCGCATCGGTCTGAATACAGTTTATCTCCGAGCTTGTGATGTAGTCGGTGTTTATCTCGCGGTCAAGACCCGTAACGTGACCGTATGTAACGGTGTTCACAAAGCCTCCGCCTGCGCCTGCAAGGGCAACCTCCTCGCCGATGACAAGCGACGAGGACTTTCCTATTTCGGCAGGAGTAAGGTCCTCACGTCCTACCTTTATCACAGCAAGGTCGCTTTTCTTGTCAATGCCGACAATAACGGCTTCCTCGCAGCTTCCATCGTAAAAATCGGCAGTTACCTTTACAGCACCGTCAACAACGTGGGCGTTTGTGAGGATATACCCGTCAGCGGTAAGTATCACGCCCGAGCCCGAGGACAGCGGCGCATAGGGAACATCGCCGAATATCTGTATGCGCACCTGTGAGGGGAGTATCATCTCCGCAACGCCTGCGGCAGTAAGCAGCCCCGTCTCCTTGTTTTGGTACAGCTCCTCTTTAAGCACAGGCTTTTCAACCGTGGGAAGCTCTATAACAACGCGCTCCGCCTCTTGAGTCTGGAGATTGTCGCCGAAAATGCTTGTCGTGTCGGTCTTGTCGTTTTTGCCGTCTTGCTTGCCCGATTTGCCTGCTATCAGCACGGCGAGTACCATTATAATGACAATCATTACAGCCACCGTACCGATAATCGCCCACAGACAGCCAAGGGAAAACCGCTTCTTTTTGGGTGCCACGGGGGGAACGGGGGGCGGAGGATATGCGCCGTACATCTGACCGTTTGCATAGGGCGGCGGATACTGACCGTAAGGAACGCCGCCGGGCATACCCGTGTTCTGTGGAGGAACTCCGTATGGCGGAACATTCTGCGCCGAAGCATACTGCCCTAAAACGGGTTTTTCTTCGGCAAAGGGGTTGCCTTGATTTTGGGGAGCAACGTCCTGCCCGTCATTTACGGGAGCTGCTTGATTTTCGGGAGCAACGTCCTGCCCGTCGTTCACGGGAGCTGCTTGACTTTCTGGAGCAACGTCCTGCCCGCCGTTCACGGGACTTGCTTGACTTTCTGGAGCAACGTCCTGCCCGTCATTTACGGGAACTGCTTGACTTTCGGGAGCAGGGGTCTGCTCGCCGTTTATGGGGTTGTTTTCATCAAAATTATTCATATAAAAGCCTTTCCGGGTCATTGCCTTTGCCCGATTTGGGCATGGTTAGCATGAAGCCTTTTTCAGAGTAAATTCAAACTCGGTGTAGCGGTCCGGCTCGCTTCGCACGAGTATCGTTCCGCCGTGAAGCTTTATCAGGGAGCGCACAAGGGGAAGTCCCAGACCTACTCCGCCGGGGTCGATGCCTCGGGATTCGTCCGTCTTGTAGAAGCGCTCGAAAACCTTGGATATCTCGTTTTCCTTCAAGCCCTCGCCGCTGTTGCGGATAAGAATACTGCACATATCCTCTTTTTCCGAAAACTCAAACTCGATATAGCCGCCCTCGTTGACGAACTTTACGGCATTCTCGGTAAGGTTGTACACCACCTGCTTTATGAGGTCGATATCGGCATTAACACAAACGGGAGTCGTATCAAGACCGCGTATGTCAATGTGCTTTTCCTCGATGCGCTTTTCAAAGTTCATAAGGGTGTTGACGATAACGGGGAGCATATCAAAGTTTTCCGTCGAAAGGGTAAGCTCGCCCGCCTCGTATTTGGAGATGTTCAGCATTGAGCGTACAAGCCTTGCAAGCCTTTCGACTTCCGAGGACACGATGCGCAGGTAATGCTCGTGCTGCTCCTCGGGGATAGTGCCGTCAAGTATGCCGTCGATAAAGCCGCCAATGGAGGTCATGGGGGTTTTAAGCTCATGGGATACGTTGGAAACAAAAGTCTTTCTGGTCAGCTCTATTTCTTGGAGCGAGCTTGCCATTTCGTTAAGGGAGTTTGCAAGATACCCCAGCTCGTTCTCGTCGGAAATGCGAAGCTTCTTCGAGAAGTCTCCCTCACCGAAGCGCCTTGCAGCAACGGTCATTTCCTTTATCGGCGTGAGCATACGCTTTGTTGCGGCATACAGAATAAGGAACACCGCCGCGGTGATAATTGCCGTGACCGTAACCAAAATAACAATAAGGTTCAAGAAATAATTGTTAAAGGAGTTTACGGAAACCGTACCCAAAAGATAAAAGGGGACTCCGTTCAGGTTTATTTTGTAGGAAACATGAAAATAATCCTTGTCATAGTAGTCGTTAAAGGTGCTTAATTCATATAAACCGTTCTCCGTGATACGGCTTATCTGCTCTGCTCCGAGTTTTTTATCCGTATGCAAACACGGCGATGCTTCGGAACAAACCAAAGCAACGCCGTCAGAATTCACAAGTGTGTAATTAATGCCGGAAAAATCGGAAACCTTTGTAAAAGCGGTTCTGATTTTTTCGCGGTTAACCGTCTGAGGCCCTTCTGCATAGCTGACTATCTCGCCGATAACATTTTCCGTTATCGTTGTCATGTAATCCCGTTTTTCGGCTTTGTAACATTCGCATGAAACGAAAAGCAGGACAGCGCATATACATACGACAGCCGCAAGGAAAACCGCTGCACACAGGTAAAAAAGCTCGGTAAAAATGCTTTTACGCATTCGCTTCCTCTTCCGCCTCGAACTTGTAGCCTACGCCCCAGACTGTTTTCAAAGCCCATTTATCGGAAACGCCCTCAAGCTTTTCACGGAGACGCTTGATGTGAACGTCGATAGTTCTGGAATCGCCGTAGTACTCAAAGCCCCAGACCTCATCGAGGAGCTGGTCGCGGGTATAAACGCGGTTGGGGTTGGAAGCAAGATAGAAAAGAAGCTCAAGCTCCTTGGGAGGGGTATCCATGACCTTGCCGTCAACGCGAAGCTCGTATCTTGTCATGTTCACCACAAGCTTGTCGTAGCGGACCTCCTTGACCTCGGACTCGGAGCTTGCCTGACCGATACGGCGTGATACCGCCTTGATTCTTGCGATTACCTCCTTGGTATCGAAGGGCTTAACGATATAGTCGTCCGCACCCAGCTCAAGACCCAAAACCTTGTCAAAGGTCTCGCTTTTTGCAGTTATCATAATGATAGGCACGTTTGATTTTTTACGTATTTCGCGGCATACCTGCCAGCCGTCAAGCTCGGGAAGCATGATATCAAGCAGGACGATGTCAGGCTTAAGAGCGTTGAACTTCACAACCGCCTCATCGCCGTCGTGGGAAATAATAACGCCGTAGCCTTCCTTTTCGAGATATAATTTGAGAAGCTCGCAGATATTGTTGTCGTCGTCAACTACCAGTACTTTTCCCAGTGACATAATTTAACTCATCCTTTCAATTGCTGTAATGAAATATAAAGAGCGGAATTTCCGGATTTTGCACGGAAAATACAGCTTGTTCCGTTTGTGAGACGTGTATTCCAGCATAATTTTATACATTCAAATTATACCAAAATATTGTACACAACAAATGAACATATAATGTCTGAAATGTTTCTTATTTGTAAATTTAACAAAATGTTGCTATAACGATTAAAAATACAAAATAGAAAATTCATTTTTACGGCGGCAGAGAGTAAAATGGAGTATTGATGCTTTTTTATTCTGTTGAAGACTGTAATATCCGTCGCTTAATATATAAAAGTATATGTGATATGCATATATGCTAAAAACTGTATATTACACAAACAAGCAGTTGTGCAATATGCCAAAATAATTGAAAAGTTTGTGAAAATACTTGATTTCTGCGGAAATGTTGGTAAAATATAATTAGCACTCAAAAAGAAAGAGTGCTAACACTTTTAAGTCAAAAGTGCTAAAGCATTACTTACATAAATCGAAAGGAGATTTTTTATTATGACTATCAAACCACTTGCAGACAGAGTTGTTATCAAAATGACCGAGGCGGAGGAGACCACCAAGAGCGGTATCATTCTCGCAGGAAGCGCAAAGGAAAAGCCCCAGGTTGCGGAGATCGTTGAGGTCGGCCCCGGCGGAATGGTTGACGGCAAGGAAGTAAAGATGTTCGTCAAGAAGGGTCAGAAGGTGCTTATTTCCAAGTACAGCGGCACAGAGGTAAAGGTCGACGGCGTTGAGTACACAATTCTCCGTCAGGACGACATTCTCGCTATCGTTGAATAACATAACCCACTTAATACTATTATAAAGGAGATTTTTACTATGGCTAAGGATATTATTTACGGCGAAGAAGCAAGAAAGGCTCTTCAGGCAGGTATCGACAAGCTTGCAGATACTGTTAAGATCACTCTCGGTCCCAAGGGCAGAAACGTTGTTCTCGACAAGAAGTTCGGCGCACCCCTTATCACAAACGACGGTGTAACCATTGCTAAAGAGATAGAGCTTGAGGACGCTTTCGAAAACATGGGCGCACAGCTTGTTAAGGAAGTTGCAACAAAGACAAACGACGCAGCAGGCGACGGTACAACCACCGCTACACTTCTTGCACAGGCTCTTATCCGCGAGGGTATGAAGAACATCGCAGCAGGCGCTAACCCCATGATTGTAAGAAAGGGTATGGCAAAGGCTGTTGACGCTGCTGTTGAAGCTATCAAGGGCAATTCAAAGGCTGTTGCAGGCTCCGACGAGATCGCAAGCGTTGCTGCAAACTCCGCTGCCGACGAGAGCGTAGGCAAGCTTATTGCAGAGGCTATGGAAAAGGTTTCCGCAGACGGCGTAATCACGATCGAGGAGTCCAAGACTGCAGAGACATACTCCGAGGTTGTTGAGGGTATGCAGTTCGACCGCGGCTACATTACACCTTACATGGTTACCGATACAGACAAGATGGAAGCAGTTATCGACGACGCTTACATCCTTATCACAGACAAGAAGATATCCTCCATTCAGGAAATTCTTCCCCTCCTTGAGCAGATCGTACAGAGCGGCAAGAAGCTTGTTATCATCGCTGAGGACATCGAGGGCGAGGCTCTCTCCACGCTTATCGTAAACAAGCTCCGCGGCACATTCACCTGCGTTGCTGTTAAGGCTCCCGGCTTCGGCGACAGACGCAAGGAAATGCTCCAGGATATCGCTATCCTTACAGGCGGTCAGGTAATCTCCGAGGAGATCGGTCTTGAGCTTAAGGATACACAGATCACACAGCTCGGCCGTGCTAAGCAGGTCAAGATCACCAAGGAAAACACCATCATCGTTGACGGTGCAGGCGCTAAGCAGGATATCAAGGACAGAATCGGTCAGATCAAGGCTCAGATCGAGGCTACAACTTCCGATTTCGACAAGGAAAAGCTTCAGGAAAGACTTGCTAAGCTCAGCGGCGGCGTAGCTGTTATCAAGGTAGGCGCTGCAACAGAGGTCGAGATGAAGGAAAAGAAGCTTCGTATCGAGGACGCTCTCGCAGCTACAAAGGCAGCAGTTGAAGAGGGTATCGTAGCAGGCGGCGGAACAGCATTTGTTAACGCTATGCCCGCAGTTTCAAAGCTTACAGCAACTCTGAACGGCGACGAAAAGACAGGTGCGTCCATCGTTCTCAAGGCTCTTGAAGAGCCCGTTCGCCAGATCGCAGCAAACGCAGGTCTTGAAGGCAGCGTAATTCTCGACAAGATCGTTCGCTCCAGAAAGGTTGGCTACGGCTTTGATGCATACAGCGAGACATACGGAGATATGATACCCGCAGGTATCGTTGACCCCACAAAGGTTACACGTTCAGCACTCCAGAACGCAGCTTCCGTTGCAGCAATGGTTCTTACAACAGAGAGCCTTGTTGCCGACATCAAGGAGGAGACTCCTGCTGCTCCCGCAATGCCCGCAGGCGGAATGTACTAATTAATGCGGAATGCTTAATGCGTAATTCGTAATTGAATGATTAAAGGCACTCTCGGTTGAGGGTGCCTTTTTGTTTGAAAACGTAATCTAATTGTAGGGGACGGGGTTTCCCGTCCCGTTTTTGCCTTCCGTCAGCATCATTTTATCCTGTCAAAAAGCCTCAAAGTGTTTTCCATAGTTTGCTTTGCAACAGCCTCGGGTGTCACGCCCTTTACCTCGGCGATTTTGTTTATGATATGCACTATCATGCCGCTGTCGCAGCGCTTGCCGCGGTTGGGCTCGGGAGCCATATAGGGGCAGTCGGTCTCGAGCATGAGCCGTTCAAGGGGCACGACCGCCAGCGCTTCAAGGGCTTTTCTCGCGTTTTTGAAGGTAAGCACACCCGTGAAGCTTATGTTCATGCCAAGGTCAAGCACCTGCCTCGCGGTTTCCGCAGAGCCCGAAAAGCAGTGCATTACGCCCCGTACCTTTCCGCGGCTGCGGAGTATGTCCATGGTGTCCCCCGTCGCGTCTCTGGAATGGATTACCACGGGCAGACCCAGCCGGTCGGCAAGGTCAAGCTGCTCTTCGAAAATGCGCTTCTGCAAATCGGCGTTGTAGCCCTCATAATGATAGTCAAGACCTATCTCGCCAATTGCAACGACTTTAGGGTTGTCCGCCCAATTTTTCAGCTGTTCAAGGTAATTTTCGGGCGTACCCTCCACATCTTCGGGGTGTATGCCCACCGCCGCGTAGACAAAGGGATATTTTTCGGCATACTCCACCGAAAGCCGCGAGCGCTCAAGGTTGCAGCCCATATTCACGATATACCGCACGCCGCCCTCGTGTACGCGGTGCAAAACCTCGTCACGGTCGGAGTCAAACTGCTCATCATCATAGTGGGCGTGGGAGTCAATGTATTCAAGCATAGGGGTATCCTTTCAATTATTCCTCAAAGTTTATTTCTGTTAAATTATCCTCGGCGTAATAGCACATCTCGTCATGAACGCTTATTCCCTCGGCTATCTTGAAAATATCCATTTTTATGTATTTCACTTCCGCGTCGGCAAGAACATTTCCCTTTGTGTCCAGTATCTCGGTCTTTACCGCAACAAACCGCGAAGTTTCGCGCTGTATCTTGCCCCGTGCGATAAGGTCGGTGTCGTAGGGCACGGGCTTGCGGTACTTCACTTCTATTGTAGTGGTAACGCCCCATGTTTCATCGGAAGCACCCGTCCAGCAGGCGCGCAGACCAAGCTCGTCAAGCATAGCCGCGATCATTCCGCCGTGAACTCTGCCGGGGTAGCTCTGATGCTCCTCCCGAAAGCGGAAGGGTGACATCACGCTGCCGTCCTCCATGTTGTAGAAGTGTGCGCGCACACCGGCAGGGTTGTCCAGACCGCATATCACGCACATTCTGCTGTTTCGCTGTTTTCCTGTTATTTTCATAGCTATGACCATTTCCTCGACGGGAAAAATGCACTCCTTTCGATGTTTTCATTTTAAATGAAAGACTCGTTCAAAACAGTCCACCGGACTGTTTTGAAGAAAAATTATTCTTGATGCCAAACAAGGGGAGGCGGTCGTGTACGCCTCCCCTCAAAATGCTGTCGCATTTTTCACCCCTTGCTCCGTTTTTTCGGGCGCCTGCGGGCGCAAGTTAGGAGTTTCGCTCTCTGCGGAGAGCGACCAGAGGGCTTTCAGCCCTCTGGACACCTGACCAGCGCGGCTGCGCTGGACCAGCTAATGCCCCCTACGTCTTTCGAAGGAAAACTCGGAAACAACCGCTTACGTTATTTTGTACTTGTTTGGCTAATTCCGCTTTTCAAATTTCAACATAAACGGGCGGCAAAACAGCAAAAGCGCTGTTACCGCCCGTAAAATTACCTCAGCTTTGAGCCGTTGGGGATATCCTTGTCAACGAAGATAACCCGTGCGTCCTCGCCCACGTCTGCGGCAACTATCATGCCGTTGGACTCAACTCCGCAAAGCTTTGCAGGAGCAAGGTTCGCCACAACGATGACCTTCTTGCCGATAAGGTCGGCAGGTTCATACCACTTTGCAATGCCCGAAACTACCTGACGCGTATCGAAGCCGTCGTCAAGCTGGAGGCAAAGCAGCTTCTTTGCTTTGGGAACTTTTTCGCAAGCCTTGACCTCCGCAACGCGCAGGTCCACCTTGCCGAAATCGTCGATTTTAATAGTATCTGCAAGGGGCACAAGATTTGCCTTGTCCTCGTCCTCGGCAGGCTTGGGAGCGTTCTTTAACAGAATAGCGTTAAGCTCCTCGGTCTCCTTTTCAATGTCAAGTCTTGGGAACAGAACATCGCCCTTCTTGACCGTCACATTTTCGGGAAGCACGCCGAATTTGCCTGCATTTTCGTATGTGATAAGGCTTTCGTCAGCGCCTATCTGCTCCCACACCTTCGGCATGGTCGTAGGCATGAAGCAGGAAAGCAGCGTCGTGGAAATTCTGATAGCTTCCAGCAGGTTGTAGAGAACTGTCGCAAGACGGGCTTTCTTTGCCTCGTCCTTTGCAAGCACCCAAGGCGCGGTCTCGTCAATATACTTGTTTGCACGGCTTATTACCTTGAAGATCTCCGCAAGTGCGTTGTTGAGCTGGGTCTCGTCCACAAAGCCGTCAACCGTTCCGCGAAGAGCCTTTGCCATAGCGATAAGCTCGTCGTCAATCGGGTCGGACTCCCTCTCCGCAGGGAGAGTTCCGTCAAAATATTTGAACACCATTGCAACGGTACGGGAAACAAGGTTGCCCAAATCGTTTGCAAGGTCGGAATTGATACGGTCTATCATTATCTTGTTGGAGAAAGAGCTGTCCGCACCGAGAGCCATCTCGCGCATGATGTGGTAGCGGATAGCGTCCGCACCGTAGCGCTCGCCCAGCACAAGAGGGTCAACAACGTTGCCCAAAGACTTGGACATCTTCTGACCGTTGAAGGTTATCCAGCCGTGTACAGCAAGGTGCTTTGGAAGCGGCAGGTCGAGAGCCATAAGCATAGCAGGCCAAATGATAGCGTGGAAACGCATGATATCCTTTGCAACCATGTGAACGTCCGCAGGCCAGTATTTTGCGTAATCGTCATGGGCAGTGTTTTCGTAGCCGAGAGCGGTGATATAGTTGGAAAGCGCGTCTATCCAAACGTAAACAACGTGCTTGTCGTCAAAAGTAACGGGAACGCCCCACTTGAAGGTGGTACGGGATACGCACAAATCCTCAAGACCCGGCTTGATGAAGTTGTTTACCAGCTCGACTGCACGGGTCTTGGGGCGGAGATAATCCGTCTCAAGGAGCAGCTTTTCAATTCTGTCTGCAAAGGGTGACATCTTGAAGAAGTACGCCTCTTCCTTAGCCTCGGTGACCTCGCGGTGACATTCGGGGCAGCAGCCGTTTTCGTCCAATTGGGACTCCGTCCAGAAGCTTTCACAAGGGGTGCAGTATTTGCCCTTGTACTCACCCTTGTAGATGTAGCCTTTGTCGTAAAGCGCCTTGAAAATCTTCTGCACCGCCTCAACGTGGTAATCGTCGGTAGTGCGGATATAGCGGTCGTAGCTGATGTTCATGTACGACCAAAGATTTTTGAATATCTCAACAATTTCGTCAACGTACTGCTTAGGGGTAATGCCCTTTTCGGCAGCCTTCTGCTCGATTTTCTGACCGTGCTCGTCGGTACCCGTGAGGAACATAACGTCATAGCCCTGCATTCGCTTGTAGCGGGCAATAGAGTCGCAGGCAACGGTAGTGTAGCAGTGACCGATATGGGGGTTGCCCGACGGATAATAGATAGGTGTGGTGATGTAAAAGGTTTTGTTTGACATTTTATATTCCTCCTAAAAGGGATTATTTGCGTACATACCATATTATACCCCAATTACAGGCATTTGTCAATTTTCGGGGCAAAAAAATAGCAGGACAAACGGTGCCCTGCAAATAAAATAAGATGAAATAAGTAAAATATGTGTAGAACAAAAGAAAGGAGACAACAAAACGGATGTTAAACTAATTAAATGTATTAGACGATTTCTAACATCGATATTATTATAACCCAATTGTCAAACATAGTCAACAGGTTTTGGCAAGATTTTTTCGTTTTGTATACACGCACAAAGTAATGCGCGCTTATTTGTGCAATTTGCAGACTTAAACGTATAATTAGTAAGAAAAATCCAAAATTTATAGAAGTTTCAGAGCAATACCAAACCCGTATATTTAAACAGTACTTTTTATTATAACACATAGAAAATGATTTGTCAACTGTTTTGTAGGTCTACATATAATAAATTTTTTGCGGAATATTACAGAATGTATTTAACGGCATAAAACGGCGTCCCTGCGGATTTTGCAGAGACGCCGACTTTGACGGCATTGCAAACAACTTTGTTTTTGCAATAGACGATAGTATATAATATCGGGCGGATAATATCCGCCCCTACAAAACGGCATAAATACGCCATTTTATCGTAGGGGCGGCTATCAGCCGCCCGTTAATTTTGCGCTGCTTCAAACGAAACACAATTTATGATTTCGCCGTTTCGGCAGGAACTGCCGCAGGAGTATCATCGTCCTCACCCTTGTAAAGAAGCTTAAGCAGGATGGGCGTTGCCACGGAGGAGCAGATGATAAGCAGGATGACTGCCGCAAAGTAGGTCGAATTCAGCAGTCCCACCGCAAGTCCCTTCTGGGAAACGATAAGCGCCACCTCGCCTCGGGTCATCATGCCCACGCCTATCTTGAGGCAATCCTTGCCCTTGTAGCCGAACAGACGGGAGATACCGCCGCAGCCGATGATCTTTGTGACAAGTGCAACAAGCACGAAGCATATCGAGAAAATAACAATATCGGAGGAGAAGTTGGAAAATTCCGTTTTCAGACCGATACTTGCAAAGAATACAGGACCGAACAGCATATAGGAGCTGATGTCCATTTTTTCGGCAATGTAGTCGGAGTCCTTGAGGTTGCAGAGGATAATGCCTGCAACATATGCACCTGTGATGTCGGCAATGCCGAAAAATTCCTCGGCAATATAGGACATTGCAAAGCAAAGGCACAGACCGAGAATTGGGATACGTCTCTGGTGAGGGTATTTTTTGTCGATCATCTTGAATATCTTGTAGATCACAAAGCCTACGCCGATGGAGAATGCAAAGAACAGAACGGTTTTGATGATAACATCAAGTGCGCCCGAATTGGAGCTTCCGCCCGAAGCGCTGCTGCTCATACCTATAACAAAGGTGAGAACGATAATGCCGATAACATCGTCGATGATAGCGGCGCTGAGAATGAGAGTACCGATCTTGCCTTTAAGCTTGCCAAGCTCGCGGAGAGCCTGAACGGTGATACCGACGGAAGTTGCAGTCATGATAACGCCGACGAATATCGCGGTGTAGAACTGAGTGGTGCCCACCTCAGCAAAGCCGCCGAGAACAAGTCCCGAGTACAGCAGATAGCCGCCCAGAAGCGGTACGCCAACGCCTGCGCAGGCAATTACCAGCGCAACGGGACCCGTCTTGAGCAGATCCTTCAGATCGGTCTCCAGACCTGCGGAGAACATCAGCAGAAGCACGCCGATCTCAGCCATCTGGGAGATAAAATCCGACTGACCAACCAATCCGAGAACGGAAGGTCCGATGATAAGACCTGCAATGATCTCGCCCACGACCTGGGGCGCTTTAAGCTTTTTTGCAAGCAGACCGAAAAGCTTTGCAAAAAGAATAATGATCGCAAGATCCTTGAAAACTTCAATTTGCATATGTAACATCCTTTCTTCGCACGGACTTGCCGCGCCAAATAAACACAACGCTTTGTATTATATTCCTATTTAATAGGAAAATCAACGATAATTTGTGACTTTTTATCATTTTTAAATGTTTTTGTAGAATTGCTGAACTTTCGACTGTCTGTAAGCCACATATATGGATATTTTGCAGGGGAATGGGGCGGCACAGTGCCAAAAACGTTGACAAATACCGAAAAATGTGGTATCATGTATACAACTTAACAGGGGAGCTCTGAAATAACCTTTGCGGTTTGTGGGCTGAGAGGAAGCAAAATTATGCTTCGACCCTTGCTTCGCGTCTGCGGAGCGACCTGATTCGGATAATGCCGACGTAGGGAGTTTTTTACGGGAAAATTCTGCGCCGACGGCTTTGCCTCGGCGTTTTTGTTTTGCCTGTGTTCTCTGTTAAGCGAATACTTTAATGGAGGGTTTTGCTATGAAAAACCAAAAACTGAAAATTCTTGTTGAGGGTGCAATAATGGTTGCGCTGGCAACGGTCCTGAGCTACATCAGGATAATCAAGATGCCCTGGGGCGGCTCGGTAACGCTGCTTTCCATGCTGCCGATAGTGGTATTTTCCATTAAATACGGCGTAAAGCACGGTTTTGCGGCAGCATTTGTGTTCTCGCTGGTGCAGTTCGGACAGGGCGTTATCGACGGCATATTTGGCTGGGGACTTACACCCGCAATGCTTGTTGCCTGCATATTTTTGGATTACGTGGGAGCATTTACCGTTCTCGGCATTGCAGGCATATTCAGAAAAAAAGGCACAGTGGGCTGGGCTTGCGGCACAGCGCTTGCAGTGTTCCTGCGTTTTGCGTTCCACTTCCTCAGCGGCGTTGTTATCTGGCATTCCTACGGCGAGCTGTGGAACGGCTTCTCAACCGACAATACATATCTGTACAGCCTGCTTTATAACGGCGCGTATATGCTTCCCGAAATGATTTTCACCATGGCAGGTGCGATAGCACTTTTCAAAGTGCCTCAGACCGCAAAGCTTTTAAAGGTTTCGGAGTAAATCCTGCTGCGTTTGCATTATAATAGTATAAAGTCCGCATTAAGCTTGCTTGTGCGGACTTTTTATTTGGTGTACGGGCGAGAATTTCCTTATTTTGTGTTGCTTATTGTGCATATTGGCGCTTTGACGGAGGATTGTGTCGATATGGGTTGTGCATTGTTACAAAACGTAAAAATCCCCTTGACAAACGGAATATAAAGCGATATAATATAAAAGCTGACTCACGAGAGGTCAAGTAAAAAAGAAAGCGAAGAGCCTTGAAAACATCGGGAGATGTGAAAAAGATAGGCAAAGCGCCGAAAAAGATTTTGAAAAAAATCTAAAAAAGTACTTGACAATCAAAAGAGAAAGTGATATAATAAAAAAGTTCCACGCGGAGAGGCGAGTGGAGTACGAAAAACAAAATAAAAAATATTTTGAAAAAGTACTTGACAAACCGAAAAGCTTATGATATAATAGATAAGCGTTCTCACCACGAGGAGCGAACAAACAAAAAG
>JAGAUA010000047.1 GCA_017847885.1 Oscillospiraceae bacterium
TCCCGCTCCTCTTGATGTTATGCCTGTATTTAAAAGACTTGTTTAATTCTCTGCTGACCGATAAAATATTGTTTTTTTGATACAAAAATTTCACTTGGTTAAAAAGGTCAACCCCTTCCGCTGATTTCCTCGGCGGAGGGGATTATTATTTGATAAAAGTCAAAATTTCGCAAATGCTATATTATACAACAAATCGGTAATTGCAACTAATGGTTCATGGAGATAAAAAATACGAAATTGAAGATCCGGAGAAAACTTTTCAGCAAAGAAAAATCAATTTAATTGAAAAAACTCATATACTTGCTTGCGGCTGATTTACTTGAAATTGTAGATTTGTCAGAACGGCTAAAATTGTTTTTGCGGTTTTGAATCAAAACGCAAAAATGTGAATCGGCAATAAATCTAAAATCAGCCCACAAGAAAGTTGTAAACGCATTGCATTCAAAAGGTTGAAAAAAGAGACAGGCAGAATGTCGCAAGTGCAGAAAAAGTACACCTTTTTCCCGTCAAGCTCCGCTGACGGCTTGTTAGGAGCTGTCAACCCCTAAAACCCGGAAATGATATTCTTACAAAATTTGCAAATATAGAGATTCTCAAAATGCCGATGTGCAGCTATCGGCTGCGAAAAGTAATATTACTTTTCTATGCTTGCTGTCCTGCAAGCATAATGCCTATATACCGCTATCCGAAAAGAAAACTGTACAGTTTTTCTACGCTTGCGAGTGTTACCGAAAAGATACGTATCTTTTCGACGCTTGCGGGCTTTCACCCATAAAGTCATATGACTTTTCAACGCTTGCGGATATCTTCCTCACAAATCCTATTCAACCGGGTTGAAACTCATTTCCGCCACTTTTTCACTGGTTCACTTTTACCACAATCGTCGGAAGTGGCAGGAAAGTTCATCATCCATTCTGCATATTCCTCCTCGGTGATAATTTTTTCACTTAGCTCTTTTCTGCGAAGCTGCCACTCCAAAAGAAATTCATTCAGCAGATGATTATGAAATTGAAGTGCAGGCTGCTGATTTCCTAATTCGTCGGCAACTGAGATTATTGAGAAATTGTTGGTGTGATGTCTTTTCGATTCCTGCTCCAGATCAAAAAGCAGATGAATGAAAGTTTCCGTATTTTCTAAAGTCGGATTTTTCAGAGAATTGATATTTACGTCAAGCACATCTGCAATCTCCGACAGCAATTCAGCTTTTGGTGTTCTTGTGCCGCTTTCATATTGAGCCACACGAACATCAGCAGATTTTTCATCGAAGCCGAGTTTTATCCCAAGTTCTTTCTGAGTAAGCCCACGAAGATTTCTTGCGTTTTTGATTTTTTCACCTATAGTCATAGTGTCCTCCCGAAAATTTTATCTATTCTGATTTTATCATATTTTTCGCTCCACCTCAATAACTTAATCAAAAAAGTTAAAGAAATTTTCTGAAATCTCTTGACAAAAGCAAATTTGTATAGTATAATACAGTTAAGCATTTAAGATTAGTCATAATGTGATTACCCAAGATTTATTAAAATTGAATAACGGCGTCCCAAAGGAGCGGGGCGGAACAGCGAAAGAGAGCTAAGAGCAAATCTACGGATTTGCTTTTAGCTCTCTTTTTGTTTTATTCAGAACAAAGCATTTGAGAAAGGAACAGAAAAATGAAAAAGAGAAATCAGACAACAATCAATCAGACTTTCGGCAAAAGAACTCCCGACAAGACCAAAGAATACATAATCGGCAATACTGTTTATATCGTCAATTCTTTCTTAGCCGAAAATGAAAAAACTACGGTCAAGGACATTGTTGAACGTCTTGCTGTCAGAGAGTTAAACAGAAATATTGCGTAAAAACATGGACAACTCAGAATGATTATGATATAATAAGTATAACGTTCTGACTGTCGGAAAGGTAAGGTAAAAATGATTAGACAGTCAAATTCAGAAAAAGTTACAGCTCTTTATTGCAGGCTCAGCCACGATGACGAACTGCAAGGTGACTCAAACAGCATCATAAACCAGAAGCAGATTCTTTCCGATTATGCGGTTAAGCACGGACTTACAAATTACCGCTTTTATGTTGATGACGGTATCAGCGGAACAACCTTTGACAGAGAAGGCTTCAAGAATATGATTTCTGACGTGGAAAGTGGTGAAGTCGGAACTGTTATCGTTAAGGATATGTCCCGTTTCGGCAGAGATTATCTCAAGGTTGGTTACTATACAGAGATAATGTTTGCGGAATTTGATGTGCATTTCATAGCAATAAACGATGGTGTGGACAGCGAGCGTGAGGACAATGATTTTACTCCGATACGCAACCTGTTTAACGAGTTTTACGCAAAGGACACATCGAGGAAAATCCGTGCGGTCTGGAAGGCAAAGGGCAATGCAGGCGAAAGAATTGCTTCTGTTCCCGTTTACGGTTACAAAAAGGATCCGCTTGATCCCAAGCATCTTGTCATTGATGAAGAAGCAGCTCAAATAGTTCAGCGGATTTATCAGATGTGCTTGTCGGGAATGGGACCGTATCAGATTGCAAAGACATTAACGACAGAAAAAGTGCTTTGCCCATCATATCATATTAACAACATCGGTATGATTCATAGGACAGACCTCGGTAAAAATCCGTATGGTTGGAATACTCCCTGTGTTGCCGATATTCTTGAACGTGTTGATTATCTCGGTCATACCACAAATTTCAAGTATCGAAGAAAATCGTACAAATCTCATAAGATAATCAACAATCCTGTTGAGGAGCATCGGGTTTTCTATAATACACACGCACCGATCATATCTCAGGATGTGTGGGATGCTGTTCAGACAATTCGGTCTTCAAAGCGAAGAAATAACAAGTCGGGAGAAACAAATATCTTTTCAGGTATGCTTTATTGTGCGGATTGCGGTGCAAGGCTTTTCCATCATTACAAAAAGGATAATCCGCCACAAAGTCACTTTCAATGTGCTACATATTCGTATCACGTTACTAAAGATGAGTGTTCATCTCATTTTATCAGAGAAAGTGTTGTTAATGAACTGGTGCTTTCGGAGCTGAATCAAATCATTCGAACCGCTAATTGTGATGAAAATTCACTTGCGGAATTGCTGTCAAAGAACAATGAAACTGCATCACGCAAGCAGACTGCAAAGCAGAAGAAAGAGCTTTCGGCTGCACAGAAAAGGTATGATGAGCTTGACAGAATGTTCAATCGTTTGTATGAGGATAATGTAAACGGAAAAATCTCCGATGAGCGTTTTGCGAAAATGTCGGCTTCATACGAAGCTGAACAGGCAGAACTTGCAGATACTATCAAGAACATTTCCGAAAGCATAAATAATGATAAGACCGAGCAGGATAATATCAGACGGTTTGTTTCTGTTGCGAAAAAATACACCAAATTGACAGAGCTTTCAACGGAAATCCTGCACGATTTTATTCAGAAAATCGTTGTTCATGCTCCCGATAAGTCAAGCGGAAAGCGTGTTGTTCAGCTTGATATTTACTACAATTTTATTGGCAAGCTAAATGAATAAAAAGCATAATCCGAGCCACTTTGATTTGATGGCTCGGATTGATGAGATTGGTTTGTATCCTTATTGCAGCGGCGTAAACACGTCATTTGCATGGTATTCTGTTTTAATTAATAATGTTAAGGCTCAAACACATTGAAATAAAAAATGTAGATTTGTCAATGATGCGTTACAAAAATTTTAGAAAGCATTGACTTTTATGTCAATTTTCTGTATAATCAATATTAAAACAGCACGCTCCCGTTAAAGCATTTTGGTGAAAAAAATCAAAAGAATAAAGGTGAAATGTATGA
This sequence comes from Oscillospiraceae bacterium, assembly GCA_017847885.1. GTDB lineage: Bacteria > Bacillota > Clostridia > Oscillospirales > Ruminococcaceae > RGIG8773. The sequence goes on from JAGAUA010000047.1 coordinate 3,815, forward strand.
GTATGAAAAAAGCACTCTGCGTTATGGCTGCAATGGCAGTCATAGGAACAACTGCACTTCCTGCACAGGAAGGGTACATTCCGCTCTCTTTCGGAATAACCACTTCGGCTGCTCAGAAGCTTGATGCTCCGAAAAATTTGAGTTATACTGCCAAGGGCACTTCCGTCACGCTAAAGTGGAATGCTGTCAATGGTGCTGACGGCTACCGCATATATGAATATGACAAAACATCGAAAAAATATGTGAGGATCAAAACTGTTTCATCAAACAAAACGACCTTAAAAGACGTTTCATCGGGCAAACATTATTACAAGGTCGCTGCTGTTGTAAAATCGGGAAAAAGCTATAAAGCAGGCAGCGCAACAGAAAGAATAATGGTCAATATGAAATCATCGGGCAGTACGTCAAATGCAGAGTCAGCCAAGCCCACATCAGAGGTAAATTCGGATTCCATACAGCTTGCAAAGAAAATGGGTAATGGCTGGAATCTCGGAAATACTATGGAAAGCTGGGCAACATGGCTGGGAAGCAGTGCCGATGCATATGATTACGAAAAAGCCTGGGGACAGCCGACCACAACCAAGGAAATGATAACAGGTCTGAAAAAGGCAGGCTTCAATTCCGTAAGAGTTCCCGTTGCATGGTCAAATATGATATCAGATGACGGAAAATACACTATCTCAAAAAGCTATTTTGACCGTATAGACGAGATAGTCGGATATGTCCTCGACAACGATATGTACTGTATCATAAACATTCATTGGGACGGAGGCTGGTGGGAGGACTTCGGCTCTGACAACGAAAAAACAAGTGCGGCTGCTATGGAAAAATACAAGGCTATGTGGACTCAGATATCAAAGCATTACGCAAACCATTCAGACAAGCTCATATTCGAATCCGCAAACGAGGAACTTGGCAGCAAAACAAAGGGCAATGCAAATATTAACGAAAGCTACGCAAGAGTAAACACCATAAACCAGACATTCGTTGATATTGTTAGAAGCACAGGCGGCAAAAACAAAAACCGCTATCTGCTGATAGCAGGTTATGACACCGACATTGCCAAGACCTGTGATAAGCGTTTTGTTATGCCTGAGGACACCATATCGGGCAGGCTGCTTGTTTCGGTACATTACTACTCCCCCTCAACATTCTGCATTGCAGACAACAAGAATAACTCCTGGGGATACAGAGGCAGCTGGGGAACAGATTCCGACATAGCGGATATGAAAAAGGATTTTGAAAAAATGAAGAAATTCACAGATGCCGGATATGGCGTTATCATCGGTGAATACGGAGTATGCCACGAAAAATCGGGAAACCAATATATTGTGAAGAAAGGCACGGATAAATTCTTTGACTGCGTTACCGACCTTTCAAAGCAGTACGGCTACTGTGCAATGCTGTGGGACTGCAATGACTGGTATAACAGAAATACCTGTTCATTCAATGATAAGACCTTTGCCTATATATACGGGTCTGAAAAATAAACCGTATAAAGTATCCGCCAACCATAAAGTCAAAAATAGCATAATAAAACCTGCAAAACCATACCGACTGCAAATTTACAGTTCAGTGGAGGAAAAAATATGAAAATAAAAACATTATCATCTGCCGCAGCCCTGCTGCTTGCCGTTACTATGCTGGCAGGCTGCGGGAACATCGGCAATTCAAAAAAAAACGATGAAACCACTGCCGCCGCATCAAGCGAAGCAGCGTCAGGGACAGCTGCTTTAGAAGCAGCCCACGACGAGGAAGAAGCTATCAAAAAAATGACCTCGCTGGATATGATAAGAGCAATGGGCAATGGCATTAATCTGGGCAACACCCTCGAAGCCTATAATCACAATAGCTACATAAGCGGTTCAAATCCTGATGGCTTTGAAACCATCTGGGGACAGCCCTACACCACTGCCGAAATGATCCAAGGCATGAAGGACGCAGGCTTTGACACCATAAGGATACCCGTTGCATGGACAAACGGTATGAATTATGAAAGCGGCAACTATACCATTGACGAAAGACTTATGAGCCGTGTTGAAACGGTGGTAAACTATGCTCTCGATGCGGATATGTACGTTATCGTCAACGACCATTGGGACGGCAGCTGGTGGGGAATGTTCGGCGCTGAGGATATGGCGACAAGAGATAAAGCTCTTGAAATGTACAAGTCTATGTGGGGACAGATAGGCGAGAATTTCAAGGATTACTCCTACAAGCTTATTTTCGAGTCCGCAAATGAGGAGCTTGGCGATCGTCTGAACGACAAGGACGTAACCGGTTCCGAGGGCGTTCTCAACAAGAATGAGTGCTACGAAACCACAAATATGATAAACAGCGAGTTTGTAAAGCTTATCCGTTCGCAGGGCGGAAACAACGCTGATCGTTTCCTGCTTATTGCAGGCTATAACACGGATATTTCCCTTACCTGCGACGACCGCTTTAAAATGCCCGTGGATTCCGCAGACAGCAAGCTTCTTCTTTCGGTGCATTACTATACTCCATGGAATTACTGCAGCACGGACAGCGTTGATCATTGGGGTTCCCCCACAGACCTTAAAGAGCAGAACGGGCTTTTTGAGAAGCTGAGCAAATTCTCCCAGCAGGGCTACGGCGTTGTTATAGGTGAATATGCCGTAATGAAGAAGAACGGGGGCATTAAGCCCGATACGGATAAATTCTATTCAAATCTGCTGGATAACTGCGACCTTTACGACTATTGCCCCGTGCTTTGGGATTGCAGCAATTTCTACAAGAGAACATCCAACACCACCTCCGATGAAGCTCTTGCCGATCTCTTTGCATCGCGCAGATACGAAAACGAAAAGGATAAGGACATTGAAGCTATAAAATCCGAAGCAAAGGCGAGAATAGAGGAATTAAGCGAAAAGGCCTCCGAGGAGCAGATTGCAGGCATTGAGCTTCCCCCCTCCGATGATATGGCTATTGCATGGATAATGTACAATTCCGGCGATTACGGCATAACCTACAGCGTGGGCAATGAATACGACCCCACAGGCTGCACCACAGGCGTCAAGGCGAAAAATGTTCAGATAACAGGCGAAGGAACATACACCGTAAGTCTTGATTTCTCCGAATGTGGTATGGCAAAGGGCACAGCGTTCTCGGCACTTGGAATTTCAAACGGCGAGGAGTTTTTCCCGGGCTATACCTATACGATCGACGAGATACTCATAAACGGCGAAGCATTTGAAATGGCAGGCAAGGGATATACCTGTTCCGACGACGGAAAATGCTCCAGAGTAAACCTCTATAACGGCTGGGTAAAATCCCTTCCCGATGAGGCAAGAACAGCAGACGGCGACCTAACCGACTGCTCCGCTCAGATAATGCCTTTAGGCGAAAACAAGCGCGTTAAGACTATTTCCGTTACATTTACTGCAAAGGCTCCCGATTGATGTCTTTAAAAAATCAAATCGTGCAAATGTAATGACTGCTAATCCTTTGACAATTCCGATACGTTTTTTGCACACCATATTTTGAAAAAGGGTTGCTGCAGCACACGCTGCAGCAACCCTTTCACGATAAAATATAAATCGTAACTGAAATCACGATACAAACAAAAGAAGCGTATCCTCAAAGAAAAGAGCTGCCTCCTTGGCATAAAGAACTTCTTTTGACTTATCATATCTGTTTGCGATATTCTGTAGGAGTTTTTCCCGTTCTGCTTTTAAACTGACGCATAAAATTATATTCGGTTGAATAGCCGCATTTTGAGGCAATTTCCGAAACGGTCAGATCGGTTGATGAAAGCAGTCTTTTTGCCCGCTCCACCCTGCCGCTTATCACATCATTTATTACGCTTACTCCGAACATTTTCTTGTATAAATGCTGAAAGCTGGAACGGCTCATATTTACGTATTCCGCCATATCGTCAATGCTCATTGACCTTTCGGGATCGGTATGGATAATGGTTCTCATCTGTGTCATACGATGATTTTTTTCTATGAACATTTTTGATGAAATATGTGCTCCCGAACGGATCATTCTGCTGACGGACAACAGCAGTATCTCGGTGTAATGCTCCGCAAGCTCAAGATGACAAGGCTCTGCGCTGTAATGCTCATAGGCAAGAATATGCACGATATGTGAGACAGCTTCGGCATCTCCAAGATATACAGGTTCATTTATGGGAATACCCAACTCGCCGAAATGTTTCACATCATTTTCGTCCGCACTGAAATATATCCAATCATCGGTATATGTATCTCCCGATGCCATGTATCGGCAGGGCGTATCGGGAGATATTATCACGAAGGAGTTTTCCTTGACCGAAATGCTTTTTCCACCAAGCTCAAACAGTGCCGGAGTCTTGATAACAAGCATAAGCCAGCTGCCCGGACCGTTTGGTCTGTCCATAACAAATTCCGCATCGTGGCTGTAATTATATCCTATTGTGCCAAGCTTCATATTTATCACTCCGATATGATCGTTAATGAAATAATTATACCACAGTCAATACCGCAATTCAACTATTTCATAAATACAAATTCGCTCAGTTCAAAAAGGCTTCTGTCCTTAAAATAATCCGCTGTCCAGCCACTGTAATCGGTAGATATTCTGAAATAAACGGCGTGTCTGCCCGTAACGGCTTTCACAACGGCCTTCAAAGTGCCGCCGTCCTGACCGATATCACAAACGCCTATTTCCTCATCGTCCGCAAAAATGTGCATATGACAGTCGCAGCCCATTCCCTTCACCTTTGCGGCAAATTCCATGGTTTTGCTTGAATTGTCCTCGCCGAAATCAAAATATTTGTAGCCGATAACGTCTCCGTCATGAATGTTTATTACTGCTCTGTCAAACACATTTCTTTCGGTAATGAATGCCTTGCCTTTAAGAACGCAGGCAATGTCCGCAGGGGTTATCTCGTAAGGATTAAGGCTGTCCTCAAAGCCGAGAGAGGTCATTTCCACGGGGGGGATAGTTCCGTCGGGAAGTATCTCTATCCTCTCAACGCAGCCGCGCCTTGACATAATTGTGCCGTTTGTCATGCGGTGGTAGAAAATATACCACTGACCGTTTATGCAGGCA
>JAGAUA010000005.1 GCA_017847885.1 Oscillospiraceae bacterium
ATTCTGCCCTTTTGAGGGTAAGAAGCCCTGTTTGGGGCAAAATATGATGAGATTTTTCACATTCTTGCAGGAAAAAAGACTTTTTCAGGCTGGGCGTGAATTTTTTTATCTTGGAATGCTATTTATTCAGCGTTTCCTTAACGGGCGGCTGATAGCTGCCCCTACAAAAAATATGTATTTGTGCCATTTCGTAGGGGCGGATATTATCCGCCCGATATTGAAAAACACAAAATTAACGGGCGGCTTATAGCCACCCCTACAAAAAAATATGTATTTGTACCATTTCGTAGGGGCGGATATTATCCGCCCGATATTGAAAAACATAAAATTAACGGGCGGCTTATAGCCGCCCCTACAAAATGGCTAAAAACGTAATTTCATTGTAGGGGACGGGTCTCCCGTCCCGTTAATTGTATATTATGCAATGCAGTAAACGTACTTCGCCTTGAACCTTTCAAACGCCGAGAGTTTGTTTACATACCGCTTTACAAGGCTGTTTACATTCAGCGTAAGCTCCCGTGCTTCCTCGTGTGTAAGCGCGCCGCCGCCGAAAGAAGCTTTAAGTGCGGCGTTTATGATGTCCTCCGCCGCGCCCTCGGCAAGCAGGGGCGAACGCTCCGCAAGGACAGCCGCATACTCCGCATGGCTAAGCTCCGCCTGCTCGGGCATACCCATAAGCTTTAGCAGCTTTTGAAATCTGCGGTATACGGCAATTGCTCCGCCGTTTTTATAGTCCGCGGCAAGCCGCCTATACCGAATAATCACTATCCTGCGCCGCAAAACAAGCACCAACGGCACAAGCAGAAGTATGCCCACAATGATTATCGGCACGGTAAGGTCGTAGAACACATTGACCTTTTTTCCACCCTTTATTCCGAATGCGCCGAAGCCGACGGAGGGCTTTTCCGTGACTGTGACCTCATGCTCGGAAGCAGGCGGCACGGTTTCCGCAGGCTTGCTTTCACCTGCGTTTGGCACGGCGGTCTGCTGATTTTCGGGAGCAGGCACGGGCATATTATTTTCATTTGCGGCGCTGCCCGTGGCGGTTGCGGCGCTGCCCGTTGCGGTAATAGTGGTTTCAACAGCGTTGTCGGTTTCCGAGATAACCTCGGCTGCGGAGGTCAAGGTAAGGGTAGTTTCCGTGGGCAGGGCAGTCCGTATGTTGCCGTACCCCGACGTAAATTCCAAGGGATACCAACCGAAGCCGTCAATGTAAATTTCCGCCCATGCATGACCGCGAGCGTCTGTAACTTCAACCACGGCGTTTTCTCCCACGGGAATATCCGCGGGGAAATCCTTGGGCTTCACAACGTATCCCTCAACATATCTTGCAGGAATTCCTGCGTATCGACACATCATCACGGCGGCTGTGGCAAAATGAGAGCAGCTTCCCTTTCGGTTTGTGAGGAAGTAGTCCACAAAATCGGTATTTGCAGGAAGCTTTCCTGCGTTAAGGCTGTACTCGCAGTTGTTCCGCAGCCACTTCTTGATATAATTAAGCTTGCGGCTGAAAACCGTCATTTCGTTCAGCGTGCTTTTGCCCGTTTGTATATCCTCCGAGGTAATGTAGCTGAGGTATTCATCGCCGAGTACCTCAGCGATTTTCGTATGCTCCTCGGGCAGTTCAAGGTAGTTATCGTACACAAAGCGTCGGTACAAAGCCTCGTCCTCTTTAAGCTGGGCAGGGATAAGCCACTTTACCCTGAAAAGGCTCTGGTATCCGTAATAGCTTGTGGGGTTGTAGAATTGCCCCATATAAAAGCTGTCGCTGCCGCTGAATGAGCTGCCGCCTTGGGGGATATACCTTGCAACGCTTTCGGGAACAAGGTTGTAGGGCATATAGAGGTATCCGCTTTCGGCGTCAATATTTTTTACGGAAAAGCTGTGACGTGCAAAATCGTTTCGGGTGTATTTCAGATTGTAGCTGTCAAACATGAGAGGGTCCAGCCCAGCTGTGTTAAAGCCTGCCGTAATTTCCTCAAGCTCTTTTTTCTTGCTTCCGGAAAAATCCTCCCAGCTTGAGCCTGTGTATACCGAGCCCACAAAGCCGCGCAGGTAGACCGTTCCCTCCGTTTTTGGCATATTCACCTCAAGCACGGTGTTTCCGCTAAAGCTTATCTCTCCGTTTTCGCCAAGCTTTCCGTGGTTTATTGCTCCGCTTGAACGGTTCATGGATATGACGTTGGAAACAATGTTGTCGATAGTGTTCTGCACGCCGCCGTTTGCATTGTAATCCATTGCCTTGTCGTAAAGCAGGTCAAGCCTTTCGGGACGCTTGTAATCGAAAAGCTCCGCCGCCCCGTATATTGCCGAAAGACACAAAGCCGCCGTTACCGCCGCAGTTAAGCCGCACAGCGCCGAAGCGTTCCTGCGGCGTATGCTGTCTATTTTGTCCGAGTCGCTTGTCTCCATAGCAATTATACCCGTCCAGCAGGCAACAAGCGCAAAAAACGCAGCAAAGCTCGGCTCAAATCCGAAAAACAGCGCGGCAAAGGCAGGAAGCCCCGTTATCGGAACGACTGCCGCAGAAAGAGCAAAGCGTACCGTAAAATATGCCGTGAAAATGCATATGAAAGCCGCCGCGAAAAACACGAATATGCGAATGTGCTTTTCCGACATTTCGGGCCGGAGTATCGTTATGAACGGCTCGTCATAGTATTTTTTTCTGCCGCTTGCAAGGTATATGTTCAGCACATTTGCAAGTCCCGCGCATATCTCGTTTCTGAAAAGGTATACCGCCAGCGTAAAGCCTGCGGCGGATACCGAAGAGGCTATGCCGAAATAACCCTTCTTAAAGCTGAAAATAAGGGTGAAGACCGCACAGAAAAGCGTGATCTCCGCCGCCGTAAGCAGACCGCTCACAGGCAGTTTTACGCAGGTAAGAAAGGAAAACACCGAGCCGAGACAGCCGCAAAGGGTCAGCGCAAGCTTTATCAGAAGCGGAGCAAAGCTTTGCTTCGGCTTTCTGTCCGCGCTTATGCTTGCCGTAACGCTTATCGGCAAAGCTTTTTTTCTGCTCATAGCACCATTTTCCTTTCATAAAATTCAGCTTATGTTTCCCATGTATACAACCTCGGCGGAAAGCGGCTCTCCGCCTGTGTTTTCGGGGGACTTGTCCGTGCAGAATATCGTCAGCCCCGACTCGCCGCAAAGCAGGGAAAGCTCATCGGCAAAAGCCTTGTTCACCGTCGCCGCCGCAACGGCAATACGGGAAAACTTTTCCTTGAAAATATCCGCACCGCTTTCCGAAATCCTGTTTTCAAAATCGAGACGGCAAATGTCCTCCGACATATCTGCCAAAGCACCGCAAAGTCCGCAGCTGTCGGAAAGCTCCCATGTGCGGAGCATACCTCCCGAATACGCCGCCGCAGCCGTGCAGGCGTTTCCGTTTTTCAAGCAGTACGCCGCCAGCGCCGAAAGCATATCAAGCACCCTGTCGGTATCCTCGGCGCTTTTGCAGCCGCAGAAGTCCGCCGCCAGCAGGACCTTGCTGCTGACGGGACAGGAAAGCTCCTTGACAATCAGCCCCGTGCTTCTGCTGCTAAGCTTCCAGTGGATACGGTTCATGCGGTCGCCGTCGCGGTATTCCCGAAGCCTGAAAATTTCCGACGGGTCGTCTCCCGACTTGACTTGGGAAAAGCTGCTGCTTTCGGAGTCGGAAACAACACCCGTTTCCATGTCCGCATCAAAGTCGCAGGCAGGGGGAATAACGATTATCTTTTCTTTCAGAGCGATCTTTTTTCTGACGGAAAATAACGACAAAAAGTCAAACACGCGCACTTTTTCGAGGGATACATCTATTGCGCCGCAATGCTCCGCCTTGAACCTTACCGCCGCCTTCTCGCTTCCCTTGGGAGCAACGGGCAGAAAAATGTCATGCTTGTCCGAAACCGTTTTTTCAAATGGAAAGCAGGTCTTGTACCTCACCCTTATCCCACAGCTTGCTATGGGAAGAACGGTGGGGTTGCTTATGCGTATTATCACGCTTACGCCCTTTCCCCGTTCCGTAACCGTCTCCTCGCACTCGGCAGTAACGCGCATACGCCGTGCCTCCAATAAAAGCATAACTCCCGAAATGACGGGCAGCGCAATAAGAAACACAAGCAGAACAAAGGACAGCGTACCCTTGTAAAGAACATGGAACGCAGCCGCAAGCAGCAGCAAAACAATATATATCGGCTTCATGGCTTGTCCATGCCTCTCTCTCTTTTAAATTTTCGGCGCAGGAATATTTCTGCAAATCGCCCGAAGCACGTCCGTGACCGTGGTGTCCGACGCCTTTGTTTTTGCGGTAAGGAGTATCCTGTGTTCCGCAACATCTTTCAGAACGTACTTCACGTCCTCGGGAATAACATAGCTTCTTCCCTTGAGAAGAGCCGCCGCCTTTGCCATTGAAGCAAGAGCCACCGTGCCTCTCGGACTGAGTCCCAGCTTTATCTGTGGGTGAGAACGTGTCGCCGCAGCAATTGACGCGATATACTTGTAGATACGGTCGTCGGCAAAGACCTCCTCCGCCGCCCTCTGCATAAGCAGGATATCATCGGCGCTTGCAACGGGAGAAATGCTGTCCGCCGCGCTTATGCCGCCCTTTGATTTCAGTATGGCTACCTCGCTTTCGATATCGGGGTATCCCATGGTAAGCTTAACAATAAAGCGGTCAAGCTGGGACTCGGGAAGCATCTGGGTGCCCACCGAGCCGATAGGGTTTTGCGTGGCGATAACGATATAGGGCTTGGGAAGAGGGTGTGTGACCCCGTCAACCGTAACTGCACCCTCCTCCATAGCCTCAAGAAGCGCACTCTGGGTCTTGCTGGAGGTGCGGTTTATCTCATCGGCAAGGAACAGACTGCAAAGCGCCGCACCCTGCTTGTATTCAAAGCTGCCCGTCTGCTTGTTGTAGACCGTAAAGCCCGTAACGTCCGCAGGAAGAACATCGGGCGTAAACTGCATACGCTTGTAATCCAGGGACATCGCCCTTGAAAAAGCCACCGCAAGAGTGGTCTTTCCCACGCCGGGAATATCGTCAAGAAGAATATGTCCCCCTGCGATAATGGCAAGCAAGGTTTTTTCGATAATATCGTCCTTGCCGATAACAGCTTTTTTCACTTCGGAAAGTATCCTGCCCGAAACCGGCAGAATACGGCTTTGTATTGTCTGTTCAGTCATATCAACGACCATGCTTCGATGAGAAGCATGCCCTCCTTTCGGCATTTTGCATTTTTTCGCAGTATCCCTTCAACATAGAAAAGTATATCACATCTGCACGTAAAATACAAATTACAATTTGGTTAATGTATTTTTACACTACTGTAATAATTTAAGGAAGCACCGCATAATTATTGCCTTATACTAATAACCGATTGTTCTATGGATAAAGACGGTGGATAGAATACGTCCAATCAAGGGAGTTTGACGCAGAGTGGGCATATTATTGACACCGTATTTTATCCATAGGTTAATTGGTTATTAGTATTAAAGCTTAATGCCGCGTATAGACAAATAACGGGTATTTCCAAGCTGAAATATTGTCTTGCCATCAGAAGCAATAGTAAAAGAAGAATATCTATTGCCGGAAGCATAGGCACCGTCGGCTATTAAAATTTCCTTACTCACAACACATGCTGACGGCAAAAGCGCAGATGACATAATATGCTTGTCGGAAGAAGAACTTGTACCCGTACGTGAAAATCCGATAGCATTAATGTATAAGTAATCATAATTGCGCACATCATCATTTAATGTACCTGTGGGAAGATTACTGTCCATACTTGTTGCCTCATACAAAAGCGTTCCCGAAAAAAATCCGATACCCGAGCCGCCGCCAACAGCGGAAATCACACCGTTTTCATCGGCTGTAATGGTCGTGCCGTCAACCTTTACACCGCCGAGAGTGTCTGCGGTCGCCGCAGGAAGCGTGTAGACCGTGTCGGTGAAAACCGCGTTTTGTGGCACGTCAGCCTTAACGGTGTGATTATTAACGGTAGCCGCATTTCCTCCGTTTGCAGGAAGTGAGGACGGAATATCCGATGTCTTTGCATAATCGCTCAAATCAACGGAAGTATCGCCCACAAGCTGAACTGTGCCGTCAATTTTCATGTACTCCTTGTACTTATCATCACCCGTCACACCGTTCACTTTGAGCATATAGATAACATTCTCGCTCGCTTCATCATTGCTTGGAAGCGCGGTCACGATAGAACGTGTAAGGTGGTCGGCATTGGCGATTTGTTCCCCAACATATGTCTTTGTTGCATAGCTGTCGGGAACGGCAGTAAGATACCCCTTTCCGTTAAGCTCCGTTTCTGTAACATACTCCGTAGGAATATCCGTCAAATAACCGCTGTCATTCTCCAGCTCGCTGACCTTCGTTGGCTGTGACGGTACTGTAATATCAACCGACTTGTTGTTTACAGACTGCTCAACGCCGTTCACCTTAATGGACTCTATGACGTTTTCTTCACCGCTGCCCGTGCCGCCCACAGCGGAAATTACACCGCTTTCATCAACAGTAATAGTCTTTCCGTCAACCTTCACACCGCCAAGCCTTGTGTCTGTTGCCTTAGGAAGCACGTAACCGCCCGTTCCGCCGATAGCGGAAATAATACCGTTTTCGTCCGCGGTAATTGTGGTGCCGTCGAGAATTACACCGCCCAGCACCCGTTCGCTTGCTTTCGGCAGGGTGTATACCGTGTCGGTGAAAACCGCGTTTTCGGGAACATTGCAGCCAACGGTCTTGCCGCCAACCGAATTGACCGTGACCTTGCCGTCCTTGGCAACGGAAATGTCGCCCCCCGATTTCACGCCGCCGAGAGCGCTTTCAGCCGCCGCAGGAAGTGTGTAAACCGTGTCGGTAAAAACTGCGTCCTCGGGTACGTCGCAGCCAACGGTCTTGCCCTTGACAGAATTTACCGTAACAATGCCCTCATCGTCAACGGTAATGTCGCCGCCGCTTTTTACGCCGCTGCCGCTTTCAGCCGCTTCCTCGGCGCGCTTTGCCGCGTCAACCGCCTTCTGCACCTCAAGCTGCACCTGATTGTAAGCCTGCTCGATAACCGTTGGGGACGGCAGGAAGTTGTTTCTGTCGTCGGGATTTATTCTGAACGGGCTTGAGGTAAATTTCAGCTGGGTCTTGTTTTCACTGTCAACGCCTGCCAGAATAAGGGTGATATCGCCGCTTGCCGCCGTGAAATCTGCCGTGACCGTCCAGACAAGTCGGATATTTTCCTCGGAAGCTTCCGAGTCAAGCACCTGCTCGGCAAGGATACCCTCCTCCGAAACGGCGGTTATCCTGAAGCTGAACAGCGAAAGGTCGAGTCCGCCGTACATTCTCGGCAGGGTTATCCCGATAACGTCGGCACGGTACTCCCCCTCGGTTATCTTGCCGTCAAGCTCGGGCGTGATAAGGCGTTTTCCGATAACTTTCAATTCCATAAATCATTGTCCTTTCAAAGGCAATACCGCACAAACCATTGAAAAATGGCAAGAAAAATGGTATAATATAGGTATGAATAAACAACTAACATTCTCGCTTATAAGCGATGAACTGGCGCAAGCCAAAACAAGCAAAAAAGAATTTCTTGAAAAGATA
>JAGAUA010000048.1 GCA_017847885.1 Oscillospiraceae bacterium
TAATACTAATTCTTAATCTCCTTATAGACAAAGTCTATAAGGAGAGCCGCCTAAAAGGCGGCAAGTCAAAACCTGCGGTTTTGACAGAATTAGTATTGAACGGCTTTCCTGCGGCTTCGCCGCAACCACCGCAAAGCGGTGGAATCAACCTATAGACTTTGTCTATAGGTTGATTAGGAAATAGTATAAAGCGTCGCTGCGGTGGTGCCATGCGTCTGCCATTACAGCACCCGAATCCAGCTTTACAGCGTAATATTTCGTATAATGGAACATCGCTTCCTTGACAACGATAGAGATCACCGCAGCCACAAGAGCCAAAACTCCCGGGACAGCAAGCTCACCGTAATTTCCCGAAGTAATGTTTTCAATGGCAGCTGAGCCGATGAAAAGTCCCGTGATAAGCAGAATTACCGCAAGAACTATCGCTGCAACACATTCAAGCCGTTCATGGCCGTACGGGTGATCGTCGTCTGAGTCACGGGCGGAAAGCTTTACGCCGATTATAACTACAATGCTGCTGAAAACGTCCGAGGCAGAATGAACTGCGTCGCTTACCATTGCTCCCGAACGGGCAATTATTCCCGCCAGAAGCTTGAACAGCGACAGCAGGACATTGCCGACTATACTCACCGCAGACACCTTGACTGCTGTTTTCTCAAAGTTAATTTCGGGGCTGATAGTTTCCTTTTTTCTCATAATAATACCTCCAAGTGATCGTTTGGGTTTCGGAGGTATACAAAAACACCCCCGAAACAAGTAATGTGTAACTACTGTCCCGTGGGTGTAAAATTCCACTGTCACTATCGTGACCCGACTTGGAGCGTCTGCTCCTGTCTGTTCAGTTTGTACTGTAGATTTGTATGCAGTGCAAAGAGATTTGTATTTTTGAACATTATATCATTAGCTTACAGATTTGTCAAGTGCTTTTTTGAAATTTTTAAATCAGTGATGAAAAATGACGTTTAAGCTATTATTTAATGCTATCGCATATTCATCTAACAATTCAAACATTGCTTTTTCATTTTCAGTCATTTTTATCTTCTACTCTCAATGCTATTTTTCCCGTTTCGGAGGAAAACGCAAATCTTTTGTCACGATAACTTCATTATAATCAATAAAATATGGAAATTAAGCGAAAATTAAGCTTGAATTCAGAAAAAGGTTATATAATGTATGTTATAATGATACAAAGGATGGTGTTTGTATGCGTTTGCTTGTCGCTGAAGATGAAAAAGACATTGCAAAGGCTTTGGTTATGCTTTTGCAGAAGAATAACTACTGTGCCGACTCCGTTAATAACGGAACAGACGCTCTTGAATATATTCTGACAGGAAACTATGACGGCGTGATACTTGATATAATGATGCCCGGAATGAATGGTATCGACGTATTGAAAAAGCTCCGTGAAAAGGGCATAGATATCCCGGTGCTTATGCTCACAGCCAAGGGCGAGCTTGATGATAAGGTAGAAGGGCTTGACGCAGGTGCAGATGATTACCTTGCCAAACCGTTTGCAATACCTGAACTTATGGCGCGTGTCAGGGCTATGCTGCGAAGACGGACTGACTTTAAGCCTGACATTCTCGCAGTTAAAGAGGTCAAGCTCAATCGTTCGATAATGGAAATAGAGTTCGGAGCTTTGGGAGCTAAGCTCAGCACAAGAGAATATCAGGTGATGGAAGAACTTATGGAGAATTTCGGACGAATAGTTACAGTGGATCATTTTATGGAGCATATCTGGGGCTGGGACAGTGATGTTGAAGCAGGAATTATCTGGGTGATAATTTCAACCCTTAGAAAAAAGCTTTTGGAAATAGGTGCTCCGCTCTCCATAAAAACCATTCGCGGAGCAGGATATACTCTGGAGGAGCTTAAATGATCAGCAAGCTTAAGAAGAAATTTATAGGCTATACCATGTGTGCCGTCATCGCCATATTCACAGTGATAATCCTCGGAATAAACGGTCTGAATCTTTTCAGAACCGTAAATGAGCTTGATCTGATAACACAGATCATCATAAGCTCAGACGGCCATCTGCATCGAAGCTGGGGAAAGCCGCCATCTCAGTTTCCCGACAATAGAGAACCGTATTCAAGCAGGGAAGAACGGTTTATGAATAATAATAAGGAAATGCCATTTGCCACAAGATTTTTTCTGGTAAAGCTTGACGGTGACATGAACATATTGGAGCTTAATACGGAAAATATTGCGTCGATCGAAAAAGAGCAGGCGGAAACAATTACCGAAGAGCTTGTAAAAAAGCATAAGGAATCCGGCTGGTACGATTCTATGAGGTACAGGTTTGCTGAAACAGAAAGCGGATATTCATTAGCCGTTCTTGACGCAACCGCACAGATAGAGACTCTCCTGTCAGTCCTCGGCATAACGCTTTTGGTCAGTGCTGCGGCGACCGCTGTTCTTTTTGTTATTATATATAATATTGCAGGAAGAGTGATACGTCCCATTTCCGAAAGCTACGAAAAGCAGAAGCAATTCATTACCAACGCCGGTCATGAGCTTAAAACGCCGCTGACGGCTATCTCGGCAAATTCTGAGATACTTAAAATGACCTATGGGGAAAACGAATGGTCAGACGCCATCGAGCGACAGACAGAGAAGATGCGCCGTCTGATAATTCAGCTGATAAGCCTTTCAAAAATGGACGAAAATGCTGTTTCGCTGACTGTGGAGCCGTTTTCACTCAGCGATGCCGCATATGATACTGCGGACGCTTTCAAAAGTATTGCAGCAAGACGAAACATTTCTATCATAACCGAGATCGAAGGCAGCATTACTGTAACCAATGATGAAAATGCAATACGGCAGATCATTTCTATCATAATGGATAATGCGGTGAAATACTGCAGCGAGGGTGGCACTATCTCGCTGGCACTTAAAAATGAAAAGCATTTTTTCGGGAAAAACAGGATCTTGTTTATTATTGCAAATGACTATCCCGATGCGGATAGCTTTGAGCCTGATAAAGTGTTTGACCGTTTTTACTGCGGAGATAAATCCCATACTTCAGAAGGAAGCTTCGGGCTGGGGCTGTCAATTGCCGCCTCCTTAGCCCAAAACAGCGGCATTGCCATCAAGACGGATAAAGCGGACGGCAGAGTATTTTTCACGCTATGTTTTGACCTGTAAACAATAATACTAATCTATAAATGGTTTGGAGTACGAAAGCTTCAAACCATTTGTTTTTGTGATAAATTGATGAAAATGAAATGATAAATTCCTGCATAACCCTGTTCATTAAGTCTGAATTAAGCTTTGAAGATTAAACTGTATTCATGATAAAAATTTTCCGGAGGTACTGTCATGAATAAAAAAATCAAAAAGCTTGTTGCGGGAATTCTGGCACTTGCAGTGATAGGGACGGGCGGATGTGCGGCTTACGGCATATTCCTAAGCTCAGATGAACAAACCGGCAATACTGTAAGATCACGGGATTTCACAGTTGCAAAAGGAGATATTACTGTCGGACTTTCAGAAAGCGGCACGGTCGCTTTGAACAGAGAATATGTGACCTTTGCGGCTAATGCGGAAGTGGCAGAGGTACTTTACAAGGTCGGAATGACAGTTGATGAAGGTGACAGCATAGCACGCCTTGATACAGATGATATAAACGATGTGTGCGCGGATTACGAAAAACAGATCGCTGCGGCTAAACTGGCTTATTCTCAGGCGCAGGTAGAGGCAAAGAGCAAGCTTGAATCTGCTAAGCAAACGTATGATGAAAGTATTGCTTCGGGCTCTCTGGCTGACTCGGATTACTCATTGACGATAACACAGTTAGCTGCGGATATCACGTCCGCTAAGGATAAGCTGGAATCGGATAAAAAACAGCTTTCCGAATATAATGAGCTTTCGCTTTCCTATCCCGACGATTATGCTGTTCTTTGTGATTATGAAGAAAAGCTGGACGAATATGAAGCTGTATATAAGAGCTATGAAAAGACATATTCCGAGTATGAAAGCGAATACAGAAGTCTTTCAAAAAAATACACCGAATATGAAAAGACATATAAAACATACGAAAAAGAGCTTACTGCAATAAAAGATGAGTATAATACATATTTGGAGAGCGTTGCTGATACACAAGCTGAAATAAAAACTGCGAAATCCGAAGTCGAAGCAGCCGAACAAACGTTATCCAAGGCGGAGAAAACATATAATGATGAACTGGCCAGCGTGAATATCGATGGTAATAAATTAACAGAATACCTTCAGAGCTTTATTAAGGCAAACGATGAGTACAATAAGCTTGCAGAGGAATTTAATGAGAAATACAGTGCGATCGACAGCGAAATAACACAGAACATCGAGAAATATGAAAGTAAGGTAAAGATACAAGAACAGAAAATGTCAGAATATTCGGACATGATGGATGAGTACAAAACAAATACACTTGACCCGTATTCCGAAAAAATGAGTGATTACCAGGCAGATGTTATGCAGCCGTACTCCGATATGGTAAGCGATTATCGTGAAGAGTACAACGAATTCAAAACAGATTTTCAGGATAAATACGGCAATCAAAATGATGAAGATATAGATGAACAGATCGTATCACTTACAAACTCCATTGAAAGCGATGCTCTTTCCATTGATAAGGCAAATAATAACTACAATCAGTCAAGCTTATCTGCAAAAATGCAGCTCGATTCCACCAAGACCAAGGCAGAACTGGCAAAGGATGTTTATGATAACACTGTCGCTCAGATAAATTCCGATCTTGAGAACACTAAGGAAGCCTATGATAAGCTTGTTGATGAATATAATACTTTTCTTGAGAAAATAGATGAAGGCGGATATGTATTTGCTCCATGCAGCGGTATTATTTCATCTGTAAGCGTTTCCGCAGGCGACAGCTATACGGCAAATCAGCCATTGGCAGCGATCATGGACAGCAAGGCAGCATATATTTCTTTGGCAGTTTCCGAAAATGACATTTCATCTCTGTCTGTCGGTCAGGAATGTGAAATAACACTCTCCGCCTTTGAAAACAAAACCTTTTCCGGAGAGATAGACACTATTTCCGCCGAGCCTGCACGTTCCTCGGGTTCCGTATCATATACAGTCACTGTAAAGATGGAGTCTGACGGAAATGCAAATATACGTGAGGGTATGACGGCAGATGTGACGTTCCTTGAAAAGCAGGTCAAGGACGTACTTTACATAAATGTTCAGGCTGTAACCTATCATGACGGCACCAACTGGGTGAAGGTTTATGACTCGGACGGCAATACGGTTGAAAAAGCTGTAAAGACAGGCTTTTCGGACGGAAAATATGTAGAGATAATCGATGGACTTGCAGCAGGCGACAAGGTTGCAGCCGAAAGTGCGGTGACTATGAAATGAGGATAAGTGAAATTCTGAAAATGGTCCTGATGAATATCCTTGCAAATAAGTCAAAAGGATTTCTGACCTCACTTGGAATAGCAGTAGGTTCGGCGACCATTGTTCTTGTTATCGCAGTAGGGCAGGGTGGCAGACAGGACGTAGCCGAACAGTTTAAAAATCTTAATGCAGGTGCCATTGAGATATCCGTGGGACAATCCGCCGATAAAATGTTTGAGGATATTATGAGCGGCTTCTCTGACAGGGGAGGAAGTTCCTTCGGCGGAACGCAGGGCGGCAATATGCCGGGCAATATGCCAGCAGCCCCCTCAGGAGGAAATATGCCTTCCATGCAGGGCGGCGGTTTTCCTTCCGGAGGCGGTTTCGGAGGTATGGGCGGCGGACGTTCGGGCGGAAGCGCTCTGAACGGTGTTAACGGCGTAAAGCTGACAGTTGACGATGCGGAAGACATAGCCGCATATGTCCCCGATGTGGAAGCTGTCTCCATTGTGCTTACCGGAAATTCCGCTGTTTCGGGAGGCGAGCTGGAGGAGGAAACAGAATATACCATTGCAGGCGTAATGGCGGATTATCAGTCAATAAGCAACCTTGAGCTGCTGTACGGAGAGTTTTTCAATGAATACGATGAGGAGGACAAAGAAAAGGTCTGCGTCCTTGGCTACACAGCTGCTCAGGAAATATTCGGTGCCGCATACCTGGCGGAGGGGGATACTGTTACCATAGAGGGAAAAAATTATGAGGTAGTAGGCGTGCTTTCCCAGATGGGCACTGTATCATCGGGAATTAGTCCTGACGGTTCGATATATGTTCCGTATTCAACCGCCCAGAAATATATTTTTGGCAGCAATACTGCTCCTACGATAACTGCTGTTGCGTCCGACGCCGATAAGGTTGAAACTGTCATTGAAAATATAAACACACTGCTTACCGAAAATTATCCACAAGCGTCATTCACGCTGAAAGATGCAGGCAGTGCAATGAAAGCGGCAAATAATTCGGCAAACACACTTCAGACGCTTCTTATTGCCGCAGCGGTCATCGTGTTCATTGTAGGCGGTATCGGTATCATGAACGTACTGTTTGTAACAGTCAAGGAGCGTACAAAGGAGATAGGTATACTGAAAGCTCTCGGCAGCAGACGAGGGGTAATACTTCTCCTGTTTTTGCTTGAAGCATCAATAATAGCAATTTTCGGCGGAGCAGTCGGTGCAGCTGCGGGATATGCGCTTATTCCGCTGGTAAACAAGCTTGGCACTACTGCTGTGGCGGTATCATATGCAGGAATACTCGGAGCAGGGTTTGCGGTGTTCACAGGAACGGTATTCGGTTTCTATCCCGCTTACAAAGCATCACATTTAAAACCTGTTGAAGCACTTTCAGAGGATTAAGAAAAGGAGAATAACCATGAAAAAAAATAATACGATCATTATAGCAGCACTTGCAATACTTATCTTTTCGGCGTGTGCCAAATCTGACGGCAAAGCAGAAAATACCACTGTTCAGCAGCAGGCGGAGGTTTACGAAATGCAGGAGGGAGACACACAAGTCAGCGGAGAGGTAGTCTCGATCGTTGGCAATGAAGTCACATTGGCTCTTGGTGAAGTGATCGAAAAAGAGATGCCTTCAGGAGGTATGCCTCAAAACGGTGAAAGTAACGATAGTGATAATTCATCTTCTGATGAACGTCCCGAGCGAGGAGATAGGGGCAGCTTTGCCGAAGGCGAAATGCCCGATTTCGGAAGCTTCGATAAGGGCGAGCGTCCCGATCTTGCAGATGGCGAAGCACCTGATTTCGGAAGCCTTGAAAAGGGCGGAAATGGCGGCGGTCAGTTCGAAAACAAACGAGGCGGTGCAAATGTTACATTCGAAAAAAGCGGCGAGAGCGGCACATACATTATTCCTGTCGGAATGACTGTCAGCGGTTTTTCGGGACGTTCCTCCGACTATTCGGGGATATCCGAGGGCGATATACTTACCCTAACCATCGACTCGGAAGGAACAGTAAAATCAGCAGAGGTCAGATGATCTTTATGGAGGTAGCTTCACTTGAACAATGTCATTGAAATAAAAACGCTTAATAAGTCCTACGCTGTTGGCGGTGAGAAGCTCCACGTTCTCAAGGACATAGATCTTACTGTAAAATACGGTGAATTCCTTGCTATTCTCGGACCTTCGGGTTCCGGTAAAAGTACATTTATGAATATAATAGGCTGTATGGATACTTTGGACAGCGGTGAATATTATCTGGCTGATAATCCCATCCACAAGTACAATGATCGGCGTATGACAGATGTGCGCAATCAATACATAGGGTTTATTTTTCAGAAGTATCATCTCATCAGTCAGCATACTGTTCTCAAAAATGTTATGATACCGCTGCTTCTCAGGGGATACAGCGGTAAGGCGGCAGAAGCAGCTGCAAGAGAACAGCTCGAAAAGCTCGGTATGGGGGACAGATTGGATCATCGTCCGTCCGAGTTGTCGGGAGGTCAGCAGCAGCGTGCAGCCATAGCAAGAGCGCTTGTTGGAAACCCAAAATTGCTGCTTGCAGATGAACCCACAGGTGCATTGGATACCGCAACGGGAAAGGAAGTGCTTAATTTGTTTGGTGAACTGAATAAACAAGGTCACACTATCGTTATGATAACCCATGATCTTAATGTTGCAAGCTCGGCTCTGCGCATCGTGAAAATAATTGATGGTGAGATTTTTGAATGACTGTGAGTCTGAATACCAAGCTGTATAAATTCCAAAGCAAAAATCGAGCAGAGTACATAAAACAAGGCGTACACCTTACCATTTTGGTATGATGTACGCCTTGTTGCAGTCTGTCGAATAACCACTAATTCAGTAACAGAGTTAATTGGGGGTTATTCTGATTTAGTCTTAATAGTTACAATATCCGATTTTTTCATTGATGTCCACTTGCCGTCAACATAAGCACGAACGATGTATTTGTACTCCGTATCCGGTTTAAGCTTGTTTATTTTTGCTGCAAGCTTCTTTGTTTCACAAAGCTTCACTGCTTTTCCGTTAACATACTTGTAAACTGCATACTTTTCTGCTTCGGGAACTGCCTTCCAGCTGAGCCTTGCGCTGTTTGCAGTTGAGGTAGCCTTTACAGCAGGTTTACCATGATTAACCTTATCAATAACAATAACATATTCGGAGGCATGAGTAAACTCAAAATCTGCCGCACCATTGCTGTTAATCTTATCTGAACTCATAAACTCAGTTTTCTTGGTTTCGGTGTTATAGTAGTAAAGATTTGCATACATATTCTTGTTCTTCTTTCCTAAATCAATGGAAAGAACAGCTTTAAAACCAAAGTCTCCGTTATGTTTAATAGAAATTGGAACATAGGAGTTCTTGCCTGTTACCTTGCTAATAACCTTTTTAGGTATCTTGGAATCTTTACTTACTTTCAGATCTACATTCCGGGGATCCTTGACATCATTACCGTTTATGGTCCATTTAATGCCATTGCCCATATCAAGAACGATATCAATTTCTTTGCCCTCGATAGACTTGAGAATATCCTTCGGAAGCTCAGATGCACCGTTCATATCTATCACGATCTTCTCGCCATCATCGGAAGTCTTGATCTCATCGGCGATTGCATCCCAGCCGCTCGTTCCGTTTTCTCCATTGATTTCGGGTTCGACAGGCTTCTGCGTAGTTCCCGGATTTACGGGTTCAGATGGTTTTGTGGGATTTGATGGATTTGATGGATATGATGGGTATGATGGATATGATGGGTAAGTTGGATACGTAGGCGTATTCAATCCCTCAACAGCGAGGGCAAATTCCGAAAAGCTGTCCGTTTTAAAAGTGATTTTTCCGTTCTCAAAGGTTGTCGGGAGCTTTTCAAAAGAGCCGTCGTGTTTTTGGTGGAGAACAACAACATTGTTGAAATCGCCCGCCAGATCAAGAGAAATCTCCGCTTCGCTTGACAAATCATTCAGCGGCGTTTCCCAGAAATCCGTGGTATTACCCTTGTACAAAACCTGGTTGAGGTTGATATCAAGGATTGAATCGATCGTATAACCGTTCAAATCATTGTGTTTTGCCAATTCACCTTCAAAGTCGCTCCTGTTCTCATTACCTGCGGTATTAACAGACAAAACAACCGAGCCGGTTTCAATTTCTCCATCGCCGAGCTGAATGTTTCCGTCAGTAACGGCATCGGAGCCGCTTTCAACCTTGTCCTCAACCTTTGTAATGCTTGCACCAAGATGGAAATTACCCTGTTCAACCTTAAAGGTAAATACCGATTGCTCTACTCCGGTGCCGAAGCCAAAGCCGTTTACACCGAAAGAAGTAAGCTGATAGCCGTATTCGGGAATAATTTTCACCGTGATTACAGCGCCTGCGGGAAGAACCGCTTCTCCGCCATTTTCGCCGTCATCACTCCATTTAAAATATTCGGTTTGCTCGAACGGTTGACCGTTGAATGTTATGTCTAAAAGCTCCATTTTGCCGTTCAAAATCAGATCATCTTCATCTGCTCTGCTTGTTTCATTATAGAACCAAAGGAAGTTTCCAATCTGCCAATAATCGTTGTCGCTTTCGTCCAGTTCCTTCACCGCTCCGGAAACAGTATAGCTATCGCTGTAAGGAACTTTTAATTTAAATTCATTTAACTGACCTTTGCAAGCGTCAAGGAGAGCCTGTCTGCCCTCCGGAGTATCGGGGGTCGGAAGCTGGCTGTAATAATCCGTGCCGTTAATAACTATGCTTGTGTATCTATTATCAAGACGCCATTGTACATAGAAATCGACATAACCGGTCCCGTCATAAGTATAATCACAGGTCAAGTTCATCGCGTTTTCACCGGTAATGTTAAAAAGCTCGGAATCGTTTATGCAGAAATCGACATTTCCCGAGACTGTGAGAGGAACATTCTCAACCGGTGTTCCCGAGTATTCGCCCTCGTAAGGTCTGTATCCCGATCCACCGCCGTTTTGGTTTTTAATTTCAAATTCAAGCTCAAAGGTGCTCTCGGAAATTTTGCTGCCTCCAATGTAAGAACTCAAATCAAATGTATGCCCGGTGGCAAAATCAGAAATGTTGTCGCCATTTGCTGTAAACTTTTCGTTTCCGTCTACACGCAGTATAACGCCGCGGTCAGTATCGAGCAAATAGTCGTTTGCCGTATCCGGTTCGATTTTTATGGTGAGCAAAGTATCACTATCACCAAGCGAAATAGACGCTGATTTGCCTTCGCCAAAATCCAGCGTTGCAAAACCGGTAGTCGAGTTAGTCTGGTAGGATACAGTTCCGCCGTTGGGGTCGCCCTGGCAAGTGAATCTGAAATTGCCGTCGCTTGTAGGAGGCGGGGAAATTTGCTCGCTCGCGAAGCCAAATTCGAGTTCAAAGCTGTTTTCGGAAACGGACGAGCCGTTGCTGAAAAATTCTGATAATGTGAATGTTAAACCGCTGTCTGATACCAAAGCCGCTGAGTTTTCGATGGTTTGGGCATTCAGCGTTACTCCACGTTCAGTATCAAGCTGATAGTTCTGATTAGGCACAAGTTTTACGGTGATTGAAGTATCGCTATCGCCCAAAGTAATAGAGTCGTAGTTGTTATCGGTAACTCCAACCTGCACAAAATCTCCCGTGCCGCCCAGCTTATAAAAAATATCTCCGCCTGTAACTGCATTATCCTGACAAGTGAATTTGAAGCTTGTTGTTTTCGCCGCGAAGCCGAATTCAAGCTCAAAGGTGCTTTCGGAAACGGACGATTCGCCAAGCAATTCTGTCAAATTGAAGGTATGTCCTGAAGCAAAATCAGATATAGCGTCTCCGGTTCCTGCATACTTTTCAATCCCGTTTACCAACAATGTTACTCCACAGGTGGTATCAAGCTGATAGCCGGTGTTCGCTTGAAGTTTTATTGTAATAGAAGTAACAGCATTGGTGAGCGTTATCGGCTCATACGAATTGCTGCTTGTAGTTACCGTTGTAAAATTTTCATCTGAATTAATCTTGTAGAATACAGTCCCGCCTGTAACCGCATTGCTCTGACACGTTATTGTCATTTCGCCATTGTTTGCCGCAAATACGGTTGTCGGCGTTATTATCATGCATAACGTCATGCATAACGTCATGCATAACGCTGTCAAAAGACTTATGAAGCGCTTAGCAAAGAATTGCCTGCTTTTTTGTTTCATAATAACAACTCCTGTTTTAACAGATTTTTCATAATGTATATATTTTATCAATGCAACAATTATTTTGTCAATAAAATTTCCAAACTGTCAATATGACACTTTGGAAAAATGTTGATTTATCTAAGAAAATACCTTATAATTAAATGTGAAGAGATATTAAGGCTTAATTAAGCAGAATGGAGCACTTGATGAAATTCAACGAAAAACTCAACGAATATATGGAAAGCCTGAATTGCACAGCCAAGGAACTTAGCAGCACATCCGGCTTATCACCCGCAACTCTCAGCCGCTACAAAAACGGCGAGCGTGTCCCCGAAATTGACAGCGAAGCATTTGAGCAGCTTTGCGAGGGTTTAGCTGACCTTTCAAAGAGCAGCGCAGGAACAGAGCTGTCGAAAAGTGATATAGAACGCAGCTTTTACACCTGTCCCGACATTATTGCGACAGACAAAGAGCAATTCCGCTATAAGCTGAATATACTTATATCCGTTCTGAATATCAACATTGCAAAGCTGTGTCAATACACGAACTATGAAACGTCCGCACTTTTCAGAATAAGGAACGGCTCACGAAAAGCGTCCGACCCGGTTAAGCTTGCGGCGGATATTGCAGGCTATGTATCGCGCGAATGCGGCAAGGAAAAGGACAGGCAGGTGCTTTCCGAGCTTTTTGGTTGCCGGGCAGATGAGCTGTCCGATACGGCGGTGCTTTTTGAGAGGGTGAGAGATTGGCTTATTGCCGGACAAAACCGCCCAAAGGACGAAGTAACGGGCTTCCTTGGAAAGCTGAATGAATTTGACCTTAACGAATATATCAAAGCAATTCACTTTGACGAGCTAAAAGTACCATCTGTACCCTTTCAGCTTCCGACTTCAAAGGCATACTTCGGACTTAAGGAGATGATGACGAGCGAGCTGGATTTTCTGAAAGCAACTGTTCTGTCCAAATCAAAAGAGCCTGTTATTATGTACAGTGATATGCCAATGGAAGAGATGTCAAAGGATCCGGAATTCCCGAAAAAGTGGATGTTCGGAATGGCTATGATGCTAAAAAAAGGTCTGCATCTGAATATGATACATAACCTCGACAGACCGTTCAATGAAATGCTTCTCGGACTGGAAAGCTTCATTCCTATGTATATGACAGGGCAGATCTCTCCGTTTTATTTTGATAAGCCGCAAAATACCGTATTTCTTCACTTTCTCAAGGTTTCGGGAACTGCGGCACTTACCGGAGAAGCTATTGCGGGAAATCACGAAAGCGGAAAGTATTATCTGACCAAAAGCAAAGAGGAAGTCGCATACTACCAAAAAAGGGCGCAGGATATGCTTGCCCACGCCAACCCGCTTATGGACATATATACTGCTGAAAATGAAGAAAAGCTGAACGCATTTTTGCTTATGGATTCAGGCACCGTCGGAAAGAGAAGGCGCATTCTATCCGCTCCTCCGTTATATTCGATGGAACGAGAGCGTTTAGCACAGATTTTAAGCGAACACACTTTTTCAGATGCAGAGAAAGAAAATGTGCTTAGCTATGCCGACCGACAAAAACGAATGATAGAGGATATTCTTGCTTCGTCAGAGGTAGAAGATGAGATTCCCATTCTCACAAAGGAGGAGTTTGAAAGGTATCCGATAAGTATTTCTTTGTCGGGAATATTCCTGGAAAAGGATATTGTGTATTCATACGATGAATATCTGGAGCATATCCGTATGACAGAGGAATTTGAAAATCGGCACAAGAATTATCGCCTGAAAAAGACCTCTGCGTTTGTTTTCAGAAATCTTCAGATACTCATTCACGAAGGCAAATGGGCAATGGTGTCAAAGAGCAAATCACCCGCAATTCATTTCGTGATACATCACCCCAAACTCTGCCGGGCAATAGAGCACTTTGTTCCGCCAATGGTTGAATCTTTATAAAATAGGTTATAATTGTACATAATATGTAAGCAGTACAGTTAAGATATTCTTTTATTTTTTTCTTATTGATTAATAAAAGCGTCATATATCAGCTGCTTAACACGCTTTGAATGAATATTCTCAGCAATAAAACAGTAGGAAAGGCAATAATGTGCTTTACCTAACCCCAAAATATCAACACGCTCGTTTGAGAGCGTCATATCATAATTTTTACGCTCCGAAGTATTATCCGCAAAAATTACCTTATTATTGTTGATAATTGAGCATATACGGTTGAAATAAAAAATATATGAATCAATCTTTTCCATTTATTTACTTCTTTTTGTAATGTATTATTAACAATATTTTAGCAAAAATCGCGTGACAAAACAATGCTTGGCACCAAATTTATGTAAAACATGAATTCTGATTATTCCTGGTTTTTACAAAAAGAAATGTCCCCACCATCGGTTTGATGGAGGGGACATTTGCGCAAATGCACATATAAAAAACTGCAATGACAGTATTATTTATTTTGAATTTTTGACAC
This sequence comes from Oscillospiraceae bacterium, assembly GCA_017847885.1. GTDB lineage: Bacteria > Bacillota > Clostridia > Oscillospirales > Ruminococcaceae > RGIG8773. The sequence continues at coordinate 13,992 of JAGAUA010000048.1, forward strand.
CCATTTTGACACCCATGTTATTAAAAAATATCGCGTTTTGACGGTATTTATCGCACAAAATTATCCATTTTAATATAAATCAAAAATCCTCGCAAACCTTGATTTTACCACGGCTTGCGAGGATTTTAACTTGGTCGAGGTGACGGGACTCGAACCCACGGCCTCTGCGTCCCGAACGCAGCGCTCTACCAAACTGAGCCACACCTCGAATTTATATTGATTTACGACAGAAAATATTATACCACAAAAAAACATTTTTGTAAAGTCTTTTTCAAAAAATATTTGATTCAAAACAAAATTTGCCTTTGAAAAAAGTTAATACAATAAACTATTGCAAAAAAACATAAAATATGATATAATTTGATTAAATAAAACTTATACTTTTTGGAGGACACTATGGACATTTGTTTTCACATTCCTGATTTTGGTGCTCATTTTCGTTTAAATACTATTCTTTTGAGATTTTTAAGGCAAAAGCCCGAATATTTTTATGATAACATTAAAATTGCCTCGGTTTTCGGTACATTCCCCGGTTCTGTATGGAACGGAGGCCGCTTTTTAAGCGGTACAGCCGAGTACAGATCCATTCAGGGCATTATCAAGACCTTTAACGATGTAGGAATACCGCTTCGTTTTACCTTTACCAACCCAATGCTGAAAAAAGAGCATCTCGGTGACCATTACTGCAATTGGATCATGCGAGAGGCAAATAACGGACTTAACGAAGTAATTGTCATGTCTCCAATTCTGGAAGAATATATCCGTGAAAATTATCCCAAATATCCCATTACATCATCAACCTGCAAGCAGATCGAAGATATGGACGGTGTAAATGCCGAACTGAAAAAGGATTATAAATATGTTGTTCTTGATTACAACTGGAATAACAAGTTTGATATGCTTGAAAAAATTGATCCCGCGGAAAGAGGAAAATGCGAAATTCTTGTAAACGCGTGCTGTGTCCCTCATTGTCCGCAGCGTGGAGCACATTACAGGAAGATCGGTGAAGACCAGATCAAGTTTTGGGAGTTTGAGAAAAATCCTCTTAACAAAAATAAGCCATTTGAACATAATTTTGAGTGCCCTTATTCAAGCTATAAAAAACATATGTATGATACTTTAGACTTTGAAACCCGCGTTACACCGGAAGATATTATTAACAAGTATATTCCCATGGGCTTCAATCAATTTAAAATTGAGGGAAGAACGGATGCGGATATTAATTTGCTTGAAAACTATATTTACTACATGGCTAAACCCGAGTACAAGGATCGCGCACGTTTAGAAATGCTTGCTTCACTTACTCAGGGTCAAAGATATTTTATGAAATAATCATAGCGTGACTGACCAAAGCATATTGTAAAAAACAAAGAGCTGCGTAGAATGGGTGCCCCTTTGCCATTTCGCTTGTTAATAAGTGAATGTCAAATTTTGTGGCACGGTACCGGTAAAGCTTATTTATCGGTACCTCCTTATTTACGCGGCTCTTTTGCATATTTTTTACAGTAGTATTTGCTTAAAACAATGCGCAACGGATTTATTCCATGCTGTTTATCCGTTTTTGTATAAAATCTTCTACCTCGTTCGTATTTATTCCAAGGACAAACGCAAACTCATTATGAAGCATACGCTTTGCTTCCAAAAATGCTTTTTCATCTGACGAAGCCGTTTTTTTTCCGTCGGCGCTTCGTTTTTCCCGCTCATGATAAATAGCCTTTATCATACCGATAATTTTAATTAGATCGTCGCTTTTCAGAACCGCTTCAAAATAGCTTTTTCTCTCTTTTTGATTGCCGTACCACACACCTTCGGTTTGGGGTATGCTGTCTATTATCTCATATATTTCTGATTTAGTCAGAAGCCGTCTGATTTTGCTTTCTATTCCGTTGACGGGAACATAATATGCTGAATTTGCCGTATTTATCGGTACAAGCTTGTAATACTCATTTTTCCCAATGCCGTCAAAGCTTCGCTCTGTTTTTTCCGCAATCAGACATATCTCACCCGAGCCATACACCGCGTATTCACCTATGCAAAACATTTTTACCTTCCTTTCAAGCGTAATGCAGAGTATCCGCCGTTTGCGCATACTTTTGCACAATACACTCATTTGTACAATTATACCATATTCAAATTCGGTTTTCAAAGGAACTTTTGCACAATTTAATCGGAAGGAAAATTGGGCAATATATCAAGGAGTTTTCAAACAAAAATACGCATGATATTTGCCGTAACAGCACATAGAAGAATTCCCGTTAAGGTTGGGATAAAAAAGGCTGCGGCAGTCCATTTAAGGCTGCTTGTTTCTTTTTTTACGGTCATGCAGGAGGTCGCGCAGGGGAAATGACAGAGCATAAAAATTATGGTGCAGACTGCGGTTGTTATCGTCCAGCCGTTGTCGGTAAGAAGCTGCTTGAGGGAGTCAAGGCTTTCATACTCAACAAGTGAGCCTGTGGACATATATGCCATAAGCATGATTGGCACAACGATTTCATTTGCGGGAAAGCCGAGAATAAACGCAAGAAGTATTACCCCGTCAAGACCGATAAAGCTTGCGAAGGGGTCGAGAAAATCCGCGCAGAGGGTGAGCAAAGCCGTGTCCCCGATTTTTACCGCGCCGAGAAGCCATATCACAAGCCCGGCAGGTGCGGCTGATGCAACGGCTCTTCCAAGGACGAAAATCGTTCTGTCAAAAACTGAACGTATAATGACTTTGCCTATCTGAGGACGGCGGTAGGGCGGCAGCTCAAGTGTAAATGACGAGGGCATACCTTTAAGCACGGTTGCCGAAAGAAGCCGAGATACCGCAAATGTCAGCACAACCCCCAGAATTATAACGCCCATAAGAATGCTGACCGAAGCAAGACTATTCCATACTCCCGTCATGCCTGCGGTCATGAACATTGCTATTATCGCTATGAGGGTGGGAAACCTCCCGTTGCACGGTACAAAATTATTGGTGAGAATGGCTATCATACGCTCACGGGGCGAGTCGATTATTCGGCAGCCTGTTATGCCTGCGGCATTGCAGCCGAAGCCCATAGCCATTGTAAGAGCCTGCTTTCCGCAGGCGTTTGCTTTTTTGAAGTATTTGTCAAGATTAAATGCGGCTCGCGGAAGATAACCCACGTCCTCAAGCAGGGTGAAAAGCGGAAAGAAAATCGCCATCGGCGGCAGCATTACCGACACTACCCATGATACCACGCGGTATACGCCGTCCATAAGCGCACCTTGAAGCCATTGCGGCGCGCCTGCGGAGCAAAGCAGCCCCGAAAGCTTATCCCCAAGCAGAACAAATGCAGACCACAGCCAGCTTGAGGGGTAATTTGCCCCCACAATGGTTATCCAAAAAATCACCAGCAGCATTGCCGCCATTATCGGCACGCCCCATATCCTATGTGTAAGGACACGGTCTATGCGTCTGTCACGCTCGTAATAGTCGGGCTTTTCAAAGGTCACGCACTCGGCAGCAATACGTTCGCTTTGGCGAATAAGTGCGGTAACTATCATATCCCTGAATTTTTCAAGGTCAATGCCATGCTCCGAAAGACAGCTTTCCGCCTGTTTCATAGCGGCGTTGATTTCATCGTCGGCGCATACGTCAAAGCCGAGAAATTCGCTTATCGAGCCGTTTAGCTTTTCGTTTTTTTCAAGCAGGCGCAAAGCCGTCCAGCGCGCAGGAAGCTTTCCGTCCAGCTTTTTTTCAAGTATGGGCACCACCTGTTCCAGCGCCTTTTCCACAGGCTCGGGATACTTTACTGTGACCTTTCCCTCTGCGCGGCGGCATATCACGCCGTCCAAGCGCTCTGCAAGCTCCGATATTCCTTCGCCGCTTCTTGCCGCTGCTCCGCATACCGATACACCGAGCTTTTCGCTGAGCGCAGCAAGGTCGACTTTTATCTTCTTTTTTTCGGCTTCGTCAAGCAGGTTTACGCAAATCAGCGTATGCTCCGTAATTTCTATGGTTTGCAGGGCAAGGTTAAGGTTGCGCTCAAGGCAGGTCGCGTCGCATACCACCACAACTGCGTCCGCACCCCCGAAGCATATGAAATCCCTTGCGACCTCTTCCTCCGCAGAGTGGGCGAGCAGGGAATATGTACCGGGAATATCCACCATTACATAGTTTTTTTCTCCGCAGGTGAACCTGCCTTGTGCGTTCTGCACGGTTTTGCCTGTCCAGTTTCCCGTATGCTGCTTCATGCCCGTCAGGGCGTTGAAAACCGTTGATTTGCCTACATTTGGATTTCCTGCAAGAGCAATAACACTTTCGCCGTCTTTACGCTGCACGGAAAAATCTCCGTCGCAGGCATTTTTACCCACTGAGTTGGCAGTAAGTCCCATACCGATCGCTCCTTTTTGATATTAGTAATAAGGTATGCCACTGACAGCTTGGCATATTACATACTGCCGCCGATGCAAAAAGAAAAACCGTACATTCCCTAAAATCGGGTTTGTACGGTTAAAAATTGTCGTTTTAATTTTTTGCGGCATTGCCCTCCGCAGTCTTTTCTTCGGTCGGGGCAGGGGGGACAGGGGCGGCAGGCGGTTCGTTATTCACAAGCTCGTTATAATCCTTTGTATGGTGTGAAAGCTTTTTGCGCTTGAGAAGATATGCGGCAAGCTCGCTTATCAGCGCATACACCACCGCGAAAACGGGTACGCCCAAAAGCATTCCGCCGAAGCCGAACAGACCGCCGCCTACAAAAATTGCAAACATGACCCAGAACGGAGTGAGTCCCGTTGAGTCGCCGAGAATTTTCGGACCGAGGATATTTCCGTCAAACTGCTGGAGGATAAGAATAAAAATAATGAACGGGATAACCTGTCCGGGCGCAGCCATAAGCAGGAGGATAGCGCTTGGTATCGCGCCGAAAAACGGTCCGAAAAACGGTATGATGTTTGTTGCGCCGACAATTACACTGATGAGTGCGGCAAATTCCATTTTCATCAGAGACATGGCAACAAAGCATATCAAGCCGATGATAAGCGAGTCAAGAAGCTTGCCCGAAACAAATCCAGACAGCGTTTTGTTCGCCTTTGAGCAGATGCGGAGTATGTTTTTGCCCACATTTTTCGGGAAAAACGCATATGTCGCCTTACGCGCCTGAGCGGCAAAGGTCTCCTTGCTGTAAAGCAGGTAGATAGCAACGATAAAGCCGATGACGAAGTCCTTGATCGCCACAATAAAGCTGATCGCGCCGTCCTTTACCTTCATCGACAGGTCGCCGAGGTTCTGGATAAGGTTATTGGCATAATCTATCAGCTTTGGCTGGATAGTTTCCAGCTGGGACTCGAACATTTTCACAATGTCGGGGTAGTCACCCAGCCATTTTGTAATCAGCGCTTCAAGCTGACGGATATATGCAGGAATATTGTAAAGAATTTCCATAATGCTGTCTCTTACCTGAATAATAATAACGGTAAGCAGGGCAGTTATTATGGCAATAAGAAAGCTCATGCTTATGAAAACGCTTAAGCACCTCGTCAGCTTAGGGTGAGGCTTTTTGCGTTCGAGAAGCTTTTTAAACTGCTTTTCTATCCATTTCATGATGGGATTGCAGATATACGCAATGACAACACCCCATGTTACGGGCGCAAGCACGTGTAAAATTTGTTTTATGTAGCCGAAAATCTCGCTGAAACGCAGGCATACAATTATCAGCGCGAGACATATTGCAAATGTTATAACACAATACGCTGAAATGGTGTTATATTTTTTATTAAAGTCAATTTTCAATATATCTCAACCTTTCACAATTACTATTAAGCATATTATACACTAAAAAGAATTGAATGTAAAGATTTTTTTACGGATTTAACAAATATTAATAATAGATTTTTACACAAAATGAGAAGGGGAGTGCCGATAAACAACAAAAATGCGTGTTGATGCCAATTTACGGGGCGGAGATTATCCGCCCTTTATTGGTGATTTGGGGGAAAATAATACTTTCCTGCTCTATTCTCCGAAGCTGAAAACCGAGGTAACGAAAATTATCGCTATCAGTGCAGGTGCGATATACCTTACTGCGGTGGAAAACAGCCATTTCATGCCGAATTTCAGCTTGCCGTCGTTGGATATCTCCTTTGCCGCGTTGGGTATGCCCCAGATATACCCCACAAGGATACAGATGAAAAAGCCGCCCAAGGGCATGATTATTTTGTCCGAAATAAAGCTGAGAAGCTCAAAAAAGCTCATTCCGCCGAAAGAAAGCTCGGGAACTGCGCCGTTGGAAAGGGATGCAAGGCAGCCCACGGCGAATATCAGCAGGGAAACAATTATCGCCGCCGACCTGCGCTTCAGCTTTGTTTTGTCGCATATCCACGCAACTATCACTTCAAGGAGCGATATCGAGGAGGTCAAGGCAGCAAAAAGCACAAGGGTGAAAAAAATTGCCGCAACGAAGCTTCCGCCCTTCATGCGTGAAAAAACAACGGGAAGGGTCTGGAAGATAAGTCCCGAACCACCTGTTGGCTCAAGTCCGAAGGAGAACACCGCAGGCAGGATAAGAAATCCCGCAATGAGCGCAATTAGGGTATCAAGGACAACTATCGTCACCGTGCTTGAAGCAAGATTGCTGTTTTTGGGGAGGTAGCTGCCGTAGGTAATGAGCGTGCCCATGCCGAGGGAAAGGGAAAAGAAAACCTGCCCCATGGCGTTCAGGGCAATGCGCATGAAGTCCGAAAAGCCGTTAATTTCGGAGAAGTCGGGCACAAGAAAAAATTTTACTCCCTCAATCGCATTTGGCAGGGACAGACTGTAAATCATGATACTGATAAGGAACACGAACAAAATCGGCAGCAAAACCGAGCTGACCCGTTCAATGCCCTTGGAAACTCCCCCCGAAACGATAATGCAGGTTATCGCTATGAACACGAACGTCCACAAGATAGGCTCAAAGGTTCGTGAGGAAAAATCCCCGAAAAATTCGGCGTTCATATTGGTATCGGTAACGGCGTTGATTATGCAGCGTATCACCCAGCCGCCTACCACGCAGTAGCTTGACATTACGCCAAATGCGCCGACTATTCCGAACGAGCCTGCAAAGCCCCATTTTGCGTTTATCTTTCTGCATGAATCTATGGCGTTCATGCCTGCAAACCTGCCTATGGAAAGCTCGGAAAGCAGAATGGGTATGCCAAGCAAAAGAAGAAAGACCACATACACAAGCAGGAAAACCGCACCGCCGCTTGTTCCCGTGACGTAGGGGAATTTCCAGAGGTTGCCCAACCCGATAGCCGACCCTGCCGCTGCCATGATAAATCCGAATTTTGAGGACCATTGCTCTTTTTTCAGCTTCATTGAAAAAATCCTTTCGCGGAAATTTGCCGTGACGCACACTTTTCGCTTTGTATTATGCCCTGAAAATCCTGTGCTTATGCAAAAAAATAAGGGATACCGTGTTTAAGGTATCCCTGTATGTTTATGGTATGTTATTCAATGCGTTTACTCTTCGCTTATAACAGCTCCCGAAAGGTCTATGTCGCAGCCAAATTTAGCTCTTTCAAGAATTGCATTAAGAGTGCTTCTGGACATTACCGCTCCCGACAAATCAATTGAGCCGTTATCATTGTCACAATCTCCATCATCAACAGTAACCTCCGACTTGTTGGTTGGCTTAAAGCGCTCACTCCACAGCTGCTCATAGGTCAGATCCTCCATTTCGGAGTACGCTTCGTTATCAAGCGCAGGCATAAACCTTGCAACTGCGTGCTGTGCGATAAGCATAAAGCTGACGTTTCCGCTTTCACCGCTGTTGAACGGGATTTCGTACACCCTAAGCAAACCGCCTTCTCCTCGCTTGCTTAGAACAGGCTTAAACCTGCTTTTATCAAGGGGATATACGTATCTGTCCTCCCAGTTTTCATCGGAGTAGATTACAAACTGCGAAACTGCGTCCTGGGTATCGTTGATACCGCCCGTCATCGCAAAGCGGAATATGTAATCGGTATTCGGCTCAAGCTGTTTCGTACACTTGATCTGCGTCCACGCCCAGCGCCAATCGCCGATTTCAAAAATCTCGGTATTGCCGCCGTTCACATCCGTGACGATCATTCTGCTGCCCACATTGCTTTCGCAGGAAGCGTCAAGCTTGAATTCTCTTGCATTGAAATTTATAACATTACTCATAATAAAATCCTCCGTATCATTCTGCGGAGCATGAGTATGCGGCGAATTGTAATGCAAAAGCCTTATTTCACAGTCCGAGGCATACTCTGCCCGACCGTTTTTAACCAGCCCCCTTGCCCGTTTCGGGTAAGTGCAGCCGATCTCGTTTCCCAATTCGTCTTTGACAATTACGTTTTTTTCTATGGGTTTCTCCCCCTTTGCCGTAGATTATTAAATTGTATGCTGTTTTTTGTTATGGGTGCCGTCCCCGAAATAAGTATAACATAATCCCGATAATTTTACAATAATGTTTATCACAAATTTCATCCGGTATATTTGGAGATTGTGATGAAATTCCTTGACAATGCGCGTATTGCGTGTTATAATATGTATCGCGAGTAAGCTATGCGGTTAAACGCTTCTGCGTTAGGAAAGTCCGGGCATCACAGAGCAGGGTAGCTGCTAACGGCAGCCGAGGGCGACCTTAGGGAAAGTGCAACAGAGATATACCGCTGATTTTTCAGTAAGGGTGGAAAGGCGAGGTAAGAGCTCACCGGAGTGCGGGAGACCGTGCTGCCATGTAAACCCTACCCGATGCAACGTCATTTTGGAACAATGCGTTATTGTCTGCTCGGCAGGCGTATTGCAAAGACGGCTTGAGCGTTTCGGCGACGATTCGCCCAGATAGATTTCCGCACACGACAAAACCCGGCTTATCGGCTTAGTCGCATATTTTAAAATTAGGCGCTTCCGCTTTAGGGAGTGCTTTTTATTTATGGCAAAATTAAAAGCACCCTGTTCAGAGTGCTTTATTTTTTCGCCAAAAAGCGAAGTTATTTATTTATCATTTTTTTGATTTCATGCACAAGCGTCGGTTTAACCTTTTTCGGCTTTTTATTCGCTGTGCTTTCGGAGTTTGCGTATGCTTCTTCGATAAACGCGGCTTGCGAATCAACAGGCTCTCCCTCGGTTTTTACGTGTACGTAAGTGCTGTCGGGGAGCATTTTTCTTGCCTTTACGTTGTCGCTTGTCAGCACATCGAAAATGTGCATTATTTTTTTCCGTGCGCGTATATCGTAAATGGGAACTGCAACCTCAACGCGGCGCAGGGTGTTCCTCGTCATAAAGTCGGCGGAGCTGATATAAATTTTCCTGCGTTCGGGTGCGCCGAAAATGTATATGCGGCTATGTTCGAGATACCTGCCCACAATGCTGGTAATCTCAATATTGTCGGTATAACCCTTAACGCCTGCAACAAGGCAGCATATTCCGCGGATAACCATGCGTATCTTTACTCCGCTTTGGGAAGCTTCAACAAGCTTGTCGATGAGAATTTTGTCCGTCAGCGAGTTAAGCTTCAGCCCGATGAAAGCGTCCTCGCCCTTTTTAGCGGCAGCTATCTCGAAATCTATCATTTCGATTATGCGGTTTTGGAGGCAAAGCGGCGCAACAAGCAGCTTGTTTGTATGCTCAACGAGAGTGTTTGTGGACAGCGCGTTGAATACCATGAGCGCCTCCGCGCCGATATCCTGATTGGCTGTCATAAGACTTAGGTCGGTGTACAGCGCCGAGGTCTTTTCGTTGTAATTGCCCGTGCCTATCTGGGTTATGTATTCAACCTTTCCGCCGCCTGTTTTACGGGTTATAAGCAGCAGCTTTGAGTGTACTTTAATGCTTTCCGGACCGTAAATAACGTTACAGCCTGCGTGCTCGAGACGCTTTGACCAGCCGATGTTGTTTTCCTCATCAAAACGGGCGCGCAGCTCAACAAGAACAAGCACGTCCTTGCCGTTTTCCGCAGCGGAAATAAGAGCGTCGATAACCTTTGAGTTTGAGGCAACGCGGTACAAAGTGATTTTTATGGATACCACAGATGGGTCAAATGCCGCCTCGTTAAGCAGGCGCAGAAACGGCTTGATAGACTCAAAGGGGTAAGAAAGCAGGATATCCTTGCGCAGTATCTGGGGTATCATAAGCTTATCCTTTACTACATTGCAGGGCGGCTGGGGGTCTGCTCTGCCGTAGAAAAGCAGCGGCAGATTTTCCTCAAGACGGCTGCGGAGGGTGAAAACAAAGGAAAGGTCAAGGGGAGACTCCATTCGGAAAACCTGCTTTGAAGCAAGCTCCAGCTTTTCGCACAGATATTTTACCGCGGCGTCGCCCAGCTTACGTGAAAGCTCCATACGAACAGGGGAGAGCTTCTTCCGCTTTTTTAGAAGCTGGGACATAACATCGCGAAGGTCAACGTCGTGGTCGTAAAGAGCCTCTTCCATGTTAATATCTGCATTACGTGTAATGCGGATAATAGACTTGTCGAGAATTTTGTAATTTTCAAAGATAAGCGGCATATAGTGAAGGATAAGCTCCTCAACAAGCATAAAACGCTGCTTTGAGCCGGGGAGGAATATTACCCTTGAAAAAGTGCCGCTTGCAGGAACAAGTCCAATTTTTACGGAGGATTTTGATTCGAGGTGCGCAACCGCATATATCTCCTTGTTTTTAAGAAACGGGAAAGGGTGCCGTTTATCAATTACCTGCGGCGAAATAAGCGGCAGTATCTCGGAGGTGAAGTACAGCTTTAAGTATTCTTCCTCCTCTGATGAAAGCGCGCGGAAATCCACCTGTTCAACGCCGTGCTTTTCAAGCTCGGACATAATCCCCGCATATGCCTTGTCGCGCATAGGGTTAAGCTCCGAAACACGCTTGAAAATTGCGTCAAGCTGCTCCGAGCAGGTCATATCTGTTTTGTTCTCGCGGTCGTCGGCGTTAACGAGGGTACGGTCGTAAAGAGAGCCGACTCTTATCATAAAGAACTCGTCAAGATTTGACTGGAATATCGCCGCAAACATAAGTCTTTCGCAAAGGGGGACGTTTGGGTCAACAGCTTCTTCAAGGACGCGTTCGTTGAATTTCAGCCATGAAAGCTCACGGTTGTCATAATATTGCTTCATAGGAAAACCTCCCGAAATTTTTATACCATTTATATAATTATATTGTTGCAGGAGGAAAAAGTCAAGGCAAAATGCCGAATTTAAGAAAAATACACATGGATTTAATCAGTGCTTCCTTAATTCTGCATTTTTATCTGTTCGCCCTTAATAAGCGGATACCGCGACAGGCATTTGCCGTCCAGGTCTTCGTTATGCATATTTACTGCGGTTATCTGGTGATTTTCGTAGGTCGTGTAGTAGTAAATGCCCTTGTCGGCATTGCAGCAGGAGGTGTAGAGGGTTATCTCGAATTTGCCCTCGCCCACGTCGCAGCAGCCTCTCTGCTGGTCCACGGAGCCGAGAATGTGGAAGAACTGGCTGACGCTTTCCGCTTCGGAGTCTCCGGAAACCGAATTCATTTTTGTGAAAGCAACTTTTACAAAGCGTGACTGTGAGGACAGGTCTCCGGGAAGTCCCAGCGCTCCCATGCCGCGGCTGTATGTGTGCAGGGAAAGCTTGTCCGAAAAATTATTTTTAGGCGATTTGGGGGACAGGTGCATATAATTGTTAAGATTGAACATCTGCTCGTCAAAAGGTGGATTATTTGTCAGCACGCCAACGGGGTTGTCGTAGACGCGTATGCCCTCCTTTACGGACTCCACGGTAATTGCTTCATTGCGGTCGGCAATTATCCAATGAAGCTGTGCAAGGGGCAGCTCCTTGCTGAATGGGGTGTTGATAAGGTTGATTTTTTCAAGCAGACGGCGTGCTTCCTTGACCCTTGCGCATTGGCTCAGTATCCACGGGATAAACTCAAACTGGGCAATATTATCCTTATCGGACGCCATTTCCTTGTAGTCTGCATTGCCCACAAAGTTCAGACCTGCCATTCCGAGACCTTTTTCGTTAACGGCGTCATAATAAAGGGGATAATCCTCAGCAATATAAGCCATGCCGATAATTGCATAATGATTTTCGGCAATACCCATGCTGCGGAAGTTAAAAGGGTAGTTCCGCGGCGTGACCGTGACCTCGTCGCCGTAGGAAAACTCGTAATCAAGGGTTCTGCCGAAGTAAAAATCCTTTGTTTTGTAGGTTGCTGCCGTACACATAAGAAAACCTCCGTAAAAATTATTTTAACTTTATACTATTTCCTAATCAACCTATAGACAAGGTCTATAGGTTGATCCCACCGCTTTGCGGTGGGTGCGGCGAAGCCGCAGGAAAGCCGTTCAATACTAATTTCGTCAAAACCATAGGTTTTGACTTGCCGCCTTTCAGGCGGCTCTCCTTATAGACAAAGTCTATAAGGAGATTAGGAATTAGTATTATTATAGCTTTTTGCACCCAAAAAGTCAATTATATGCAATAGGCTAAAATGTGAAAAGTTAGCATATTAATGTCATTTTAACTGCTTTTTTTAGTATAAACTGAATATAAAAAAGTATTCTTTATTGACATTTTTACAAAAAAAGGTATAATTATGATGAGACAGTATGTTTTTGAAACCAGATTTAAGCATCAATGACATTTAATAAAGGATATGATTTGATTGAAAAAAAAGAGAATTAAATTACCCGGCAAATATCGCACGGCTTTATTTATTATTTTAGGTATCCTCGGCATATTCATTTTTATGAACATTGCTTTGATAAGCAATGCCGAAACGGAACGCATCGAAGCCGAGGGTCAGATGAGACTCAGCAACATTGCGGGGCGTGTGGACAGCAGCCTTTACCGCTCGGAGTGCCTTCTTGACAGCGTTGCAATGCAGGTAGAGCAGATAATTTCCGCGGACGGCGACACATCGGCGCTGCTTGATGAATATTTCTGCCCCGAAACTATTGCGGACATAAACAGCAAGTCGGACGGAAGCTGTTTCAGCGCGTATGCGGCATATAACGGCGAGCTTTACATAAACGATTTTGTTCCCGACAAAGACTTTGTTCTCGATGATCGTTCCTGGTATGTGGGAGCAAAAAAACGCATGGGTTATATCAATGTTACCGAGCCGTATATCGACGCAAGCACGGGGGAAATGTGTTACAGCATATCCAAAATGCTTCCTGACGGCTCAACGGTAGTCGGTCTTGACTTTAATTTCAGCGCGATACAGGAATACATCGAAGAAATGAGCGCAAATGGTTCGGGAACAAGCCTTATCGTTAATGACAACGGCATGATCGTCGGACATTCAAATGCGGAATATGTTGGCAGGGATTACAGAGAGCTGGAATTCTATTACGAGCTTATCAATAAAGTATTCATGCTTTACGGCAAATCCTTCGATTATAAGGCTGACGGCGTGAGATACAACGTTTTTTCCGATAAGACCAACTATGACTGGTATCTTGTAGTATGCGTAAAGGGCGGTGCTGCAAATTCGAGCCTTAGCGCAAGCTCGCTGTACGTAGTTGCATTTATGCTTGTTCTGGCTGCTGCGGTCTTGGTATTTTTCATACATACCTGCCGAAGCAAGGCGGAAGCGGAAAACGCGCTTGCTTCAAAGAATGAATTCATTAAAAACATGAGCTCCGAGCTGAAGCGTCCGCTTTCAAGGATAATGAACCGTGCGGACATTCTGGGCAGCTCCGGCGGAAGCGGCTCTGAAGCAGGAGCGGAAATTACCGACTGTGCCAAAGAATTAAGCCGTATTCTGGACGACAGTATCTTAGCTTCAGACTATGCAAACAATGCGAAATACGCCGAAAAGAATAAAAATCCGAAAAAAGCCCCCAAAAAGCACACAGTAGTAAGGATGGTCCTTATAACAGTCCTTATAAACATAGTGCTTTTGGTAACAGCTGTATTTACAATTATTTTTAACATATTTGTAGATACACAGCTTGGCAATGTCAAAATGGAAAAAGAGGCAAGCACCTATCTCAATCAGGTAAAGGATTGGTCGCTTACCAATAAAATGGTGCTTGACGTTATCTCGGACAGTATCGCTGCTCAGCCGGGCTTTGCCGATAATTATGATTTGGCTATTGCATATCTTGACAGCATTGTTTCAAAATATGATAACATTTCCGTTGCATATATATGTAATCCCGAATGGGAGCATACTGTGCTTATGAACAACGGCTGGGAGCCCGATGAAAACTGGCACGTTGAAGAACGTCAATGGTACATAGATACCATGGTTTCAAAGGAAAATTTCAGCGTGTCGGCGCCATATCTTGACGAACAGACGGGACTTTACTGTATTACCCTCAGCAAAATAGTCTATGATGAAAAGGGTAATTTTATAGGAGTTCTCGGTATCGACTATTACCTTGACAAGCTTATTGCCATTCTCGGAGAAAGCTATACCGATACAGGATATGCTTTTATTACGGACATTGACGGAAATATAATCAATCACCCGAACGAAGAATACCAGATGAAAACTGACAGTTCCGTAAATGTTTCGGATATCTGTTACAGACAAGCGCTTTCGGAGATAGACGTTGATTCCGTTATTTTCTTTGATTACGACGGCGAAAAAAAAGTCTGCTTTGCAATGAAGGAAGAAATTTCGGGCTTCAATGTATTTGCCGTAAGAAACTTTTGGAATGTTTTTGATAATGCGTTGTATTCTTTCTCAATTTTCTTTATATTGTTTTTAATTTGCATAATTATTGTAAATGTTATAATGATAAGTCTTACAGGCTGGCAGACAAAGGTGAACAAGGAGCTTAAGGCGGCTGCCGACAAGGCAATACAGGCAGGCGAGGCGAAAAATAACTTCCTTGCAAACATGAGCCACGAGATAAGAACGCCTATAAACGCTGTTCTGGGTATGAATGAAATGATAATGCGGGAATCAAGCGAAAAGCAGATCGTGGAATATGCCGCAAACATTCAGAGCGCAGGCAGAACGCTTCTTTCCGTTATCAATGATATTCTCGATTTCTCGAAGATCGAATCGGGCAAAATGGAGATAGTACCCGTAGAGTATGATGTAAGCTCCCTTGTAAATGACATAGTAAACATGGTCAAGGTAAGGGCGGAAAAGAAAAAGCTTAAATTTATCCCCGAAATTGACGAGGATATCCCTGCCGTTCTTTACGGCGATGATGTAAGGCTCAGGCAGATAATCACCAACATTCTCACCAACGCCGTGAAATACACTCCCGAGGGACACGTTCGTCTGAAAATGAAAGCCCTGCGGATACAGGACAAGGTCTTGCGGCTGGAGGTCAGCGTTTCCGATACGGGAATAGGCATAAAGGAAGAGGATATGGACAAGCTGTTCACGTCCTTCCAGCGGCTCGACCAGGAAAAGAACCGCAGCATCGAGGGCACGGGTCTTGGAATAACTATCGTTCAGCGCCTGCTTAACATGATGGGAAGCGAGCTGAATGTTTCCAGCGTTTACGGCGTAGGCTCAACATTTTCCTTCGTTGTGGAACAGAAAATAGTCAACCCCGACCCCATGGGCAATTACGAACAGCGGTTTAAGGCTACTGCCGAAAATATTGTTGACGGCACCTCAAAAACTGCGCCCAATGCACGTATCCTCGTTGTGGACGATAACGAGACAAACCTGCTTGTTGCAAAAAATCTCCTCAAGCGCACACTTGCAAAGGTGGAAACTGCTCCAAGCGGCAGCGAATGTATCGAGCTTCTGCGGAAAAATATGTACGATATAGTTTTCCTTGACCATATGATGCCCGAAATGGACGGTATTGTAACGCTGCAAAAAATCAAGGAGGAACAGCTTGCGGTGGGAACAGTATTTATCGCTCTTACGGCAAATGCTATCCACGGCGCAAAGCAGACCTATCTTGAAGCCGGCTTTGACGATTATCTTTCAAAGCCGTTTACGGGCCACGATATAGAAAAATGCCTGTTCAGCCACTTGAGCAGAGATGTGATAAAGCTGGTTGAAGCCGATGATACCGCCGTTTCCGAAGAAAATACGGAAGCCGCCGATGTGGGCTCAAGGCTTGATATCGAAAAGGCGCTTTCGGCATTGGATAACGACACCGAAGCGTATATGAGCGCCGTTTACGAGTTCTGCGACAATAACAGGTGCAACGACCTTGATTTTGCATATAATTTCAAGGACAGAAAAAGCTACCGCATAAGCCTTGAAAAGGCGGCGGAGGACGCTCAAAGGGTCGGACTTACCGAGCTTGAAAGCGCCGCACGGGAGCTTTGCAGCGCCTTTGACAGCAACAATGAGGGCTTTATTGCCGCACATCACAACAGCTTTATAAATATGTACCGAAAAGCCGCTGAAAATCTCGAAGAAGCAGCTGACAGATATTTCTCGTAACGGCTTAAATGGAGGTAAATCATGCTTGACTTTTTAAAAGAGCTAAAAAAAGACGCTGAAAATACTGACAGCAAGACCATAGGGCTTATTACAATTACTGTGGGCTTTATCAGCTTGTTTATGTGCGTGTTGAATATTATCACGCACTCTTATACAATGGTTGTTGTAACCGGAGTGCTGAGTGTATGGTGCATAATTAATTTTTTTGTGTATCAAAAGACGAAAAGCTTTGCGCTCCTAAGCTGCAGTACGTTGCCTGTCATAGGCATTATGATGATGTTTTTCGTCGTAACAGGCGGAAAAGACGGCTTCAGCATAGTTTGGCTGCTGCTTGTTCCCCCGATAGGCATATTCTTCTATAAGCTTCTTTACGGCGGAGGCTTCAGCATTTTTCTTGGACTCATAATGGCTGCATATATGTGGTCGCCGCTTCATGAGCTGGGGTATGCTTATTCGGACACATATCGTTTGAGATTTCCTATTGTGTACATCTTTGATACAATAGTGTGCATCTACATAAATTACACGCTTTGGGTGTACAGAAAAAATCAGGTATCTCTGCTTGAATATGCCCAGCAGGCAAGCAGCACAAAAAGCGACTTCCTTGCCAATATGAGCCATGAGATAAGAACGCCTTTGAATGCCGTTGTGGGAATGTGCGAGCTTATCCTGCGGGAAAACGACATAAGCGACACGGTAAGGGATTACAGCTTCAATATCCAGAATTCGGGCAGAAGTCTGCTTTCCATCATTAACGATATCCTTGATTTTTCAAAGATAGAGTCGGGAAAAATGGAGCTTGTCTCGGAGGAATTCAACATTGCCTCCACTATAAACGATGTCATAAACATGGCACTTACAAGAAAGGGTGACAAGCCCATTGAGATAATCGTAAAGTGTGACCCCGACATACCCATGGGTCTTATTGGCGACGAGCTGAGAATACGTCAGGTAATTATAAACCTTGTGACCAATGCGATAAAATTCACAAACAGAGGCTGCGTTGTGATACGCGTCTCCCAGACAAAGCATGACTACGGCATCAACCTTTCCGTTTCGGTTTCCGATACGGGCATAGGAATTTCCCCCGAAAACCTTGAAAAGCTGTTCAATAGCTTCCAGCAGGTAAACACCAAGAAAAATCGCTCTGTTGAGGGCACGGGTCTTGGACTTGCCATTTCCAAAAAGCTTATTACAAGCATGGGCGGCTTTGTCAATGTATCCAGCGTTTACGGCTCGGGGTCGGAGTTCAGATTTGTTATACCGCTTAAGGTCTCGGACGAAAAGCCCTTCATTTCGCTCAAGGAGCCCGAAAAGATACACGCTGCCTTCTTCATCGACATGACGAAATTCGGTATGCCTCAGGTCGCAAAGGAATACTCCGCGCTAATTTCGGAGCTTCAAACGGGGCTTGGTACGGACTTCGAGCTGTTTGACTCGTTTGCGGCTTTAAGCAGGGCGGCTTCGGAGAAAAAATATACTCACCTTTTTACAGGCAGAGAGGAATACATCTCCAACCGCGAATTCTTTGAAAGCTTCCATGAGGGTACGGAGGTCATTATAGTTCAGGACAGAATTAACGCAATAGAGCTTCCGCCTAAGATGAAGTGTATCTACAAGCCGTTTTATGCGCTGACCGCCGCTTCGGTGTTCAACAACGAAAAGCTGCTTGTGAATATCAACGAGCGCAGAAATTCCTCCATTCGCTTTGTTGCACCGAAAGCAAGAGTTCTTGTGGTGGACGACAATGTTATCAATCTTAAGGTCGCGGTAGGACTTATGCGCCCGTACCATATGCAGGTGCTTACCGTTGACAGCGGACGTGCCGCAATATCGCTGCTTCGCTCAAAGGATATCGACATTGTGTTTATGGACCACATGATGCCCGAAATGGACGGTATCGAAGCAACAAGGGCAATACGCAGCATGGAAGGCTCATACTATAAAAATCTGCCTATAATCGCACTTACGGCAAATGCAGTAAACGGCGTGAGGGATATGTATATCGAAGCAGGGCTCAACGACTTTATCGCAAAGCCTATCGAGCTTTCCGCACTTGACCGCGTGCTTAAAACGTGGCTGCCGAGAGAGCTTATAAAGGCTCCCTCCAGAGGTGAAAGGACTCCTGCAAAGAACATCAAAAAGCCCGAGCCTGTCAAAGAAAAGGCTTCGGCGGAAACGGAGCTTCTCAGCACCGAAACAGGCGTGTTCTACACAGGCGGAGACCTTGACGCATATAATGAAATTCTTGAGGTGTATGTGCGTAAGGCTCCCGAAAAGCTTGAGCAGATACGCAAGCTTTTTGAGGAAAAATCATGGAAGAATTACGTTATCGAGGTACACGCCCTTAAAAGCTCGTCGCTTACTGTCGGCTCAAAGCCTCTTTCCGAGCTTGCAAAGGAGCTGGAGCTTGCGGGAAAGGCAGGCAATTACAGCCTTATTGAAGAGAAGAACGATGCTATGCTTGAAATGTATAAGCAGGTCGCCGAGCTGGGAAGAGAGCGTCTTAAGCTTGCAGAGCCGCCTGCCCCGGAAGTATCGGAGGAACAGCCAAAGGAAACGCTTGTTGAACTTTCACGCGAAAAGCTTGAAGAATTTATCGGAAGCATAAAGGCTGCCTGTGAATCCTTTGACGGAGACGAGATATCAAAGATATGCGCAGAGGTTTCGCAGTACGCTGTGGGAGGAACTGCTCTCAAGCCGTTTTTTGACGAGGTGAAAGCCGACGCCGATGATTTTGAGTACGACAGCGCAGCAGAAAAAGCGGCGGCAATATCCGATAAAATAAAAATGTGACTTGCAGAAAGGAAAATAAGCAATGGTTATGGGTAAGAAAAAAGTCGGTATTCTTGCCGAATGTGTATGCGACCTGCCCAAAAGCACTCTGCGCAATTACGGCGTTGATATTCTGTATTTTCTGATAGAGACCGAAAGCGGAATTTTTACCGATACAGACGAGATCACGGCGGAAAATATTATCTCTCATATGGAAACGGGCGGAAAAAAATCAAAATCCTCTCCGCCGTCCCCCGATGTATACCGTAAGGCTTTTGAGAAAAATCTGAAAAGATACGACGATGTCATTCTTGTGGCTATAAGCTCACAAATAAGCCACTCCTGCGATAATGCAAGGCAGGCTGTTGAGCTTATGGAAGAAGCCGACGCAAAAAGGGTGCATATATTTGATTCGCAGCATCTTTCCACGGGTCTGGGATTTCTTGTAATGCGTGCAGCCGAGCTTGCAAATCAGGGCTATGAGGCGGATAAGATACTGTCGGAGATTGACAGCCTTAAAGACCGCGTCTCCACAAGCTTTCTTGCAAAGAATGCCGATTATCTTTACAGAAACGGGCTTGTTCCGTCATATGTAAAAAATATATGCAGCGCTCTTAATATTCACCCTGTTCTTGCAATGAAAAAGGGAAAGCTGTCGCTGAAAACCGTTATAATCGGAAGCTATGATTATGCCTGCAAATACTATGTAAAACGGACTCTTAAAGGGAAAATCAATATTGACGGAAAATGCGCTTTTATCACCCATGCAGGATGCAGCATAAAAACGCTTCAGACAATTTCAGCAGAGGTTGAAAAGTACTGTCACTTTGAGAATCTGAATGTTACGAGCGCCTCTGCGACCATTTCAAGCAACTGCGGTCCGGGAACATTCGGGGTATTGTTCGTCAGAAGCGATTGACGGTTACCGTATAGCGAAGCAATAAAAAGGAGTTTATTTTTATGAAACATATTCTTATTGTTGATGATAACAAAGCAAACCTTGCATCTGCAAGAGTAGTTCTATGCGATACATATAAGATAACGGCGGTCACGATGGGTTCTCAGGCGCTTAAATTCCTTGAAAACAATACCTGCGACCTTATACTGCTTGATATCAATATGCCCGAAATGGACGGCTTTGAGGTTATGGAGAAAATCAAGGCGAACGAGCGGTGCTCGGCTATCCCGATTATTTTCCTTACGGCGGATAACGATGCCGAAACGGAAAACCGCTGCCTTGAAGCAGGTGCGCTGGACTTCATTGCAAAGCCCTTTGTTGCGTCGGTAATGCGCTCGCGTATAAGCCGTATCCTTGAATTGGAGGATATGCGCCGCAAGCTTGCGGATAAGCTTGAACAGAAAATAAAGGAAGTTACCGATATAAAAAGCAAATCCCAGCAGGACGCTCTTACGGGTCTGTGGAACAGAGCGTACACCGAAATGTCCGTCAACGAGCTTATAGAAAACGGCACGGTCGGCGCACTTTTTATGATAGACATGGATAACTTCAAGGCGATAAATGATAATTACGGTCATATCGAAGGCGATAACACTCTGAAAATGTTTGCGGACACAATGAGACATTTTTCGAAGGACGGCGACGTGCTTTGCCGTATCGGCGGTGACGAATTTGTCATGTTTGTAAGCGGTGTCACCTCAAAAGCCGAGATAGGAAATCTTGCAGGGGATATAATTTCCGATCTTTGCTATAAGATAGAGCAGAAGAAGTTTGAGACCAATTCTTCTGTTTCCATCGGCATAGCGCAGATACCCGGCGACGGCGGCGATTTCAGCACGGCTTACAACGCGGCGGACAAGGCGCTTTACTACGTTAAGCAAAACGGCAAAAACTCATACCATTTCTTCAGCGAGCAGAGAGAAAACGAAAAAACCAGAGCAGGCAACCTTGTTGACCTTGAATATCTGCGCGAGGTAATGTCCCGTGCCGATTCGGGCAAGGGTGCGTATCAGCTTGAGCTTGACAGCTTCCACCATGTATATAATTTTATCCGCCGCTTTGTTGAGCGAAGCGGAAGGGAAGTTCAGACGGTGCTTTTCACCGTGGTGACAGACGATAACACCGTTGTAGAATCCGAAGAAACAGAGATCGCTCTCGAAATGATGGAGCAGGCGATATACACATCGCTTCGCCGCGTCGATGTTTCAACAAGATATTCAAGCAAGCAGATAATCGTCATTCTTATGGATGCCAACAAGGAAAACGGAGCCCTTGTTGCCCAAAGAATAATTGATTGCTTCAACAGGCTTTATAAGGGCAAAAAAGTATCCTTTGAGTACGGCATTGCACAAATGGATAGGAATGAAAGATTTGTACCTGTGCAATGATGTGAAATTTTTTCAGCATAATCAAAAAACGTCAGCGTTCCCGATAAAAGAACGCTGACGTTTATTATTGCCTGCAATCAATCGTTATGTAAAATATACGCTTTTGCACCGTGGCTTTCAAGGCTTACGGCAAGAACGCCGTCCGCCGAAATGCTTTCTCCGCTCCAAAGCTCTTTTCCGCTAACTTTGCCGTAAATCTCGGCGTCGGAAAGAGGAAATTCTATATTGCTTTCTGTATCGCCCGTGTTGAATACGGCGATGTACTGTCCGCCCTCTGCGCTTGCGGCAGTCCAAAGAATATGCTCAACGCCGCCTATCTCTTTTTTCCACACCTGATGGGAGTGACGGGCATTTCTGTGCATTGCAAGAATATCCTCGTTTGTAAGCAGACTCATGGTAAAATCGTCAAATCCCGTCATTTCGCCGCCGATAATAAGCGGTGAGCGGAAAATGCTCCAAAGAGTCAGCATTGTTATCTGCTCGTTTTCGGTAAACTTGGTGCGGTTTGCTTTGTCGTAGTCTTGAAGAATAGGTCCGATAGGCAGCATGTCCGCATCGGGCCAATGTCCTGCACCCGTGTGTGTACACCACTTTTCCGCACGCTCAAACATAGCATAAAGCAGCTCCCACTTGTCCCAAAAGTCGTCGGTAATGCGCCACATATTGGACACCTGCTTGTAAAGCTCCGCTTTTTCGAGAAGCGCAGGTCCGGGGGAAAGACTAAGTATCATATCTCTTCCGCAGCCGTGAAGTGCTTCGCTGAGCATGACAAGCTCCGCCTCCTCGTGGGGAAGCTCACGGGCAATGTCGTCGCACTTGATGAAATCCACACCCCATGAAGCGTACAGCTCAAAAATGCTGTCATAGTACGCTCTTGCGCCGTCCTTGTCGGGGTCAACGCCGTACATATCGGTATTCCATGCGCATATGCTTGCGGTTTTAGCTATCTGACGGGCGGTCTTGTCCGTACCCTTTATCTTGGTGTTTTGGTGTACCGCTTGTCTGGGGATACCCCTCATAATATGTATGCCGAATTTCAGGCCGAGGGAGTGAACATACTCCGCAAGAGGAGCAAAGCCCTTTCCGCCTGCCGACGACGGAAAGCGGTTTTCGGCAGGGATAAGCCGCGAATACTCGTCCATGCAAAGCTCGGTGAACGGGTCGTACTCGTGACTTTTCGCGTTGGGCGCGCTCCATTGGATATCAACGGTAACGTACTCCCAGCCGTATTTTTTCAGGTGCTTTGCCATAAATTCGGCGTTTCTTCTGACGGTTTCCTCATCAACGGCTGCTCCGTAGCAGTCCCAGCTGTTCCAGCCCATAGGTGCGGTTTTAATTTCCATGTTATTGCCATTTCCCGATTGCGGAAAATGTACTCCTTTCTTAAAAATTCAAAAGCTGTTAATACAGCGTATATTTTTTGCCTGTACAATAAATGAAAGAATTGTTTAATAGGGGGATACTATGAAATTTGTAATACAACGCGCGGCTCATGCTTCGGTAACGGTAGACGGCGAAATCACGGGAAAAATCGGAAAAGGCTTTATGGTGCTTATCGGGGTATCGCAGACGGATACGAAAGCGGAAGCGGACAGGCTTATAAAAAAGATGCTTGGGCTTCGTATCTTTGAAGATGAAAACGGCAAGACAAATCTTTCGCTGAAGGACGTTGACGGCGAGCTTCTGCTTATTTCACAGTTTACGCTGTACGCGGATTGCAGAAAGGGAAACCGCCCCTCCTTTGTAAATGCAGGAAAGCCCGATATTGCAAATGAGCTTTACGAATACATTATTTCGGAGTGCCGAAAAGAGTTCCATACCGAAACGGGAATATTCGGCGCGGATATGAAGGTGGAGCTTCTAAACGACGGACCGTTCACGATAATTCTTGACAGCGAGGTAATATAATACTAATTCTTAATCTCCTTATAGACAAAGTCTATAAGGAGAGCCGCCTAAAAGGCGGCAAGTCAAAACCTGCGGTTTTGACAGAATTAGTATTGAACGGCTTTCCTGCGGCTTCGCCGCACCCACCGCAAAGCGGTGGAATCAACCTATAGACTTTGTCTATAGGTTGATTAGGAAATAGTATAA
>JAGAUA010000049.1 GCA_017847885.1 Oscillospiraceae bacterium
TATTCTTTCCAAGGCTTCCGAAACCGATAAGGTCAAGGAGAAAAACTCTCTTATCAAAGAGCAGGACAAAGCAAAAAAGAGGATCGGCGAACTCGATACTCTTTTGCAGAAAATCTATGAAGATATGGTTTTCGGTGTTATTTCAAAGGAAAGATATATGTCAATGTCGGAGAATATGGAAAAGGAGCTTTCGGCATTAAAGTCAAGGTCAAATGAGATTTCCGCAGCTTTGCAGGAAAATGATAACAACAGGACAAATGCCGAGAAATTCGCTGAGCTGATTGAGAATTACATCGGCATTACCGAACTTGACTATGAACTTGTTCACACTCTTATTGAAAAGATATATATTCACGAGAGGGAGAACATCGACGGTAAGGCTGTTGTTAAGGTGGATATTTATTACAGATTTATCGGCAGCAATGCCGATTCGGACAATCCGACCGAGATAAGCAGACGCCGCTCCTAAAAAAGAATGAACACATATCATTTTGGAGCACAATGATATGTGTTCATATGCCGTTCCGCCCTCTCCGACGTTTATGTTGCTGACAATATTGTTAAGGAATGTGTTGTCGGGTATAATATATACAACGCCCGATACTTTGCTGCCATTTACGCCGTTTTCCCAAAGCGGTGCAGAGATCACAACAGCATTTTCAACCCCGAAAGCGCTTTGAACCATAAAATCGGAGCAGTATTCATCTCCGGCCGAGGATACCTTGAAAAACTCTTCTCCCGAGCAGTCAATGCCGCTTAACATATCTTTTCCGCTCATGTCAAGTATGCCGCAGACCTCTAATCCGTATTTGGCTTTTCGTTCCGCAGTAATTTCAGCACACTCAGCCTCAGCCGTTTCGGGGTCTGTCAGACCGCTTATGCAGCCTATCTCCGACGCAATTGCCTTGTATTCTTCTATTTCTGTCTGAACGCGGGAAGCTGCCAGCTTTGCCGTTTCTGCCATGGATTTGTCCAGAATACTCTCCGCCGAAGAAAAATTCAATCCTGCACCCGCTATGCCTATAATAAGCGATGAAAACAGACCGACCCCCATCATGGCTGCAAGTATTTTGGTTTTGATACTTTTCATTATAATCCCCCGTTTCTTATTAAGACAAATTTTATGATAAACGCTAAAATGCTGTACTACATTATTATATTAGCATTTTATCAAACAAAAGTCAATATATTTTATCCTATTTGCGTGAAATATTGCTGATTTTATGTCAAAATTCAGACAAAGCAGATACTATATATTTTTTCATTATGGATTACTTTTATATACTGCCCTGATTTGTACAAAAAAATATTTTTTTCAAAGTTGCACATTCGCGTGCAACTTTTTTCTTTTTTCCGCCTTTTAGTGTAAAGCAAGCCCGTGCTTTACGGGAGGAGGTGATGAGATGACCGGAAAACTCACCAAAATGCAGAAAAGATTTCTGGGCAGCTACGTTCAGAGCAGAAGTATCCCCGACGCTGCCGCCTGCTGCGGTATCCCACCCGAACTGGCTCTTGAGGAAGCGGTGAAAATTTTCAGGCACCCCGACGCTGCCGAATTTGTAAAGGAGGCGTCCGAGGCGGTGAAACAGTTCGGCGGCGGTGCGGAGGAATGTCTCGACCGCCTTATCAACGGCAGGATAAACGACGCGGTCATGCTTGCCAAAAGCAATCCCGAGGATATTACCCCCGAGGAGCTTCGCAGGCTGGACCTGTACAACGTGTCCGAGATGAAATTCGGTAAGGGCATATGCGAGATAAAGTTTGCCGACAGGGTCAAGGCGGCGGAAAAGCTCAACGAGATACGCTCGGGAAGGGCGACGGAAAATGCCGCGCAAAGCTTTTTCGACGCTATCGGCAAGGCGGCGGAGGATACGGACAAGGACGGTTAAAGGAGTGGTTTGATTGACAAGGTTTGTGCGCTTTTCGGAAAAGCAGAAAACGGTTCTTACCTGGTGGAAGTCGGGGAGATACGGGCGGTATGACGCGGTGATATGCGACGGTGCGGTGCGAAGCGGAAAGACCCTTTGTATGTCGGTTTCCTTTGCGGCATGGGCTATGGCAAGGTTTAACGGCGGCTGCTTTGCAATATGCGGAAAAACCGTTACATCTCTGCGCAGAAATGTTGTTACTCCTCTGCTTTTCGCCCTTAGGTCGCTGGGGTTTTCCTGCACCGAAAAGGTCAGCGGCGGCTATGCCGACATATCCGCAGGCGGACGCACAAACCGCTTCTACTTTTTCGGCGGCAGGGACGAAGGCTCGGCGGCTCTTATCCAAGGCATTACCCTTTGCGGCGTTATGCTGGACGAGGTTGTGCTTATGCCCCGTTCCTTTGTGGAACAGGCTTTGGCGCGCTGCTCCGCCGAGGGAGCAAAGTTCTGGTTCAGCTGCAATCCCTCCTATCCCTACCATTGGTTTT
The DNA here is from genome assembly GCA_017847885.1 of Oscillospiraceae bacterium. Lineage (GTDB taxonomy): Bacteria > Bacillota > Clostridia > Oscillospirales > Ruminococcaceae > RGIG8773. Next base: position 2,417 of record JAGAUA010000049.1, read on the forward strand.
ACCGCGAATGGGTGCTTAAGGCGCAGGAGAAAAACGCGCTGTATCTTCACTTTACCATGGATGACAATCCTTCTCTTTCAGAGTCCGTGCGTGAAAGATACAGGCGGCTTTATTCGGGGGTGTTTTACGACCGTTTTATTCTGGGCAAGTGGACTGCGGCGGAGGGGCTTATTTACCCCGTATTTTCGGAAGAAAAGCACGTTGCAAAAAAGCTGCCCGAGGAATATTCGGAGTATGCGGTCTCCTGCGACTACGGCACGGTAAATCCGTCCTCCTTCGGCTTATGGGGGAAAAACGGCGATGTTTGGTACAGAATAGACGAATACTATTACAGCTCAAAACGGGAGGGCATCTCGCGCACCGACGAGGAGCACTACGAGGGGCTTCGTAAGCTCATAGGCGGCAGGCAGGTATCGGGGGTCATCGTTGACCCGTCAGCCGCTTCATTTATTGAGTGCATACGGCGTCACGGCGAGTTTCCCGTTATTGCTGCAAAGAACGACGTTGTTTCGGGCATAAGGCTTGTTTCCGACGCTTTGCGCGATGGCAGGCTTATGTTCGGCAGCGGCTGCACCGACATACTGCGCGAGTTTTCCTTATACCGCTGGGACGAAAGCCGCGGCGGTGATGTTCCCATTAAGGAAAACGACCACGCTATGGACGATATGCGCTATTTTGTAACAAGCCCGTTTTTCCGCGGCGGCGACGGCGGCGGATTTTGGGCAGGAACGGTTAAGCGTTAATGCGGAATGCGTAATTAAAACGAAAGCTAAAGCTTTCGTTTTGGCGTGCTAAACCAAACAAAGTTCCGATGTTTTACGGTTTTGCGCTTGCGCAAAATTTCTCACGTAAGTGAGAAAAGTAAAACTCGGAAACGAACGCTTGCGTTCGTTTTTTGTAGGGGCGGGTTCCATATCCGCCCGTATCGCAAACAAAATATATTCGGGCGGCTGATAGCCGCCCCTACAATGCAAATCATTACCGCAAACCTGCATTACCGAGCCTACCGTTTACCAACTACCATTGAAAAGGAGAATTCAGATGAACATTATTAAAAAGCTTTTCAGCCAAAGCCGCGAGCTTGCTCCCATGAACGGCACGGCTGTTTCAAGCGCAAGATTTGCCGAAAAAGGCGTTAACCTGCTGACCTTGCAGCCGGGCGGTCTGAACGAGCGTCAGCTTTACGACAATCTGCGGTACAGCGTTCCCGTGGTGGACGCGGCTTTGCAGAAAATTATCAGGCTTACGGGCGGATACCGCGTGGTATGCTCCGAAAAGCGCTGGCAGGCGGTCATGGACGATTTTGCCGAGAACGTTCCCGTGGGCACGGGGGGCAAGTCCCTTTACAGCTTTACGGACGCTTTTCTGGACAGTCTGCTTACCTATGGTGCTGCGGCAGGAGAAATTATTGCCGACACATCAAACGGCGAGGTGCTGGGGCTTGCGGTGAACAACATAAACCGCTTCTGCTGCCGCCCGGGGGCAAACCCATGCGACAGGAGATACTTCACTCTCGGCGACGATGAGGAATGGCACGCTGTACAAAACCCCCAGCTTGTTGTTTACGGCGCGCTCAATCCCACGGCGAAATATCCCGAGGGGCAATCGCTGCTCCGCGGTCTGCCCTGCATTTCGGCTGTGCTTATGCGTGTTTATCAGTGCATAGGTCAGAACTTCGACCGTGTGGGGAACGTGCGGTATGCGGTTACATACAAGCCCTCGGACAGCGGCGAGATGGCGTTTGCAAAGGAGCGCGCCCAGCAGATAGCAAAGGAATGGAGCGAGGGCATGAATGCCATGCGCTGCGGCGAGGTGAGAGACTTTGTCGCGGTGGGCGATGTGGACATAAAGGTAATCGGCGCGGATAATCAGGTCATTGACACGGATATACCCGTCCGCCAGCTTTTGGAGCAGATAGTTGCAAAGCTGTCCGTTCCGCCGTTCCTGCTTGGTCTGACATGGTCGTCGACCGAGAGAATGTCCTCTCAGCAGGCGGATATCCTCACCTCCGAGCTTGAGTATTACCGCAGACAGCTTACACCCGTTATCAGACAGATCTGCGAGACCTACCTTGCGTTTCTGGGCGGCGGCGGAAGAGTTTCCGTCGAGTGGGACAACATCAATCTCCAAGATGAGGCTGTCCTTGCTCAGGCAAGACTTCACAATGCTCAGGCGGCGAAAATCGAACAAGAGCTTGATTTAATGCGGAATGCGTAATTAATACGAAAGCTAAAGCTTTCGTTTTGTAGGGGACGGGTTTCCCGTCCCGAAAGTGAACAGCTTTTGTAGGGGCGGATATTATCCGCCCGAAATCCAAAATGTAGGGGACGGGTTTCCCGTCCCGAAAGTGGACAGCTTTTGCAGCGGCGGATTTCATATCCGCCCGATAAACCGAAATAATCAACGGGACGGAAAAACCGTCCCCCAAACAACAATTTTATTTTTGAAAGGATGCTGTATATGTATAACACAATCAAAATCGAAAAGGGACTTTATAATCTTTCCGGCAAGACCTTTACTCAGGCGCTTGAGGCGCTTGACCCCTCCGAGAATTACTCCGACGAGGCGCTCCGCAAGATGGACGCTTACGAGCGCCAGCTCAAGCGCTTTGACATCAAGGTAAAGGGCGTTAACGCCGACAAGGTGGACAAGTTCTTCCAGTCCACGGAGAGCGCTGCGCTTTTCCCCGAATTTGTCAGACGCGCTGTTGAAAAGGGCATGAACAGCGGCTGCATCAACAGAATTACCGCGGCTGTAAGCGCTGCTGACGGTATCGACTGCCGCGGCATCATGCTTTCCGACGGCGACGAGGCTTACACCGTAACTGCGGCGGCAGGCGGCGAGCTTCCCAAGAGCAGCATTACTCTTACCTCTGCGCCCGTTGCGCTTAAAAAGTTCGGCAGACTTGTTTCTGCGCCCTACGAGGCTGTAAGACAGCAGAGACTTGACGTTTTTGCCGTTGCTCTGGGTGCGGTTGGCGCAAAGCTTGCAAAGGCTGTTGAGGGTGCGGCAATTTCCGCTCTCACAAAGGACGTGACACCCGACTCCATGGTCGGCTCTGCGTTCAATTACTCCGAGCTTGCGGCTTTCTGGGGCAGCTTTACCGACTGCGAGATGAACGCTGTTATCTGCTCACCTGCAACTGCGGCAAAGATACTTGCCTTTGACGAGATGAACAAGGCTGTTACCGCAAACGGCGGCAACATGGTTACTCCTTTCGGCGCGGAAATCGTGGTTTCCTCCGCTGCCCCTGACGGCGTTATTATCGGTATCGACAAGCGCTGCGCTCTTGAGATGATAAGAAACGGCGATGTTATCGTTGAGACAGACAAGCTTATCTCCAAGCAGTCGGACGTTACTGCGGTTGCTGTAACGGCAGGCTTCTCGGTAATTTCCGAAAGCGCTGTTAAGGTGCTTGAAATCGCGTAATATCTGATTTGGGGGACGGATTAGGGTAGTATTGATAAAGAAGAATTTATCGGTACCGTGCCGCAAACTTTGTTTATTCCACTTAGTAACAAGCGGAATGGCAAAGGGGGCACCCCTTTCCCGTCCCCCGTTTCGGTATACGTATAATTTGTACGGGCGGAAATGGATTCCGCCCCTACAAAATTTTTACCGAAAATCAAACCATTGAAAAAAGGAGCTGAATGATTTTATGAATGATGAAATTCTCCTTGAACGGCTGAACGGCTTTACAAGACGGGAATTTACCGCGGAGGAGGTCTACATTTTCCCCGTGTTGCTCTGCGACAACGAGATAGACCGGGACAACGAGCGTTTCTCCCTTGAAGCGCTGGGCAAAATGGCGGAGCTTTTCGTGGGCGTAACGGGAATTTTCGACCATAACCCCAAAGGCTCAAACCAGACCGCGCGGCTTTTCTTTGCCGAGGTGTCGGAGGATACCGAAAAAACCAACTCTCTCGGCGAGGCATACGCCTGCTTAAAAGGCTACGCCTACATGGTGAGGACCGAGTCCAACGCCGACCTTATCCGCGAAATTGACGGCGGAATAAAAAAGGAGGTGTCCGTCTCCTGCCGCGCAAAATCGAGGATTTGCTCGGTATGCGGCGCGGACGTGAGCCAAAACGCCTGCCGCCACATCAAGGGCAACACCTACGGCGAAAAGCTTTGCTTCCACACCCTGGAGGACATCTCCGACGCCTATGAGTGGAGCTTTGTTGCGGTGCCTGCCCAGGTGCGTGCAGGGGTCACAAAGGGTCACGGCGACACCCAACGCCGAAGCGAGCTGGAGGGCAGGATACGCCGCGCGCTTCTGCTTGAAAATGCTGACGGAAAAGCCGTGAAGTTTTTCGAGGCGGTCAAGGACAAGCTGGAGCTTTCCGAGCTTGAAGAGCTTGGCAAAAAGCTTGCGGTGGGACGTTACCCCGAAAAAACCGCAGACCTGTCGGAATATATGCTTTAAGGGGGCGCTTGTATGGATATTGAAAAGGTTTTTGCAATGTTCAGGCTTTTTTACACCGAGGAGGACGGCGACAGCTTTCTTCCCGTGGCGGAAATGGCTGCGGAGTACGTAAAAAGCCGCGCTCTCGACGATACGTCGGCAAGCGACCCAAGACTTTGCTGTCTTGCGGCGGCGCACACGCTTTGCAGGGTGCTTGAAATAAAGGCGGCACGGGAGCGGCTTACGCTGACAAGGGGCGGCGCGGCGGCGACAGAGCCTGATTTCCGCGGCAGGATTGAGTTTGCCCAGCGGCTTTATCACGGCTATGAGCAGCTTTGCGCAGGACTTATCCGCGACGACGGATTTTTATTTTTGAGAATGGAGTGAGGGTATGTTCGGGATAGTTTCCGATATCATCGGGGCAATTAAGGCGGCTGGGATACCCTGCGGAGAGGAATTCGGACGGGAGTACGGCTTCGGCAAAAAGGGCGTTTATGCCGTGGCAGGAATGAAAAAGCTGCGGCTGCCTTATGAAAACAACGGCGTTTCCTCCGCGGAAGTGAGGGTTATAGTTTATGCGCCACATTCCGATGGCAACACGGTCACAGAGGCAACGAAAAAAATACTCAATGCGATGCACGGCTTTGGTGGACAGATTTATTCCGCTGAAATTTCTGAAATGAATTATGACCCAAAAGTCGATACAGTATACTGCAACATTATTTTGGGAGTTGGTGATTTTACCGCGGTAAGCTTCGGGGGAATAACCCTTTATGCGGAGGAATACTCCGTAAGCAGGTCTGCCGCCTCGGGAGAGACTGTGCTGATAACTGGCGACCCCTCAGTATACGTTGGCGGAACAAAAGCCGCAAGGATACGGCTGACAGGCTATGCCGAAGAAAAATCCGCGGCAAAGCTTGACGCCCTGCTTTCCTCGGGAGAAAAATTCAGCCTTGCCGCAGGGGGCGCGGTTTTCCCCGACGCGTTTCTTTCGGAGTATTCCTGCGGCGGAAAATGCGGTTACTCCGAAAAGGTCACGGCAGAGTTCATATGCGAAAACGGGGCGGAACCGGCTGAAACGGAGGCGGTATGATGCAGCTTGAAAATGCGGTGCTTACTCTGCACACAACAGGCGGCGGCGAGTTTGTATGCGGCAGGCTTATCGGCTTTCACCTTGCAAAGGAGCGGTACACGCCCTACTCCACGCTTGATGTCACGGCGGTATGCACGGGGAAAAACGCCCCATCAAACATTGGAAAAGCCGTTTTCTCCATTGGGGGAATAGTCGTCCACAGCGGCACGGCAGACAGCTTTTCCGTAAGCACAAGCGGCGGCGAGACCCGTCTGCGGATACGTTCAAGGGGCTTTTCCGCAATGCTTTCCCAGAACGAGACCGAGCCAGGACTTATGACGGGAGTGTCCCTTAACTCGCTTATGACGGGGATGCCCCTTCCCAATGTAACGTGGCAAGCAGACAGCCGCACGGTCAGATACGTCTATGTCAAGGAGCATGACAGTATGTGGTCCGTCATCGTCAATCTCGCCCTCTCGCTTAACGGGGAATACCCCTTTGTGGGCGGCGTAAACGAGGTCAGGCTCACTTCCGACGGGACGGTGCATACTCCCGAAAAGGTGTTTGAAACGGGGGAGACCGAGGATTACTCCAGAATTGTCAGCCACTACCACATGAAGGACGCCCAAGGGAATTACACCTACAACTACACCGATGGCTTTGCCGAGGCGCGTGGCATAATCCGCCACAAATATATACCCTATGACCAGCAGTTTGTGGGGCTTGATGACTACGGTCTGCAATACAAGCTGAACTTCACCCATCGGGGCTGCCGCGGCAGGTTTGTCACCTATATGGGGTACTACGGGGAGGAGCCGGGGAGCAGGATAGTTTTCCCCGACGGCACGGAAGCAGAGATTTCCGCCGTTGAGGTCAGGGGCAATGCCAAAAGGGGTATTTATACCAAAGCCACCTGCTATTACGACAGATATTGCAACAAATAATTGGAAAAACGGCTTGTGCAGAACTATTTGCATAAGCCGTTTTTGTGTATTGTGCTGTATAAATTTGCTGAAAATGCAATACGCGTTGTAAAAAGCGCCGATAATGATATTTTTTTGAAAAAACCTATTGACTTTTATCGCTTTTTGTAGTAAGATAATTAAGTCGTCAGCGATACGGCAAATCAATCGGGAGCATAGCTCAGCTGGGAGAGCATCTGCCTTACAAGCAGAGGGTCATAGGTTCGAGCCCTATTGTTCCCACCAAAAAAGGACTTCTTATCAAGTCCTTTTTTATACGGCCTGGTAGTTCAGCTGGTTAGAACGCCGCCCTGTCACGGCGGAGGTCGTGGGTTCGAGTCCCATCCAGGTCGCCAATTTCTCTTAATTGGCTATATACGGCACTGTGCAGCGAAGACGCCTCTGTAGCTCAGTCGGTAGAGCAGGGGACTGAAAATCCCCGTGTCGATGGTTCGATTCCGTCCGGAGGCACCACTTTTAAACACAGATGGCAATGTATTTCGGCATTGCCGCCATATTTGCGGATTTAGCTCATCTGGTAGAGCGCCACCTTGCCAAGGTGGAGGTAGCGGGTTCGAGCCCCGTAATCCGCTCCACTTTTTCTTTTACTTTTTCTTTTATATTCATACGCAAAATTCGTCGAGGCAATAGTCTCGGCGTTTTGTTTTATACAGATGTTTTTTGAAAGGATTGTTGAACATGAAAAAGGCGGTCAAGGTTTGCTCGGTGCTTTGCGCGGTAATTGCACTGCTGTCACTCGTTTTCGGGATAAGAGCGCTGACGGGGCGCAATTTTATCATCGGTCTGAGGCTGTTTGATTTGGCGGCAAAAGGCTCGTTTATGGGCTTTATCGGGAATATCGCAGGTATAGCCCTTACCTGTCTCGGCTTCGGCGCGCTTGCATACTTCGGCTTTCAGGATACCCAAGCCGCAAGAAAGAACGGGTTTATTTACGGCGTGATAATGACCGCTGTCTGCGCGATATCAATGCTCGCGGCAATTTTCAGCCGCAGCTTCACTCTCGGCGACCTGTTCATCACGGCAATTCCTGCGGTTTACACCTTTGCACTTATCAAAACGGCGTAAAAATCGTACTTACTTCATTTTCAAATCACCGTTGGCAGGATTGTCCAGCACCTCTCCGTTTTCCCCAAATCGGGAGCCGTGGCAGGCGCAGTCCCATGAGTGTTCGTGAGGGTTCCAGTTCAGCGCGCAGCCAAGGTGCGGACAGCGCTTCTTCCCAAAGGTCAGCAGGTTCTTTGCCGCTTCCGCTCCGTTGACAAAAAGCTGAGGTCTGACAATGCTCCGCGATGGGCTGAATGCCGCCGCAAAATCGTTTTCCCTGCCGCAGACCATGTCGCAAAGCAGCATTGCCGACAGCATCGAGCCTGTCATTCCCTACTTGTTGAAGCCGCTTGCAGCGTACATTTCGGGGGTGCTTTTGGAGTACCTGCCAATGTAGGGCATATCATCAAGGCTCATGCAGTCCTGCGCCGCCCAGAAATATTTCTCCTGCGAGTGGGGGTAATACTTTTCCGCAAAACGCCGCAGCTCGTTCCAATTGCCGCCGTCCTTGCCTGTGCGGTGACCGCCGCCACTCAGAAGCAGCAGGCTTCCGTAATTTCGGAAGGAAAAGCCCGTTCTGCATTCGTCCACGTACATTCCCCCCACGTCTGCGGCATTTTCCAGCGCGATAACGTAGGAGCGGTGCTGATACAGCTTCAAAAAGTAGCTGCCGTGCTTGTTTATGAAAGGGAAATGAGTCGCGACGATGACCTTGTCCGCCCTTATCTTTCCGCGGTCGGTAACTGCGGTTGTGCCTATCATTTCGCGGACGAAGGTATGCTCGTAAATGTTAAGACCCTTTGCAATGGAAAACAGGAATTTCAACGGGTGGAACTGCGCCTGCTCCTTAAAGCAGACCGCCCCCACGGTATCAACGGGCAGGGGAACGCTTTCGCAGAACTTTGCTTTGTATCCTATCTGTGCAAGGGCGCTCATCTCATCTTCAAGCTTTTTTCGGTCGCTTCGGGAGTATACATAGTTGTCCCTGCGCTCATAGCCGCAGTCGATATTTTTGCACATTTCCCCATATTTTTCAAACGCCGCCATGTTTGCGCGCAGGTATATTTCCGCAATTTCAGCGCCCCTGCTCCGCAGAATTTTATCGTAGACAAGACCGTGCTGAAAGGTTATCTTTGCCGTGGTGTTTCCCGTCGTTCCGCCGCAAATTTTTCCCTTTTCGGCAAGAACATAAGGCACGCCTATTTCCTGCAAAAAATATGCCGTCAGCAGCCCCACAATTCCTCCGCCGATTATAAGCACGTCCGTCTTTATATCCTTTTCAAGGCTCGGAAACTCGGGGCGCTCAATATTATCATTCCATAAGGATACCATAACCGTTTATCCACTCCTGCTCTTTTTGCATTTTTGCGCATATGCAGGTATTTTCCCACGCAGCTTAAAGAATATTCGCACCTTGCGCCGCCGAATTTGCAGCGCTTTTTTTATTGATGTTCAAAGCAATACCGCTCCCCGGATAAAAGAAAAATCATAAGCTCCATATATGCAAGCTTATGATTTTTCACAGAAATTTGTATGCATTTGTTGCCGAAGGTCAGCAGGCATTACAGCTTCTCAAAAAATGCAAATTCAGACATACCCTTTCTGTCTTTTGCGGGAGCGGCAGCTTCATCGGGATATCCCACAGCAAGAATGTTGACCGCTTCCAGACCATCGGGAATGTTAAATTCGTTTTTCAGGATATCGGGCTTGAAATAGCATATCCATACACTTCCAAGTCCAAGCCCAGTTGCTTTCAGCATCATGTGGTCGGTTACGATAGATGCGTCGATATCCGTTGTCTGCTTGCCGTCAAAAGGTCTTGTCCACGCTGAGTTATGGTCGGCGCATACTATGAGCGCAAGTGCCGCACCGTAAATATTTGCAGCCTTTCCAAGCTTTGCAAGACCAGCTTCTTCCTCAATGACCAGCACCTTGACCGGCTGCAAATTTGCAGCAGTCGGCGCAATTCGTCCTGCCTCCAAAATAGCGTTGCGCTTTTCGGCTTCCACCTTTTTGGGCATATAGCTTCTGACAGAATGACGTTTTGTGATAAGCTCGGTAAATTCCATAATAATTCCTCTTTCCGCTTTATACTAATAACCAATTAAAAAGTGTACAAAAAATCAAGCAAAAACTTGCATATATGGATTTTGCGCAGATTTTTTGTCTACACTTTTATTGGTTATTAGTATTACAGCTTGAAAATTATAACCGGTTATGTTATAATGATAACATACCGATTTCAATTTGACAAGTACCCACTTTTTTGTGATGTACTATACAAAAAGTAAGTATTCAAGGAGGGATATCGTGAAAACCTGCCCAAGTGAATTTAATTGTCCCGTTGACGCAACCATTCAGCTTATCGGAGGAAAATACAAAGCGGTAATATTATGGCATCTGGTTGAGGATAAAAAAAGATTCAGCGAGCTGAAACGGCTTATTCCCAAGGCTACCGAAAAAATGCTTGCACAGCAGCTCCGTGATTTGGAGAGCGACGGTCTTATTGTCAGAACCGTATACCCCGTTGTTCCGCCAAAGGTGGAGTACAGCCTGTCCGAACTCGGTAGAAGTATTGTTCCCGTTCTTGATTCTATGTGTAGCTGGGGAACGAATTATTTAAAACAAGGCAAAATGTGAATTAAGTCAACGCCGCATAATTAGAGGTGTTGACTTAATTTTCCGAATAACCGTATAGCAATATAACAAATCACCGTCGCTCTCGAATATGAAAGCGGCGGTTTTATTGATGTTCTTAAATCTTCCTCAATTGCTTTTGTTATGCACCCTTATGACTTCATCGCGGATATTCATAAACGCGTCGGTCAGAACAGGGTCGAAATCCTTGCCCCTGCCCTCCTCGATGATGCCGAAACACTTTTCAAGGGGCATTGCATCGCGGTAGCATCTCTTTTCCGAGACCGCGTCAAACACGTCAGCTATTGACATTATCCTTGCCGAAAGGGGGATATCCTCCCCCGAAAGGCCGTCGGGATAACCCTTGCCGTTCCATTTTTCGTGGTGTGACCTTGCGACCTTGTACGCCATCTCCTTGTAATTTTCGTCATTGATGTGGGCAAAGGTCTCCTTGATTATCTGTCCGCCCTTGACGGTATGGGTCTTCATCACCTCGAACTCTTCCTCCGTCAGCCTGCCGGGCTTCTGGAGTATGCTGTCGGGAATGGCTATCTTGCCTATGTCATGGAGAGGCGCAACCATTGAGAGACATTCAATATAATCATCTGTTATGATACCGCTGTAAAGGTTCTCCCTTTGCAGTTCCTCCGCCAGAAGCCGCACATAAATGCTTGTTCTTTTAATATGTCCGCCCGTGCTTTCGTCTCTGTTTTCCACAAGTGTTGCAAAACCGTATATCATATCGCGGTTGTACAGAACCAGCTGGTCGTAATTTTCGGCATTTTCCTTCAAAAGCTGGGAGGTTCTTTTTGTAAGCAGCTGCAAAAGTGCCGAAAAGCTTATGAGCAGCAAAAGCCTTGGCAGTATGCCGAACAGCACAAGATTGCGAATGTGCGGGAAATTGTCATCAACGCGCCAGCCAAGGTAAAAGCCGCATATCTGCCCGAAAACGGTAGCGGCAGCCGTCATTGCCGTGGCTATACGTGTAAGCCGCTTGGAAAAATACATTCCCGCAATTGCAATTGGGTAAGCATAAACAAGCACCACATGATACGTGAGGGTGGTTGTCAGAACGAACAAAAACAAGCACGCCAGCGTAACATAAAAATATTTCAGCCACTTTGCCATTGGGTCGCATACTTTGTTCATTACAAGCGGCAAAAGAAGCATCGCCGAGCCGATAATGTATGCCGTCGTCATGGACATACGGTCTATGATAAATATTCCCAGCAAATTTAATATGTATATGAACGTAAAGAACGCAAAGGTTATCGCCATGACCTTGCCGGTCATAATGTTTGCTTCTTTTTCATTATGGTTAATGATCTTAACTAACGTAGCATTACTCACATTTTCCCCTCCGTTGTTTTTTAATATATCACCATTATACCATATTAATGTACCAAATTCAACCTATATATAAAATTTGTCTATTTTCTGAACTTTTCAAAGTAATCCACTGCATTTTCCGAGTAGGGCGTGTCCAGATACACATAGTTGAACTCGCGGAAAATCTCTCTGTCGCTCACTCTGAACTCCGCAAGGCGGTCGTTTTTCTCCTTTACCGCGCGGAAAGCAAAGGTTATTCCGCCGCCGTTTTCAAGCAGCCTTGTTATCAGCCCGAAATTGCTTATAGTGGTGACCCGTTCAAACTCCCCGAAGGAGCGGTTATGCTCGGCAAGAAGCTGCTCCAGGATTGTTCTTGTTCCGCTGCCCTCTTCACGGAGTATCAGATTTTCGCCCCATATCTCGTCAAGGGAAACAGTACGCCCTGCAAAGGGGTGACCTGCTCCGCAAAGCCCAACAAAAGGCTCGCTTCGGTAAAGCCTTGACGCATACTGTCCACGGTCGAAAAAGCCCTCCACCAGCGCAAAGTCTATCTCGCCCCGGGACAGCTCCCCCAGCAGGCGCTCGGTGTTGTCCACATTGACCGATATCCTGTTTTGCGGCTCTTTCAGAAATGCCGAGATATGCTCTGCAAGGACGTACTCGCCGATAGTTTTCGTTGCCCCCACGGAAAGGCTCACGATGTCCTTTGCGTTAAGCTCCTCTTTCAGCTTTTTTTCCTGATACAGCACGTTTTCCGCATACTTTTTCAGCTGCTCCGCTTTCGGCGTCATTTTAAGGCTTCTGCGGTCATAAACAAACAATTTGCAGCCATAATAATTTTCGAGGTACTGTATATGCTGTGTCACCGCAGGCTGGGTCATGTTCAGTATTTCCGCGGTCTTGCGGTAGTTCATCACCCTGCAAAGGGTAAGAAAGGTCTCAATTCGTGTATCTGTCATATTTATCACCCATAAATTTTACTTATCATCTGATATTAAATGATAATTTGATTTTATCATAAAAGTGTGATAAAATCAAGAGGAAGAAGAAAACAGGGGGTTTTTTTATGGAAATGGTCAAAAAAGCAGGAAAGCTCGTACCGGGCTTTGCCGTGGCGCTTGTTATTGCTGCGCTGGCAAAATTTATCGAGAGCCTTCTTCCGATACACCTCATCGGCGCGTCGGTAATCGCTCTTTTCATCGGAATGATAATCAATCATTTTTGGAAGCCTGCACAGATTTTTACAACGGGACTTCAATTCACATCGAAAAAAATACTTAAATTTGCGATAATCCTTCTGGGCGCAAGCCTTAACCTTAGCATTGTCCTTGAAGTGGGAAAAATGTCGCTTTGCGTAATGTTCTTCACCCTGCTGACCTGCTTCGGCATAGGTCATTTCGTTGGCAGGGCGCTGAAAATAAACTGGAAGCTCTCCAACCTTATTTCCGCAGGCACGGGCATTTGCGGCGGCTCGGCAATTGCCGCTATCGCACCCGTTATCGACGCCGACGACAGCGATATCGCTTACTCCATGTCAGCAACCTTCCTTTTCGACATGGCAATGATAGTGCTTTTCCCCATAATGGGACGGGCAATGGGTCTTTCCGACATGGCATACGGCTTATGGTCGGGCACGGCGGTAAACGACACCTCCAGCGTTGTTGCGGCAGGTTATGCCTTTTCCGAAGCGGCAGGCGACTTTGCAACAATGGTAAAGCTGACCCGTACACTTTCTATCATACCCACGGTAATCATGTTCGCACTTATTTCCGCCCACATCAAGCGCAAGGAAGCAGGCGCAAACGGCGAGGCTGTCAAGGCAAAGTTTAGCGTTACAAAGATAATCCCTTGGTTTATCCTCGGCTTTTTGGCGCTTGCGGCAATAAACAGCTTCGGCTTTATCCCCGAGGCGGTATCCTCGGGCATGAAGGACGTCAGCAAGTTCCTCATGGTTTCCGCTCTTGCTGCTATCGGTCTGAACACAAGCTTCAAGGACATGAAAAAATCCGGCTTTGCACCCATGCTCCACGGCTTTATCATCTCCGCCCTTGTGGTCATCGTGGCAATTGCGGTGGAATACTTTATGGGTATCGTATAAACAGCAAAACGGGCTTTCCCTCATGGAAAGTCCACTTCAAAATGTCAATAAACGATAAAATTAACGGGCGGCTGATAGCCGCCCCTACTGTATAACGATGTATTTAACCATTTTGTAGGGGCGGATATTATCCGCCCGATATTGAAAACAGATTTTTTAACAAACTGAAACGGGCTTTCCTCCTCATGGAAAACCCGTTCTTTTATGCTTTCGTATCATTGCTCCGCAATGGGGTCATACTAAGAACCAATTAAAAACTGTACAAAAAATCGAGCATAATCTTGCGTATATGGATTATGTGAAGATTTTTTGTCTACAGGTTTATTGGTTATTAGTATCAGGCGGCGCTGTCTTTGGTCGGTATTTCTCCTGCCAGCTCAAAGCCTTTCTTTGCCGCAATAACGGCAATTATCTCGTTGATGACCGCTGCTGCGGCGATAGTTCCGCGTATGATCTGAGTGCAGTCATCGGCGCTTCCTGCAAGGGTGGATACCGCAATTCCCGTAAAAACAAGCGATACTCCCGAATGGGGCAGCAGGGTCAGACCGAGATATTTCTGAACATTTTCGTCAAGTCCCGTTGCCCTTGCCCCAAGCCTTGCGCCGAGATTTAGTATCACAATTATCATTGCAGCGCCAAGTATGGGATTAAATGCTTTTGTGATTTTGCTAAGCTGCTCCTCCGTTATAATATTTGCAAAAGTGGCGGAAAAAGCCATGCCCATAAGCATAAAATTCAGCACGGGCGACGGCATGAGATATTTGTTGCATAATATGCCTATCACCGATGTTACCAATATTCCTGCGATCATTACGCAAACAGACACGCTTGCATTTTTGCACCTTTTCAGAATAAAGCCCGTGGGGACGCCTGCAATCGCGCCGATGACCAGCGGCAGGAAAATCATTACGGGTATCATATATATTTTCATTGCACCGCCCGAAATATGCCGCGCAATTACGGAAATTACCGTAAAAACACAGCAACTCCCACAATATCGTCAAGAGCCGCCATAGGTATAAGGGGTTTTGTGACCGAGCCTTTTGTCTTGAATTCGTTAACTATCGAAAGTGCGGGGGCAGGCGCGGTGGCAAGCGCAATTCCGCCGAAAATAAACGCAAGATAGACGGGCACTCCCGAAACATAGAACACGATGCCGAATACAAGCGACACAAGAGCAAACGTGCCGAGGGACTGGGTCAGCGTCGTTATCATCAAAGCTTTTCCGTAGCTTTTGATCTTCCGCCAGACAAGCTCCGTTCCTATCATTATGCCCACAGCACATTCAAGTATATGGATAAGCGTCTGGTACCATTCCGTATTTATCAGTTCGTCCGATATAAGCGAAAAGGCATAGGATCCCACAATAATTCCCGTGATAAGCCAGCCAAGAATGGCAGGCAGCTTTGCCTTGCTTATAAGCTTTCCGACGGCAAACGCAATTGCAATTGAGATAATCCATTTAAAAATCGTCATAAAATCATTCTCATTTAAAAACACCAAAATGCGCCGGCATCAAGCTTTGCCGGCGCAGATAAAAAATAAGGCATTGTTTTAATATTTTTTGCTTGTATCCGTCAGCGTTTTCTGCGGTCTATTCCCATGATACGGTAGTATTCCGCTTTTTCCGCATACATTCTGCGCTCCGCTTCCTTAACAAGATCGTGTATGTCATCGGCAGTCTCGCTCCAGAATGAGCCTACCGCCATTGTCATGCTCCGCTCCGATATCTCGCGGCGAAGCTTTTCTGCACATTCCTCCAGCTGCTTTTCCGAAATACGGCTGCAAACCGCCAGCATTTCGTCGCCGCCTGTCCTGAACAGCCCGTATTCGCCCAACGTATCCCGAAGGCAATCCGCACAAGCGCATATCAGCCTGTCGCCTGCAGTATGCCCCTCGGTGTCGTTGACCATTTTCAGTCCGGTAATGTCGCAGAATACCACTCCCACGCCGCCGGACAGCTTCATCGAGCCAAAGAATTTCTCCATGGCATGGCGGTTGCCGAGCTTTGTAAGATGGTCGGTAAAGCTCATGTCCTGAAGCTGCTTTACAAGGTTGCGCCGCTTCAGCGTGGAAACGATGAAATGTCCCATTATCTGAAGCATATTCGACGCGTAATCCAGCCTATGCTTGGGGGGATTGTCAATGCCGTAGAAGCCCAGCACCTTTCCGTCAAGATAAAGCGGAACAACTGCAATAGCGTGGATATTCTGCCGTTTGAGGTTTTCGTATTGGAGGGGGTCGCTCTCGCGGATATCCTCAAGATCCTCAATGACAATGTTCTTGTTCTCGCTGAAATTCCTGTACCAGTTTGCGCAGACCTCCGCAGGAAGGTTTTGAAGGTTGTCCTTTTCGGGAGTTATCCCGGCAGCCACCCATTCGTAGGTGTTGTCGTCGCCGCCGAGAGCGTTGCGCTCAAAAATGTAGGTGCGCTCGCCGTTCAGCGCCGCGCCTATGTATTCGAGAATTATCTCCAAAGATTTGTCGGGAACAGGCTCGTTCATGGCAAGCCGTATACCGTTGTTTACAATTTTTTCGAGATCCTGATAATTGCGGAGCAGGTCGCTGCGCTGCTCCTGGGCGGTAATATCCACCGCTATCTCCATGCGAAGCCGCCTGCCGTCCTCCTCGATCAGAGTATCCTTTAACAGGTAATGCCTGTCGGTCTTGGGATTGTAGTACTGCCACTCACAGAAATCCCCGACAGCAAGCGTCTTGTTATTGCACATTGCGCATGGAGAAAGACAGCCTTGGATAACTCCATAGCACTTTTTCCCTGCGTAATCCTCCCGAACACGAAAGCCGAAGCTTTCCATCGCCCTTTTGTTCATATATATAAGCTCATAGCTGTCCGTATCTGTAACATAGACAGGTTCTTTAAGGTTCTCGAACAATTCCCATATCTTAGCCATGCGTCACAATCCTTTTAAAGAAGATACCTAAATTATACAACAGTACCGAAAAACAGTCAAGCCCGATCATTCAAAAATATTGAAGCAAGCCAAAGCTGCACAGACCTTAATTTTATTATGCCCTGTTTTACGCAATTTAAGTCAAAGGGGCGAATACCGATAAAGAAGTTTTTACCGATACCGTGCCCCCTTATCCGCCCGTTATTGCGTTTATTCGGCAGCCGCCTCTTTTCCAAGCCGTATCACCGACTCGGTAACAAGCTTCTTGAACAGGGGCGCCGCCCTGTCGGCAGTCTCCTGCACCTCGGCATGGGTAAGAGGCTTGTCGGTAATTCCGCACGCCATGTTTGATATGCAGGAAATTCCCACAACACGCATACCTGCGTGGTTTGCCGCGATAGCCTCGCAGGCGGTGGACATTCCCACAGCGTCCGCGCCAAGAGTGCGCACCATTCTTATCTCGGCAGGGGACTCGTAGTTGGGTCCCGTAAGCTGAATGTAAACGCCCTCCTGCAATTTTATGCCCAAGTCCTTTGCGGCATTCCGCACGATCTCCCTCAAATCTCTGTCGTATATGTTGCTCATGTCGGGGAAGCGCACGCCCAGCTCCTCGGCATTCTCCCCGATAAGGGGCGACGGAGCCATGCAGATCTGGTCGGAAATAAGCATGAAATCACCTGCGTGGTAATCGTAATTCACGCCGCCAGCCGCGTTGGTGAGGAACAGCACCTTTGCGCCCATCATCTTCATCAAACGTATGGGCAGCACCACGTCCTCCATCTTGTAGCCCTCGTAGTAATGCACCCTGCCCTGCATGATGACCACCTTTACATCGCCCACATAGCCGAAAACGAAGCGTCCCTTGTGACCTGCCACCGTGGATTTGGGGAAGTCCTCGATATCGCCGTAGTCAAGGGTCGCCTCTATCTTTATTCCGTCCGCATAGTCGCCCAGTCCCGAGCCGAGAACAAGCGCCACATCGGGAACGAAGTCTATCTTATCCTTGAAGCATTTATAGCACTTTTCAAGTCTTTCGTAAATTTTGCTCATAGTATCATTCCTTTCGGTTGTTTAAAAGGGCGGATATGGAATCCGCCCCTACGGGTTTGTGATATCCCGTCAGTCCGTTGCCAAACCGTCATAAGTCTCCGGCTCAGGTTCGGGCTTCTTCCTGCCCAGGACTATCGCGCTAAGCCCGTCAAGGGTGTAGTCCTCCTCAACCGTGCGGAACGGCTCGGTGCCTGCCCTTTCACCGTCAGCGTACACGCCGTACTTGCCGAAAGCGTGAAGCGTAACGGGGTAATCGTTGGGGTTGAAGAAAACAACTATCTCCTCAAGCTCGTTATCCCCCGAGAGTACAAAGCCCGTCACACGTTGGGGAAGCCTGTCGATGAAATACATATTCTTGCCCACCTGTTCCCCGTCGTACATTCTGAACGCGCTGTGCGCCTTTCTGAGAGCGATAAGTCCCTTGTAGTACTCGAAAACGCCTTTGTACTCCGACTTTCTGTCCCATTTAAGGCTGTTTATCGCGTCGGGGGAACGATAGCTGTTGTGGTCGAACGCCGTGCCGCCGGGGAACGGCTTTGACCGCAGGAATTCCTGTCCTGCCTGGATAAAGGGTATGCCCTGTGCAAGGAATATCATCGCCGCCGCCAGCTTATCCATTTTGATGCGCTTTTCGATGCTGTCTGTGCTGTTGGTGTAGTAAAGCTTATCCCAAAGGGTGAGGTTGTCGTGGGCTTCGGCATAGTTCACCGTCTGCACGGGAGAATCCGTCCACGCATATTTGGTAAGGTTGGGTATCTGTGGGTGGGGTATGCGTCCGCACATTACCTCCTTAACGTATTCCTCATTGCCTGTCGCACCGTTTACGTAGCCCTTGTCACGGTCCTCAAAGGTGCTTCCCTTTAAGGTATCGCGGAAATCATCGCTGAAATATCCGAAAGCGGGGGTATGCCGCGCGTTAAGCTTCATAGCGCGCTTGTTCCAGTCAAGAGGGGAATCGCCCCCCGTCCAGCCCTCGCCGTAAAGGATAACGTTGGGGTTTATCTCTTTGAGCTTTGCGGATATCTCGTTCAGGGTCTCGATGTCGTAAAGCCCCATAAGGTCGAAACGGAAGCCGTCTATCTTGTACTCCTTCGCCCAGTAGCAAAGGCTGTCCACGATATATTTCCTCACCATTTTTCTTTCGGTGGCAAGCTCGTTTCCGCAGCCGCTTCCGTTGCTGAAGCTTTCGCCGTTTTCACCCCATAAGCGGTAGTAATATTTGGGGTAAGTCTTGTTGAAGCAGGAGTCGGCGGTTGCAAAGGTGTGGTTGTAAACAACGTCCATAATAACGCCTATGCCCTCGCGGTGAAGCGCGTAAACAAGCCGTTTGAACTCGGCAACGCGCGTTCTTCCGTCAAATGGGTTGGTGGAATAAAAGCCCACGGGTGAGTTGAAGTTTCTCGGGTCGTAGCCCCAATTGAACTGGGGACGGTGAACGTCGGTCTCGTCTATGCGCTCGAAATCAAAGCATGGCATAAGCTGAACATGAGTAACGCCCAGCTCCTTGATGTGGTCGATGCCTATCTTGTCGCCTGCCGCGTTGATAACGCCCCTTTCGGTAAAGGCGAGGAAGCGTCCCTTGTAGCAGAAATTGCCGCTTTTGTCAACGGAAAAATCACGGACGTGTGTCTCGTAAACGCAGGCGTCGGTGTAATGCTCAAGCTTAACGTAATCCTGACTTTCCCAGCCTGCCGGGTTGCAGCTTTTCAAGTCAAGCACCATGCCCATTGCGCCGTTTGCACCTGCCGAGCGCGCGTAAATGTCAACGGTCTCCTGCTCAATGCCGTCATAGGTGACAACATAGGTGTAATAAACGCCATCAAGGTCACCGAAAGCGACCTTTGACCAAACGCCGTCCCTGCCTTTTTTCATAGGCAGCCTGCGGTAAGGCTTTTCGTCACGGCAGTCGTGGTAAAGCTGAACTCTGACCTCGTCCGCAACGGGCGCCCAGAGTCTGAACTCGGTCTTATCCTTTCCGTATAAAGCGCCAAGGTCGCCGTCGTAAGCGTATTTTTCATCTATATCCCGGAACAAAAGAAAACACCCCATTTTAAATAATTCATGTCCGCATCGGCGGATATACATATAATAATTATACAATAAAACGGCTGCTCTGTAAATAAGGGTAATGAACAAAATATTACGCGGCGTCATGTGTAAAACAACAATGAGGAGCGGAGTCTGCATTAGTGAAAAGTGAATGGTGAATGGTGAAAAGTGAATAGTTGTTTGCGAAAAACAATAATTTAGCGCATAAAGCAAAGTTGGAAAATCGCGAAGCGAGAGCAAAAAGTTCGCCAGCCTTTCAAGGCTGCGGTTTCCAAAGGCAGAGCCTTTGGTCGCCGCGCGCACGCGGCGAAACACCCCAGCTTGCGCCCGCAGGCGCTCGAAAAAACGGAGCAAGGGGTGAAAAATGCGACAGCATTTTGAGGGGAGGCGAACACGACCGCCTCCCCTTGTTGGAGCTACAAAGAAAATTTATCTCAAAAACGTGCCGGTGGCACGTTTTTGACACGATAACTTTGTTTAGGTGGGATAGAACGGCAACGGCTTGCGATATTGTCATAGTGCCGATAAATAATGAA
>JAGAUA010000050.1 GCA_017847885.1 Oscillospiraceae bacterium
TCTTTTCAAGAAATTCTTTTTTGCTTGTTTTGGCTTGCGCCAGTTCATCGCTTATAAGCGAGAATGTTAGTTGTTTATTCATACCTATATTA
This sequence comes from Oscillospiraceae bacterium, assembly GCA_017847885.1. Taxonomy (GTDB): domain Bacteria; phylum Bacillota; class Clostridia; order Oscillospirales; family Ruminococcaceae; genus RGIG8773. Next base: position 93 of record JAGAUA010000050.1, read on the forward strand.
TACCATTTTTCTTGCCATTTTTCAATGGTTTGTGCGGTATTGCCTTAAAGGCAAAGTATGCGGAATTTGACAAGGCGATAGGACAGCTTGCCGCTTCGCTTTCGGAAATGCTTGTGAATATGTCCGAGCTTTCAAGCGGAATCAACACTCTTGTTTCGGAATACGAAAAGCTTGATGGCGGAATAGGCGATTACACAGACGGCGTTAAAAAGCTGACGGATGGCTTTGGAGAAATTTCCGACGGTGCAAAGGAGCTTGCTGACGGAGGTGCAGACCTTGCGGACGGTGCAAAGGAGCTTATGGACGGCGCGGCGGAAATGTATGACGGCGCTTCGGAACTGCGTTCGGAAACCGATAAAATAGACGACACATTCGGCGATGATTTAAGCGGTATGCTTGATTCGATGTCCGATGAAAATTATGAGGTGAAGTCATTTATCTCCGAGAAAAATACGGAAGTTAAGTCGGTGCAGTTTGTTATAAAAACAGACGCTGTTGAGGTTGCCGAAGCTGCCATAGCCGATACCGAGCCTGAAAAAGAGCTGACCTTTTGGCAGAAGCTGTTAAGCTTGTTCGGGTTATGATGATATATGCAGCATACAACTAAAGTTAAGCCGGCTTCTTTTTTGAAACCGGCTTAAAATTATTTGCAGTTTTTCTTAAACTCCGTCCCCCATTTTGCCATAGCGTCCAGAATGGGGGTCATACTCTGTCCAAGCTCCGTAAGGGTATACTCCACCCTCGGCGGCACCTCGGGGAAAACCTCTCTCGACACAAGCCCGTTTTCCTCCATATCGCGGAGATTTGAGGTCAGCACCTTTTGGGATATTCCCGTGACGGATTTTTTCAGCTCCCCGAAACGCTTTGTACCGCTCCTTAAATCACGAAGTATAAGCACCTTCCACTTATCCCCGATAAGCATAAGAGTCGTTTCAACAGGGCAGGGCGGCAGATTGGTTTTGTCTATCATAAAAAATCCTCCGGATACAGTATTTGTAGGAATTAAAAACAGACTCCCCGATAAATGGGAAGTTTAATCATTAAAATCACTTTACCCATTTTTTGTTAGACACTAGTTTTCCATGACCAAAATATATAGTTCTATTTCCATAGCTGCTAATTTTTCTTGCACTTTCTAACATATCGCTCCTGTTATGAAACAACATTGATACTGTAGGATAAAACATATTCATCAATGCATCACCTACTAACAAAAATTTATTATCCACTTCAATGCCAATTGAACCATTTGTATGCCCCGGTAAGGAAATAATTCGTGCATCAATTCCATAATCAGATAAGCTATCGCAATCATTCAGTAATACATCAGGCCTAAATTTCGGAATTGGACGAGTTGAAAAATCTTTGAGAGAAACTGACAAAACAACTCTCCCCAAAATCGTGGTGGCAGATAGTGATTGACTTGTATTTGACTCAATTAAGCTACAATCTTTTTCATTCATCGCAATTGGAATTCGCAATGTATTTGATATCTGAGCAGCGTTTTCAGCATGGTCAAAATGTGCGTGAGTCAAGACAATCAACTGAACATTATAAAGTTTACACGCTTCGATTACTTGATTTATAAACTCTCTTTTCCCTGTATCCACTAATATTCCATTTTTTCCGTTGGAAATAATATAACAATTGCCATTTCCACACTTAATCCTATGAATTTCGCTCATTTTTATTCTCCTAAAAGTTCCGATTTGTCGGGCAGATAATCTGCCATTTTATTTATTATATCATACAAATTCCAATCGTGCAACCAAAACAATATTAACCTACGCAAAAAATTTTCAGCGACAATTCCCCATAACACCGCAATTGTTACCACGAGGTAACTATGCCACAAAAAAGTGCCTACTTTACAACGCCCCAAAGCTGTGTTATCATAGAATCAAGGAAAGAGTTCAAGCGCTTAAATCTTCCGAAAAAAGTCTAAAACAAACTATGGTACCGAGCCGCGGAGTTCAAGTCAGCTCATAAGCTTATTACAAATCGGCAAAGGCGGCTCGCCTTTTTCAGGAGGAATTTTTTTATGAAAATCGCAGTTATTTGTGCAAACGGAAAAGCAGGTCAGCTTATCACTAAGGAAGCTTTAAACAGAGGTCTGGACGTTACCGCTGTTGTAAGAGGCGAAAACAAGTCCGCCGCAAAAGATGTTATCGTCAAGGACCTGTTTGACCTTACAGCAGACGATTTAACGGGCTTTGACGCAGTTGTTGACGCATTCGGCGCATGGACTCCCGACACCATACCGCAGATATCGGAGGCGGCAGAAAAGCTTTGCGATATTCTGTCCGGAAGCGATACACGTTTGCTTATCGTAGGTGGTGCAGGAAGCCTTTACGTAAACCCGGAACACACGCTGACCGTTGCCGATGGAGCGGATTTTCCCGACGCATTCAAACCCCTTGCGGCGGCTCACGATACCGCGCTTAAAGCTCTCCGAAGCAGAAACGACGTTAAGTGGACATACATCAGCCCCGCAGGAGATTTCCGTGCAGACGGTGAAAGAACGGGCAGGTATATTCTCGGCGGCGAAGAGCTTGTGCTGAATTCCAAGGGCGAGAGCGTTATCAGCTATGCGGATTATGCGGTTGCAATGGTTGACGAGATAGTCGGCGGCAATAACATTCAGAAGCGTATCAGCGTTGTTTCCGAATAAACAATAGGATAAGGGGCTGTCTAATACGGCAGTCCCGTTTTCCCGTGAAAGGAAGGTTTGCAATGAGAAATGAAGAAAAATTATTGTACCTTATAAAGTATCTGCTTGCGGAGGACGCGCAGTACAAAAACGCAGAAATACCCCAAAGCAATGAGGAGCGTTTCAGACTGTTCCGAAGCCTTGTAAACGTCCGTCCGCCGAGACCAATAGGCGATGATTTTTTGAAGGTGCAGGACGAATTTCTGCAAGAGGAAATTGCGGCAAAGGGCATTGTAGATATTGCCGATTTGCAGCCTGTCAAGGACAATGTTTATCTTTGGCAAGGCGATATCACGACGCTGAAATGCGGTGCAATAGTCAACGCCGCCAACTCGGGAATGACCGGCTGTCACCTGCCCTGCCACATCTGCATTGACAATACTATACACACCTTTTCGGGAGTACAGCTTCGTCTTGAATGTGTCGAAATAATGCGTAAACAGGGCTTTCCGGAGCCTACGGGGCAAGCAAAGATCACCTCAGCGTATAACCTGCCCTGTGATAAAATTATTCACACCGTTGGACCGATAGTGGAAGGAAAACTGACAAAGGAGCATTGCCGTCTGCTTGAAAGCTGTTATATTTCCTGCCTTAACATTGCTGCCGAAAACGGAATTGACAGCATAGCGTTCTGCTGTATCTCAACGGGCGTGTTCGGTTTTCCTCAAAGAGAAGCGGCAGAAATTGCGGTCAAAACTGTTCGTAAATATTCAGGTAAAATCAAGGTGATATTCAATGTTTTTAAGCAAAGCGACTGCGAAATTTACAGAGAACTGCTCACGCCTTAACGCGGAAATTGACAATGCCGACTGCATTATTGTCGGTGCAGGAGCAGGGCTTTCTGCGGCGGCAGGCTTTACTTATTCGGGAGAGCGATTCGAGAAATATTTTGCCGATTTTATAGAAAAATACGGCTTCAAGGATATGTATTTGGGGGGATTTTATCCCTTTGAGACCTTGGAGGAGCATTGGGCGTACTGGTCGAGATACATTTACATCAACCGTTATTCCGATACCGAAAATGGCGTATATAAGCGGCTTTTTGAGCTTGTTTCCCACAAGGACTATTTTGTGCTGACGACCAATGTTGACCATCAGTTTCAGAGAGCAGGATTTGACAAGGAACGACTTTTCTATACACAGGGAGATTATGGACTGTTCCAATGCCCGAAGCCTTGCTGCAACAAGACCTATGACAATGAAGAAGCTATCCGCAGAATGTATGCGGAACAGAAGAATATGCGAATACCGTCAGAGTTTATCCCCTATTGTCCCGTCTGCGGCAAACCAATGACGATGAATTTGCGGTGCGATGACAGCTTCGTTCAGGACGAGGGCTGGTACAATGCCGCAAAACGTTACGATGAGTTTATCCACTGTCATAAAAATAAGCACATACTTTTTCTTGAACTTGGGGTCGGCTTCAACACGCCGGGTATCATAAAATATCCCTTTTGGAAAATGGCTGCGGAAAATCCCAATGCCTTTTATGCCTGCGTTAATTTGGGAGAAACCTTTTGTCCCGATATGCTGAAAAACCGCTCGGTTTGCATTGATGGGGATATTGCGAATGTGCTTGATGCTTTATAATTTTGCTGCTGTTCTGCCGCAGCGCTTTTTCATGATGCCGCTGTAATTATGGCTTTTTCGGGCTTTCAGGCATACCCGGAAGATTAAGATTTACCCAAAAATCATTTTCAATTTCACGGGAGTAAACATCTCCTCCATGTTCACAAATTGCCGTAAACACACCCGAAAATCAAGGCTCTTACAGCTGCGGAAACAATCAGCACAATTATCGAGGTACAGTACATAAGGCGGTTTGCACGGCGTATATCTTCGTTTTCCACAGGACGGTCGTCATCGCCGATATACTCCTTTTTATGCAGCTCGCCGAAGTAGTATGCGTCGCCTGCAAGCCTTATATCAAGCGCTCCTGCACACACCGATTCGGTCTGCGCAGAATTGGGACTGTCATGCTTTCTGCGGTCACGTTTCCATATCCTATATGCGCCTTTGCCGTTCAAACCGAGTATGCACGACGAAATTATCATCACGACCGCCGTAAAACGGGATGGTATAAAATTCATCACATCGTCAAGCTTTGCGGCGAACCGTCCAAGCTCGGCGTACTTTTCATTTTTATAGCCGATCATTGAATCCATCGTGTTTGCCGCCTTATAGAAAAAGCCAAGCGCTGCACCGCCGAGAGCCATATACATAACAGGTGCCGTTACGCCGTCAGAGGTGTTTTCCGCAACGGTTTCAACAGCCGCGCGGATTATCCCGCTTTCGTCGAGAGTCTCCGTGTCACGCCCTACAATCATTGATACCGCTTTCCGTGCTTTTTCCGTGTCACCTTCCCTGATTGCCGAATATACTTTCATGCTTTCGTCGCGCAGACATCTTGCCGCAATAAGATAATAACAGAAAATGCTTTCAACCGCTATGCCGAAAAACAAATTCAGCTTATAAGACAGCAGCAAGACCGCAAATGGTATGCACGATGACAGCACCAACACCGTCAGCGCGAGGAAAATTCCGCCTAAGCGCAGGCTTTTGAACCGATTTCTTACGAATACTTCAAGCCTTGAAATAAGCTTTCCAATGAGGCGTATCGGGTGCGGCAGCGTATATGGGTCGCCAAAGACCAAATCTAAAATAAAGCCGATAATTATGGGCAGCACAGGTACCAAATAATTCATATTTTCTCCAAGATCACAAGCTTTTCTCCATCAAATTCGGTTATATAGCCGTGACCGTTTTCAATCATAAAATCGTAGTAATCCCTTTTGGGCACGGCATACTTTTCAAGGACCGACATGATCGTTCCGCCGTGAACAACAAAAGAAATCACGCTTTTACCGTGATATTTCTCCGCCGAAAATTCAAATGCGGCTATGCACCTTTTCTTAAAATCCGACGGACTTTCGCCATTGGGAAAAGGGAGCTTTCCGCCGCTTTCGACCCACTTTTTATAGTTGGGATCATTGCTTAGCTCCTTGTAGTTTTTCCCCTCAAAATCTCCGAAATCACATTCCTCAAGGCCATTAACAATAACGGGTTTTTGGTTTGGATAAATAAGTTCCGACGTTTCGGTGCAGCGCTTCATTCCGCTTGTTATTACAACATCTGTATCGGGGAATTTTTTTCCGCAAAGCTCGCTTCTGCCGATGGGAGAAAGAGGCTCGTCGGTTCTTCCGATATATCTTTTTTCCGAGTTGCCGTGAGTCTGACCGTGCCTTATAAAAATAATTTTCAAAGCATTTCCCCCTTGATCACCGTTGGTATTCCGCAGCATATCCTTACGACCGTATCGGAAATATCCGCTATGATACACCCTGCTCTGCCGACCTGTTCACGCCATATCCTGTCCTCTTTTTCAATAGGAACAATTCCGCCGCCAATTTCGTTCATTATCACAATAAGGTCGGGATTTTCCCTGCAAAGCCTTTCGGTAAATGCGATCGGGTCGTCGCCCCGTGCAAGCAGTCTTTTTACGAGCAAGTGGTAATTACCGATACATTCTGCGGAAAAAACACTGTCAAGATCGCAGGCTTCTCCGTCGGTTATACTGCATAAAAATCGGGATCTTACAAACTCGGTCTTACCCTGATATGCGCCGCCTGTTATCATTATCATAACGTGAGCACCTCCGCAAATTTTTCTCCGACCAACGCCATTATCGGTATTGCAAGCTCGGTTATCTGTAAAAACCAGCCTGCCGTATCTCCCGTAATCCCTCCGAAATTCTTATATGATGAGCGTCTGTAATAAACAAAGCAGCACAGAGCGCTGAGAACCGCAGAAATGCCCGAAAAAAGGCTTACGGTTGCCATTGCCGTGCAGACTGTTACTGCCATTAAAATAAGAACCGAAAGAGTTATTTTTTTGTGTGCAGGACGTATAAAGCTCTGAAGCGCGCCGTCTGATTTTGCACTTTTAAAGCATACTGCGCCGATTCCGCTAAGTGCTCTTGACAGTATAAATCCCAGCGCAGTCACCGCAGCAGTCCCGATACTGCTTATTTCGCACATAACTGCTGTTTGCAGCAAAAGATAAACCGCAAGATTAATCACGGCAAAAGAGCCAATGTGAGGGTCGGACATTATTTCAAGCTTTTTTGCGTTATCCGCAAATGAAGCTTTTGCGTCCACAACATCGCAGAAGCCGTCAAGGTGTATTCCTCCCGTAACAATTACGGGAATTGCGGCGGACACAACGCCTGTCAGCAAGCTTCCTATCCCAAGCAAGCCGCAGACATAACGCCACAGCAGAAACATACCGCCGATAACTGCCCCGATAAGCGGAAAAAAGCATAAGGCATAACGCCTGTTTTCCTCTTTCCACTCCACCGCAGGCATTGGTATCCTTGAATACATAAGAAATGCGCTTGCAAAAGATTTAAGCAATTTCATAATAATTTTCCTTTCAGCAGCACAGGTACACCGTATACGCACTCAATAACGTTATCCGCCATTTCTGCCAAGCCGCTGTTGATTTTTCCGAGAATTTTAATGTATTCCATAGTTCCGTTTTCGTAAGTTATACCGTCGCAGCCCACGTTATTTGTTACTATTACAAGGTGCGCCGCTTTCGCTTTCAAAACTTCGATCCCTTTCAGTATCTTCTCCGCAGGGTCAGTCATGCTGCCGTCCCTAAACATTTCGTTTGCGCACAGATTTGCCATACATTCAAGCAGAACGCTATACCCCTCGGGAATAATTATTTCCTCAATATTTCTGTATTTTTCAACCGTTTCAAAGCCCTTTCCGGCGCGAATTTTCCTGTGGCGTTCGATTGCGGCAAGAGCTTCTTCGCCGTAAGGAAGCATGGTTGCCGCATACAGCTTTCCGCCGTGGAAATTATCGAGTATTTTCTCGGCATAGCTTGATTTTCCGCACTTTGAGCCGCCTGTTATGACCGTCATCATTTCAACTCCGAATACCTTTCTATAGAAATATCCTCAAATCGGTGAGCATGCTCGTAAACCGACAATGCGCCGTCAAGCATAGGCAGAAGAAGCACTCCGCCCGTACCCTCTCCAAGCCGCATTTCTGCGGTTATAAGGGGCTTTAAGCCGATTTTCTCAAGCAGCAATTTTCCTGCCGGTTCCCCCGAAACATGACTGGGCAGCATATATTCCGCCGCAATAGGGTTTATCCCACAGGCAAGGGCTGCCGCAGCCCCTGAAATAACGCCGTCTATAACAACAGGAATGTGATAATATGCCCCTCCGAGAAACAGCCCTGTCATACCTGCAATATCAAAACCACCAAGCTTTGCCAGCAGCTCCACAGGCTTATTTATATCGGGCTTATTTACTGCAATTGCACGTTCCACAACCTCTATTTTCCGTTTAAGAGCCTCGCTGTCAAGCCCTGCTCCCCTGCCTGTCACGCTTCGCGGCGGCAAATCAAGCAGGACCGATGAAAGCGCAGAGGCGGTGGTGGTATTTCCTATGCCCATTTCGCCGGTCACTATGATTTTTACGCCCTTATCTTTAAGGTCACGGACTATATCCATTCCAACGGCAATTGCCTGTTCCGCCTGCGAGACTGTCATAGCAGGTCCCACAGCGATATTATCTGTACCGTATGCTATTTTTCTTTTGAGCAGACCGCTGCACTCCACGTCACGGTTTATTCCTATATCAACCGCTAAAACCTCTGCTCCGAAGGTCTGCGCCATTCTGTTTATGTTGGAAGTTCCCTCGGCTATCGCCTTTGCGCATATTGCGGTAACGCTGCTGTCGGATTGGGTCACGCCCTCGCAGACTACCCCGTTATCTGCGCACATTACCACAACCGCACGTTTGCTTATATCCACATTTTCGCTGCCTGTTATTGCCGCAATTTTTTCTGCTGCCTTTTCGAGAAGTCCGAGGCTACCCAGCGGCTTTGCCACGCTGTTCCATCGCTCATGCGCCGCATTACGGGCACTTTCGTCCGTCGGGATTATTCTTTTTATCCTGTTCATAAGCACCTCCGTATTCAGCACATCTGCACGGCAATAATTATGCGGTATTGCCATAAATTTCGTTAACGTAAGCCCTGCAAAATAACAGGGCTTTTGTTATCAGCATATAATTTTTGTATACATTTCACAGCTAAGATTTTTTATTTCATCCTCGGAATAAACGCTGCCGAACAATCCCGGCTCATCGGGTCTGCTGTAAATAAGATAACTCAGCGCCGAAAAAGAAGCAAACTCTATCTTGCTTCTTTCGGGCATAGAGCTTATAATGCCTTCGTCAATACCCTTTTGTATCAGACCATTGACAAGCTTCGAAATATCGTCCTTGTAGGTGCTGATAAAATCACGTCTTATTTCACAAAAGCGATATTTGTTTCCGCTGTCAAAATCCTTAAGGATAAACTCGAAAAAAACTTTGTTTTTATTAACTATCTTCAAGATATATTCCGCCATTTTTGCAAGGGTCTCTCGGTAGCCTTCACAGCTTTCGAGAATGCCGGACATATTTTTCAGATGATATACCGATGTGGCAATTACGCCTTCCCTGAATATCTCCTCCTTGCAGGAGAAATATTCGTAAATTGTACCCTTTCCGATACCGGCTTTTGACGCTATCTCGGAAACGGTAACGCTTTCGGGACTGCTGCCTGCAGCGATAAGGTCGTGCAGCGCACCGATTATAAGCTGTTTTTTAGGCGGCATATCATTGTATGAAGCCTGCATTTTAACTCTCCTTTACGGTTTTATCCTTGCGGAAGCAGCTGTACATCACGGGGATAAACAGCAGGGTAAGCAGCGTGGAATATACCATACCGCCGATAGTGGTAATTGCAATAGGCTTAAGCATTTCCGAGCCCATGGAGGTGTCGAACGCCATACCGAGAAGTGCAATAATGGTCGTGAGCGCTGTCATAAGGATAGGACGAAGTCTGTCCCGTCCAGTCTTGATGAGAGCCTCTCTCACGGTCATTCCCGAGTTTACAAGCTGGTTTGCATAATCTACAAATACGATACCGTTGTTTACAACGATACCTACCAGCACAACCAGACCGATAAGCGAAATTACCGATACGGGAGTGCGAGTAATAAACAGCGCCCAGAATCCGCCCGTGAACGCAAGAGGTATGGTAAACATTACGATAAACGGTGAAAGCAGCGACTGGAACTGCGCTACCATTACAAGATAAATAAACACGATAGCAAGGATTATCATAAGGAACAGGTCCTCAAAGGTCTCCTTGATAGTTTGGCTTTCGCCCGATATCTCATAGCGGCAGCCCGTCGGCATATCGTAATCCGCAAGGCGCTTGGCAATTTCGTTGTTAACTGCCGTTACGTCGTATCCCTCGTCCAGACCTGCGGTAACGCTTACCGTGCGCTCCTGATTTCTGCGCATGATGGAAACAAATCCATCGGCGGAAACGATGTCCGCAACGTCGGTCAGTGCGACCTCGGAGCCGTCTGCGGCAGTAAGCTTGATATCCTTTATCTTATCGGTCGTGAATGCGTCGGTATCTTTATCCTTGATAAACACGCTGTATGATACGCCGTTGTCGGAATAGCTCAGCGCGGACTTTGCATCGGCACTTGCTTCGGATACTGCCATATACACCTGAGCGGTAGTAAGACCTTTAAGCATAGCCGCATTTTTATCCACGATAACGCGCATTTCCTCCTTGGACTCGGTAACGCCGTTATCGACCTCAATAGTACCCTCAACGCTTTCAACTATCTCGGCAATATCCTTTGCAGCCTTTCTGATGTCGTCAAGCTCACGTCCCATAACGTTGATAGAAACGCTTTCGCCGCTGAGCATCGAGATATCCATATTGGAGCTTGAAGCGGCAACCTCATAATCGTAATTTTCGGTAAGCTTTCTTATCTCATTGATAATATCGTCGGTTGTTGCTGTCCTTTCGGAATCAAGCGTAACGTAAACGGTAGTACCCGAGGACATCATGCTCATCATGGAAGCCTCTGCGTTGCTGCTGTTGGTCGTATCCATAATGCCGACTGTGTCGATACCGTCAACGGAAAGAAGAGTATCGTTAAGCTTGTCAAGCGCATCAAAGCGCTGCTCCATGGAATAGGTCTCGGGAATATCCACGGTAACTGTAATGCTGCCGCTGTCCATTGTGGGGAAAAGCTGTGTTCCCGAAGAAAGCGCGCCCCATATTCCTCCGCCAAGGAGCAGGATAACTGTGAGGATAACCACCCAGCGGTGATTTAAGGTTTTGTCAAGTATTTTTCCGTAAACATTTGCAAGCTTGTCGCTGAATGTCTTTTTGAATACGGTATTGTCGCCTATCCATGTGGAGCAAGCTGTCGGTACAAGTGTAAGTGCAACAACAAGGCTTGCTACCAGTGAGAAGCCGATAGTCAGAGCCATATCGGTGAAAAGCTGCTTTGTGATACCTGTTGTAAATGCGATAGGTACAAATACTACGATAGTTGTAATGGTCGAAGCGGTAATCGCGCCTGCAACCTGCTTTGCGCCTGCAACGGCAGCTTCCTTGCGGCTTGCCCCCTCGGAGCGCATACGGAATATATTTTCAATAACAACAATGGAGTTATCCACAAGCATACCTACGCCAAGAGCAAGTCCGCCCATGGATATCATGTTAAGGGTAATTCCCGCAAAATACATAAGTACAAAGGTTGTTACAACGCTTATTGCAATTGAAGCGGCAACAATAAACGTCGGACGGAATTTGCGCAGGAAGATATACAGTATAACGATTGCAAACAGCGCGCCCAGCAGCAAATTCTTTGCGATAGAGTCTATCATAAGATTTACATATTCGCCCTGATTCATTATAATACTGAACTTGACCTGCGCGTTGTTCTCCGCAAGCTCGTCAAGCTTATTCTGAACAGCGTTTGTAACCTCGGCTGTTGAGTAGTTCGGCTGCTTCTGAAGCGCAAGCATTACAGCATGGCTGCCGTTTATTTTGGAGTACACCTTGCTTGTGTTATCATACTTTACAATGTCTGCCACGTCGGACAGCTTTATCTCGCCGTAGCCGTCAATTTCAAACAAAACCTGCGCGCCCAGCTCGTCTGCGGAGGCGTATTTGTCACCGACACGGAGCATATGGGACACACCCTCGCTGTCGTCAACGGAGCCTGCCGGCATAGAGAAATTCTGTGCAGAAAGGATACCCTGTATCATATCCGTGGTTATCTGGGCGGAAATGTCAAACTCTTCGGGCATCTGTCCCGATTCCCCCATAGCGGAGACTACCTGCTTGCGTATCTCTTCACGCATAGCGTCCTCGTCCGGTTGAGATGCGGCAGCGGCATCTGCGCCCTGCATAGATTGCATCTGGGCAAGCTGCTCGGGAGTAAGTGCGGACATATCAACGGGAGCCTGCGCAGCCTGCTTAGCCGCTTCAAGCTGCTCCGCAAGGATAGCTTCCACCTGCTCGTCGATAGCCTTGTCCATCTGCTCCTGCATATAAGCGTTGATATCCTTATTAACAGCGTCAAGCTTGTCGCTGCTGATAACAACGTCCACAAAATTCTCGATAAGACCTGTGGATATCGCCGAAGCAACGCCCTCAACGCTCTTTATTTCGGGGATTATCTTTTCCTCGATATATGCTGCCGCTTCATCATCGGGCATATCCTCAACGGCTGCCGTGATTATCTCAACAGGCATCATATCTGGATTTATTTTCATTATCATGGGGTTTCCGATATCGTCGGGGAAATACGAGGTTATCATATCAAGACTCTCACGCATTTCCAGCACGGCGGAATCCATATTTGTGTCATCGTTGAATTCAAGAATTACGAGCGACATATTTTCCGCAGAAATCGAAGCAAGGCTTTTCATATTGTCCACGGAAGCAAGGGTCTGTTCGATAGTATCGGTAACAACAGTTTCCACCTGCTCGGGAGAAGCGCCCGGATATGTAGTTACGACCACCGCATAGGGCAGATTGATGCTCGGGATAAGGTCAACGGTCATTTTTGTGTAGGATACAAAGCCTAATATCAGCACAAGAACGATCGCGACTACCACGGTAAAGGGCTTTTTTACACTGTATTCTGACAGCATCGGCAAATAATACGGTCATGCCGTATTATCAGTCACCTCCATAAAAAAATTTATTTCCGACCGACCGGTCGGTCAACAAGCACATTAATAATATACAAAATATATGTATTTTTTGTGGACATTAGTGTTTTATATTGTAAAATTCATACCGAAAGCTGTTGAATTTTATTTTACATTATGCTACAATTGTAAAAACAACACTTCTAACGGAGGGACTTTTCTTGCCGAATTTTACCCGTGACGCTATAATAAAATCATTTCTCGGTCTGCTAAGCGAAAAGCCTGTCAGCAAAATTACAGTAAAGGATATCGTCGAGGACTGCGGCATCAACCGCAACTCCTTCTATTATCACTTTCAAGACCTTCCTGCGCTTATCGAGGCGCTGCTTCATGCCGAAGCTGACAGGATAATCAGCGAAAATGCAAGCCTTGAATCCTTTGAGGATTGCATTATGGCTGCCGTAAGTCTTGCACAGAACAATAAAAATGCGGTCATGCATCTTTATCAGGCTGACCGCGGTCTGTACGGTCAGTATCTTAACCGAATTGCGGAGTATGCCGTCGAAAAATACATAAGCACCGCTTCAAAAGGTATTGATATTCCCGATGATGACAGAAATATTATCGTTCATTATTACAAGTGCCTTTTGGTGGGTATGGTTTTGGACTGGATGAATTCGGGTATGCAGTACGATATCAGCAGCCGAGTATCACGGGTCTGCGAGCTTTTCGACGGAAGTATGCAGCAGGCAATAAACCGTGCGTCGGGACAAAAAATCAGACAAAAGCCCTCCGATGACTAAATTTTATACATTTTTATCCCTGTGACTGAAATTCGGTCACGGGGATTTTTTTGTCTGTTTATCTTTTTTTTCGAGTGTGTTAAACTTTAGCTGTAAGATAAAAACCGAGTCGGAAAGGAGTGGTAAGAGTGAAAAAAGAAAATCAGATACTTACGGTGAAAATCGGCTATATAACGGTCTCGGCGCTTACAGTTCTGCTGGGAATATTTCTGATAATACGCCCGGAAATATCGCTGAATGTTATCTGCCGCATCTTAGGCGTGGTCATGGCGGTCTGCGGTGCGGTAAAACTTGCAGGATATTTCTCAAAGGACTTATACCGTCTGGCATTTGAGCATGACCTTATCTTCGGCACGCTTTTGTGCGTTATCGGCATAGCGGCGCTTGTGCGTCCGGTAAAAATGATATCGGCAATGCACGTTGTGGCGGGAATTATTATCCTTGAAGAGGGTATCTTCAAGATGAGAACCGCCGTTGAAGCAAAGCGTTTCGGGCTTAACAAATGGCATATCATTACCATACTTGCGGTACTGACTCTTGCTGCCGGAATATTGCTTCTGCTGCACCCGTTTGAAGCGGCGCAGACAATGACGGTAATTCTTGGAGCAGCCATGATAGCCGACGGGATACTGAATTTATGCGTGGCGGTGTATGCCATAAAGGTCACCAAAAATCAGTTTATTGAAGCTGAATATCATATTAAAGAAAGGAACGATGAAAATGAAATTTTCTGAAGCCGTTGTAAAGCGGCGCATACTTATTCTGATAATTGCGGCGGTGCTTATGATACCGTCGGTGCTGGGAATGGCGGCAACAAGGATAAATTACGATATGCTGAACTATCTCCCCGAAGATATGGATACTGTAAAGGGTCAGAACCTGCTTACCGAGGAATTCGGCAAGGGTGCGTTTTCCTTCATCGTTGCGGAAAATATGCCCGACAAGGAGGTCGCAAAGCTTAGGGATAAAATATCGGAAGTCGAACACGTTGACTCGGTTTTATGGTACGACAGCTTAATGGATATATCCGTGCCGAAAGAGCTGCTGCCCGACAAGATATACTCCGCGTTCAACACGGAGAATTCAACTATGCTGGCAGTATTTTTCGACACGTCAACGTCCTCCGACGAGACCATCGACGCTATCCACGAGATACGAAATATTGCGGGAAAGCAGTGCTTTGTATCGGGAATGTCGGCACTTGTGACCGACTTAAAGGACCTGTGCGAGCAGGAAGAGCCTGTTTATGTTGCAATAGCGGTGCTGCTTGCCTGCGCGGCAATGATGCTTTTCCTGGATAACTGGCTTGTGCCATTTGTTTTTCTTGTAAGCATCGGCGTGTCGATACTGTTCAACATGGGTACAAACTATTTTCTCGGCGAGATATCCTACATCACAAAGGCGCTTTCGGCGGTGCTTCAGCTTGCGGTAACAATGGACTACTCCATTTTTCTCTGGCACAGCTACAATGAGTGCAAGCAGAACACTCCCGACAAGGAAAGCGCCATGGCAAAGGCAATATCAAGCACGCTCACTTCCGTAACGGGCAGCTCCATCACTACTATCGCAGGCTTTATTGCCCTGTGCTTTATGAGCTTCACTCTCGGCAAAGACCTTGGAATTGTAATGGCAAAGGGCGTACTTCTGGGCGTTATCGGCTGCGTTACTATCCTGCCGTCGCTGATACTTGTTCTGGATAAGCCGCTGGAGAAGCTGCACCACAAGCCGCTGATCCCGAATATGGGCAAGTTCTCCGCAGGCGTAGTGAAAATATTCCCCGTTTTTATTGCGGTATTTGCAATTGCCGCTGTACCTGCATTTATGGGATACAAAAATACAAACAGCGAGGTATATTACGACTTGGGAGAATGTCTGCCCGATACCATTGAATATGTTACGGCAAACGAAAAGCTCCACGATAATTATGATATTGCGTCCACCCACATGGCGCTTGTAAGCTCGGGACTTTCCGCAAAGGACACAAAGCAGATGATTGCCGAGATAGAAAGCACCGACGGCGTAAAATATGCGCTTGGACTTGAGTCCGTTGTAGGCTCGCGGATACCCGATGAGTTTATCCCAAATGAAATCAAGGACACTCTCCAAAGCGGCGAACACAAGCTTTTGCTGATAAATTCCGAATACAAGCCTGCCTCTGACGAGGTAAACGCTCAAATTGACAAGCTTGCAGCCATACTGAAAAAATACGACGACAGCGCAATGCTTATCGGCGAGGCTTCCTGCACAAAGGATATGATTGAAACTACAGATACCGACTTTAAAATTGTAAATATCATCTCAATTGCCGCAATATTTATCATAATTGCAATAGTGGAAAAGAGCATTTCCCTGCCGATAATTCTTGTAGCGCTTATCGAGCTTTCAATTTTTATCAATCTGGGACTCCCCCACTATCTGGGACAATCGCTGCCGTTTATCGCACCTATCTGCATAAGCACCATACAGCTTGGCGCAACGGTGGACTATGCGATACTTATGACCACACGCTACAAGGCGGAGCGCTGCGGCGGAAAGGATAAGCGAGAAGCTGTAACAACTGCTCTTTCGACTTCCGTACCGTCCGTTATAGTAAGCGCAATGGGACTTTTTGCAGCGACCTTCGGCGTAGCGCTTTACTCCGACATTGACATTATAAGCTCAATGTGTATGCTTATGGCAAGGGGCGCGGTAATCAGCATGGTATGCGTAATATTTATTCTGCCTGCGCTTTTTATGCTTTGCGACAAGCTTATCGGCGTAACCACCATAGGGTTCAAAAGCAAGGACTTTTCCAATGAAAACAAAAGAAATAATCACACAAGTATAGATGGAGGTATTCGTATATGAAAACAAGAAGGATATGTGCCGCAATCGTATCTGTAATTTTAGCGGCAGGATTATGCACGGGCGCAATATATGCGGCGGAAAATAAAAATACAGCAACGCCACAGACAGCGGTCAGCGCCGATGTAAAAACAGGCAATGCAGCAGCTGCTTCCGAAAAGAATGAAACGGTGTACATTATTGCAGGCGCGGATGGCTCGGCAGATAAAATCATTGTCAGCGACCATTTAAAGAATACCGACGGCAGCTCCGTGATTACCGATAATACCACACTCTCGGACATTGAAAACGTCAAGGGTTACGAGGAATTTTCTCGTGACGGTGATAATATCGTATGGGCTGCCAATGGAAATGATATTTACTATCAGGGCACAAGCACCGAAAATGCTCCCGTGGGAATGAAGGTTACATACACGCTTGACGGCAAGGAAATTTCCCCCTCGGAGCTGGCAGGAAAAAGCGGCAAAATAAAGATAAGAGTTGACTATGCCAACACCCTTACTGTACCGACAGAAATAAACGGCGTGACCGAAAATGTTTGCGTGCCCTTTGCGGTAGTTACAGGCACGGTGCTTGATAACGATAAGTTCCGCAATATTGAAGTATCAAGCGGAAAGGTGCTTGACGACGGCGACAGAACGGTTATTGCCGCGCTTTCATTCCCCTCCTTGCAGGAAAGCCTTGATATTGACAAGGAAAAGCTTGATATTCCCGATTACCTTGAAATTACCGCAGACGTCACTGATTTTGAGTTTGGCGGATTTTATGCTGCGGCTGAAAGCGGTATTTTTGCCGACATAAGTCTTGACGGTGAAAACACTCTCGATGACCTGAAAAATGCTGCCGCGGAAATGAATTCTGCAATGGCACAGCTTATGGACGGTTCATCTCGGCTGTACAACGGGCTAACCGAGCTTAACAGCAAAACGGGAGAGCTTATTGACGGAATTTCTGCATTAAGCGAAGGGGCAGCTCAGCTTTCCTCGGGAGCGGCGGCTCTGGACGAGGGTGCAGCAGGTCTCAGCAAAGGCATTGCACAGCTTGATACAGGCAGCAGCCAGCTTTCCGCAGGACTGGCAGAGCTTGATAAAAACAGTGCGGCACTCAACGAGGGAGCAAATCAAATATTCGCTTCTCTGCTTGCACAGGCAGACAGTCAGCTTGCGGCGCAGGGACTTGAACTGCCCAAGCTTACAGCCGATAATTATACTGCCGTACTTGATGGTGCTGCAAAACAAATCGAACAAGCAATGGGTAAAGACGCAGCAGCAGGAATTACCGCTGTAAAAGCTCAGCTTGATGAAGTAAAGGGCTTTTGCGACGGACTTAATGTTTATACCTCGGGAGTGTCATCGGCTTCAGCAGGCGCGCAGAATGTTTACAACGGAACCGTACAGCTTTCACAGGGCGCGGATAAGCTGAAAGACGGAGCTTCCTCCCTCAAAGACGGTACTGCTGCTCTTTCGGACGGTATCGGTACTCTTGCAGCAGGCGGAAGCAAAATGGCAGAGGGAATATCCGCATTAACAGAGGGTGCAGGCGCACTCAATGATGGTCTTATCAAATTCAACGATGAAGCCGTTCAAAAGCTTGTTGATGCGGCAAACGGAGACCTCGGCGGACTTACAGAACGTCTTAACGCGGTATCGGACGCTGCCGAAAGCTACCGCAGCTATTCGGGAATTACTGACGAAACAAGCGGCAGCGTTAAGTTTATTTTCCGCACAGATGAAATAAAAAACGCGATGGAATAACAGCCTTATAAAGTAAATCAGCCAATAAATCAAAAATTGCCGGAATATCACATTTCGGCAATTTTTTTCAATGTGTTTGCTGTTCTTATAGTGAGCATACCGCTTACGTTTGAACTTGCGGTCTTTGACCACCAGTTTGTTTTTCGGTAATCCTTACGGCTGAATGACCAGAACACAATATTTTTGTAACTGCATATTTTCTCATATTCGTCCTTTGGAGAACCGATATCATTATACAATTCATCATAAGTCAGAGGCGGCATAATGAAAATAATGTTGTCGTAAATTTCTTTATTACCGCTGTCCCACCAATTCGGTGCATTGCCTAATATATCCTGTAATTCCTCCTGCAAAAGAACATATACCGGTATATCCAAGCAAAATTTTTCTTTTATCATTGAGCGTATTTTGTCTGCAAGAAATTTTTCATCATGCACCTCGCTGCCGAAAACTACATTTCCGCTGTTAAGGTATGTATAGACATCTGCAAATCCAAGCTCGGTGAATTCAGCCTTTAACGCTGACATGGCTATCTTGTTTTTGCTGCTTATATTGATACCCCTCAATAATGCAATATACCTTTTCATATTACACCATCTCCTATTAAGCTTAGGCTGCCTGCACAAATTCTGCGCCGTTTTTATCGGAAATTATGCTTGTTCATGCGCACCCGATTTTATCAGTGCTTCATCAAAGCTTTATCTCCATGCAGATGAAATCCTTGCCGAACATATTACATTCACCCACAGCTTTAAAGCCAAGGTCGCCGTATGATGAAAGTGCCGCCTTATGACCTGTTTTCACCAGAATATGAACGCTCTTTTTACCTTCTTTTTTAAAGATGTCAAATACATATCGCATCATTTCCTTGGCTATGCCCCGGTTTTGCATATCCTTCCGCACACACAGCCTTGACACCTCGCCGCTTGGGGTAAGCTCCTTGTCCCAGCAATCAAGCTTGTCAACGTCTTCATCCTCATCAATGGAAATTGCCGCGATGATATGCCCCTCGTCATTCTTCATTACAAACAGCGCATTTCTGGACAAATCAAACTCAATAGTTTCCTCATTGGGGTAATACTCATTCCAATCGGCAGGTCCGTAAAGCATGGTTCTGTATAGATTTAAAATTTCCTGTTTATCCTCACGCCTTGCAGTATATATCTTATTCATTCTCTTATCCTCCGAAAATAGCGTCAAATTCCGTTTTTTTGTCTGCCCTTATATCAGTTAAGCTAACGACCGTTTCTGACGTTATTATATCACACCCCTACTCTATTGTCAAGAAAATCCGGTGGAATAAATTGCAGGCTGTATCCCCTATTTTGCGGCATTTGACCTCCGCCTCTTGACAAGAAAACAAAAGTAAGCTATAATATCATTGAAAACGTTCGTTAGCTTATGTAAGGAGAAATGTATCATGGATAAAAAGCCTACAAAAGACAGAATCCTGGATTCGGCGCTGACGCTGTTTGCCGAAAGGGGCTATGACGGCGTGGGTGTTGACCTTATCGCAGAAAAAGCAGGGATAAAGGGGCCGTCCCTTTATAAGCATTTCAAGGGCAAGGAGGATATTCTCGACGCGCTTATCGAAAAGGCAGAAAGCTACTATGAAGCAAATTTCGGCTCGGAGAAGCACCCGGGGAAGATACCTTCTTCCATGGAGGAGCTGATAAATCTTGCGCTGAAAAAAATAGAGTTTACCCTGCACGACCCTATGATAAATAAAGTGAGAAGAATGCTGACAATGGAACAGTTCCGCAGCCGTCGTATCGCGCTTCTTGCCACAAAATATAACCTCGACAGCGTGCAGGGGTTGTATCAGCGTATATTTCAGGCAATGATGGACAACGGCATAATGCGGAAGGGCGACCCTGCCCTGCTTTCCATGTCCTTTGCAGCGCCCGTATCGCTTCTTATCCAGATGTGCGACCGAGAGCCTGAACGTGAGCAGGAGGCTATGGAACGCATTGAGGAATACTTTCGTTATTTTGCAGATGAATATAGAGCCTGACGAAAATATTGCTTTGCTATGCCAAAAAATATAAGTTGACAGAAAACAGCTATGGCAGGGACACGGCTATTACTCCCGAAACCTTTAACGGATATTATCCTGCTGTCAGATACGTAAATGCACAGCTTTTTTGTCTGATAAAACATTGGAGATGAAATAATCCATGAAAATAGTAATGATACACGGTCAAAATCATAAAGGAAGCACATGGAATACAGCAAATGTGCTTTTAAATAATATTTCCTGCGATAAAGAAGTGGAGGAATTCTTCCTGCCAAGGGATCTGGAGCATTTTTGCCTTGGGTGCTACAAGTGCATTGAGGGCAGAGATAAGTGTCCGTTTTGGGAGGAAAAGAAACGGATAGATGATGCGATATTAAAAGCTGACCTTCTTATTTTTACAACGCCGAATTATTGTATGATGCCAAGCGCACCTATGAAAGCTTTTCTTGATTTGTTTTTTACCAACTGGATGTCCCACAAGCCATATAAAGAAATGTTTAGTAAACGTGCTGTTGTTATTTCAACGGCAGCAGGTATGGGGGCGAAAAAAGCCGCCGTGCTTGTTGCAGATAACCTGCGGCACTGGTGTATTCCCGAAGTGATACAATATGGCGTGCAGGTTCAGGCAATGAACTGGGGAATGGTTCCCGATAAGATAAAGCAGAAAATAAACAAGGATATGCACAGGCTCGGCGCACGCTTATCAAAGGATAAAAAGGTACATATCGGCATAAAAACGAGATTTGATTTTTGGCTGGGATGCAGTATGCAAAAAGCCAATTGGGGGGCTTCTCCCTCCGAAAAGGAATATTGGGAAAAACAAGGCTGGCTCGATGGTGCTAAGCCTTGGAAATAAGTTAGAATTGCATATCCTATAGAAGCAATCAAAGCTGCTGCACCAATTAAACGGTGCGGCAGCTTTTTTGTGTTATCATATATAGAAACACGCTAAAAATGAGCGCCTGTGAAAGTGCAACAGCCTGCGCAGGAAAGTACCGAGAAACTTAGTTACGAAGTGTTGAAACGCTAAGGCTTTCCTCGGGGTCGGGAGAATATCCGTTATCAGAATACAGCTCGTATTCGCTGTCGGGATAGCCTATGAGTTTAAGTGTGCCGATGTCTGTCTTTGCGGTATTTTCTGACGTTTTGCCAAAGGGTATCGCCTTTTTGCTGCGGATAAAGAAAACCAGCTCGTCAAGGGCGATATCAACATAATGATGACCCTTGGGAAGTATCTGCGTTTCGTAATTATCGCAGGACTTCATTCTGACAAGCATCATTTCCTCGGGCAAATAAACATACCGTCCCAAAACATTCTGCTTATACACGGGAGCTATCATCAGCTCATTGCCGAGGAGCAGCTGGTCGTCCACCTGCTTTGCCATGCTGTCATCGGGGAAGTCAAAGGCAAGAGGCTTGAACATCATTTCATCATTCAGCGCGGCTTTAAGGAACTCGCTGTAAAGATACGGGATAAGGCTGTATCTTATCTTTATCATCTCGGCAGCACCATTTACATTATCAAAGCGGTAAAGCTCCTGCAAGCGCGTGCCGTCTGCGGAATGGTTGCGGAAAAGAGGCGTGAACAGCGAATATTGCAGCCAGCGCAGCATCAAATCCTCTGTTGTGTCGCAGCCAAATCCGCCCGTATCCGAGCCTGTAAAAAGGAAGCCTGCCATGTTTAACGCAGGGAGCTGCTGCATGGACTGGAGTATGTGGGACCACCAGGATTTGTTGTCCCCCTGCCATATGCCGCCGTAGCGGTGCGCTCCGATATAGGACGAGCGCGAGAAAAACAGCGTCCGTTTTTCGGGGCATATCTCCTGCAAAGCTTCAAATGCGGAACGGGTCATATTCATTCCGTAAAGGTTGTGGACTTCGCTGTGCTTAACCATTTTGCCGTTAACGTTATGATAGAATTTGTCGTAATCGCCCATATTTCCGTTAAGCCCGGCAACCATTCCCGTGAACGTGAAATACTCGTTTATACCCATATTTCCCGAGGTAAGCTTCTCAATTTCGGCGCAGGTGTCCGCAAGCCTGTCCTCGGTATAGAAAATCGCAGGCTCGTTCATATCGTTCCAGAAGCCCTCGATACCAAGCTTTGTAAGGACGGAATATTTTTCTCCGAACCATTTCCTTGCTTCGGGCTGCAAAAAGTCGGGGAAGTGTACCCGTCCCGGCCATACTGCGCCCACAAAATCTCCGCCCTCGGCATTCTTGCAGAAATAATTTTTCCGAACGCCTTCTTCGTAAACGTCGTAGCCGTCCTCTATCTTAACGCCTGCGTCGATTATGGGAACAAGATGTATCCCCTGCTCCTTCATGTCTGCGGCAAGCTTTGCAAGGTCGGGAAAACGCTCCTTGTCAACGGTAAAATCCTTGTAGCGCTCCATATAGTCGATATCAAGATAGATACTGTCAAGGGGTATGCCCGCAGCCTTGTACCCCTCCGCAACGGCACGGATATCCTGCTCGTTTTTGTATCCCCAGCGGCTTTGTCCGTAGCCGAACGCCCAGAAGGGAGGGATATAGCTTCTTCCGATAAGCTGTCTGAACTGCTTAACGATATCCTTTTCGTTTTCGCCCGTGATGATATAGACGATAAGGTCATTTTTTTCGGATTTTATCTGCATTACGCTTCTTTTGGTGTAGCCTATGTCAAACTCCATTTTGCCTGCATTGTCGAAAAATGCTCCAAAGGTCTGCTCTCCGCTGATGATGATAAAATTATGTGAGCCGTAAAGAGAGCGCGTGTCCTCATGGTGATTGGGATTGTCGTAATTCCAGCTGACATACTGCCAGCCTCTTTTATTTATACCGCGTATCTGTTCGCCCAGACCGTACACGATATCGTCTTCGGAAAGATGATAGGTAAACACGCCTTTGTTGTCGGTCTCAAAATAGGGCAGCTTATCCTCCGATACGGGAATATCCTTCACAACAGCCTCCGTGGGGAACGGGTCACCGTAAACATATTTTTTTATCATAGCAGCACTTCCTTTCAAAACAGTAATTGAAATTCTTTGTTACATATGATATAATACTACAAAACAGCATTAAAATCTATTGATATTCTACCGTATACCGATACTATTCTACTTTTGAGGGTGATTGCTATGAATAATATGGATTCCAAAGAAAACCGCATTCACAGCTCCGGGATAAAACCGTTCAGCTATTATAATTGTGTTATTCCCGACCATTTCAACTGCGTTCCTATGCACTGGCACAGCGAGTTTGAAATAAATTATATCCGCGAAGGCTCGGCGGAATTTATCTGCGGCGAGGAAAAATTCACTTCCGCCAAAGGTGATATTATCATCACCCTGCCCAATGTGCTGCACTCAATTTATCCCTGCCCTAATGCACGGCAGGCTTATGATACCCTTGTTTTCAGCCATGAGATATTCGGCGGCTCGGACTCGGACAGATTTATAAGCGAATGTATCAGACCGCTTATAAACGGCAGCATGAGATTGCAGATACATATTACTCCAAAGCATCACTATTATCCCGAGCTGGAAATGACGGCAGAAAACATATTCTCCTGCGCAAAAGGAGACTCACCGCGGCTTGATATGCTTATGCGGAGCGAGATAATCAAGCTTTTCTGGCTGCTTGAAACGGAAGCGGAAACCGACCCCGGGTTCTGCGAGTCGGGCAGTATCATACGTCCTGCCCTTGAATACATAGCAGAGCATTTCAATGAAAAGATTACTGTCAGGCAGCTTGCCGCCTCGGTACATATGAGTGAAAGCTATTTTATGAACCGCTTTCGGAAGCACGTCGGATTAAGTGCGATAGAGTATATTTCCCATTTCAGAATTGATAAGGCGTGCAAGGCGCTTATCGGCACAAAAAAGAGCGTTTTGGAAATCGCTTTTGAATGTGGATTTTCCAATATATCAAACTTTAACAGGCAATTCCGAAAAATCACAGGCTGCTCTCCAACCGAATACAGAAGTAGATCCGACAATCTGCATAATACAAGCCGCTTTAACTATTTTCATATTGAATAACCGACTTTCAATATTGCACTTTTACCCGTATTTTTCAAAGCAATTTTCACATGAAATTTCGATACGCCGTAATTGTTAAATTTGCTCAATGATTAGCAGCGGCAGCCTTATTCCTGCGGAAAATCTTTTTGAAAAGCGTTCTGATCAGCGGCTGAATAAAGAAAAGCTGCGAGAAAAATGCAAATGAAAAGTTATAGCAAACAAGTTTCAGCCAGTTAGCAAGAAGTGTAATGAAATTAAGGCAATACCGCACAAACCATTGAAAAATGGCAAGAAAAATGGTATAATATAGGTATGAATAAACAACTAACATTCTCGCTTATAAGCGATGAACTGGCGCAAGCCAAAACAAGCAAAAAAGAATTTCTTGAAAA
>JAGAUA010000051.1 GCA_017847885.1 Oscillospiraceae bacterium
ATTCTGCCCTTTTGAGGGTAAGAAGCCCTGTTTGGGGCAAAATATGATGAGATTTTTCACATTCTTGCAGGAAAAAAGACTTTTTCAGGCTGGGCGTGAATTTTTTTATCTTGGAATGCTATTTATTCAGCGTTTCCCTAATAACCAATAAAAGTGTAGACAAAAAATCCGCGCAAAATCCATATATGCAAGATTTTGCTTGATTTTTTGCACACTTTTTAATTGGTTATTAGTATAAATAAATGCAAAACTCCGCACCAAATGAGAGCTTTCAGATATTTACAGCGTAAAAATATAACAGCCGATAAATACCAAGCAAAAGCTTTGATATTTATCGGCTGTTTTTATGTAGTCGGAGCAGAATTCACGTTTTCACGATATTTCAGAGGCATTTTTTCCATTCATCAACAATGCTGCTGCAAAGCTCGATATCGGAGTCCTCCGCTGCCTTTTTCAGCTTTAAATACAATTCTGTATGAGTGTCATCAAAACGCATATTCCCCATCTGTTCCAACGCTTCGTCAATAAGCAGCGTATCAAAATTGTCAAGGGCACTCTGCATTTTGCTCAGTACAGATTTAACATCTTCGGCGGCTGTTACGCCCGATGCACTTTTTTTGCCTTCGGAAGCGGATATCTGCCTCCATATGCCGACAACAGTGGAGCACATATCAATATCGCAGGCTTCCGCAGAAGCTTTGAGCTTTTCAAAGCATTGGGTCTGTGCCGATGTAAAGGTATATTCCGACATTTTTTCCAGAACGTCGTCCATCGCCAGAGTATCCATAGCCTCAAGCGCTTCGGTCATGCTGTCAAGGAGCATTGAAACAACGCTGTGGTCTGCCGCAGAAGCCTCGGCTTTATTGTTAAGTTCTGGGAAAAGCGGTGCAAGAATATCCTTGTACTTCAGGAAATTGGCGATAAGGTCGCTCGTCTTTGCAAGAATGAGGTCAACATCAAGCTCGTTTCCTGCCTTTTCAAGCCTTGCCGCAAGCTCTGCAAGAGCGTCTGCGCCTATCTGCTTTGACGTGCTTTTCAGCGAATGTACCTCAATGGTGTAATTTTTGATATTGCTTTTTGCAAGCGCTTCGGTTATTATTGCCGCACGCTTATCAATGGAAAGATAATACTCTTTAAGTATCTGCATATACAGCTTTTCGCTTCCCAAAAGCGAGAGCGCCTGCTTCGTATTCAGACCCTCGATAACAAGCGGAGACTTATTTTCAGTCGTGGTTTGTTCCTGAACAGGTGCAACAGGTATTATCTTTTCCTTCGGCAGCCATTTTCTTATCATTGCAACGATATCCGATACCTCGATAGGCTTTGCAACAAAGTCGTTCATGCCCTCTTCTATGAACATTTCCTTTGTTCCGCCTACGGCATTGGCAGTAAGCGCGATGATAGGAACATCTTCATATCCCACAATAAGCCTGCGGATAATATGGGTCGTTTCAACACCGTCAACGCCGGGCATCATGTGGTCCATAAACACAATATCATATTTCTGCTTCTTGACCTTCTCAACAGTTTCCGCCGCGCCGTTTGCCGTGTCCACCTGCATTCCGAGAGGTTCGATGATACCGCACGCAACGGTCAGGTTGATAGGATTATCGTCAACGATAAGGATATGTGCGTCGGGAGCGGTAAATGCAAAATTGTCATTGTCAGAATTACTTTCGTGCAGAATATCCTCACCTATACCCAATGCCGAATAGAGTCCGAGCGAATATATCGGCTTATGCAGTATTTTCACTCGGGGCAAATTGATATCATTGGGGCTGTCATACGGTGCAAGCAGCAAACACTTTAAGTCGGGATTGTCCATTACCGTTTTCTTTATCATGTCGCTGAAAAGATGTTTTTCAACGATAATATAGCCGTCCTTGATGGTGTCAAGGCTTCCCTGATATTCAAGGTTGATGAACTTTATGCCGAGTGCTGAAAGGTCCTTGCATATCTGCGCATAAACATACTCGTTTTCTATTATCAGCGCAGCTTTTACACTGTTTGGAGGACAAGGTATCGACGGTGCGGAATTGATAACCTTCTGCGGCAATTCCACATAAAAGGTACTTCCCTTTTCATACTCGCTTTCAACGGATATATTTCCGTTCATAAGCTTGAGAAGCTGCTGTGAAATGGCAAGTCCGAGACCTGTTCCCTCAATGTTTCGGTTTCTCTTGCTGTCGACCTGCTGGAAGGAACGGAAAAGCTTGCCCATATCATGCTTTTTGATGCCTATGCCCGTATCCTTGATAACAGCCCTCAGCATAATATTTTCGCTGTCAATATGGGAATAGGATATCGACATATGCACCTCGCCGCGCTCTGTAAATTTAACGGCATTATTCAGCAGGTTAAGCAATATCTGCTGAATTCTGATATTGTCTCCGTAAAGCTTGTGGGGAAGCTTTGCGTCAAAATCAACTGTAAATTCAAGCTTTTTTGACCCTATTCTTGTGTTTACGATATTGGCAAGGTCATTAACAATGGACAGCGGCTCATAAACCACTTCCACAATATTCATTCTTCCCGACTCTATCTTTGAAAAATCAAGAATGTCGTTAATGATAACAAGCAGATTTTTTCCCGATGAGCGTATCTGTCTGATGTACTGCTTTGCCTGGGGCGTCATTTCTTCACGCAGAGCCATTTCAGCCATTCCGAGAACTGCATTCATGGGCGTTCTTATCTCATGGCTCATATTAGCAAGAAAATCGGATTTATGCGCAGCAGCCTGCCTGCTAAGCTTGATAGTCTCATACGATTTATATGCCATATCGGAAATAATGCAGGCAAATTCGTAAATAAAATTAGTCGAGCGCTCAATTGCAGCCTTGGGAACGATCTGTGTTTTGCGCGCAGCCGCAACAAAGCCTTCCTCATCAACGCCTATCTCTTTTGCTATCTCACGTATCTTATCGTAATCAGGCTCTTCGGACAATACCTGACCGCCGATAAAGCTTCCTATCATTTGGTCGCCAAGCATTATCGGTGCGGCAAAATCCACAAGATTTGCATGGCAGAAATATGAAACGGGCTTTCCGCTTTCCAGAACCATTATTGCACCGTCGCGGTCACATTTTTCGCACCTTGATTTTCCGATAGGTGATTTTCGGCAATAGTTCATGCAGAACTCGGAAAAGTTCGAGCCTTGGGTAATTGCAACTCCGTTTTCATCGGTAGTCAGAGCTGCCATTCTCGCCATTTTAGGGCAATACCGCACAAACCATTGAAAAATGGCAAGAAAAATGGTATAATATAGGTATGAATAAACAACTAACATTCTCGCTTATAAGCGATGAACTGGCGCAAGCCAAAACAAGCAAAAAAGAATTTCTTGAAAAGA
>JAGAUA010000052.1 GCA_017847885.1 Oscillospiraceae bacterium
AAAACGGAGCAAGGGGTGAAAAATGCGACAGCATTTTGAGGGGAGGCGAACACGACCGCCTCCCCTTGTTGCAGCTACAAATAAAACTTTTCTTCAAAACAGTCCGGTGGACTGTTTTGAACGGAGCATAGTTTTTGTAGGGGACGGGTCTACCGTCCCGTTAATTGCCGAAAAATTCGGGCGGCTGATAGCCGCCCCTACAAAAACATAACACGTTCCCATACATTTCCGAAAACCAAACTATGTCGGGTGAAAAGCGAGGGGGAAACCTATATGGGACAAGGAAAAACAAAATCCAACAAAAATCGGCATTTCCTTTTCCCCTATCGGTTTCCCCCTCGCGCTCCCCTTTCCCTTTCACCTCTTTTCTATTGCCGATTTTTTTGATTTGCGGAAATTAACACCTTGTCTTGAAAGCTGTTACTTTGCATATTGCACTGCTAAATTTTTGCTTGTCCCACAAACAACACGGGCGGCTATCAGCCGCCCCTTTATTTCATTGCCAATAAACAAACCGACGGCAGATATTTTTATCTGCCGCCTTTTCGTTATCCTCTGCTTTCCGCAGGACTATGCTCCCTGAACAGAAAGGTTATGCACCAAATTGCGGAAAGCGCAACCAGAACATACACCACTCTGCTGAGGATAGCCCCCGTGCCGCCGAACAGCCATGCTACAAGGTCAAAGCTGAAAATACCTACAAGTCCCCAGTTCAGACCGCCGATAACAAGCAGAGTCAATGCGATTTTATCCAGCATTTGTATCATCCTTTCATTTTCCATAAAAGCAAAACTCCCGAAGGAGTCAACTTTCGGGAGTAGTATCTGCATTATCGGGTAAATTATTCAATGGGCGCTCCGCTTTCGTCGTAAAGCTTAAGCCACTCGGTAAGGGATTTTACAAAATTTTCATCGAGAACAAAGTGTGAATTATCGTCATACGCGCCGATAACGGTAACAAGCTGGGCAACCTTATCGGAGCTGTCCGCAATATATTTCATCGCCTCGGACTGCTCCTGATAATCATATGCCGTAAAATTCGTTTCAACGGAAGAATTTATTATGGTGCTGAAATAATCGTCGATGTGCGAAGAAAAGCCCGATTGGATATTTCTGTTCACAAGGTCGGTCACGGTAACGCCCATTATCTTTGCGCGGTATTCCTCCCCCGAATTGAACAGCGGATAGGTGATAAGCTTACGCAGGCTGTTGGAGTCGAGATAGGTCTCGCCCTCGCGGAAAACGGTCTCCTCACCCGTGTCGGGATTGGAATATATAAGGTTGTAGGGCACGTTGTAATCCACGCCGCCGAATATATCCACAAGCACGGTAAAGCTGTCGTTATCAAGCTTGAGGTAGTAGTCCATTTTTACGCCTGTTGCCGCCTCGGCAACCTTGACAGCAGCCGCCGTTCCCCCCGTGCGGTAGAACTCGTAAAGGCTGTTTTCCTCGCCGTTTACGTTTGCATAGGTATCCGCAGGCAGGGGCATGAACATAAGCTTTCTCTCCGTCGCAGCCATGCGCACCACCATAAAGCAGCAGCCCGACATACGCTTTTCCGAGTCGAAAATGAACAGCGAGGTCTTGTTGTTTTCAAAGGACGGGGTATACTCATTGCCAAACAAAAGCTGCTCCGTGTCCGCGTCGGGAAGCTTTTCCTCTTCGGGGGGATTAAGGATATAGTTGAGCAAAAGCGCCCCCACTCCGCCTATTACTACAAGCGTAACAATTATGGTGATAAAATATGTAAGGGCAATTTTTGTACCTTTCTTTGCCATATTTAATATTTCCTTTCAGATAAATTTCAAAATACCGTTGAAAATGAAAAGCCGCGGTGCTATAATTATACTGTTCAAAATGCAAGCTTGTCGTATTTTTCCGCGGAATTCGCGTATGCCGCCAGAGCTTCCGCGTCGATTATTTTTGTTGCAAGCCCCTGCTGCTTTGCATAGCGAATGGTCTGCCCCGTTCCGCTTCGGTAATCCGACACCACCGCTATAAGCTTTCCCGAACAGTTGACCATATATTCGTTCCGAAGGCGCATACATTCCTTGGAATAGCTTTCGCTGACGTAAACCACCTCATCGGCTTTACGCAGAATGTTGCCGAGAATGAATTTGTCCGCACCCTTGAAGCTGCTCCCGTGTCCCCTGTAAGGCGCTGCGGCAACAAGCCTTATGCCGCTGTTTTTCGCTTTAAGCTCCAGCACTATCTCTCCTGCCCAAAGGTCGACGCCCCGTGCAAGACCCGTAACAAAGCAGTTGAAGCCCTCGTTCACGCTGTCGCTTATCTCCTTATAGAGCATACTTTTCAGCATACGCACGGTCTGGGAGCGTTCATCGCCGCGGTCGGGCAGCTTTTCGGGACGGTGCCCCGAAAAACACACGGTTCTGTTTCTTTCACATTCAAAATTGTCAGCAAGCATTTTCGCTCATTTCCCCCGTTCAAAAAGCATACTGACATTATAGCACAAACATTTCATTTTTACAATAGATTTTACAAAAAACGGCGTATTTGTAATACTTTTGCAATATTTTTGTCGAAAGGACCATAACATAAAATGAACAACCAATTTTTAAAGCGCATACGCGCGGAAATCGACCTTGACGCGGCGGAGAGAAACCTTGCCGCGCTGAAAGGCCTCCTCGACCCCAACCACACCAAGCCTGCCTGCGTTATCAAGGCGGACGGCTACGGTCACGGCGATGCCGAGCTGATGGATTTGTACCAAAGCATGGGCGTGGACTTTTTCTGCGTATCAAACATTGTGGAGGCGCTGAAGCTTCGTCATTCGGGCTGCAGGGGCGACATACTGATACTTAGCTGGTGCGACCCCGAGAACGCGGAGGTGCTTGCGGAAGACAACATTACCGCGGCGGTGGTTTCGGTGCAGAACGGTGCGGAGTTATCAAGCCATGCTTCAAAGCCCGTGAGAGTGCATATCAAGCTTGACACGGGCATGGGCAGAGTGGGTCTTAACACGGACAGTGCGGAAAAATGCGCTGCCGAGATAGCGGAAATTGCGGCTATGCCCAACCTTTGCGTTGAGGGCGTTTTCACCCATTTTGCCGTGGCGGACAGCCGCAATGAGGACAATATCCGCTACACGAACGAGCAGAAGCGGCGCTTTTTTGCCGTTGCCGACGAAGCCGAAAAACGCGGCGTAAAGCTTACCCACAAGCATTGCCTTAACAGCGCGGGAGCAATTTTTCACTATGACGAACGCAGCACCCTTGCCCGGTTTGGCATCGTGCTTTACGGTCTGAAACCCGACTATGCACTTGAGCTGCCCGTGGAGCTTGAGCCTGTTATGTCGCTTAAATCGGTCATTTCCCACATCAAGACCGTCCACCCTGGCGACTCGATAAGCTACGGCAGGACCTACACCGCCGACAGCGACAGAGTCATTGCGACCATTCCCTGCGGCTATGCGGACGGCTATCCAAGACTGCTTTCGGGCAGGTGCGAGGTGCTTATCGGCGGCAGGCGCGCAAAGGGCGTGGGACGGGTCTGCATGGACCAGATGATGGTTGACGTCACAGGCATAGATGGCGTTTCCGTGGGCGACGAGGTAACGCTTATCGGAAAAAGCGGCGGCGATATTATCACTGCGGACGACCTTGCGGAAATCTACGGCAGCATCGGCTACGAGCTTGTCTGCGGAATAAGCAAGCGCGTGCCGAGAGTATACATAAAAGGCGGTAAGATAATCTCGGCAAAAAATGTTGAGCAGCTATGATTTGCATAAAATTTTGGAATTGCGAATTGTGCATAATCAACAATGCCGTACCCGTAAAAATGTTATTGTAAACGTTGACAACAAGGCTTTTGATTTGTTATAATGTATTTGTGAATTTATTTTTAATGAGAAAGGATGTAATATGATGAAGAATTTAAAGCGTATTCTTTCGGGATTTACCGCGCTTGCTCTCGCGTGCGGACTGACCGCCTGCGGAGGAGACGGCGCTGCAAACGAGACCGAAGCTACTACAACCACTACCGCAACAGTGCCCTTGAACACCGAGCCTCTTTCCGAGGAGGACGCAAACAAGGTCGGAGAGGTTGCGGATACCCTTACGGGCGAGCTTGAAAACAAGACCATCAAGTGGTTCTCTTTCTATGACCCGTTCCACGCTACCGGCTCGGGCAACACCAAGGCGCTCTCCCTTGAGCTTTTTGAGACAAAGTACGGCGGAGAGATAGAGTACATCGAAACCACATGGCAGAACCGCTTTAACGACCTTTCCACAAAGATAATCGGCGGCGATGGCATCGACTTTATCGCAGGCGGCGACCTGGACTCCTTCCCCAAGGGTGTTCCCAGCGGAATGTTCCAGCCCTATGACAGCTACATTGATTGGGAAAATCCCCTCTGGGCTGAACAGAAAGAACTTAACGACAAGTTCGTCCTCAACGACAACCACTACATAATGTGCCTCCAGGCAACAAGCGGTCAGGTGGTTTACTACAACAGAAGCACTATCGAAAACCTCGGCTTTGACGATCCTGCCGAGCTTTTGGAGAATGGCGAATGGACATGGGACAGCTTCAAGAATATGCTCATGGACTACTGCGATGTTGAAAATGAGCAGTACGGTCTTGACGGCTGGTTCAACGAGCAGCCTCTCATGCTTACCTGCGGCGTTCCCTCCGTTGAAATGAAAGACGGAAAGCTTGTCCACAACATCAGCGACCCCAACCTTGAGCGCGTTATGAACTTTATGTCCGACCTTAACAAGAACGGTCTTGTTCTTGACAAGAACCTGTTCAACTGGACTGTTCACAACGAGTTTATCGGCGAGGGCAAGGAGCTTTTCTACATAAGCGGTATCTATGAGGTAGAAAGCGCTTCCGAGCTTTGGTCAAAGGTATTCGGCGAACCCGAGGACGTTATGTTCGTTCCGCTTCCCAAGGATCCTCAGGCTGACAAGTATTACCTCCCCGCAGGTCTTGAAGCGTATATGCTCTGCAAGGGCGCACAGAACCCTGAGGGCGTTGCAAGATTTATGGAGTGCTGCCTTGCTGCAAACTCCGACGAGCGCACACAGGAAATTGCTGTTGAAAAGAGAAGAAACGACTTCGGCTGGACCGAGGAAATGATCGAAATGTATGACAAGATTACGGAAATGAGCCGCGAAAATCCTGTTTACGACCTCCACAGCGGCTGTCCTACCGACCTTTACGACATTCTCGACAGCGGCGAATACGGTATCCGCGCTGCATTTGCAGGTCTTGACTGGGCAACCGTCCGCGAAGCGCTGTATGAAGTTCTTGACGTTTATATCACCGAGTTCAACGCCGAGATAGCAAACGTATAATACTAATTCTTAATCTCCTTATAGACAAAGTCTATAAGGAGAGCCGCCTGAAAGGCGGCAAGTCAAAACCTACGGTTTTGACAGAATTAGTATTGAACGGCTTTCCTGCGGCTTCGCCGCACCCACCGCAAAGCGGTGGAATCAACCTATAGACAAAGTCTATAGGTTGATTAGGAAATAGTATAAGACGTAAAACAAAATCGTATAAAGCAATA
The DNA here is from genome assembly GCA_017847885.1 of Oscillospiraceae bacterium. GTDB lineage: Bacteria > Bacillota > Clostridia > Oscillospirales > Ruminococcaceae > RGIG8773. Next base: position 5,533 of record JAGAUA010000052.1, read on the forward strand.
ACCCGAGAAGAGACGCTTTCTTCCCGGGTTATTTTTTGTTTATCGCCGCTTTTACAAAAACGTTATTTTTAGCAGGGTGTTAATTATTGCGATTTATATTGACTTTTTCTTCAAAGGGCAGTATACTTTAATGTGTATGTTTTTGATGAAAAGTATTGTTTTTGCTTACTATTTTGATATAGAAAGGATTGCTTTATTATGTCCGAATTTACAAGACGACTCCCCGTTTATCTCCTTCTCGATGTTTCGGGTTCAATGGCTGGCGACCCGATAGAAGCCGTAAAGCACGGCGTCCGCGCGCTTATTTCCGAGCTTAGAGGCGACCCTCAGGCTCTTGAGACCGCTTATCTTTCGGTAATTACCTTCAATTCCAGCGCAAGACAGGTCATCCCCCTTACAGAGCTTATGCTTTTCAAGGAGCCTCAGCTCAGCGCTGGCGGTGCAACGGCTCTCGGCTCGGCATTGAAGCTGCTGACCGAGTGCATAAGGTCGGAGGTGAGAAAGTCCACCGAGACCCAGAAGGGCGACTGGAAGCCGCTGGTGTTTATCCTTACCGACGGCGCTCCTACCGACGAGTGGCGCGAGGCTGCGGCAGAGCTGAAAAAGACAAAGCCTGCAAACATCATTGCCTGTGCGGCAGGTGCGTATGCCGACACAACGGTGCTGAAAGAGATAACCGACTGCGTGCTTATGATGAACACCCTTTCGGCAGGCGACCTTGCACAGTTCTTTGCATGGGTTTCAAGCTCGGTAAAAATGTCCTCAAAGAGCCTTGACGCAAAGCCCGGTGCAAACATCGAGCTTCCGCCTCCTCCACAGGGCTTCGTTATCGTTCCCTAACGGCACGGGAGGTATTGATGGATAAAAATACAAATACAAGCGGACAGCTTTCCGACAAGGACGTTATCGCGCGGACTGCCGCTTTGTGGAAATATAACCCCGTTCCCGAGTCCCCCGAGCCGTACCCCGAATCGGTGTGCAAGGCGGCTTTCTCGGACGGGTTTGAGGTCATCGGCGCGGCTGTGCGCGGAAAAAAGCATAAGCATGAGGGCACTAACTGCGACGACGGCTTTGCTTTCGATTTTGCGGACGGAAACGTGATAGGCGTTGTTGCCGACGGCGCAGGGTCAAAGGCGTTCTCCCGAATAGGCGCAAGGGCAGCCTGCGATGCTGTGGTGAAGTATGTCAAGGCACGGCTTGATGCGATAAAAAGGGATACCCCCGATTACCGCGAAAGGCTGGGAATGTCCCTTGAAAGCGCGGAATTCGGTGCGGTATGCTCAAAGATAGCAGGTATGCTGAGAGACAGCTATGCCGAGGCTTTTGCGGCGGTTGAGGCTGCATACGAAAAGCGCAGGGATAACCCCGAATTTGAGCAGGCGCTGGGAAGAAAGCCCGAGCTAAAGGATTTTTCCTGCACGCTTCTTGCAGCGGCGGTAATTCCCGTGGAGACCGAAAACGGCAGGGAGTACCTCACCGCAGCGGTGCAGCTTGGCGATGGCATGATAGCTTCGGTGGACGAAAACGCGGCGTTTGCGTCGGCGTTAACTATGCTTGGTGCAGCGGACAGCGGAAGCTTTGCAGGAGAGACGGAGTTCCTTACCTCGGAGCAGACCCGCTCGGCGGAAAGCCTTATGAGCCGCACAAAGATACGCCGTGGAAAAATGACCTCGCTTATGCTTATGTCGGACGGCGTTGCGGACGATTATTACCCCAACAATCCCCAGCTTTTGCGGCTTGCGGCAGACTTGAAGCTGAACGGCATCATGCCCATAGACGGCGCGGAGGGTGATACGGATATTGCCGTTCCCGAGCCTGCGGCGTATCCGTGGGTGAACGACTCGGATGTGTCCTATGCGCTTCAATACGCAAAAAATGTGATGAACGAGTGCGGACTTACTCTCGAACAGCTTTGGGATAACAAACAGGTGCAGAAAAAAGCCTCGCTGGCGGCATTCGGCACGGTGCATGAAAAAGAGCCCCAGGAAATGCTTAAGGTGTGGCTTGACAACTATGCCGAGAGGGGTTCATTTGACGACAGAACGTTATTAATTATAAAGCTTAAAGATTAACATATACTAAGGAACGGCAGTTTAACCGTTCCGACTCGGAGGTTTTTATGAGCAGGATCGGGGAGGCAACTTTGTCAAGCGGACGAAAGATCCCTTACGTAATAACGGATAATCCGCCAAGGGGCGGCATGAAATACACATATTTTGCTCCCGACAAGTCATACGTGGTGCAGTTTTTCAACGAGCCCAACAAGGTCGACCGCAACATGGTCTCGCGGCTTGAGGCGATAATTGGCAGGTATAACCCTACCATTCCCGAATCAAAGGGCGGCGCTATCGGCAACGACGAGCGCCTTGCAAAATATTTTGAGGGACGCTTCTGCTGGCCGACAGACCTTGTTGTCGCGCCCGAGTTCGGCATAGTTTCCCCTGCGTACTCCAAAAGCTTTTTCTTTGATGAGGGCGCTTCACAATTCCTTGAACTGAAAGGCAAGGACAAAAAAAGCAACTGGTTTACCTCGGGAAACAGGCGCTTCCTCAACAAAAATGAGCTTGGGGATTTCCGCTCGATGATACAGATGTCGCTGCTGCTTTCACGCTCCATACGCCGTCTGCATCAGGCAGGTCTTGCACATTCCGACCTTTCCAACAACAACGTGCTTATCGACCCGAAAACGGGAAACTGCGTTGTTATCGACATTGACTCGCTGGTAGTGCCGGGGCTGTTTCCGCCCGAGGTGGCAGGAACAAGGGGGTATATCGCCCCCGAGGTGTTGAGCACCATGGAGCTTGACCGCGACGACCCCAGACGTCAGATACCAAGCTCGGCAACAGACCTGCACGCTCTTGCGGTGCTTATCTACGAGTATCTTTTCTGCCGTCATCCCCTTATGGGACCAAAGATTTTCTCTTCCGAATCGGCTGAAAGAGACGACTATCTGGGACTTGGCCCCATGGCGCTTTTTGTGGAAAATCCCGACGATACCTCAAATCGTCCCTCCTCCATAAAAACCACTATCAAGGACTTGGGACCCATACTTGAAAAGCTGTTTCTCCGCGCTTTTGTGGACGGACTTCACAACCCTCCCCTGCGCCCGTCGGCGATGGAGTGGGAGCGAGGACTTGTGCAGACATGGGACTTGCTGCATAAATGCTCAAATCCTGCCTGCGAGAAAAAATGGTTCGTGCTTTACGATGTGAACAACCCCGTCTGCCCGTTCTGCGGGACAAGAATTGCGGACAAAAACATCGTGCGCTTCGAGCTTAACGCCCAGGTGCGCGGTCACGCCGGCGAGTGGCGGAAGCAGTCGGAGCTTGACGTGGTAAACAACACGCCGCTGTTCAAGTGGCATATGTTCAGCAACGTTTTTGCCGATGAAAAGGCGGACAAGAGCCTGCAAGCGTATGTCTGCTGCCATAACGGCGAGTGGTTCCTCATAAATCAGCATATGGAGGGTATGCTCTCGGCAAACGGAAATCCCGTTCCTGCAGGTCACGCAATACGTCTTTCCGACGGTCTGACCTTCCGCGCTTCACGGGACGAACGGGGTCTGCTGATACGGGTTAAAATCATATAAATTCTGAAAGGTGGTCAAAGTATGACCTTTTCCGGACTCTCGGTGCGCGAGTCTGAGGCGGCTAAACAGAAATACGGCTCAAACGAGCTTTCATATAAACTTTCATTCGGTAATTGTCTTCTGCACGGCTTTGGCAGCCTGACATTCAGGCTGATTATGATTGCTGTGCTTATTCAGGTGATACTGGTTTTGCTCGGACTGCTGGGCTACGCGGCGGAGTATCCCGTGTACAAGGCGGCGGTGCTTCTGGGCGCGGCGGTTGCGTATGCTCTTGCCGAGGGACTTATGCGGTATCGAGCGGAAAATACCCTCAACAGCCTGTGCAGAAAGGCGGCTTCGGGGGAATATTTCGTGTTCCGCGAAAACGGCAAGGCGGAGCTTGTTCACGAAAGCGAGCTTACGGTGGGGGACGCGGTCTACCTTGCGGCAGGAGACGTCGTTCCTGCCGACGGGATTATGGCGGACGGCGCGGTCACGGTTGACCTTTCCCGTCTCGGCATTGCAAAAAAGGCGGAAAAATCCGTGCCGCCCATGGGCTACCGAAGCGGAATTATCGAGCCCGAAACGCCATACAGCCTTTGCGGCGGTGCGGAGGTATGCGGCGGAAGCGGAGTAATGCGTATCACCGCGATAGGCGGAAACACATATGCTGCGAAAAAGCGTGAGGGTGCGGAGCAAATTTATTTTCCCGACTCCGAGTTTTCGGGCATGAACCGCGTTTGCGGAATTATCGGCGCGGCTTTTGCGGCAGGAATAGTCATTCTGTCGGCGGTCTACACCGCTTGGTACAGGGTCTTGCCCGTGTATATCCTGCACGGATTATCCTGCGCGGCGCTGGTGCTGGCGGTTTCCTGCGCAGGCGGACGCTCGGTGCTTTTCAGATTTGCCGCGGCAAATACGGTAAAAAAGCTTTGGAGCAGGGACGTGCGCGTTTCCAATCCGGGAGCAATGATAAGCGCGGCGGAAACGGACATACTTTTTACGGAAAAATGCGGCTTCATTTCGGAAAACAGCTACACTGTCAGCGGCTTTATCGACGGAAGCGGCAAGGAATACGCAAAATTTACGGAAATTGACGGAAAGCTTGGAAAGCTTGCGAAAATGGCGGTAATAAACTGCTGCTCCGCAGTTCCCGGCAAGGACGGAACGGTCATCGGCAGAGACGGCTTTGACTGCGCTATGCTTGGCTTTGTAAGCCCGTACAGCAGCAGGAGGGACGTGCTGAAAAAGCAGGCTGAGACCCGTTATGACAAGAAAAATCGCCTTTCGGGAGCAACGGTCTCCCTTGAGGGCAGAATGATAACCATAATCCGCGGCGGCGCGGAATTTATGCTGAAAAAATGCTCGGAGTACTACGGCGGCGACGGTCAGAAGCAGCGCATAACCAACAAGGACGCGCTGAGCAAGCTTATCGACGCGATTTCGCTGACGGGCAAGGACGTGACGGCGTTTGCCGTTTCGGATAAGAGCATAAAGAACGGCGCGCTCCCCGACGGGGGCTGCACCCTCATCGGCTTTATGGCGCTCCAGGACAGCTACTTAGATAACTCGGAGGAAGCCGTAAAAGCCTTGAAAAGCCTTGGCGTGCAGACTATTCTCGTCACGGAAGCAAGCAGGGAAAACGCAATTTTTACGGTCAAGCGTTCAAAGATAAAAAAGGGCAGCGGCGTTATAATCAGCTCGGAGCAGCTTGAAAAAATGAGCGACAAGGAGCTTTCGGAGCGGCTTTCCGACATCAAGGCGGTGGTGCGCGCAACAAGCGGCGACAAGCGGCGGCTGCTTCGCATTGCCCATGAAAAGGGCATGAAGGTCTGCACGGCTATGCTTGGCACGGAGGACATTTCCGCTTACGGCGATACCGACCTTGCGGCGGCTTCCGTTAAGGCAGCGCCTGCGGTACGGGCGTTTGGGGACGTTTCCGTGGGCGGCATCGGGGCAACTGCGGCGCTGATGAAATATTTGGGCAGATTTATTTCGGGCGTAAAGGCGGCTTTATGCACAAAATCGGTCTGCGAGGTCATTGCGGGAATAGCCGCAATTGCAAGTTTTTGGTGGTGATATTTTGGCGGAAACAGATATTCAGCAGCTTCTCGACAATCCCGACAGCACGGGCGTGGTAACGCTGCCGTCTGGTGAATTTGAGGGCAGGTTTGTTATTCGGAAAAGCTGCACGGTCAACGGAAATAACACGGTCTTGTGGAATTCTTCGGGTCCCGTGCTTATGATAGACGCGGATAACGTGTCGATAAACGGCTTGGACATAGAGCTGACGGACGATAATATTCCCCCCGAGCAGCACATTTCGGTGTATTGCCGATACCCAGGCGTGAAATTTGACAGAGTAGGCGTAAACGGCGCAGTTATGGGAATTGAGGGCGAGGAGCAATACTGGGGCATGCCCCGTGTGCTTGACTTGGGAAGCCTTGCCGCGGAAAAGAGCGAGTCCTTTTCATTTGAGATATACGCTCCCGTGGACGCGGAAATATGCTGCGATTTCCATGATGTGCAGCTTTCGGAAAGCGTCCTCAAGGCTGGCTATAACACCATTGCCCTTACGGTGGACAAAATACGCGGCGGCGCGCTTATATACGGAAATATTCTGGTAAAGTCCGCGGTCGAGCGGAAGATAATTCTCAGCGGCGCGGTGGTCAGCGAGGGCGAGTCCGAGCAGCGAAATTATATGCTGTACTCCGTTGACAGGGAAGCCCCTGCAAAGTACCGTGAAATGCTTGAAAAGCTTGACATGGTGCAGCTTGCGACAATGGCTCCCCCCAAGCGCGAGGAAGTCACAATGGAGCTTGAGGAGATAAACGAAAACGAGGACGAAATGCTTACCGCCGACAGCGAGGACGTTGAGATATTCAGCGGCAAGCGTATACCCCTTGCGCCGAAAAAATACAAGATAGAGTTTGAGTATCTGATGTCAAAAATGGACCTTGACATTGACGCGTACGTTTTCATGCTGAACGACTCGGGCAAGGTCAGCAAAAATTCACATATGATATTTTTCGGCAACGACCACTCCGACTGCGGCAGCGTGCAGTATCTGAACGCTCCCGACAAAAGAGCGATGTACATCGACTTCGGGCACATTCCCTCCGAGGTCAACCATATGGTTTTGCTGTATTCGATTTACGGCAATAACCCCATGCAGAGCTTTGACAAGCTGACTGCGCCGCAGGTTAGCGTGCTTTGCGAAAACGGCGTGAATATGCACCTGCGCCTCGAAAACGGAATAAATTGCAGGACGCTGCTCGCCCTCGGCTTTGAGCGGACGGAGGGCGTGTGGGAAATGATACCCTCGGGAAGAGCCGTGGGTATGAAGCTTGAGGATATATGCCGAAGCTACGGCGTTGAAATTGTGTGAGGAATGGTTTATGCAGGATATTTACGAGATAATGAAGTCACGGAGAAGCACAAGAAAGTTCCTTCCCGACCCTGTCAGCGATGACGAGATAAGGGCGCTAATCTCCGCTGCGGTAACAGCGCCCAGCGGCTGCAACAGCCAGTGCTGGTACTTTGCCGCGGTGCGCACTCCCGAAAAGATAGCGGAGCTTGCGGAAGCGGCGGAAAAGGGCGTGCGCAGGTTTTACAGCGACGTTACCGATGAAAAATTCCTTTCATCAAGGGTAAAGCAGACCACGTTTTTCAAGAATGCGCCACTTGTGATATGCGTGTTTCTGACGGATATGAAGTATCACGACCCGAGAGTTGAGGAGTACTACGGCTCAAAGGGCTTCGGGCATAAGCAGGTGCTTGATATGCTGGGCAACCCGGACGTGCTTTCGTTAGGCGCGGCGGTGGAAAACCTGCTGCTTAAAGCCGAGGAAATGGGGCTTGGCGCCTGCTGGATGAACGACCCCGTGGTGTCCTCCCCCGAAATATGCAAGGCGCTGAATGTTCCCGAGGAATACAGGCTCATGAGCGTGATACCCGTGGGAAAATCGGCGTATACTCCCCGTGAAAAGGCAATGAAGCCTATGGCGGAAATTATGGAAATACTGTAAAAAAAGACCCGAAAACCGGCTAAAGTTTTCGGGTCTTAAGTTTGTTGACAAACATAAAATTAAGGAAACGCTGAATAAATCTTCCAATTCACTTCAAAATGTGGTATAATATAGATAAAGAAAAACCACAAAAAATCGGAGGAAGAAAATGAAAGCAAGACAGACAACATTCAGCGATATAGAGTATGGAAACAGAAA
>JAGAUA010000053.1 GCA_017847885.1 Oscillospiraceae bacterium
AAAAATGCGACAGCATTTTGAGGGGAGGCGAACACGACCGCCTCCCCTTGTTGCAGCTACAAATAAAATGTATCTCAAAAACGTGCCGGTGGCACGTTTTTGACACGGTAACTTTGTTTAGGTGGGATAGAACGGCAACGGCTTGCGCCGTTGTTAAGGACGCTCTCTCTTACAGAGCGTCCTTCTTTTGCAGCTTTCCGCTGCAAAATTCAACCTTGCAGAGCGCTTCTAAGGCAGCGCCTGCGGGCGCAAGCAGGAATTTCGCTCTCTGCGGAGAGCGACCAAAGGGCTTTCAGCCCTCTGGACACCTGACCAGCGCGGCTGCGCTGGACCAGCTAATGTCGCTTCGCTGATGCCATACAAAATGTTACCTCAAACAACACGGGCGGATATGGAATCCGCCCCTACAAATTTAAAAAATCGGGAACAACCAAAAGCGGTTGTTCCCGATTTGTTTTGCTTTATCAATTTTCGGCGCTAAGCTCTTTTTTGCAGTTTTCTACAATTTCCGACGCGCGCTCGGGGTCTTCGACCTTTGTTACGGCGCTTACTATCGGTACGATGATAAGTCCGAATATCATCGCTATTGCGCCTGCGTTGATTGGAGATGCCATGTTAAGCTTAAGCGATGCTGCCGCCTTTGTTGCTTCGGGGAAAAATCCCAGGCTGAAAATTACCATATGCACAACGGTTATTCCAACGCCCGAAACAAAGCTTGTCCATACTGCCGCTTTTGTCACCTTTTTGGAGAAAAGTCCGTACATGAACGGTGCAAGGAATGCTCCTGCAAGTGCGCCCCATGAAATGGACATGAGCGTTGTTATGTACGCGTTGGGGTTGAGGGCGATGATTACCGACACAAGCAGGAATACCGCGATGAAAACACGCATGATAAGCACCTGCTTTTTCTCGGTCATTTCGTTTTTCATAAACGGTTTGATAAGGTCTATTGTCAGCGTTGAGCTTGATGTAAGCACCAGCGACGAAAGTGTCGACATCGACGCGGAAAGCACCAGCACGACCACTATGCCTATAAGGAATTCGGGCAGCGCGGCTTTCAGCATTGCAGGTACGATAGAGTCGAAGGCAAGCTTTCCGTTTGCGCCCTTTTCGATGAACGCTCTTCCCGTTGCAGCGGCGGTATCCGCGTCAGCAGAGCCGTAAAGTCTGCCGAAACCGCCCATGAGGTATGAGCCGCCTGCAACCACAACTGCAAAAAATGTGGAAATTATCGTGCCGCGGGTTATTGCCTTATTATCCTTGATAGCGTAGAATTTCTGCACCATCTGGGGCAGACCCCATGTGCCGAGAGAGGTGAGTATGATAACGCCGAAAAGGTTTATGGGGTCGGGTCCGAACAGGGAGTTCAGCGTGCCTGCCTCGACGCCCTTGTCGGTTATCTCGCCCAGAGCCGCAGTTGCAGCGCTCCAGCCGCCCTTGCCGCCGATTACGCATATTACCACCGCCGCGATGCCGATAAGCATAATTATGCCCTGCACAAAGTCGTTTATAGCGGTTGCCTTATATCCGCCGAGGATAACATATGCCGCCGTAAGCACAGCCATTGCTATGATGCAGACGGAATAGGGAATGTTGAACGCCATTGCAAAAAGTCTGGAAAGACCGTTGTATACCGACGCGGTGTAGGGAATAAGGAAAACAAACACGATGACCGCGGATACAATCTTCAGCGACTTTGAATTATATCTTTTCTCGAAAAATTCGGGCATTGTGGAAGCGTTGAGCTGCTTTGACATGATTCTTGTGCGCTTGCCCAGAATCATCCATGCGAGCATTGAGCCAAGCACCGCATTGCCTATGCCTATCCATGCCGCCGACACGCCGTAGCTCCAGCCGAACTGTCCTGCATAGCCGATGAAAACCACCGCCGAGAAGTAAGATGTGCCGTAAGCAAAGGCGGTAAACCAGCCGCCCAGACTTCTTCCGCCGAGAACGAAGTCCGATACCGAGGAGGTTTTCCTGCGGCAGTAAACGCCGATACCAAGCATTACCAGCAGGTACACGGCTAAAATAACGTATAACATAAATTTACATCCTTTCTGTACATTTTGCGCTTTCACCGCACAAACGCGTGTCAGCTTTAAAGCACTAAAACACTATTGATTATATCAAATATCCGCCTTAATGTCAATAGAAAGCCGGTATATCCCTCAAAAAGCGTCAAAACGTACAAAAAACAAAGCGGCAAGCCGTCGGAATAACCGAAGCCTGCCGCATTTTTGCGCATAAATCAATATTCGTATGAGCCGATTACCTTGAGGTCGTTTATACGGGCGGAGATTATCCTGCCCTTGCTGATGACGTAGAGGGTGTCGTCCTTTACCTCGCCGCGCTCGAAAATCATGCTGTCGTCAATGTCCACGTACTCGATAGTGCCCTTGGAAACAAAGCCTGCCGCTTCGTCGTATGTAAACACATAGTAGCTGTTTTTCGTGCCGAATTCGGTGTGTGTGTAAGCAGGAACGCCGATAATTCCGCTTTCACGGTCTATCAGCAGCGCACGCCTGTCGGTCAGCGCCTTTGAGCATACGCCCTCCTCGGCAAAGGTCACCGTATTGAGCATAAGCCCGTTTTCCGAGCTGTACATGGTAAGGGTCAGACCGCTGCCGTCCTTAGCCTCGCCCACGCCCATGAGCATACCCTCGGAGTAGCTGTAAAGGTAAGCGGAGCTTGCTGTAATGGACTGCGCCAGCGTGGGAGGAGTTGTGGAGATATCGAGAACTATCGAAGCCTCGCTGCTATTCTCCTCGAAAAGTCTTGCGTAATTTTCCTCAAAGCGCACCGAAGAAACATTCTTGCCGGGCAGAAGCTGTCCTGCGCTGTTTACAACGGTGAGGGATTTATCCAAAACATAAACCGACACGGAGGTTTCCCCTTCCTCGCCGGTAATTTTCGAAGCAATTCTGAACATTCCGCCGTATTCGTTCATACTCTGCTGACCGAGAACTGCGCCCTCAACCGAGCCGCTTGCGCGGTAGGTGATGCCGCCGTCCGAAAGGTCAAAGGCGGAAATTATGCTGTATTCCTTATCCTTTTTTCCGACGCCCACAACATAAAGAGCGTCGGCGGAGCAGTAAACATTTTTGCTTGAACCGAGAACCGCCTTGACCGCTGCGCTGCCCGTACCGACATTTATTGCCGAAACAACGGTATAGTCGGTACTGTTGGCATTTGCCGGGATAATAATATCCTCGGCGGCAAGGTATTTCTTTTCTCCGTCAAGATAATAGGCAGGAACAAAGCTGTCAAGGTCTGTCTGGGTATCAAGGGGCTTTACACGGTAATCGGTATAAGCCGAGACCATGTAAAGCGTTCCGTCGGATATCCTTGATGAAATGTAGCTGCCGTTCTGTTTATAGGCAGTGGTGTGTACGGGGGATGTCGGGTCGCTGACATCATAGATATCAACTATCGTGTTTGTACGGCTTGCCGAATTGCCTGAGGGAATTGCAGACTCCCCTTGGGTAATGGGCGCCGTGCCTGTTTCGTCATTTGGAACATTTCCTTCCGAAGGCTCGGAACTATCGGTATCCGGCTGTATAGAATCGGCGTCGTTTGCTGGAACATCGGACGCTTCGGGAGAGTTGCCGTTTTCCTTAGGTTCTGTGACAGCTGAAATGGTTTCGCCGTCAACGATCACGATCTCCTCGGTCTCCTTGGAAACCATGATAAGCTTTCCGTTTTCGATGTAGATCTCAACGGGAGGATTAAGCTTGCTTTCTATCTCAGAGACTACCTCCATAGTTTCGAGAGAAACTATATAGAGGGTGCTGCCCTTGAGGCAGTACATATACTCGCCATAGGTTTTCACAATATCGGCTTCCGACACGCTTTTTCCGTTATAATCGGTAAAGTCGTAGGACGATATATCGGGAAGAGTTTCCGCAGGCGCCGTTTCCGAATACTCTATAGGCTGTACGCCGCTTGAAACGGGAGCGGTCTCCGCATTTTCCTCGCCGATGGTTTTTTCGCTGTCGTCAACGTTGTTTGTGTCGTCGCCGTTCATGTAAATTGCCGTATACTTGTTGAACAGATCGTCGTATGAATCGGGCGAAACTGCCTTATAGCTGATCTGGTCTTCAAGGTGCTGGGAGTCGCGCTGTTCGTTATACAGCCACATTCCCCCTGCAAAAACGGCACAGGCGGCAGCCGAAGCCACAGTTCTCATTATAATAGTACGGCGTTGTGCAGCGATGTTTGGTGCGGATTTTATATTTTTGTGTTCCGCTTCCATTTTGGACTGTGTGCTTTTGGCTTTGAGCATCAGCGCAATATTTTCCGGCATCAGTTCATCGGGAACCTCTGCCTCGCTGATGAGTTCGTTTAATCTGTCTTCAAACCTCATAATTCCGACCTCCTTTCGTCTAACGTTCCGTAAGCATCTGTCTGAGCTTGATCTTTGCGCGTGCCGCCTTTGAGCGGACGGTATTTGCAGATAATCCCGTCGCCTTGGCGATCTCTTCGCTTGTGTAGCCCGAAATAACGCTTAACGATAAAACAAGTCTTTCTTCCTCATTCAGTCGCCTGAATTCTTCCATTATTTCCAATCCGCCGTAGCTTATCTCCTCGGACTTCTCTTGTTCTACACTGTCCAGCACTTCAAGGTCTTCGCGGTAATCTCTGTTCTTTATATACTCCTTCTGCTTGTTCTTTATCTTTACAGTAAGGATCTTGATTATCCACGCCTTAAAGGCTTTTTCGTCCCTTAATTTTTTGATGGAAGAATAGGCTTCCAGAACCGTGTCACTAACCACATCGGAAGCGTCATGCTGATTTTTCAGGTTTACGAGAGCTATGCGGTACAATTCCTTGTATACGGAAGAATACAGCTCGGCAAACGCGTCTGCGTCGCCTGCCCGCGCTTTTTTAACGCACTGGGCGAAATCGGTATTCATTTTGCAACATCACCTCTCAACCGCTCTTTATTTTTATACGGCATTGATAATGACATTGTACCGCAGTATCTTCTCCAAAAGACCTGTCATATAAGTAGTGGCAAAAAGGAGCCGTTTTGTTGCATCGCGCTTTCACTTTTGGAGCATTGCACAACAAATCCCTGTAACAGCATAGCCCAAACAGCAATTTTGCACAAAATCATGCGGTAACTGTCATTATCCAATTAAATCTCAATTTACATTATATCCATTTTTGCCGTAAATTTCAACCCCGACGGGCTAAAATTTACTCTTTTATAATTTTTTTCGGCAGGCGTCATGCTTGCCGTACCGAAAAGCGGTTGATTTTGGTTGCCGATTGTGCTATTATTGTATATAGTATATATAGTACAAAAATCCGTACCGTTTGATTTTCGGGGACGGTTTGTTTTATTTGATGGGGTATTTTTATGGCAAGAAAAAACGAGATAAATATGTGCAGCGGCTCCATATTGAAAAAAATGCTGATATTCACCATTCCGCTGATGCTTTCGAGCATACTTCAGCTGCTTTTCAACGCCGCCGACGTTATAATAGTAGGCCGCTTCGCCGGGGACAACTCCCTTGCGGCGGTAGGCTCAACAAGTCCGCTGATAAACCTTATGATTAACTTTTTCATCGGCATTTCCACGGGCGCAAACGTTGTTGCCGCAAGACTTTACGGTGCAAAGCGCGGCGAGGAGCTAAACGCGGCGGTACATACCTCTATGCTCATAAGCCTTGTAAGCGGCGCGGCGCTGACTGTCATCGGCTTTATCGGCGCAAAGCAGATGCTTATCTGGATGCAGACTCCACCCGAGGTCCTCAACCTTGCGGCGGATTATCTTAGGGTATACTTTTTCGGCGTTACCGCAAAGATGGTGTACAACTTCGGCAGCGCGCTGCTCCGCGCCATAGGAGACACAAAGCGCCCCCTTTATTACCTTATGTTTGCAGGTGCGGTAAACGTCGTGCTTAACCTTATATTTGTAATAGTATTCCGCATGGATACCGCAGGCGTTGCCCTTGCCACGGCAGTTTCCGAGACCCTTTCGGCTGTTTTGGTGGTGCGCTGTCTCATACGGGAAAAAGGCGATATAAGGCTTATACCCAAAATGCTTAGGATAGACGGCGACAAGCTGGGTCAGATAATGCGCATAGGTCTGCCGGCAGGTATTCAGGGCGTTATTTTTTCCCTTTCAAACGTTGTTATACAGTCCTCGGTAAACACCTTCGGCAATGTTACCGTTGCGGGAAATTCCGCCGCTTCAAACATCGAAAGCTTTGTGTATGTGTCCATGAACTCCTTCTATCAGGCGACGATTTCCTTTGTAAGCCAGAACTTCGGCGCAGGAAAATACAGCAGGATAAACAAGATAGTGCTTAGAGGCGAGCTGTGCGTTATTGCCGTGGGCGTTGTCATGGGCAACCTTGCCGTGCTTTTCGGCAGGCAGCTTCTGTCGGTATATTCACCAAACCCCGAGGTCATCGACGCAGGAATGATAAGGCTTAGGATAATTTCGGGCACATACGCCCTCTGCGGTATGATGGACGTTATGGTGGGCGGTCTCAGGGGCATAGGCAGGTCGGTAATGCCCATGCTGGTGTCGCTGATAGGCGCCTGCGGACTGCGGCTTTTGTGGCTGGCAACGGTTTTCCGCATACCCGAGTATCACACCATTGAAACGGTTTATTTTTCCTACCCCATATCGTGGCTGATAACCTTTGCGGTACACGTTCTCTGCTATTTTGCCGCAATGAGCTGGATAAAAAAGAATTTTATCGAAACATCGGAGCAATGATATGCCGTGAACCTTTTTTGGACATATTATCCACAAAATTATGTATTTTTGCCATTATGCCTATTTTAAATTAAATATAGCTATTTTTACTGTGCAAAATTGCCCAATGAAAACATGGGTATTTGTTAAAAATAATTATTGACACCGAGAGCGTTTTGTATTAAAATTATTAATAAATAAGTGCATTGCAATGGGTTTTGTAAACAATTACATTGGGTGTACAAATATTATAGGAGTGATGTTATTATGAAGAAATCCAGAATTTTAGGCGCAATCACCGCTGCTGCTCTTGCAGCTCTCAGTCTCACAGCTTTCGCTGTACCCGTATCCGCTGCTGAATCCTACAATGCTTACCTTGGCGTTCAGGAGCCTACATATTGGTCCTTCAGAAACGCTTGGAACGATGCAGAACTCGGTAAGGGCACAGAATACTTCGACCATATTACAGCTGACTATCCTGCTGCTCCCGTAAACAAGGGCGGTACATTCACAGATGCCGCTATCACAGGTGACGGTACATACTCTGTAAGCCTCACAGGTGATTTTGACTTCGGCGATTCCGAAGCATTCTCCCTCCTTTTCGTTTCAACAGATATGCCTCTCGACTGCGGCGCAACAATTTCTGACGTTAAGGTTAAAATTGACGGTACAACAAAGTACACATTTGACGAAGCTTACCTCAATCCCGATGAAAAGGAATACATCAACATCCTTTGCATCAACCAGTGGAATTCCGATTTAAAAGAGCTTTTCGGCTATGTAATGCCTTCAAGCTCTGTTGAGATCGAATTCACAGTTTCCGGTCTTGGCGACGGTGCTGCTGCAGCTGATACTGCTGCTGACGCTCCTGCTGCTGACACAACAACAACTTCCGAAGGAACAGGCAACGTTCCTGCTGCTGTTATGGTTTCCGTAATGGCTGTTTCCGGTGCAGCTGTAGTTGCTTCCAGAAAGAGAAAGTAATTTACCGCTGAATTGAATTCATAACGAAAATTTCAGACTGCTGCTATGACAATACGGCGGCAGTCTGAATTTTTAACACGGAAAGGAATGATAGTGAATGTCACTTAGCGGCGTTTCCTCGTCTTTTAAATCCAATCAGCTGAAAAGCAGCAACTCTATTAATAAGACGGCTTCCGAACGTATCGCCGACAAGATCTACTGGGTTTTGCGCTGTGCTGTGGTTATGAATATCGTTGCGCTGTTTTTCCCTGCATTCAACCCTGTAAGAATAAGTGAAAACGTTAACAAAAATATGTCGCTGTTTTCCTGCGCGCTTTCCCATGAAGCAATGCTCAGCAACTTCAAGGCGACCCTTAAGCGTCAGGAATGGCTTGAGCCTGCCTTCAAAAGCCTCAGCTTCTGCGCGGTACTCATCGTTATTGCCGCTGTTGTGGCTGCGATTGGCGGTTGTATGTCCCTTGGCAACAGAAGGCTGAAAAAATTCGGTCTCATTTTCTCCTTTGCAGCAGGCGTTATTGAGCTTATCGGCGTTCTGCAAATAAAGCCGATAGTAAACGAACTCAGCGTTTTGTCCTATGAGGCGGGAAAATTCAAGGATATGAAGCTTCTGTTCCCCAACATTATCTATATGTTTATCGCACTGGCTGCGATATTGCTTGTGATATCCGTGGTGAACTTCTTCCTTATCCCCAAGACCGATGTCAGCGAAAAGCTTGAAATGGAGCCGAGATTTCAGCTTTTCCTTATGATGCTCCCCATTATCGCTCTTGCTTTCGTGTTCAGCTATCTCCCTCTCTACGGCTGGAGATACGCTTTCTTCGATTATAAGTCGGGCGAGAGCCTTTCAATGGACAAGTTCGTCGGCTTCAAGTGGTTTACCTCACTTTTCCAGAATGCCGCTACAAAGCGCGACATTGTAAACGTAATGAAAAACACCCTTGCAATGAGCGGCTTGGGTATCATCACAAGCTGGATACCTATGGCGTTTGCGGTGTTCCTTTCGGAGATCAAGAATACACGTTTCAGACGTATCGTACAGACCTTTACAACTATCCCCAACTTCATAAGCTGGGTGCTCGTTTACGCGATCGCGATCGCTATCTTCTCCACTGACGGCTTTATCAACACAATGATAAACAGCCTTAACGGCGAAAATCTTGTGACGACCAACTACCTCCAGTCGGACGCTCATATGTGGCTTAAAATGCTTGCATGGGGTCTCTGGAAGGGTGTGGGCTGGAGCGCTATCATTTATATCGCTGCTATCTCGGGTATCGACCAAGGTCTTTACGAGGCTGCAACAGTCGACGGCGCGGGAAGATTTGCTAAGATGTGGTATATCACCGTTCCCGAGCTTATCCCTACATACTGCGTTCTGCTTCTGATGTCCATTGCAAACATCCTTTCAAACGGTATGGAGCAGTATATGGTATTCTCCAACGCTATGAACTGGGAGAAAATTCAGGTCCTCGACCTTTACGTTTATAACCTTGGTATCGACAAGGGTCTTATCCCGCTGTCAACGGTTATAGGCATGGTAAAATCAATAGTCAGCGTAATTCTTCTGTTTGCCGCAAACGGCGTTTCAAAGGCTGTCCGCGGCGAGAGCATAGTATAAGGGAGGTCAGGACATGGAAGCAAAGCTTTCTCTCAAGGAGCAAAAAGAGGAAAAGAAATACTTCAAGGAGCACGGTTCAAAGGTCAAGCCGACCTTTGGCGATATTGTGTTTAACATTATCAACTATGCTTTCTTTGCGATTTTCACACTTAGCTGTATTTTCCCCTTCTATTACATCTTTATCAACACCATTTCCAACCCCGAGCTTGTCACAAAGGGCGCTATCACCCTTATACCCAAGGAGCTGACCATTGCCAACTATGTTGCTATGGGCAAGGTAAACGACCTGTGGCGTTCCGTTTTCGTTACGTTCGTCAGAACATTTCTGGGAACTGCCCTCATGGTATTCACCTCCTCGCTGGCAGGATATCTCGTTACCAAAAAGGAAATGTGGCACAGACAGTTCTGGTACCGTTTCCTTATCATCACCATGTACTTTAACGCAGGTCTTATCCCTTGGTACTTGAACATGGCTATGCTGGGTCTTACCGATACCTTTGCGGCATACATAATCCCCGGTATCGTTTCGCCCTACAACATCATTCTTGTTAAGACTTATATTGAGTCTATCCCCGGCGAGATAGAGGAAAGCGCATATATGGACGGCGCAAGCTACTGGACGATATTCCGCAAGATAATATGGCCGCTCAGCAAGCCTATACTTGCAACTATCGCGATATTCGGCGCTGTCGGTCACTGGAACTCCTTCCAGGACTCGCTTATCCTTAACGCAAACTCCCCCCAGCTTTACACTCTTCAGCACAGACTTTACATCTACCTGAACCAAAGCTCCAACCTTGGCGCTATCGTTAATTCGGGTGCAGGCAGCGCCGACGCGGGTACGCTTGCAAACCAGCTGAACACCAAGATAATTCAGTACACCATTTCGATGGTTACCATCATTCCTATTCTTTGCGTATACCCGTTCATGCAGAGATACTTTGAAAAGGGTCTCATGCTTGGCGCGGTCAAGGGTTAATACAGTTCTATTTTTCTAAAGGAGGATTTATATGAAAACCAAAAAAATTATAGCAGGGCTTATGTCTCTTGCTATGGCTGCAACTCTTGCAGGCTGCGGCTCTACAAGCATTGAAATGCCCGAGGACGCAGGCGGAGCGGATACCGCTGCTGCCGACGGTGCAGATAAGACAGACGGCGGCGCAGACGGCGGCGCAGAGGGCGGCGATTCCACAACTGCCGAGCCTGCTTCTGACGTTCCCTCGTTAACAGACCTTTATGGTGACGAAACTATCCAGCTTACCTGTTACAGCCAGCTTGCAAACTATTCCGGCAAGCTCACAGGCTGGTTTGCAGAGGTTCTCAAGCGCGAGTTCAACTGCGAAATGACGATAATCCCCGACTCTGAGGGTATGTTCGATACCCGTATGGAGTCCGGCAACCTGGGCGACATCGTTATATTCGGCTCAAACGGCGGCGAATATCAGCGTGCTGCAAAGGAAGGTATGCTCTTCGACTGGAACGATGACGACATCCTTACAAATTACGGTTCTTATGTAAAGAACAATATGCCCTATGCGCTTGAAAACAACGCTCGTTTCAACGAGTCCTTCGGCGCTGAGAACGCTGTTTACGGCTTCGGTCACAATGTTGCAACGTCCCCCGAGGATCACGAGGCGTTCTTCTATACAATGGATATCCGCTGGGATCTCTACAAAGAGCTGGGCTATCCCGAGCTTAACACACTTGACGACCTTTTCAACGTTTTCGTTAAGATGAAGGAGATATCCCCCAAGGACGAAAACGGCAACGAAACCTATGCAATGTCCCTCTGGCCCGATTGGGACGGCAACATGGTTATGTACATCAAGGCGTTTGCTACCTGCTACTGGGGTCACGATGAAATGGGCTTCGGTCTTTACGACGTTGAAACAGGCAAGTACTACGACGCTCTCGAAGAGAACGGACCTTACCTCCAGAGCCTTAAATTCTTCAACAAGTGCTATCAGGCAGGTCTTATCGACCCCAACTCCATGACTCAGACCTACAACGAGATGAGCGAAAAGGTTCAGGCAGGCGGCGTATTCTTCTCCATCTTCGACTATGCAGGCTCTGCACTTTACAACACCGAGCCTCACCTCGAAGCTGACAAGGGTATGTACCCCGTAGTTCCCAAGGACGCTACTCCTCTTTGCTACGGTATGAACGTACTTGGCGGCAACAGAGTTTGGACTATCGGCGCTAACACAGAATACCCCGAGCTTTGCATGGCTATCATCAACTACCTCTCAACTCCCGAGGGCTACATGACTTACTGGTGGGGTCCTAAGGATGTTTGCTGGTACTACGATGATGAAGGCAACACCTGCTTCACAGAGCTTGGCGAGGCTGCTTACAAGGACAGAAAGGGTACTATCATGCCCGACGAATGGGGCGGAGGAAACTTCAACGACGGTACCTTCCAGGCTAACAACACCACATGGTCCAAGGACGCTTCAAACCCCGATTCCAACGGCGAGACATATAACTGCGAAAACTGGAAGAGCAGACGTATTGACGCTCAGTACGGTATCCTCCAGGATTGGAGAGACTTCTCCGGCAAGTATAACTCTCAGGAATACCTTGACAGCGTAAACCACAAGGTTGCTCTTGCAACATCCTACACAGAGTCCGACAAGTCAGACGACCTCAAGATCATCTGGGAACAGGTTGCAAAGTGTATCGTAAACTACTCTTGGAAGGCTGTTTATGCTAAGGACGACGCAGAATACGACAAGATCGTTGCTGAAATGACAGCTAAGTGCAAGGAGTACGACCCCAACGGCGAGTGCCTTGCATGGTGTGAAAACGAAGCTGCTATCAGATGCGGCCTTGAAGATCAGGTAAGATAAATTATCTTAAAGGGGTATCATGTTGCTTGCATGATACCTCTTTTTATTGAAAACCGAAAGGAATTTGATTTATGGCAAGCTTTTTCAGTACCGACAGCAAGCTTTACAGATTTATGAGCAGATTTACCGAGCTTGTTAAGATAAGCCTTTTGTGGCTTGTTTTCAGCCTGCCGATAGTGACGCTGGGCATATCCACCATTGCCGCGTTTACGGTCACGCTTCATATGGCGGACGGGCAGGAGGGCTATGTGGGACGGGAATTCCTCCACGCCTTTAAAAGCAACTGGAAGCAGGGCATACCCATGTCCTTTATCACGCTTTTGTGCATATGGGTGCTGTACCTGGACTTTCAGCTTTGCCGCGCGGCACAGGAAAACACCGTGCTGTTTCTCATTGCAGGCATAGTAACGGCGTATATTTTCGTATTCTCGTTCCTCTATGTGTATCCCCTGCTTGCGCGGTACGAAAACACCGTAATGAACAGTCTGAAAAACTCATTCAGCATAGGCATGAGATATTTCCTGCGGTCGCTGCTTCTGGTGTTTATCGTTGCGGTTGAGGTCGTGACAATTGCATGGAACTATACAACGCTTTTTGTCGGCGCGCTTGTAGGCTCGGGAATTATCATGTACACCATAAGCGGCTTTGCAATGGCTATTTTCCGCGAGCTTGAAAAGATACCCGGAACTGTTCCTGCCAAGGAAAATACAGAGGATACCGAAGATACCGAGGATTAACGTATATTATAGCCGTTCCTGCAAATACTAAGGCAAAAGGCTTGAAAGGAATGGTAATATATGTTTGAGCGAAAAGCGGTCATAGAACGGGTTATCGGGCGTGAAATAATCGACTCACGGGGCAACCCTACCGTTGAGGCGGAGGTGTGGCTTTCCGACGGAACAGCAGGCAGAGGCGCTGCCCCAAGCGGCGCAAGCACGGGCATCTACGAGGCTTTGGAACTTCGTGACGGCGACGAGAAGCGGTACTGCGGAAAGGGCGTGCTGAAAGCGGTTTCCAACATCAACGGCACTCTTAACGCGGTTTTGCGGGGCATTGACCCTGCCGACACCTTTAAGGTGGACAGCGCGCTTATCCACGCAGACGGCACGGAGGACAAGTCCAAAATCGGCGCAAACGCGATGCTTGCGGTATCTCTTGCGGCGGCAAGGGCGGCGGCGAATTACCGTGCTATGCCCCTTTACCGCTTTATCGGCGGCGTGAACGGGAACAGGCTGCCCGTGCCGATGATGAACATTCTCAACGGCGGCGCACACGCTGCAAACAACCTTGATGTGCAGGAATTTATGATAATCCCAAAGGGTGCGGAAAGCTTCCGCGAGGGATTAAGACAATGCTCCGAGGTTTATCACAATCTTGCAAAGATACTGAAAACGAAAAATCTCAGCACGGGCGTTGGTGACGAGGGCGGCTTTGCTCCCGACCTTTCGGGTGAGGAAGAGGCGCTGGAGCTTATCCTTGAAGCTGTTGAGCGCGCAGGCTACAAGCCGGGGACGGATTTCGTCCTTGCACTTGACGCTGCTTCAAGCGAGTGGAAGTCCGAGGGCAAGGGGTATTACCTGCCGAAAAAGAAGCAGTCATGCAGCACCGATGAGCTTATTGCCGAGTGGAAAAAGCTTTGCATGAAGTACCCCATTGTGTCCATAGAGGACCCCTTGGACGAGGAGGACTGGGACGGCTGGAAAAAGCTTACCGCGGAGCTTGGCGGAAAGGTTAAGCTTGTTGGGGACGACCTGTTTGTTACCAACCCCAAGCGGCTCAAAAAGGGCATCGAGAGCGGCTGCGCAAACTCGATACTGATAAAGCTTAATCAGATAGGCACTCTCAGCGAGACACTTTCGGCGATTTCCCTTGCAAAGGAAAACGGCTACGGCACTATCATCTCCCACCGCAGCGGTGAGACTGAGGATGCGTTTATTGCCGACCTTGCGGTTGCCGTGAACGCAGGGCAGATAAAGACGGGTGCGCCCTGCCGAAGCGAGCGCACCGCAAAATATAACCGTCTTATCAGAATTGAAGAACAGCTGAGTTAAGCAAAGCTGCCGAGGCATTTTATCTGCTTCGGCAGCTTTAGTTTGTTTAAATATTATCCTCCATATCGGGCGGATAATATCCGCCCCTACAACTTTCGGGACGGGAGACCCGTCCCCTACAAAAATATGCTTCCCAGCTTTTTTTCGGTAATGACAACGGGGAAAATATGTGGTATAATATACTTAATTATTATGATTATGGGAAAGGACAGCAGCTTATGGATACAAAAGAAAAAATCGCCGCTTTAAGAAAGGAAATGGAAAATGCGGCTGTTGATGTTTATATCGTGCCCACCTCGGATTTCCACGACAGCGAATATGTCAGCCCCTATTTCATGGCGCGAAGGTTCCTCAGCGGCTTTACAGGCTCGGCAGGAACTCTTGTTGTGTCCCATGAAAGCGCCGCGCTTTTTACCGACGGGCGGTACTTTATTCAGGCGGAAAATCAGCTTAAAGGCAGCGGCATAGACCTTATGCGGTCGGGCGAACAGGGCGTTCCCACGGTTTCGGAGTACGTAAAAAGTCTGCTTCCCGATGGCGGAAGCGTCGGCTTTGACGGCAGGGTCATGACCGCCGAGTCGGGAAAGCGTTACGAAAAAATTGCAGAGGAAAAGGGCGGAAAGGTCATCTGCGGCATCGACCTTGCAGACAGGATATGGGCTGACAGACCTGCGCTTGAGCATACCCCTATCTATCTGCTTGAAGAAAAATACAGCGGAAAAAGCGCGGCGGAAAAGCTTTCCGAGGTGCGGAAAAAGCTTGCGGAGGAAAAGGCGGACGTGCATATCATGACCGCGCTGGACGACATTTCTTGGCTTTTCAACATTCGTGCGGACGACATAGAGTGCTGCCCCATGGTGCTTTCCTATGCGGCTATTACCGCGGACAGCGCGCTGCTTTTCATTGACGAAAGCGCCTGCCCCGACGATGTGAGGGCGTACCTTGAAAGCAGCGGTGCGGAAATCTGCTCTTATGATGGGATTTACAAATACGCGAAAAAATTGTGTGGCAAGCGCGTGCTGCTTGACGAAAAACGGGTGAATTACCGCCTTGTTAAGCTGCTTGAAGGCTGCGAGATAATCTCCAAACCAAATCCTGCCGCGCTTATGAAGGCGGTGAAAAATCCTGTTGAGATAGAAAATATCCGCCGCGCTCACCTCATGGACGGCATTGCTGTAACGCGGTTTATGTACTGGCTGAAAACAGGCATCGGCAAAAAGCCCATTACCGAAAGCGAGGCAGCGGAGCATATCGACAGCCTGCGCAGGGAAATCGGCGGCGAGCATTTTATTGCCCCAAGCTTTGAGACTATCAGCGCATATGGGGCAAACGCCGCGATGATGCATTACAGCGCCGAAACGGGGAACAACGCCGTGCTGAAGCCCGAGGGTATGCTCCTTGTGGACAGCGGCGGACACTATTTTGAGGGCACTACCGACATAACCCGTACCTTTGCGCTGGGCGATATAACGGAGGAAATGCGCACCCATTTTACCCTTACTCTCCGCGCGATGCTCAATCTTGCGGCGGCGAAGTTCATGCACGGCTGCAAAGGCGAAAACCTTGACATTCTTGCACGGGGCATCATGTGGGAAAAGGGGCTTGACTATCGGTGCGGCACGGGTCACGGCGTAGGCTATCTTTTAAGCGTACACGAGTCCCCCAACAGCTTCCGCTGGAGACTTTCCCCCGACCGCGGACAGAGCGCCGTCCTTGAAGAGGGCATGATAACCACCGACGAGCCGGGAGTTTACGCCGAGGGAAGCCACGGCATACGCATCGAAAACGAGCTGCTGTGCAAAAAGGCGGACAGCGGCGAATACGGTCAGGTGATGGAGTTTGAGACCATAACCTATGCGCCCATAGACCTTGACTGCGTTGATGTTTCGCAGATGGAGCAGTGCGACAAGGACAGGCTGAACGCGTATCATCAAACGGTTTTCGACAAGCTTTCGCCGCATTTTGAGGGAGACGAGCTTGAGTTTTTGCGGAAATATACGAGGGCGGTATAACGAAAAGGGGCGGCTATCAGCCGCCCTTACGGTTTGTATGATAAACAAAAATTTAGCGCATAACATTTTGTAATGCATCAGCGAAGCGGCGCAAGCTGGTCCAGCGCAGCCGCGCTGGTCAGGTGTCCAGAGGGCTGAAAGCCCTTTGGTCGCCGCGCGCACGCGGCGAAACTCCTGCTTGCGCCCGCAGGCGCTGCCTTAGAAGCGCTCTGCAAGGTTGAATTTTGCAGCGGCAAGCTGCAAAAGAAGGACGCTCTGTAAGAGAGAGCGTCCTTAAAAGCAGCGCAGCTGCTTAGAACTTCGGTTTAACGTAAATTTTTAGTGAAAAGAGAAAAGTGAAT
>JAGAUA010000006.1 GCA_017847885.1 Oscillospiraceae bacterium
AAGCTGCAAAAGAAGGACGCTCTGTAAGAGAGAGCGTCCTTAACAACGGCGCAAGCCGTTGCCGTTCTATCCCACCTAAACAAAGTTATCGTGTCAAAAACGTGCCACCGGCACGTTTTTGAGGTAAGTTTATTTTGTAGCTCCAACAAGGGGAGGCGGTCTTGTTCGCCTCCCCTCAAAATGCTGTCGCATTTTTCACCCCTTGCTCCGTTTTTTCGGGCGCCTGCGGGCGCAAGCAGGCGTTTCGCTCTCTGCGGAGAGCGACCAAAGGGCTTTCAGCCCTCTGGACACCTGACCAGCGCGGCTGCGCTGGACCAGCTTGCGCCGCTTCGCTGATGCCATACAAAATGTTACGCCGCTAAATTATTGTTTATCCGCTTTGAAAAAATTACGAATTCCGCATTACGCATTACGAATTATTATCAAACGAGCGGTACTTGATTTTTTTTGCAGAAAGTGGTACAATAATATATATTATTTCGGAAAATCATGCAAAACACGGTCACGGGTCTTTTTCGGGTCGTCAGACCAAAACCGCCCGTTCCTGAAAGGATGGAAACAATATGACAGTTAAACCAAAAATCAGAGGTTTTATATGCACCACCGCGCACCCCGAGGGCTGCCGCAAGATAGTTAAGGAGCAAATTGATTACGTTAAGGGCGCAGGAAAGGTAAACGGTCCCAAAAAAGTCCTCGTTATCGGCGCTTCCATGGGCTACGGTCTTGCTTCGAGAATTTCCGCGGCATTCGGCTGCGGCGCGTCCACAATAGGCGTTATCTTCGACAAGCAGGGCAGCGAGTCAAAGACCGCTTCCGCAGGCTGGTACAACACCGCCGCTTTTGAGGAATTTGCCCATGCAGACGGTCTTTACGCAAAAACTATCAACGGCGATGCTTTTTCCGCCGACATAAAAAATCAGGTCATCGACCTTATCAAAAAGGATTGGGGCAAGGCAGACATGGTTGTTTACAGCCTTGCTGCACCCAGACGCACCTGTGCTGACGGTACGGTTTACAGCTCCGTGCTGAAAACGACAGGCGGCGATTACACCAACAGAACGATAGACGTTAAGAACAGAAAGCTTTCCGAGGTAACCATTACTCCTGCAACGGAGGACGAGGTCACCGCTACAATAAAGGTAATGGGCGGCGAGGACTGGAAGGAATGGATAAGCGCAATGAAGGCGGCGGACGTGCTTGAGGACGGCGCTGTTACAGTCGCATACTCCTATATCGGCCCCGAGGTTACTCACCCTATCTACATGGACGGCTCTATCGGTCAGGCTAAGAAGCACCTTGCCGCAACAGCAAAGGAGATATCGGCGGAAATAAGCGGCGTTTCGGCGTATGTTTCGGTAAACAAGGCACTTGTTACACAGTCAAGCTCCGCGATACCCGTTGTGCCCCTTTACATTTCCATTCTCTTTAAGGTAATGAAGGAAATGAACCTCCACGAGGGCTGTATCGAGCAGATGTACCGTCTGTTTGCGGAAAAGCTCTTCGGCGGCGGTGTAAAGGTTGACGGCGAGGGTCTGATACGCCTTGACGACCTTGAAATGCGCGAGGACGTGCAGAAAAACGTTATGGCGCTTTGGGACAAGATAAACGAGGAAAACCTTGGGGAATGTGCAGACCTTGACGGATACGAGAGAGATTTCAACAGGCTCTTCGGCTTTGACGCAGAGGGCGTTGACTACGAGGCTGACGTTAAGACCGACGGCGGCATCGACAGCTTGAAATAATTTAAAGGGGACGTTGCGGCGTCCCTTTTTGTAAATCCGCTCATAGGAAAGGACGGTCAGAGCATGAGCTATATTCTTTTTCGGGACGTCTGCAAAAGCTTCGGCGGTGAGGCCGTTCTGGACTACACAAGCTTTTCGGTGGAAAAAGGGGAGATATGCGGCTTTACGGGCAGAAACGGAAGCGGCAAGACTGTTATTTTCAAGCTGCTTACGGGTCTGCTGCTGCCCGACTCGGGGACGGTGATATGCTGCGGAGAAAATTACGCCGAAAAGCACCGCTTTGCAGAGTCGATGGGCGTAATGATAGAGACCGCAGGCTTTATACCTCATTATAACGGCATGAAAAATTTGCAGATACTTAATTCCATGAGCGCAAACCCCGTGCCCAGAAATGAGATATGCCAGCTTATGGAAAGGTTGGGGCTTGACCCGAAAAATCAAAAGCCTGTAAAAAGCTACTCTCTCGGTATGCGGCAAAAGCTTGGCATTATCCAGGCGGTGATGAACAAGCCCGAGCTGCTTGTGCTGGACGAGCCCATGAACAGCCTTGACTCGGGTGCGGCGGAGGAGGTAAGGAAGCTTCTTGCGGAGCTTAACGGCAAGGGCACGACCATACTTATCGCAAGCCATATCCCCGAGGACATCGACTCCCTCTGCACGCGGAAGCTTCGCGTGGAAAACGGCAAGGTCAGCGAGGTCACGGAATGAGATTTTTTAAGACGGATATCAAGAGGGTCTTTACCGAGCCTGCGTTTTATTTCAGCATTTTTCTGAATTTGATTTTGCTTTTCGGCGGCTTTGGGTATCTTCTTGCCGCAGGTGAAACGGAGGACATTTACAGCCGCGCACAGGCTCTCGCTCTGCCATTTGCAGCGCCACTTCTTGCGGCAATGCCCTACTCGGTGATGATAATGCAGGAACGTGAGACTAAATTCGGCACGCTTATGACCGTAAAGCTTGGCAGGAACGGCTATCAGCTTTCAAGGCTTGTTGTCTGTGGCATTTCGGGTGCGGCGGCGCTTTTTCTGCCCCAACTTGCATTTTTCGGGGTATGTGCGGCAATGGGCGGAGTTGCCGATTATGCTTATGCCGCGTTAGAATTAATTTTGCCCGTGACCTTTGGCTTCGGGTATGCCGCGTTTTCCTGCGGACTTACCTTTGTTAATCGTCAGCGGTATATACCCCTTGTCATGCCCCAAGTGCTTTACCTGCTTTGCATATACGCCTTCCCCCACTTGGACTTGGACAAATTCTATCCGCCACTTGATATTGCACCGTCGATATACGGCGGAGGGATAACCGCAGACCGCTTTGTCATACCCGTGATACTCACGGCGGCAGCGGTGCTGCTCACCCTTTTGGGAAAGGCAGGTGACCGCAGATGAAGAGATTGCGCGGAGCAACGTTCAGCCTTACCGAACATATCCCCATGGCACGGTGGTGCCTTGCGCTGGCGGTAATATCCTTTGGGGCGGCGGTGAGCGTGCATAAATATATCAAGCTTGCGGATACGGCGGCGTTTTCTTCACTTGAAACGCTGTTTATGATAATGACCGACATCACGAATATCGTGTTCATCTATCTGCCGCTGTATCTTTTCATCGTATGCGGAATAATGTTCGATAACGGCTTCGGTGGCATAGAGATACTCCGCTGCGGAAGCCGCGAAAGCTGGCTTGCAGGCAAGCTGCTGACCTATATTGCAAATACGGTGCTGTTTTTCGGGGCGGTATTCATTATCAATTACGCGGTGTGTTCCCGTGCGTTCAATTTCAGCAGGGCGTGGAGCAGCGGCTTTGTGGGCTTCCGCGTGATGACGGGGCAGCCTTCCTCGGACTTTGCCGCGCCGCCCGTGCCGTCCATAGCCGCCGCCTGCGCCGCGGTACTGCTTTTCTATATTCTCTGCGGCATGGTGAACATGCTTGTCTCCCTTGTTTCAAACGGAGAAGCGGCGGCGCTTTTCGTTTCGCTTTTTGCAGGAATTGCCCTCGGACTTGCCAACATGATGGCGGTCTCAAACAGCATGGAAAGCCAGCTTTTGAGGTGCGTGGTGCTTGCGCCTGCTTCCGCGGCGGTGTATGTTTTCTGCATAGCCGCGGTAAGGAAAAAGGACTTTGCCGGGAAAAAGCTGTATTAATG
Organism: Oscillospiraceae bacterium; assembly: GCA_017847885.1. Classification (GTDB taxonomy): domain Bacteria; phylum Bacillota; class Clostridia; order Oscillospirales; family Ruminococcaceae; genus RGIG8773. The sequence continues at coordinate 3,882 of JAGAUA010000006.1, forward strand.
GCTAATGCGGAATTCGGAATGCGGAATGAGGAATTAAGGAGTACAAAAATTGTGAAGATAGAGCATATTGCAGTTTATTATAATGATTTGGAAAGGGCAAGAGATTTTTTTGCGGAGTATTTTGGGGCAAGGTCGGGGGCGCTGTACCATAACCCGAAAACGGGCTTCCGCTCCTACTTTTTGACCTTTGAAAGCGGCGCACGGCTTGAGATAATGAGCAGACCCGATACCGCGGAAGGTGACAAAACGCGGATATCCACGGGTTACGCCCACATTGCTTTCAGTACGGGCAGCAGGGAAAATGTGAACGCCCTTACCGAGCGCCTGCGGAAAGACGGTTACGCCGTAACAAGCGAGCCGCGCACCACGGGGGACGGGTACTACGAAAGCTGCATAGCTGACTTTGAGGGGAACATAATCGAGATAACAATATGATTTGAAAGGAGCGCTGCCTGCGGCATGAAATTACTGAAAATACTGATAATAATTGCCGTGGGCGTGGTATGTATGCTTGCGGCGGCGCGGCATACCGAGGGCTACGCCGCGGAGGTGAGCAGCCGCGAAAAGACCCTTGCGGAAGCGGTGATGAAAAGCCGTCTTGAGGCGGAGCTGAAACGTGCCGAGGAGCAAGCTGAAAGGGAGCTTGCCGAGCAGGGCGAGACCCTTGTTACCGAGGTAATGGAAACCAAGCCCCCCGTGACAGAAACAACGACTGCCGAAACGGAAGCGACAACCGCTGTTCCCGAAACGGAAACCGAAACCGAAACGACCGCCGCACCCGACGAGATAGTGACCGAGTTCACACGGGGAGGGCTTCTTCCCGAGGACAGGACGGGAGTGCCGATACGCTCTATGTTCGGGCTTTCCGCCGAGGAGCAGGACAGGGTCATAGGCTTTCTTGTGGAGCATTACTTCCTTGACGGCTACAAATACAGCGCAGCGGAGGAGCGCCCCCTGCTGAAAGAGAAAAAGCTTCTTGCCGCGGAAATGGAAAACAGCGTTGTGACCACCTTGAATATGGTCATGGAAAATGTGAACACGACAGATGTTTCGGCGGTGCTGTCGGCGGATTATGCCGCGCTTATCGCCGAAGCAGAGGGTATACGGGACGAGTTCGGGGAAAAATATAAGGACGTTTACCTCCAAGGCGAGGCGTTCGGGGTAATGTACGAAAGCAGCCTTAAATACTTCGACAGGCTAATTTACGCGCTGGGCGAGATGGAAAAAACAGCGGAGCAATACAAAAATGCCGCAAATCCTCTCCTTGCGCTGGGACTTCTCACAAGCAGCCTTGACGGGGTGATAATCCCCGAAATAACGGGTGTTCTGGAGCAATCCTTTGACCTTGTGGAGACTTCACAGGAGATTTTCCTTGAGGGAACGCAGGGCGCAAGGCTGCTTACAAGGGACGAGGTCAAGGACATCATTGCAAATCCTGCACTTGTTCTTAACACGAATTTAGATTAAGGAGAATGGCTTATGGACGCAAAAATTCAGCTTCTTACCGAAAATATCGGAAAGGTCATCATCGGCAAGGATACCGCTGTAAAATATGTTGCCGCGGCGCTGCTTACCGAGGGACACGTGCTTTTGGAGGACGTCCCCGGTGTGGGCAAGACCCAGCTTGCGGCGGCGCTGGCAAGGTCGGTACACGGCACACTCAGCCGCGTGCAGATGACCCCCGACATAATGCCCTCGGATATAACGGGATTTTCTATGCTCAATCGCGAAACGGGGAAATTCGAGTACCGCAAGGGCGCGGCGTTCTGCAACTTTCTTCTTGCCGACGAGATAAACCGAGCTTCGCCCAAGGCACAGTCCGCATTGCTTGAAATAATGGAGGAACGTCAGGTCAGCATTGACGGGGAGACTTACGTCCTGCCCAAGCCCTTTATGGTGCTTGCAACCCAAAACCCCGTTGAGACCTACGGCACGTACCACCTTCCCGAGGCGCAGATGGACCGCTTCCTCATGAAGATAAGCATGGGTTATCCCACGGCAGCGGAGGAATGTTCCATACTTGAAAGAAACGAGAAAAGCAGCCCTATAAGCGGCATATCAGCGGTGCTGACGACGGAGGATATCACCGATTTGCAGGAGCAGGTGAAGAACGTGCAGGCGGCGGAAAATGTCAAGGATTATATCGTTGCCCTTGTTAATGCCACACGTACCGACGAGGGAATAAAGCTTGGCGTAAGTCCCAGAGGAAGCATTGCCCTTTACAAGACGGCAAAGGCGTGGGCGTTTATGGACGGCAGGAATTTCATTACTCCCCAAGACGTCAAGGACTGCTGCATTTGCACACTTGCCCACCGTATCATGCTTTCACCCAAGGGCAAGGCGCTTTACGGCAGCCCCGAAGCAGCTGTTGAAAGCATAATGGGCAGAGTGCCCGTACCCACGGAGTAACGGCTATGGTCTCGAAAATTATTTTGTATCTGTTCGCCGTGGCGATGTGCGTGTTTTTTGCGCTGTATCTTTCCGCCGAAATTGGCTGGACGGTGGTCTACCTGCTTGTTGTTGCGCCGATTTTTTCCTTTGTTGTAACACTTGTGACCCACCGCACAAAAAGCGTGACCCTTCGCGCCGACATTGACAAGAGTATGCTTTACAAGGGCGAGACGGTGACGCTGCGTATCATTGCAAAAAACAGGAGCATACTCCCCGTGCCTGCGGTAAGAGTGCGCCTTGCCGCGGCAAAGGGTCTCGAAGCCGAAACGGGAGCGGAAAGCTTTGTGATAAGCATACCTCCAAGGTCGGAAGCCGTCCTTGAAGCGCGGTACAAGGCAAGGGTCTGGGGCACGTACAAGGTCGGCGCGGTGTCGGCGGCTTTGTGGGATTTCATGGGCTTTTTCCGCTTTGCAATGCCAGCCGACGAGCTTGCCTGCGGAGTAAAGATTTTCCCCGACATACCCGAAATGCAGGGAGACGCGCCGCTGCTTAAATCTGCTGCCGAGACGGCGAAGTTTAGCGACGAGAGCGAGGATACCCGTGAAAGCGACGGGATAACGCGGTTTGCAGGTATGCCCGGCTATACCCATAGGGAGTACGCTGAGGGGGACCCCGTGAGGAGGATAAACTGGAAGCTTTCCTCAAAGCGTGACAAGTATATGGTGCGGCTGGACGACGAGATAGAGTCGGTGCAGCAGACTATCGTGCTTGACAGCTGTGGAGGGGACGACGTCCTTGAAAACGAGCGCGCGGTGGAGGGTATGCTTGCGGCGGCGCTGGGTCTGCTGAAAAGCGGTTTTGACACAACGGTTTTCTGCCGTTTTAACGGGGCATTTGAGCAGTTTGAGATAACCGAGCCTGCCGATGTTTCCGCGCTCCAGACAAAGCTTGCGGAATACAGCTTTGAAACGGGAAGCACGGCGGTGAAGCGGCTGCCCGAAAGCGTTACCGAAAACGGCGCGCGGACGGTCATTCTCTATACGCCGCGCTTTGACGCAAGGCTCACCGCCGAGCTGTCAGCAGCCGAGGAGCAGGGCGTTTTCACCGCCGTTGTAAGCTCCGACTCGGTTGGAACGGGAACAGCATTTCAGGTGTGGCGGCTGAACGAGGACTATTCCCCCGAGCTGATAAAATAAAAAGGGACGCTTCCGTCCCTACAATAACTATTCACTTTTCACTCTTCACCATTCACTATTCACTAAAAAGGGACGGGAAAACTGTACCCCCTTAGTGAATAGTGAAAAGTGAATAAAGAATAGTGAATAGTGATATATCCGCCCCTACAACAACTTTTCATTTTTCACTCTTCACCATTCACTCTTCACTAAAAAGGAACGGAAAAACCGTACCCCCTTAGTGAATAGTGAAAAGTGAATATAGAATAGTGAATAGTGATAATATCCGCCCCTATTACACCTTGCACTTGTACCCGTTGAGTCTCTCTTTAAGCGGACATTCCTCACACTTTGGATTTCTCGCGGTGCAGTATTCGCGCCCGAAAATAACAAGCCTGTGGCAGAAGTCGCTGCCCTTGTCGGGGGGGATAATTTTCAGCAGGTCACGTTCCACCTTTTCGGGTGCGGTCTCGGCGGTAAGCCCCAGCCTGCCCGTGATGCGTATGCAGTGGGTATCCGTTACCATTGCAGGAAGATGATGCACGTCCCCCATGATAAGGTTGGCGGTTTTCCTGCCTATGCCCGAAAGTGTGGTAAGCTCCTCTATCGTTCGGGGAAGCTCCCCTCCAAAGTCGTAAAGAAGCCGTCTGCACGCCTCGACTATGCTTTTTGCCTTTGTTTTGTAAAGTCCGCAGGGACGTATTATTTCCGCCACTTCGTCAATATCCGCCTCGGCAAAGGACTCCAGCGTGGGGTATTTGGCAAAAAGCTCCTTTGTGACGATGTTTACCCTTGCGTCGGTGCATTGCGCCGAAAGCCGTCCTGCTATCATAAGCTCATAGGGCTTGCTGTAAACAAGGGAGCATTTCGCCTCGGGGTATACCGCGGCAAGTCCCTCAACTGCAAGCACCGCACGTTCCTTTTTAGTCATTGTCATCCTCCCCCGTAACGCGCCCTTTTACCTCGAACCAGAACGTGCTTCCCACGTTAAGCTCGGAGCGGACGCCGAATTTGAAGTTGTGCTGCTTTAAAATCTGCTTGACGATGGAAAGTCCCAGACCCGTGCCGATGACCTCACGCTTGCTCTTTTCGGCGCGGTAATAGCGGTCGAATATCAGCGGCAGAAGCTCCGGCTCGATGCCTGCTCCCGTGTCGGTAATTTCGATGCGTGCGGTGTTTTCGTCAGTGACCGTTTGGGTTATATACACCGTCTTGCTTTCTCCCGTATAGTTCACCGCGTTGTTAATAAGGTTGTAAAGCACCTGCTCTATCTTGATAATATCCGCCTCTATCTCAAAATCCTTATCGGCGGTAACGTAAAAATTATAGCCCTTCTGCTCGGATAAAAGGGTGTATCTTCCCATAATTTCGTGTATCTTCTTGGTTATGGAGAATTTCGTCCTGTTTATCTCGGCAGTACCGCTCTCAAGCTTTGAAAGGTCGAGGATATCGTTTACCAGCGCGGCAAGGCGGTCGCTTTCCTCGATGATTATGCCGATATGCTCCTGCCGCTTTTGGGGGTTGTCCCCAGAAAGGTCGCGAATCATTTCAGCATACGCCTTTACCATTGTAAGGGGCGTCCGCAGGTCGTGGGAGATATTTGCGATAAGGTCGCGGCGCAGGCTGTCTATCTTGGATATTTCCGTTGCCGCATAGTTAAGGGTATCCGCAAGGACCTCTGTCTCGGTGTAGCCGTGACCGTCGAATTTTACGGAGTAATCCCCCTCGCCCATTTTTTTCGCAGACTTTGTTATGCGCACGATTGGCGCTTCGATAAGCCTTGCAAGAAAATATGAAATGCCCAGACCGAGAACAAGTAGCATAATGCTTATGCGCAAGATTTGGCTGTGGACGATATCAATTGTGGAGTCAAGGGGTTCCAGAGAGGTGTTGAGGAAGATATAGCCGCTGGGGTCGCTGACGTCCCCAAGCACCATTACAAAAAGCAGAGTGTCGGTGTTGAAACGGGGGTTTTTCACCTGTGTGTAGTACATTCCCGACTGTGTATTCAGCGCCGCGGCACGGTACTTGTAAAGCTCTATTGCGTTTATGCCGTGAACAAGGCACTTGTCCGCCATCATGTCGTAGGAATACACCCTGTTGCCGTATGCGTCCTGAATAAGCACGCACATATTGTTTTCGTATGCAAGGCGGTCAAGCTTGTCCTCGGTAAATTCGTCCGCGCTCCAGTCAACGAGGATATAGCTTGCGATATCGAAAATGGAGCTTGTTTTAAGCTTTTTGTAGTTAGCCTCCAGCGATACCCCGAAGGTGAACCACAAAAGGATAAGGATACTGGTTATAAATATGGCAAAGTATATCCATACGGTGTTGCGTATCGTTTTAAGATTCTTTTTCACGCAAGTCCCTTTCCGCGTTATGCTTCAAACTTGTAACCCATTCCGCGGAGGGTCACGATGAATTTGCGGTATTCTCCCAGCGAGCTGCGAAGCATTTTTATGTGGGTATCCACGGTGCGGTCGTCGCCGTAAAAGTCGTAGCCCCACACCTCTTCAAGCAGCTTTTCCCTTGACAGCGCGATGCCCTTGTTGCGGACAAGGTAGAAAAGCAGGTCGTATTCCTTTGGGGTAAGCTGGGCGACCTTGCCGTCAATGGTGACTTCTCTGCCCGTAACGTTTATTTCAAGCCCCTCAAATTTTATCTTCTCTATCTTGGTCTCGTCGGCAGATGTGCCCCGCTTCAGCACGGCTTTTATCCTGGCAAGCAGCTCCTTGGGCGAAAAGGGCTTTACAACATAATCGTCAACGCCTATCTCAAAGCCGAAAAGCTTGTCGTACTCCTCGCCTCTTGCGGAAAGCATTATCACGGGTATCTGCTTTGTTTTGTGTATCTCCTTCACCGCGGAATAGCCGTCCAGACGGGGCATCATAATGTCCATGACGATGATGTCGAAGTCCTGCTTGCGGCACATCTCCACAGCCTCCATGCCGTTTTCAGCCTCGGCGGTCTCGTAGCCCTCGAACTCGGCGTATTCCTTAACAACGTTTCTGATCATCTTTTCATCGTCAACAATAAGAATTTTCGGCATAATATCATGTCCTTTCCATTTATCGACATATTTTTTGGTGCATACCGTATATAATTGATTATGGAAGTTCCGCACACGGTTTGTGGTTATACAATAAGGTTTATCGGTGTGCGGATTATACACGGCGTATTTTCACAGCTTAAATCATTTATATTTTATCATTTAATTGTGACAGCTTTGTGAAATTTCAGATTATTTTTGATGATTTCCTATGATAATTATTGACAAAAAAGTTTTAATTTTGTATAATGTAATTGTAATTAGTTATAAATAATTAGGTAATTTTATGCAGCAATCTTTTGTGCAAATTACAATATCAGATCGTGCCGGAGAATTTCCGACGGCACGGCTTTTTGATGTTGATGTATTATATGTATCAAACATATTCCGATAATAACCCGTAAAGGAGGCGCAGCGTTTTGCAGAAACATTCCAAAGCACTTATTATAATACTTACATATCTTGCTTCGGGACTTACCGCGCTGAATGTCGCACTCAGGATACCTTCATATACCGAGATAATTCTTATTTGCTTTGCCGCTGCCGCCGCTCTTTCGGCGATCGTTTTGGCGCTGTGCATGAAACACATCGAAAACGAGCGGGTCTACAAGGAACGTGAAAACCTCATAAAAATAGCTCAGAGCATTAACGCAATGGTCGTGCTGTGGGACGCTGACTTCCGTTTTATCGCCGTAAACGACGAGCTTACCAAGTCTATCGGATACGTTTCCGAGGACCTGAGGGATATCAAAACGCTGCAGAAGGTGCTTCCTCCCGATGCGTTCGCTCCCAGCCTTCAGGCGGTGGTAAACAGCCGCGACGAGGAGTTTTACGTTACTGCAAAGGGCGGCGCAAAGGTATGCACCATTTGGAGTACCTCCCTTGTCAGCGTTGTGCAGGAGAAAAAGCGCACAAGCTATCTTATGATGTCCATCGGTATCGACCTTTCCGAAACGGTCAAGATGAAGGAGGACCTTATCCGATACTCCAAGGAGCTTGCCGAGACGGAAAAGAGGTACGCTCTTTCCATGGAGCTTTCCGAGATAGGTCTGCTGCTTAAAGAGGCGGGACAAAGCCACTACTATGCCTCCGAGCAGCTCAAGCAGATGCTGGGACTTAATGTGGAAACCGTTTCTCCCGGCGTTCTGAGAGCAAGGGTGCATCCCGAAGACGTGCAGGTCTTTGATGACATTGCCGCAGCCTTGATAAACCCCCGTACCGACAGCGCGGCCTCCCATGCTGCCGAGTTTCGCGTGCTTACTGCGGACAACACCTACCATTGGCTCCAGTTCCGCTACAAGATAACCCCCAACCCCGACAGGATACTTGCAAACATAGGCGGCGCGGTGCTGGATATTACCAAGGATAAGGAAAAAGACTCCATTATCGAAAGAATGGCGTATATCGACGATGTCACCGAAATTTACAACAGAAACAGATTTATGCAGATAGGTCAGGAGACCTTCGAGACCTCCAAGTGTACCGAGCATAATTACTGGGTCATCGTTATCGACATCGACAACTTCCATATCATTAACGACACCTGCGGCTATCTGAACGGCAACAAGCTTCTGAACGAGTTCGGCAAGGTCATTCAGCGGTCGCTTACTTCGGGCGGCATCGGCGCGAGAATAGGCGGCGACAACTTTGCCTTGCTTATCCGCGACGTTGGCGATGACGAGCTTCCCGTGGATATAATCCGCCATATTCAGGACGAGCTGAAGATCCTCTGTGCGGAGAATTTCTCCAACCAGACTATTACTTGCTCCGCAGGCTACTGCCGTATGTCAGACGGCGGAAGCGATTTCGCGCAGGTGCTTGACCGCGCGGAATTCTCCCTCAGTATGTCCGACGGCACAAAGAACGATATCGTTCGCTACGACAGCAAGGTTCACGACTCAATTATCGCCGGCACGGCTATCGAAAACGAGCTTGTAAAGGCTATCGAAAACCACGAGCTTGCGCTCTTCTATCAGCCGAAGATAAATCTTTCCGACGGAACGCTTATGGGCATGGAGGCTCTTATCCGCTGGATAAAGCCCGACGGCACCATAGTTCCTCCCAACCGCTTTATCCCCGTTGCGGAAAATTCGCTGCTCATTACAAAGATAAGCTCCTTCGTGCTTAACGAGGCTTGCCGTCAGAACAAGCTTTGGCAGGATATGGGCTATCCTCCCGTTACAGTTTCGGTCAACCTTACCGCGGTGGACTTCTACCAGACCGACGTAAGGGAATCTATCCGCAGCGCTCTTGAAACCACGGGTCTTGAGCCACAATGGCTGGACGTTGAGCTTACCGAGTCACTTGCGCTTAAAGACATTGACCATGCAGTTCAGCAGATGAACGATATAAAGGCTCTCGGCGTAAAGCTTTCCATGGACGATTTCGGCACGGGATATTCCTCCCTCAGCTACATTCAGGTGCTGCCTATCACCTTGCTCAAGCTTGACCGTTCCTTTATAATGTACCTTGAAGAGGACGAAATATCACGGGAGATAGTTTCCGCCGTTATAAGAATTGCCAAGTCCAAGAAGATAGAGACTATCGCCGAGGGTATCGAGACTATCGGTCAGGCGGAGATACTCAAGCAGTCTGGCTGCGACCACGCTCAGGGCTACTTCTTCGGCAAGCCTATGCCTGCCGACAAGTTTGAGGAATTCATGGCAATGAAAGCCGGAATGACTGTAAAGGTCAATGCGTGATAAATACCGCGCCTCACGAAATACAGTTTAATAAAGGACGTAATCAACAGAAGTTTTACGTCCTTTGTTTATAATCAGATTTTTAAACCGGGAGGAATTTTAAATGGCAAAGAGAAGAATAGGTATCCTCACAAGCGGCGGCGACTGCCCCGGACTTAACGCTACTATCCGCGGAGTTGCAAAGGCGTGCTTCGACCGTATGGGCGAGGACAACGTGGAGATAGTTGGTATCCAGAACGGCTACTACGGTCTTATAAACAACATCGCACGGGATATGAAGCCCTCGGAATTTTCCGGTATCCTCACTCAGGGCGGTACTATTCTCGGCACAAAGCGCCAGCCGTTTAAGATGATGTCCGTTATCGGAGAGGACAACGTTGACAAGGTAAAGGCGATGAAGGATACCTACAAAAAGCAGAAGCTTGACTGCCTGCTCACCTTGGGCGGAAACGGTACTCACAAGACCGCTAACCTGCTTTCAAAGGAAGGTCTGAACGTTATCGGTCTTCCCAAGACCATTGACAACGATATTTACGGTACAGATGTGACCTTCGGCTTCCACACGGCAGTTGACATCGCAACCGATGTTATCGACCGTCTCCACACCACAGCCGCTTCCCACAGCCGTATCCTCATGGTTGAGATAATGGGCAACAAGGCTGGCTGGCTTACCCTCTATTCGGGTATCGCAGGCGGCGCGGATATTATAATTATCCCCGAAATTCCGTATAGTCCCGACAAGGTCATCGAGGCGCTGAACAAGAGAAGCGCTGCGGGAAAGACCTTCTCTATCGTTGCTTTTGCAGAGGGCGCGTTTGATACCGAGGAAGCAAAGCTCAAGAAAAAGGAGCGTGCAAAGAGACGTCAGGAGGCAGGTATCACTACCGCAACAAACCGCCTTGCAGCACAAATTCAGGCCGGCACGGGCATTGAAACAAGGGTATGCGTTCCGGGACATATGCTCCGCGGCGGAAGCCCGTCAGCATACGACAGAGTGCTTGCGACCAAGTTCGGAGTACGTGCCGCAAAGCTTATCGAGCAGGAGAAATACGGCTATTCCGTTGCAATGGTGAAGAGCCTTATTACAGAAAATCCACTTGAGGACGTTGCAGGCAAGACCAAGTTCGTCACCGAGGACCACCAGCTTGTTGTAACAGCGCGCCACCTTGGTATCTCCTTCGGCGACTGATTTTCATTCAATCAACAGCACACAGCCTTGACCGTAAATATTACAAAACGGTTAAGGCTGTTTTTGTTTTGAGACAAAATAATACTTTTTTATCTACGAATTTGTGCATTACGTTCAAAAAAACGGTTAAATAAATTAAAAAAATGTAATAAAAATCAGCGGAAAAGTGCTTTTATTTTCGGCTTTGTTATGGTATAATATTAATGCTGTAAAAATGGCGGTATTTTTGCGCAAATAACGTTTTACAGCGATTTTTCGGTGCATATGCGCCGTATGGGAGAGAATTAACTTTGGAAAAGTTTATTATAAAGGGCGGCCGCAGACTTCATGGGGAAGTCGAGATAAGCGGTGCCAAAAATGCGGTAGTGGCAATTATTCCTGCCGTAATTCTTTCGGATGAACCTTGTATTCTTGAAAATGTACCCAACATCAGCGACGTTTCGATAAGTCTGCGTATTCTTTACGAGATGGGCGCAGATGTGGTCTTTATTGATAAAAATACTGTAAAAATCGACGCAACGGGCATAAAAGACCCTGTTGTTCCCTACGAAATGGCAAAGCATATGCGTGCTTCTTATTATTTTTTGGGCACGCTTCTGGGCAAGTTCCATCGGGCGAGAGTGTCCATGCCCGGCGGCTGCTACCTCGGCGACCGTCCTATCGACCAGCACCTCAAGGCGTTCTCCGCTCTCGGCGCGGAATGTACCATTGACCACGGTATGGTGGATATTCAGGCGGAAAACCTGTACGGCACTCAGATTTACTTCGATATGGTTACCGTCGGCGCAACTATCAACGCTATGCTTGCGGCTGTAAAGGCTACGGGCATGACAGTTATCGAAAATGCGGCAAAGGAGCCTCATATCGTTGACCTTGCAAACTTCCTTAACTCAATGGGCGCGGATATCATGGGCGCAGGTACGGATACCATAAAAATACGCGGCGTAAAGACTTTGAAGGGCGCGACTTATGCCATAATCCCCGACCAGATAGAGGCAGGCACATTTATGGTTGCTGCCGCTGCAACGGGCGGTGACGTGCTGATAAAGAACGTTATCCCCAAGCACCTTGAAAGCATTACCGCAAAGCTTGAGAAAATCGGCGTAAACGTTGAGGAATTTGACGACAGTATCAGAATTTCCGTTGACGGTCCGCTGGTAAAGACAAGCGTAAAGACTATGCCGCACCCCGGCTTCCCTACGGATATGCAGCCCCAAATATCAACGTTGCTGTGTCTTGCGGAGGGTACAAGCATTGTTACCGAAAGTATTTTCGACAACCGTTTCCGCTATGTTGACGAGCTTCGCAGAATGGGCGCGGATATTTCCGTTGATGGAAAAGTCGCGGTAATCGAGGGCGTGGGTCAGCTTATGGGCGCACCCGTTACTGCTCCCGACCTGAGAGCAGGTGCGGCGCTTGTTATCGCAGGACTTGCCGCAAAGGGCGTGACCGAAATCGAGGATATTTACCACATCGAGCGCGGCTACGAGAATTTTGAGGAAAAGCTCCGCAGTCTCGGCGCGGACATCACAAAGAAAAGCGTACCGGGAGCTGCCGTGAGAAAGGCTGTTATGTAACGCAAAAGCCTGCGGCAAAGGTTTTTCGGGTACGCATTATGTAAAAAATTATTGGGCTGCTGCATGGGCAATTTTATTTGATACTGTGCAAAGCCCGATTTTTGTATACTTATCGAAAGGGGGATATGCTTCCGCAAAGAAGCATAGTTAAGGAATGGACAGTACATTACAGCTGAAGTGTCCCAACTGCGGCGCTTCAATAGGCTTTAACGCCGAAAAACAGCAGTTTGTATGCGAATACTGCGATTCCGCTTTTACCGAGGAGGAAATAAACGCCGCAAACGCCTTTGAGGCGGACAAGGCTGCCGCTGCTCCTGCGGATACCGAGGATTTCAGCGAACACACAAATCTTTACATATGCGAAAGCTGCGGCGCGGAAATCGTTGCCGACGAAAACACCGCCGCTTCATTCTGTCACTACTGCCACAACGCGGTCACCCTCAAGGGCAGGGTATCGGGTGCGCTCCAGCCCGAGCTTATCATTCCTTTTAAATATTCCCGTGATTTGGCGGAAAACGCATTCCGTCAATGGTGCGCGAAAAAATGGTTTCTCCCCGGAGATTTTACATCAAAGGGACAGCTTGAAAAAATGGTGGGACTGTACGTTCCCTTTTGGCTCGCGGACTGCGACATAGACGCTGCTATGAATTGCGACGCGACTATTGTAACAAGCCACCGCTCGGGAGATTACCGCATAACCCACACCAAGGTTTTCAGCGTTGAACGTGCGGCAAAAATGGATTACATGGGCGTTCCTGCGGACGGCTCAAAAAAGCTTGACGACAAGCTTATGGATGCGGTGGAGCCTTTCAACTACAAGGAATTCGTGCCCTTTTCGATGAACTATTTCAGCGGCTTTTATGCGGACAAATACGACGTTGACAAGGCGGCTGCCCTGCCGAGGATAAAGGCGCGCATCGAAAGCGGTGCGGAACAGGTGCTGAGGGACTCGATAAGGGGCTACACCTCGGTATCCACCAAGTACAAAAACGTGAGGATAACCAAAACAAAGTGGCATTACGCCATGCTCCCCGTGTGGTTTATGACCTATATCCACGGCGGCAAAAAGTATTTCTTTGCCCTTAACGGTCAGACGGGCAAGATAGCAGGTATTCCCCCCGTATCGGGCGCAAAGCTTGCGCTGCTTGCTTCGGCGCTGTTCATAATTTTCGGCGTACTGGGCGGAATTATCGGGGGAGGTATGCTGTAATGAACAGACTGAAAAAATACGTTGTCGGCTTTGCGCTTGCGGCGCTGTCCGCGCTGTCTCTTTCGGTAAGCGCATCGGCATACTCCGCAGGAATTGACGACAGGGCAGGGCTTTACACCCAAAGCCAGATAGCCGAGCTTGAAAAGCGCCAGCAGGAGGTTGCCGACCTGACAGGCTGGAATATCGCCGTAGTGACCACAAATATCGGTCTCGGCACGGACGGCTCACGGGCTATCGACTATGCCGAGGATTACTACGACAGCACCTTCGGCAGCGACTCGTCCTCTATCGTATACCTTATCGACATCGACTACCGCCACATTTCCATGGACGGCGACGTGCTGAATTATTTTAACACCTCCCGGCTTGACACCATGCTGGACAGCTGCGAAAGGCGCTACATGGACTACGACGATGTGGGCAATCTTGAAAAGTTTTACTATTACATAGAGTATTACTACAACAAAGGTACGGTTGCCGTTGACCCAAACATCGACGCAAAGGGCAGCGATTTTATGCCCTCTTCGTCGTCATACGGTTTTCGTTTCTCGTTCGCTGCGGCAATAATTGCAGGCGGCGTGGCGGCAGCGATTGGCATAGGCATTGTACTTTCTCGGTATAAGCTTCACCACACCCCCACGGCAAACTGCTATCTGAACAGCAACAGCATTAATATGTACCGCGAGACAGACAGGTTTGTACGTGAGTACACCACCCGTACGCGCATAAACGACAGCTCCTCGGGAGGCGGCGGTCACAGCAGAAGCCACGGCGGCAGAAGCCATGGCGGCGGCGGAAGAGGCGGAAGAAGATAAAAGCAAAACGGTTTGTGCATTGATTTGTGCAAACCGTTTTATTTTTCTCTCGGTAACATTAGTGTGAGGTAACAATAATTTAGCGCATAAAGCAAATTATAGAACCCAGCGAAGCGAAAGCAAAAAGTTCGCCAGCCTATCAAAAACGAACGCAAGCGTTCGTTTCCGAGTTTCCCTTCGGGAAACATCGGGAGCACAAGCGGTTTCCAAAGGCAGAGCCTTTGGTCGCTCTCCGCAGAGAGCGAAACACCCCCAGCTTGCGCTCGCAGGCGCCCGAAAAAACGGAGCAAGGGGTGAAAAATGCGACAGCATTTTGAGGGGAGGCGAACAAAGTGCAATGTCCATAAAGAAGTTTTCAAAGCAATAACTATGAAATGGCGATATAGCGGATTATGAAAATAAAATTGGTCATTACGGATTTATGACATCGGTAATGACCAATTTTTATGTATAAAATAATTGTGGCTATATAATTAATCGTTAACCATATTGAGAAATCCTTTAGTCGAGGTAAATAATGTAATGTACAATTCTCATTTTTTATATTATTGTTATATGGGCTATTAACAATCTATTCCAAATCTATAATAAATATACCCTTCTCGGAAGTTATTGTATTGTTCACTGCAATGACAACCCATAGGACATTTCCGAATAACCAAAGGAACATTTATATTTTTTTCTATCACTGCTTCATTAATATAATTTACAGCTTGCTCAAAAATTCTTTGATCTGCCTGTCGAATAGCATGGGGATCGTCTAATATAATTTTACATAAATAATCGAATGTAAGCGGTTGACGTTGATTAGTTATTGTAAAATGTTGGTTAAAATTACCTTTTTCATAGTTATTACGCAGGTCAACATAATTTGTAAAATATTTTTCTTCCTCGGTCATATTTTGATTCCAATACATGGGATTTGTTTTAGTTATTTTTATGCACCCTTCCGGTAAGGCATCAATAACATCTATTGAGTAAACAAAAGTTACAGGACCATAGTTGTTAATTTTTTTTGCGCGTTCATGTATATCCACAGAATCAAAGAAAATATCATAGTCCACATTAAATTCACGATCAGTTTCATCAGATATTTGTGGTGTTTGAACTAATCCTAAATCATTCACAGCACCTCTCGAAATTAATCCGCCGTTTTCCAAAAAGGTAGTTGATGTCTTTACCGTATTGGCATGGTACAGATATTGAACATTTTTAGATTTCATTATCTGTTTTATTTCATAATTAGTCATATTTTTTCTCCTTTACTTTATCCCATTTAATTCCTGATACAATTCCTTTGCATAGCTGTCAGTCATACCGCAAATAAAATCTGTCACTAAAAGCATTCTTAAATACAACTTTTCTTCAGCATTTTTTCCTTCAGAATGAATAATATAGCTTTGCTTATAATTTTCTGAAATAATGCTCATAAGTTTTTTATCAAGTGCGGTTATTTTATTGCCTGTATCGTAATTTACAGCAGCTTTTACAAACTTGTCCAAAAGGAAATTAATAATTGTTTCTGCAGCAATTTCAAGCTTTAAAATCGGAGCTGAACAAAATGCATATTTAAATGCAATGTCTCCTAAAGCTTTAGCCAATGGAGCTCCTATTGAAACGTCTAAAAGCTCATGCTTAAATTCACCGCTCATGATCTCAGTATAATTCTTTGTAAATGCATATCTTGCACAAGATAACAGCTTTCCCTGTACATGTATCAGCCAGTTTTGTACAGCGTTTAATCCCGGGTTAACAATTTTTCTTTTTAATGCTGCAAAGTATTTTTCTTTCAGCTTCTCAATAATTTCTTTATATTCCGCTAAATCTTCTTTGCTTTCATACATATCATAATATTTATTATTTTCAAGTTCATTAAGCAGAATTTCATATGTTAAACAGCCTTTTTTCACAGCGTCCTCAATATCTGCCGTTTTATATGCGATGTCATCTGCCGCTTCAAGCAAATATGTCAACGGATACCGACAATCACATGCTCCGGTTTCAGTACTTACTTCACGAAAAATATCCTGCTCTGCAAGGTAATATCCCATCTTTTTGTCTTTTACATTCCCACTGTTGTCATTTATGTATATTGATGAAACAGGATACTTAATTATTGTATTCAATAATGCATATGTAAGGTGCATGCCATTTTCGTCCACAAGATAATGCAGCTTTGTAAGCAATCTCAAAGCTTGAGCATTACCCTCAAAATTCAGTAAATCTTTTTTCATCTGATCTGTAAGAACACTACTGATTTCACAGTCATTAAATTTAATTGTATCAATATTATTTTCAAACCATGCACGAATAACTTTCTCGCCAAAATGTCCGAAAGGCGGATTGCCAATATCATGAATAAGTCCGGCACATTCAAGAATATTGCACGCAGCATTTTTAACCTCATCATTGACATCAGGATCAAGTTTTTTATCGATTATGTATGAAAAACAAGACTGCCCCAATGATTTTGCAAAAGAGGACACTTCAAGAGAATGAGTAAGGCGGGTGCGTACAAAATCACTTTTATCCAAAGGGAAAACCTGCGTTTTATCCTGCAATCTTCTAAAAGATGCGCTTCCGATTATACGATGATAATCTCGCTGAAATTCTGTTCTTAAATCACTTCTCCCTTTGGCAGTTGTTGTGCCGTATCTTTTTTCTGATAAAAGTTTACTCCACTCCATAATATCCTCCTAAATTAATGTATATATGATTCAATGTTTGAATGCAAAGCCGTTCTGAACGTATTACCATCCACCAATTCCCAACCATCTGCCTTATGCACTACACGGCATACAAAGCCATATACGGTTGTTTTATTTTTTAACGAAATAAATCCCTCAACGCAGAATGAATTACAATTTGACAGTTTTTCACGTTCTTCATTAGATCTGAAAAAATATGTGATGCCCACAGCCATTTTGCCTTCTTTTGTAACTTTAGTATAATTATCAGATTTAAACATTGCGGAATTACTTTTATCGATTGCACATATTTTTTCGTTGTCTGTTCGGATTGTAACACATTGAATATAAAATTTTGAATATGGATTCTTCATCGTGTTTTCAAAACTTAATTCAATATCTAATGCGCCAAAATCATTAACATCATTTAAAAGGCAATAGTTTTGTTCGTCCTGCTCAGAATATGCAATTTTACCTGTAACGATTGTTCTGCATCCTGAAAGGATTAATGCTGTCGATTGGGTATTGTTTTCTTTTGGTGGTAAGCCTACTTGAAATAGTGTTAAGTCCAACATTATACGTCATCTCCTTTTTCCGTGTTTAGTCATTTTCACTTTGCATATAATAACAACACAATAAAATCATATACCATTAATTATAAGGAAATAATTATTGCAGAATTGATTTGAAGTAAATTATAGAAAGTTATCATTTTAATGCGTCATTAATAACCGATATCACTATGTGTTGTTACATTCAATTCTAATTTCTCAAATTATATTTCTGATCCAAAAAAATTTTTTTATTTATTTTTGCTATTCTGCAAAAATAATCATTAACTTCCAAAGGATCTCCCAGTGGATGCTCATTCGCATTTCTAACCATACACATAGTACAAAATTCTTTATCTGTGCATTTAATACATTTGGGGAAATCTCGCTTGCGTAAGTTCCTTAAATATTGCACTTTAGGTGATTTTGTCCAGATTTCATTGAGTGAGTTTTTATTTATGTTACCTACAACACAACCCTGCCAACCGGCACATGGATAAACGTTTCCGGTTTCTGCTATACAAATTGACGAATAACAAATGCTACATACAAAATCGTCTGGATTCATTTCTTTTTTATTTTCAATTTCTTTTTGGAGCGATTCTATGTAATATGGATCATTAACTAATTGTTGATTTATAATTTTTCCTACATCTTCTATTGACAAGCGATTATCTAGATTCTGCGTCGTGTTATTATATTTTGCTATAATAACATAATCACTTCCGACTTTAACATTGAGCTTCGCTCCAAAACTCATAACATCTTTATAATAGTCAATATTTTGCTTCATTATTGGACAACTTATTTGTAATGGTATATTGTTTTCTACAAGCGTTAATATTGCATTTTTAGTTTTTTCAAAGCTTCCTTTTACTTGAGTTATTGCATCATGAATATTTGCATCCATAGCATATAGTGACGTTTGAACACTTAAAAGGTGGTTTTTCTTCATTTCATCTAAAATATCTTCGTTTAATAGCGTCAAGTTACTTAGGACATTTACAGAAAAATTGTATTCCTTGCATTTTCTCAAAAAATTAATAAACTCATCATGTAACAACGGCTCACCACCGCTTATGGTTATATGCAAAACATTCATTTTTCTGCATTGTTCTAAAATATTATACATCAAAGCAGAATCTATACATTCTGTTTTATTTTCATGTGGAATATAACAATGTATACATCTTTCATTGCATTTACTGGTAATCTCAATATGTAAATTTGTAAGCTGCGGTTTAGAATTAAAGTATTCATCGAAAAATTCTTGCGTTGATTTTTTGAAATTATTAATTGCAGAGCAATTTGAATTATTATTGATTTTTGCATTCTTATATGAAAAAGCAAAATCTTTCTCATCACATTCTTTAGCAGTTAATCCAGAAGCTACGAATCCTTCTGATTCGAGTAAAGAATAAAACTCCATTGCATCATTCTTAATTATTTCGATATCCACATTTTCAAATTTCATTTTTATCTTTTGAGCCAAACAATCTAATGTTTGTGGTTTTTCATCTAAAACAGAAAAAAATATTGAACCACTTTGAGAGATAATTTTATCTCCAATATCATTTCCGTCGTCATCAGCCAATTTATATCCAAAATTTCTATTATCTGTTATATAGCCAAAAGAATCGTAATTTCTATAAATAACATTAGATTTTCTTTTAAAAAACATTATACTATCTCCTTTGAAAAATGGCGATGATGTTACATACATAACATCACCGTCACAATTTGAATTACTTAGCGTCCACCAGGCTTCGGAGGATTACAAGGTCTTCCACTTGGTTTACTGTTCGGACGGCATTCGGCCATTCGTACAGTATCTTGCGCTAAGATTTCAGGTTTTTTGTATACCATTTTATCACCTCCTTTCATGGTACTTATAAATAGCACCTAATCACTTTATCAAGATTCATAAGAGGCTTACCGAGTATTCGGTGCATGAGATTGTTGAGCGATCTACAGCATATGTTTCGTCATTCATTTGCTGCATTGTTTCTTGAGGAGGACATAGACATTCGATACATACAGAAAATCCTCGGTCACAGTTCAATTACAGCCACGCAGATTTATACTCACGTTGCAATGGCAAATCAAAAGAAAGACCTTTCCATTAAATACCTGAGCAGTAAAACAGTATATAATTGCACTGAATTCAGATACAATTATTTATAATAATACCAATTTAATTAAAATTTGACATTATTTTTCAAGTAAGACCACTATATTTTCAAGTAAAGCAAAAGCAGGACATAACGTCCTGCTTCATAAACCTATCTTACCTTCAAACTGTCATCAAAATATTCAAACACAGGTTCAAGGAAAAATTCAATAATTCTTCTCTCCTCAAGCTTTATTTCAGCTGTGCCGCTCATGCCTGATGATATAGGTACATCCGCACCGTTCACATTGAATGAAGTTCTGTCGATCGCAACCTTTATCTTGTAGACAAGCCCCTTACGTTCGTCTTCAACAGCTGACGGACTTACGTAAATTATCTTGCCATCAACAGTTCCGTATTTCTGGAATGAGAATGTGTCAAGCTTGACCGAAACTTCCTGACCTGTGAAAACATATCCGATATCCTTGTTCAGTACGTCCGCTTCAATGATAAGCTCCGCATTTTCGGGAACAATTGTTACTACAGGCTGTGCTGAGGTAACAACTCCGCCTACGGTTGTTACGGCAACTGTCTGAACCGTACCGTCAACCGGAGAAGTGAGTATCTGCGATTTGTTGCTTTGATTTTTCAGCTTCAAATCAGACTCATAATCGGTAAGAGTCTGGTTATTCGTAACAAGTATATTCGTAAGACTTTGCTCAAATTCCGTCTTTGCAGATTGTAGTGCTGTTTCCGACTGCTCCAGCAGCTCTTCCTGCTTCTGCACATTTTTCTCCTGTGCGGAAATATCCTTTAAAAGTAAATCGATCTCACGCTGTAATTCCAAAACCTCGGCTGAATTTCCCGCAGACTCATGCTCTGCGCGGACTTCCTGCAATTCAAGCTGCTTTCGGATATCATCGAGCGCATTTTTCTTCTCATCAAGCTGATACTTTGCAACCGCACCAATCTTATACAGCTTTGAGTATTCCTCGTACTCCTTTTCGGCAGTTTCAAGCTGTAATTTGTAATTTTCAAGTGCCTGTCCCTCCGGTGAACTTCCGCTGTATAAATTTACTGCATCGGATTTCTGCTTCTCCAAAGCTGCTAAATCTCCGTTAAGCTTCTCAAGAGAATTCTGCTCAATTTCAAGCTGCTTTTCATACTGTGCATACTGGGATTGATGCTGACTGATCACAAGCTGATTTTCGTTTTGCATACCAATCATCAGCTTTACAACCTGAATGTCATTTTCCTCGGTAATTCCGTTTTTCTCTGCATAATCGGAAATATCCTTTCCGCTCAGAAGCAGTTCAATCAAATCATTCTGCAAGGTAAGCTCGCTGATTTTGCTTTCGGAATTTTCAATGCCAATCTGCTCGGCTGTTGTGTCAAGAATAATAAGTTCCTGTCCCTTCTTCACCACTTCGCCCTCTTCAACAAGAATTTGCGTTACAATACCCTCATAAAGAGGCTGAATAACCTGAACGCCGTCCTTTGGAGCAACAGTGGCGGAAGCAATTGCAACCTCGTCCATTTTTCCGAAGCAAGCCCATACTATTGCCGAAACCACAATGCCTATTGTTACCCAAATCATAAAGTGACCTATAGGTGAGGCAGGCTTCTCTACAATTTCAAGTGCTTCCGACAGAAAGGCGGTTTCAAGGCTTTTGTCATATTTGTTTTTCAATTTTTCAAGCATTGCACTCACCTCACACTCTGCTGCTGTGAAAGCAAATGATAATACAGACCTTTGGATTCGATAAGCTTGTCTTTTGGACCATATTCTGCTACCTGTCCGCGCTCTACGACCATTATCAAATCCGCATCTTTCAGAGTTGAAAGTCTGTGGGCAATTATCAGTACTGTTCTGCCCTTGCAAATTTCTTTAAGATTCTGCTGTATAATGCTCTCCGACTCGTAGTCAAGTGCTGAGGTTGCTTCGTCAAAAATAAGGATTTTGGGATTAGTCAGCAACGCCCTCGCAATTGCAATACGCTGCTTCTGACCGCCGGAAAGTCCGGTACCCTTTTCACCAACCATTGTGTCATATCCCTCACTAAGTTCAAGAATAAATTCGTGCGCACCTGCGATTTTTGCCGCGCGAATTATTTCTTCCATACTTGCGGCTGGATTTTGAAGAGCAATATTTTCACGGATTGAGGCATTAAAAAGAAAGTTTTCCTGCAAAACAACACCAATCTGTGTTCTAAGCCAGTTAGGATCGGCAAGTGCAAGATCTACTCCATCAATCAAAACCTTTCCCGATTCGGGAACATAAAGCCGCTGAACAAGCTTTGAAATTGTACTTTTTCCCGAGCCGCTTCGTCCTACAATTCCTACAACTGTATTGGGGCGTATTCCAAAGGACATATTTTTTATTACCTCCGCACCGTCAGCACGGTAACGGAAAGAAACCTTGTCAAAACGAATATCCCCCTTTATTGCAGGGAGTCTTGTTTTTGAATTATCCATTGTCGGTTCAGGTTTTGTGTTAAATATGTCGCCAAGTCTCTGAACCGAAATGGAAGTCTGTTGAAAATCCTGCCACATCTGTACAAGCCTTAATACGGGACCGCTTACTCGTCCCGAAAGCATACGAAACGCCACAAGCTGTCCCACAGTAAGCTTGCCATCGATAACAAGCCTTGCTCCAATCCATAAGATCAGTAAGTCGAAAACCTTTTGTACAAACTGCGCTGCTGCACCTGCATTGCCCGAAAGAATGGAGGTTTTGAACCCTGCTTTTGTGTAATTAGCAAGAAGCCCCTCCCACTTTTTCTGTGCAGATGGTTCAATTGCAAAGGATTTTATTGTCTGCACTCCTGTAACCGCTTCAACAAGATAGGATTGAGATTCAGCGCCACAGTTGAATTTCTCGTCAAGTCTTGATTTCAGAATTGGCGTTACCAAAGCTGAAATTAAAACGAGAATTGGAATTGAAGCCAATGTTACAAGGGTAAGCTTCGGACTGTAAAAAATCATTACGACAATGTATACAATTATAAAAAGAGAGTCCAACAGGGTTGTCATAGGAACACCCGTTAAAAAACGCCTTATGTTTTCAAGCTCACGGACTCTTGCAACCGTATCTCCGACACGTCTTGTTTCAAAATACCTCAGTGGGAGCCTGAACAGATGATTGAACAGGCGGCAGCTGAGGATAACGTCAATTTTGCTTGCAGTATGTGTAAAAACATAGTTTCGTGCAACAGAAAGTATTGTTTCAAAAACTGCTATCAAAAGCAGACCTATTGCAAGAACGTCAAGTGTGGAAAGGCTGTTATGTACAAGCACCTTATCGATCACCGACTGTGTAATAAGCGGAGAAAGTAAACCTAAAACCTGCATTATAAACGCTGCTGCAAGCACCTCCAAAAGCGGCGTTTTATACTTAATAATTGTGGGTATAAACCATTTAAAGCCAAATTTTACATCTCTGTTTTGCATCATTCTCGGGACAAACAACATAATTTTTCCGTCCCAGATTTCTGTAAGCTTGTCTATTGTTATAACGTGAGGTACATTGTTATCTTCGGTTATTACAAGGCAGCGTTCCCCGTCTGATTTAAGTATAAGAAAATATCCTTCATTTGTATTCAGCATAGCAGGAAAAGTCATTTTTATAAGCTTTTCGGGAATAATCACTGAGGATTTTGCTTTTATTTTCAGCAGCTTTGCCGCACGGAGAATATCATCGTCACCAAAAGATTTTCCCTCCATAGCCAGCAAATGAATAATATTTTTAGCGTCCGCAGGAATCCTGTAATATGCCGCAATTGTCATCAGACACTGCAAGCCGAAATCAAGCTTCTGCTGTTCTTTTTCTTCAGTTATGTTCATTTATTCACTTCCTCACAAAACATTGACCTCCACAATGTGCGAAGGTCAATGTCTGAATATTTGATTTTATGACACGGATTTTACCCACATCTCGGAAACAATGCTGTTTGCTGTTTCGTTACCCTGCTCAACAGCTTCTGTCCAACTCATTCCTGTGTTCACTTCAAATGAAGCCATTGCCTGAATAAGCTGATTTACTTTGCTGTAATCTATGGTATAGCCATCGGAGGTAGCAAAATTTTCGACTCTATACCAACTATCATAATTCTGGTTAATAATTGTCACACTATCTGTGGAGTCAGCAAATGTAATCTCAATGTTTTTTCCTGTGTTACTAAATATAATATCGTTTATAGATAGCCCCTTGCCAAATATAAGCTTATCACTTACGGAGTTTGAACTTTGTTCATCAATCACATCATTTCCGTCACCAAGATTAAAGACATATGTATCATTGCCATATCCGCCATAAAGAACATCATTACCCTTGCCACCGATGAGTGTGTCATTTCCATCGTAGCCGTAAATCGTATCAGCTCCGTCAGAACCAATGAGTGTTGTGTTCCTTGTACCATAACCTCCGGTAAAGTCTTTAATTACTCCGCTGCCCTTGATTTCAAGGGAAGTATTGTAATATGTATCGGAAGACACTACTGTTCCGTCAGCAAATTCAAAGCTTTCAACTCTGTACCAGCTGTCGTTGTACTGACTTATAATTCTGATGCTGTCTTCGGTATCCTTGATTTTCAGA
>JAGAUA010000054.1 GCA_017847885.1 Oscillospiraceae bacterium
CGCTGTAATTTTTAAATTCGTCGGTGAGCTGAGTCCAGATGCGCTCGTACTTGTACATGCACTCGTCCTTGTCCTTGCCGGCAAATTTCTCCCACCAGCCACCGTCCCAATGGATATTCAGGATAACGTACATATCGCTGTCCAGCGCCCAGTCAACGACCTGCTTTACTCTTGCAAGATATTGGGGATTTATGTCGTAATTTTCGCTCATCATATTTGACCACGCCACGGGGATACGCAGAACTCCGAAGCCCGACTCGGCATAGCCCTTTATGATTTCCTCGGTAATAACGGGGCTTCCCCAGCCTGTTTCGTAATTGGTCACGCTTGAGCTGTCTATCCAGCCTCCGCAGCTTTCAAAGGTGTTGCCGAGATTTATGCCCAGACCCATATCCTTAACGATCTCCATAGTTGACATATTGCGCATTTTGCCGCCTGACTCCGCGCAGCCCGAAAGCAGAGCTGTAAGTACGGAAAGTGAAAGCGTTAATGCAATAAATTTAGAAAATACTTTAATAAACCTCATAATGATCGCTCCTTCTTTTTTATCAGTATATCGCTTTATACCTCCGCTTTCAATATCCTATATAGTCAGATTTACTGACCTTTTGTGCATTATATGGACTAAGATTGTTTAATGGTACATAATAAAATAAGTATTTTGTAAGGTCAATAACTTGGGAGACTGTATTAGGAAACATACATTGACATACAGAATTTGAAAGTATATTGCTTACAATGTTATTAATTAAAAACAAGCAATTTATGAATTATTAACTATTTTATATATTTTTTTTAATTTTCTTATGATAACATATAGTATTGTAATTTCTATATTATTTAGGGGGAATTTTCTATGAAAAAACAAATTATAGCTGCAATGTTGGCTGCAGTCATTTCAGTAGGCTGTATTGCTGCACCTGTTTCTATTGCTCCAATAGGGATAGTTGCAGAAGCAGCAACAACAAAGTCTCTTTCTGCGCCTGAAAATATTTCAGGAAAGGTATCAAAAGATTCTATAATTCTGACCTGGGACAAAGTGGAAGGTGCTGATGGATACAGGGTGTATATGTACAATCCCGAAACCAAGAAGTACGAAAAGTACAAGAGCGTTTCAGGCACAAAATGTACTGTAAAGTCACTTAAAAGCGGAAAGACGTATTATTTTAAGGTTGCGACATTAACAAAGTCCGGCAAGAAGTATGTTCGTAATGGAGTAAGCAGTAAAGTTGCCGTTAAATTTAAAGCCTCAAAAACAGATAAATCTGTAGAGAAAACAAAAACAGTATCTTCTTGGAATGATATAGCTTCTTATGGATTCGTTGTTTCAAAGAGACTTGATAGCGGCAAAGTTAATTATAAAAACGAAAATTCAGACGCTATTGCGCAGTTCTATAAATTTACTACTCACTTATATAAGGACTGCAAAATATCCTATGCAAGCACGATTGGACTAGACATGGAATTAGGCGAGCTCAGAGATGCTGACGATAATTTAGTGGCAACCGTTTTTATAGATTATACAGCCGGTTCGGTTTTGGTAATGGGTGTTCCTGAAAAGTAATAAAAAAGCTGCTGCACCTAATTAAACGGTGCGGCAGCTTTTTTGTTAAACTTATATCAGCAAAAAAGTTTAGCTTAAAGGGGAATAAAAACATGACCAACGCGGTATATCCCGTTATCGGAAAACAGACAGCACTGCCCTTTTATCTTACGGGAATAGGCGTGTCTGACCCTGAAATTCACGTTGTCAGAAGCTCGGGACTTTCCTCGCATCAGTTCCTTTTCACCTCATCGGGTACGGGAGTGCTGTACGTTGACGGAAAGGAATATCCTCAGGAAAAAGGCTCGTTTTTTTACCTTGCTCCCGGCAAGCCCCATGAATATCGCCCCGTGGACGGCGACTGGGCAACAAGCTGGCTGGTGTTCCGCGGCAAATATTCGGACGAGCTTATGCAGGGCATTGGCTTTAACTGCTTTGCGTATGCCTCCTGCTGCAATACGGAGCGGTGCGAAAATTTATTCAAAAGGATTTTTTCCGCAGCCGAAGACCACGTAAGCGGCGGAGAAAATGCGTCCTTGTTGGTTTATGAATATATCCTTGCTGCCCGTGAGGCAATGCTTCTCAACTGCAATGAAGGCGGCGGAAAAAGCAATATTGCAAAGAAAGCGCTGATGTACATTGACGAAAACTATATGCAGGATATTGCCATTGAAACGCTGGCAGGTCTGTCGGGAGTATCGGTGCAGCACTTCTGTCGGGTCTTTAAGGCGGAGACCTTGATGCGTCCGCTGGAATATCTTGCAAGGCGGCGCATATCGGAAGCAAAGGCGCTTCTTTCCAACACGTCTCTTGAAATAGGCGAGATAGGCAGAATGGCAGGCTATCCCGACAGGAACTATTTCAGCATAGTTTTCCGCAAGCTGGAGGGGGTTTCGCCGAGAGAATACCGAAGAAACAGGGGTCTGTAAAAAAAGCCGAAGCGCATTAACGTTTCGGCTTTTTTTGCACCTGCCCAATGTTCATATTTTAATAATATGCAAAATATTTTATATTGACCGAAACAGTGCATGGAGTTATAATTGTTTACAACAAATCGGCTGTAAAGGAGTACGGGAAAATGAAAGAGATAATCATTGACGGTGCAAGGCTTAACACAAGGGCAAATATGCTTTACCGCGGCGCGGGAATGGTCAGCGGAAACAATTCCTCCCGTCTGTTGCTTGACTACAAGGCGGAAAAACCCGAAGCATATCATAGGCTGCTTGAATATATTTTCGGCAGCGAGGGTATCGGCGTTAACCATCTTAAAATTGAAATGGGGTCGGATATAAATTCCTCCTCGGGAACGGAGCCTGCGGTAAAGCGCTTTGCCGATGAAAAGGCGGACGTTACAAGGGGCGCAGGATATCAGCTTGCCGCCGACGCAAAGGAGATAAACCCCGACCTTACCCTTGATATGCTTTGGTGGAGCGAGCCAAAATGGGTGTCGGACGCGGAGGACGTTTACGGTGCAAGATACCGCTGGTACAAGGAGACCCTTGACGCCGCGTATGAGACCTACGGGCTGAAATTTGATTATGTAAGCGTTGTGCAGAATGAAAGAGCTTACGATACCGAATGGATAAAGTATTTTTCTTCCCGTTTAAAAGGCGAAACGGACTGCCCTTATGATTACTCCAAAATCAAAATAGTGGGCGGCGAAGAGGTATGCACGTGGTATTTCGCCGACATGATGCTGAAGGACGAGGAGCTTCTGAATGC
This sequence comes from Oscillospiraceae bacterium, assembly GCA_017847885.1. Classification (GTDB taxonomy): domain Bacteria; phylum Bacillota; class Clostridia; order Oscillospirales; family Ruminococcaceae; genus RGIG8773. The sequence goes on from JAGAUA010000054.1 coordinate 3,266, forward strand.
TGTCGATGTTGTGGGAAGCCACTACACAAGCTCGTCTACGTCCGAGGCGATGAAGCTTGCGGAGCAGTACGGCAAGGAATTATGGTTTAGCGAGGCAAGCTCCCCCATGAATTATGCCCAGGGCAAATTCGGCTCGGACTTGTCGGGCATAAACGGCACGCTGGATATTGCAAACAGAATAATCGGTATGTACCCGAACGGCGGAATGACCCTTTACGAATACCAGCCTGTTGTATCCGCTTATTACGACGGAGCTTGCTACTGCCAGAAGCAGCTTATTTCCGCCTGCGACCCATGGAGCGGATATTTTATGCTGGACAGCGGATTTTATATGTCCCTGCATTTTTCACAATTTATAAAGAAAGGCTGGGCGTTTGCGGACGATGCCTGCTATTCCGACGGAAAGCCGGGCGGTGACGGTCATGCCATAGTTGACGCGGTTTACAGCTACATGACCGCCGCCGACACCGAAACGGGAAATTACAGCACGGTCATCGTCAACAGTACACCCGAGCCAATTGATTACACCATTAACGTATCAAACCTTGATAAAGCGTCTGCAAATGTGGGCGTTTGGGAAACAAGAGGTCCCGACGGCGGCAGCTATGACGAAAACTATTTCAGGAAAATATCCGATATCACCCCCGTGGAAAATGGCGGCGTTTACAGCTATAACATTTCCGTAAAGCCTTTTTCTATGGTTACGGTCTCAACGGTAACGCCCTCGCAGACGGAGTACGCAAACGCCGATATTTCGGAAAGAACCGTGCTTGCACTCCCCTATTCGGACGATTTTGGATACAAAGATTACCCCGATAATTACCTTTCCTCAAGAGGATTTGCCCCCAGATATACCACCGACCAAGGGGGCGCTTTTGAGGTGGAAGTTACCGAAAACGGCAATGTGCTTGTACAGCAAATTACCCACGAAACCAAGGCAAAGGAATGGGGCTGGACTCCCGACCCTGTCACCTGCCTCGGCGATGACAGATGGTACAATTACAGCGTATCGGCAGATGTTAAGCTTGCCAAGTCCGATGACACGTCAAGTAATTATGCAGGTGCAGGATTGAGATATACCCTTGCCTGCAACGGATGCAGCGGATACTGGATACAGCTTTTCGAAGACGGAAACTGGAAGCTGAATGCCAACGATAAGGCAAAGGCTGAGGGCAAACTCACGAATTTTGACGGCACGGCTTCTCATAGGCTGAAAATATCAGCGGATAACGGCAAAATTTGCGCATACATCGACGGTGAAAAGGCGGCGGAATATGCGGCAAAAACCGAGTCGCTCATAGGCGCAGGAAGAGCGGCGCTTTACAGTTCCTACAACAGAAACAGCTTCGCGCATCTGCTCATTGAGCCCATAGACGGCGCGGACACGTACATCACACGCTATGACAACACCGACCCCTGGTTTGATTACGAGGGCAAATGGGAGCATAATACAATGAGCAGCTTCAAAAATTACAAGCGCACCATTTCCAAGGGGCAGGCAGGCTCGTCTGTATCGGTCAGCTTTTTCGGCACGGGCTTTGCGCTTACGGGAGAAACCGCCGCAGGTGCGGTGCTTTCAGTACAAATTGACGGAAATGACCCGGTAACGACAGATGTGTACGAAACAGGCTCCCGTGAGATATCCTTCATCTTTGACGGACTTGAAAAGGACACTCACAGCGCAAGGATAACCGTTGTTTCGGGCGAATACAGCATTGACGGTATGCAGGTCACAGGCTAAGAGCAATCAATTACTCCGAGGTAAAAAGTTTTGATTATCAAGCAAAACCACAGGAACATCGAAAGGAGAGCATTTTCCCTATTGGAAAAATGGTCATAATAATGAGCAATACAAGAAATATGACGGAAGGCAGCGAAACGGGGCATATCATACGGTTTGCCCTTCCCCTGCTTGGCGGAAATCTGCTTCAACAGACATACAATATTATTGATACCCTTGTGGTAGGGCGTTATCTCGGAGATAACGCTCTTGCTGCAGTTGGCGCAACAGGCTCGATAACGTATCTTTTCTACACCCTCTGCATAGGTCTTTCTATTGGTGCAGGCGTTATTGTTTCCCAGCTTTTCGGCTCGGGGGACAACAAAAAGCTGCGGCTTGCGGTGGTCAATTCCGCTATTGTCACGGCGGTTTTCGGGTTGGCGGTAAGCATTATCTCCGTGTTTGCGGCAAAGCCTGTTCTTCGGTTTCTTAACGTTCCCGATGAGCTTATCCAAACCTCCGCCGTTTATATGAAGATAGCCTGCGGCGGTACTGTTGCGGTTGCGGCGTACAATTGGATAAACGCCATGATGAGGGCTGTGGGTGACTCAAAAACGCCGCTGGTGTTTCTGGGTGCGGCAAGTATTCTCAATGCAGCGCTTGACCTGCTGTTTGTGGTGGTGCTAAACCTTGGGGTATCGGGAGCGGCCTGGGCAACCGTGCTTGCCCAGGGACTTTCTGCGGTATCCTGCATAATATACTGCTTCGGAAAAGGCAGGGAGATTTGTATTTCCGCAGAAGATATCAAAGCCGACAGGGATTTGATACTGCGGTGCATAAAAACGGGTCTGCCCATAGCCGTTCAGAACGGACTTATCTCTGTGTCAATGACGGCGCTGCAAAGGGTCACAAACGGCTTCGGAGAAACCGTCATGGCGGCGTATACCGTTTCCATGAGGATAGAGCAGCTTATTCAGCAGCCGTTCTCATCGCTTAATGCAGCAGTTTCCACGTTCACGGGACAAAATATAGGCGCCGGAAAAAGTGACCGCGCGGTAAGCGGTCTGCGGTCTGCGCTTAAAATATCAACAGCATTTGCTTTTACGGTACTGATACTGTTCATGCTGTTCGGGCGGCAGCTGACCTCCTGTTTTGTAACAGGAAGCGATGTAATTTATATTGCCTCACGGGCTATCGTTATTACGGGGTGCTTTTATTGGGCGCTGGGTAGCATTCATACGGTCAGAGGCTTTCTGAACGGCGCAGGAGATACAGGATACGCCCTTGTGAACGGTACTGCCGAGGTAATATGCCGCATAGGTATTTCGCTGATACTTACCTCCGTTTCTACCATAGGATATTGGGGCATATGGCTCACCACCTGCTTTACATGGTTTATAACGGCGGCGGTAAGCATTATCCGTTACAAAAGCGGAAGATGGAAGCATAAATGTATCCTTTGATTTATGTTCATAATTCAAGTAAATTTTTCTTTGCCAATTCTCTAAATAAAAAAATCCCGCCGTTCTCCGTTTACCGGAGCGGCGGGATAAAAATTTATGCTATGAGCTTATGGTATGCTTTTACTTGCCGGCTTTTTTGCGGTGTACAATAACCATCAGAACTGCAGCTGCAGCCGCAGAAATAACAAAAATCACCGGCGACATCGCTGTGGAAATATCTATGTTTTCCGATTTCTCATAGATACCTGCGCCTGCTCCGACATCTTCAAAATCCATGGCAGGCTTATCACTGATAACGATCGCCCACTCAGAAGCGTGGTTGAACATAAGATCAGTCTTGCCGTTTAAAATTTCGGAGCAATCTGTAAGTTCCATTTCCTTGGTCTTTTTGTTGTAGTAGTAGAGGTTAGCGTATGAACCGTCATATTTCTTGCCGAGAGTAATACTCATGACAGCGTCAAATCCGAATTTGCCGTTATGAGCAAGGGAAAGCTGAACAACAGGCTCTCCATAGCTTACTGTGGAAATAACATTGTCAGGGATATTATCTGTACCCTTTGTTACATCAAGGTTGATATCCTTAGCATTTGTAATGCTTTCTCCGTAGATAGTCCATTTGATTCCATTGCCCGTTTCGATAACAAGGTCGATCTTATTATCGGCTGCTTCTTCAAGTATTTTCTTCGGAAGAGTGGAAGTGCCGTTCATATCAATAGTAACGCTGCCATTTTCGGAAGAATTAGCAATAACCTCTGCGATAGCGGTCCAGCCTGTCTTGCCATTTTCACCCTTTATTTCGGGCTGCTTGCTGACAGAGGACGAAGAACTGCTGCTGTTTGAAGGATTGCTGTAAGAAGGACTTGACGGGATCACAGGCGCAGGATCGGAACCGCCGCCTGTTGCAGGGATAATTTCAGTCTTGATAGTATTTTTACAAACTGTGCAAGAGTATGTTTTTACACCTGTTTCGGTGGCTGTTGCAGGTTTTGTAACAACGCCGCCGTCGGAAATGTGATCTGCCAGATCAAGCTTTTCGCTGCAGCGTGTACATTCATGCCAGTGCGATTCGCTGTCGAATGAATAAGCTTCCGACGGGAGATGTCCGAGAGGAGCACCGTAGGATACGCCGCAAACCGAGCATATTGCAGCATCGGTGCAGGTTGCAGTACCGCCTGTGTGTCCGAGTGCAGGGATAGCTGTTACATCCTTTGTTGCAGAACAGTTTGCACAATGTATAGACTTTTCACCGGGAGTTGTGCAGGTTGCAGGGGTATCAATGGTGAAACTTGAATTCCATGCGTGTTCCTTAACGTAAGTAATTGTATCCGTCCAGCCGCATTCTGTACATTCCTTTGTTTCGGTAACTGTATCTCCGCAGTTAGGAGATTCGGGAGATGTAGTTGTTGTGATCTTGCCAACGTGGTCGCACTCAGTCTTTATTGCCTTTACGGTAACTGTTGCAATCAAGGTGTTGTAGTTAGTGGTATCTGCCGGAGTATAGGTTGCCTCGTGGTCGGAACTTCCCTCGATAAGAGAAGTAGCGTCACCCTCTGACCATACCCAGCCGGCAGGAAGTGTAACATCACCGAGTGTAGGAGCAGTATCACCCGTATATGTAATGGAAAGAACCGAAGGCTTTGTAACGTTAGGATTGATCTTGTTGATGTTAGCGGTTGCTGTAGTTGTACCGCTTGCCAAAGTATAATTCTTTGCTTTGTCGGTATTCAACAGAGTAACCGTAACAGTGACAGTTTTGCCTGTTCCTGCATTAGCGTCATCAAATGCTGCCGAAACGGTGTAATCTACATCTTTATCAAGAGTTTCAGAGTTAACAAGTCCGGTGAATGATACGCTTGCTTCTGCAGTTGTTGTCTTGTCGTAATCCTTATCCACTGCTGTTGCGGAAACAGTGAGAGAAGCAGGATTAACGGTCACGGTAACATCTTTATCAACCGAAGAATAATCGAGATCGTCAGGGGTGTATGTCGCCTTAAATGTTTTTGTGCCGACATTTCCTACAGAAGTTGAAGTAGAGTCTTTCCATGCCCATGTGCCGCCTGTAACGGTGGGAAGAGTTACATCTGCAAGAGTTTTTCCGTAGGTAGCGGTAAGTCCGGTGGGGGCATCTACTGTGGGAGTAGCCTTTCCAACGGTGATTGTAACAGTATTAGACTTAGCTACGCCGTTTTCGGTATATGTTACTTTTACAGTAGTGTCGGTCGTTTTAAGCGCAGTTTCAAGTGAGGGTTCAAAGCTGAAAGCACTCTTTGTAGTGTTGTCATATGTAACCGGCTTTGTTGCTCCGCTTAAATATGTTGCTGTGATTTTGAGACCTGCAGGAGCAAACTTATCGCCTGCGGTATATGTGGTTTTTGTCGGATCGGTTGTTATCGCGATAGAATCAATAGTATCTGCGGTAACAGTGATGGGAACCGTACCTGTCGTGGAATTGAAATTATCCGTATTAGAAGGTGTGAATTTCCAGTTATAATTGCTTGTGCCTTCCGTAAATGCTGTTACACCGTCAAGCGCGATATTTCCGAGAACTGTTGTTTCACCAAGCTTTGCCGTGCAGGTAAGCGTTACAGTGGAAGGAGCTGTGCTTGTATATACGGTAGCGGGAGAAGAAACGCTTACGCCGGTTATTGTCGGAGTAGCTTTTCCGATAGTGAATGTTGCCGAAGCAGTACCGGTATAGTTGCCCGTGCCTGTAACGGTAACTTTTGCGGAAGTTCCTGCATCTGTATTGTCCTCGTATGAAACGGTGTAATCAACGCCCTTTGTAAGAGTTTTGCTTCCAAGCTCAACTTTTACAGTGGGTTCTATCACACTTCCCGTATAAGTAAAGGGACCGCCCTCAACTGTTACGGTTGCGCCCGAAATGGAAGCTCCGCCTATTGTAAATGTCCATGAATCATCAGTAAGTTCAGTTGTCGTTGCTGAATAGTTTGTACCCTCGGCAACTTCGATCTTTACTTTGTATGTACCCTTTGCTTTCGGCTCGGTTTCTACGTCTTCCTTATAATACTTAACGGAAACAATGCCCATGCCGGTTATGCCGGTCTTAGCTGATACGGTTGCTGTTTTGGCATTTCCGTCATAATCCGTGTTTGCAGGAGGTGTAAATGTGAAGTCCGAAGCCGCAGGGGTTTTCTTGTTTACCGTAATATCCTCAATATCGGCAGTTTTTCCTTTATAAGTCACAGTAACGGTTTTGCCAGTTCCTGCTTCGGTAAATGTCGCAGGCGAAAAGCTGAAATCGCCTTTGTTAGCCTCGCTGTATGCAATATCCTCAGGGTCGCCCTCAGAATATGTTGCTGTTATTACAAGATCGGTGGGGTCAAAAGCTTCGCCGATGGTGTATTCCTTATCGGACGGCTGTGTTTTAATAGCAATGCTGTCAAGAGTTTTTGTAACCGCAGGTGTGTAGTCGGCGGTGGAAAGCTTTCCAATCTCGGTAGAGTAAACAGCTTTTGTATCCTCGTCATAAAGATAATTAATGCTTTCAATTGTAAATCCGCTTGCTGTGGAGTCTGTTACACCCTTTAAAAACAGCAAATCGGGGTAACCGACAGTGCCTTCATCACAGTTTGTCACATCAACGTGATAGGTTTTATCGCCTATCTCCACAATGTTCCACATATGATCGCCGCCGTCCATTGTTCCGGTAACGGTATAGCAATAAATATCCTCGCTGAAATCGGTCAGGTCGCAAAGGTATTTGAACGCCTTGGAATATCCCTCGCAAACGACGTTAGTGTTTGCATCGCCGTCAAATACCCAGATAAGCTGCCACGGATTGCCGTAATCAACTCCGCCGTCTGCAGCAGTATCATTGTATGAAACGAGAGTACATATCTCATCTTTATAACCCTGAAGCTTTTCAAGGTCGGTTTTGCTCGCATATGTGCTTTTTATAGTATTTATTTTGCTGACAGCGGAAGATACTGCCGATGTTTTGGTTGTATCCGCAACATATGTATCGGTTTTATATTCCGAAGCAACAGTAAGGCTATAAGTCAATGTAAGCGTACCGGTCGAATATGACATACCCAGCGAAGTGCCCACGGTCTTATCATACCAATACAGCTCATAGGGGCAGTCGTTAAGCAGACAGTCAATGATCTTATCCAAATCATACTTAGCATTAACAGCAGCTGAAAATTGTTCATTTGTAGGATTTGACGAGAGTCCGAGCTCGGCTAAACTGCACGAAATATTTTTTTCAAATTTCGTTGAAGCAAGTGTACCTGCAGCAACCTTTTGGATTTCTCCCTTAAGGAAATCATAGACCACTTTTTCATCTTCAGTAAGATAGCTATCGGCAGTCGGTCTGAACTGATACAAGCCAAACTGCGAATCAGCCATGATGTAATGGTCGATGTAGGCTTCAAGCAGTTCATCGTTAGTTTCTCCCGAATCACACGAATAAACAGCTTCAGCACTTACTGCACCGTTGTCCCCTACCGCAAAAGCGACCGAGCCGAACGGCACATTCATCGCAGCCAAAGCAACTGCTGTGATTGAAGCAAGCACTTTTGAAATTCTGCGGTGCCGGGAATTGCTTTTTTCAATTTTTCCCATAAAAATCACCCTTTCATATTTATAGCCATTGTACGCCTGTCCGTTTTTGCGGAAAGCAAGCCGATCCTAAAGAATACAAACGATTTCTGAATGGATCTGACTATTTATAGTAATTATACCACGCTGTACAAAATTTGTCAATTACTTATTAATTTTTATAAATAAACATATATAAAAAACAAAGCCGCTTATTAAAAGCAGCTTTGTGAAAATTATTATTGTATGCCGAATTATTTCTTTAATGTAAGTGCATACTTAACCTTTTCAACGATATTTTCGGCGGAAAGACCGAATTCCTTGAGAAGGTCAACCGCAGGACCCGAATGTCCGAAAACGTCGTTTACACCTACCTTGACAACAGGTACGGGACAGCACTCCGTTACAGCTTCGGCAACAGCAGAGCCAAGTCCGCCGATAACACTGTGTTCCTCGGCAGTTACGATAACGCCCGTTTCTTTTGCCGCCTTGCAGATAATTTCCTTGTCAAGAGGCTTGATAGTGTGAATGTTTATCACACGAACGGAAATACCCTCTGCTTCAAGAGTTTCGGCTGCCATGCGAGCCTCGTTTACCATAAGACCTGTTGCAACGATCGTTGCGTCCTTGCCGTCCTTGAGCTGAACGCCCTTGCCTACTTCGAACTTGTAGGTGTCCTTATCGTTGAAAACGGGCACTGCAAGACGTCCGAAACGGAGATATACGGGACCGTCAATGTTGATTGCCGCTTCAACAGCCGCTCTTGCTTCAACATCGTCGGCAGGGTTGATAATGGTCATTCCGGGAATAGTTCTCATAAGAGCAATATCCTCATTGCACTGGTGTGTAGCGCCGTCCTCACCTACGGAAATACCTGCATGAGTTGCGCCGATTTTTACGTTGATATGGGGATAGCCGATAGAGTTACGAACAATTTCGTATGCTCTGCCTGCCGCAAACATTGCAAAAGAGCTTGCAAAAACCTTTTTGCCCGTTGTTGCAAGTCCTGCCGCAACGCCCATCATATTTGCCTCTGCGATACCGCAGTCGATAAATCTCTCGGGACATTTTTTCTTGAATATACCTGTCTTTGTAGCCGCCGCAAGGTCAGCGTCAAGAACGACTAAATCTTCATATTTATCCGCAAGCTCTGCAAGAGCCTCGCCGTAGCTTTCTCTGGTTGCCTTTTTAATTACATCTGCCATTTTATTCACCTGTTCCTTTCCCGGATTAAGCTTCTAAAGCTTTAAGCTGTGCGTTAAGTTCGCTCATTGCCTGCTCGTACTGCTCTGCATTCGGAGCCGAGCCGTGCCAGCCGACCTGATTTTCCATGAACGAAACGCCCTTGCCCTTTGTACTTGTCTGAATGATAGCAACAGGCTTGCCGTTGATTTTTTCAGCTTCGTCAAATGCACGCTCGATATCGTCGAAATCGTGAGCGTTCATTGTTATAACGTGCCAACCAAAAGCTTCAAACTTATCGGTTATCGGCATGGGAGAACATACATCGGTGATTTTGCCGTCGATCTGGAGACCGTTATTGTCAACGATTGCAACAAGATTATCCAGCTTGTTGTGAGCCGCAAACATTGCTGCTTCCCAAACCTGACCCTCTTCTATCTCGCCGTCGCCGAGAATTGCGTACACCTTATAATTCGCGCAGGAAAGCTTTCCGCCCAGAGCCATACCGCAGGCAGCGGAAATACCCTGACCGAGAGAGCCTGTGCTCATATCAACGCCGGGAGTACCCTTCATATCTGGGTGACCCTGAAGCATTGCACCGATGTGACGGAGCTTTTTCAGTTCGTCTGCGGAGAAGAAGCCTCTCTGTGCAAGCACGGAATAAAGCGCAGGTGCGCAGTGTCCTTTAGAAAGGACCAGCCTGTCTCTTTCGGGCATTTTAGGATTCTTGGGGTCAATGTTCAGCTTTGCAAAATAAAGATATGTGAGGAGGTCGCAGATAGAAAGCGAACCGCCGGGGTGACCCGATTTTGCATTGTAGACACCCTCGATTACACCCATTCTCACCTTGCAGGCCTTGATTTCAAGCTGCTTTTTGATAGAAACGTCCATATTTTTACCATTCCTTTCTATGACGTAAGTGAAAAGCTATTTCACTTTACATTCCTTTTCAATATATTCAATTGCTTCTGCAATTGCGCCCTCGTTGCAGGTCGCTGCCGTAACACAGCTTGCCGCTTCCTTAACGTTGTTCTTTGCGTTCTGCGGTGCAAAAGAAATGTCCGCAAACTCCAGCATTGCGAGGTCGTTGTCATAATCTCCTGCCGCAGAAATAGTATAGTCGCCCCAACCTTGAAGCTCGGCAAGCTTTTTCAGCGCACTGCCTTTGGTACAGCCTTTTGGCAGGCACTCGAAAAGAAATGCGCCAGAAGCCACAAAGTCGGTTTTATCCCAGCCCATTTCGGCGGTATATTCTTCAAGCAGGTGCATTTTGTCGGGGTCTATGGAAAAAAGCACCTTGCACCAACCGTCCTTGGGCACTTCCTCAAAGGACACCTCTGTATACGGCAAATGAGTCATATCCAGATGGCAGCGTTCAAGCTCGCTCATTCGCACCACAAAAATCTCGTCCATTGTGTTTATCTCAACGCCTATTTCGGGAAAATGCTCCATCATTTTTTTTGTATATTCAACTGCGGCGCTATCAAGAAAAACGCTGTACACCGCTTTCTTTGCCGCCGTATCGTAAATCAGTCCGCCGTTGTTCATTATAACAGACGCATTTGGTTTTAGGTCACCGAAAAACTGCTCCGTTGCTTGCAAAATACGCCCCGTGGCAACGGTAAAAATTCCGCCGTTCGCCTTAAAATATTCGATCGCACGCAAATCCTTTTCGTTTAAAATTTTGCTGTGCGGAAGAAGCGTACCGTCCAAATCGGTTATCAGCACATTTTTTGAGAAATCAGCCATAAAAAATCCTTTTATTTTGAAAGTTTGTTCATTACATTTTGAAAATAATCCGGCAATTCACTGTCAAACTCGTAATATTTGCCGTCAATGGGATGTACAAATCCGATTTTCTTAGCGTGAAGGCATTGACCTTCACACAGCTTTGAAGACTTTCCGTAAACATCATCGCCGAACACGGGATGTCCGATATACGCCATGTGTACGCGTATCTGATGCGTTCTGCCTGTAAAGAGTTTTAACTTTACGTGTGAATAGCTGCCAAATTCATCAATTACCGTATATTCCGTTTTTGCTTCCTTTGAATTTTTTTCAGTTACGCACATTTTTTTGCGGTCTACGGGGTGTCTGCCGATTGGCGCTTCTATTGTGCCGCAAGGTTCCTTGAACCGTCCACAGACGACTGCCTGATATTCCCGTGTAAAGGTGTGCGCCTTTATCTGCTCAGCAAGTCCTGCGTGTGCCTTGTCTGTTTTTGCAACGATAAGCAGACCGCTGGTATTCTTATCAATGCGGTGTACTATCCCCGGGCGTATCACCCCGTTTATTGAGGAAAGCTGACCCTTGCAATGATAAAGAAGAGCGTTTACCAGCGTACCGTTATAATTTCCTGCGGCAGGGTGAACGACCATGCCTTTGGGCTTATTTACCACAAGCAGGTGATCGTCCTGATAAACGATCTCAATGGGGATATTTTCGGGGACAACATCAAGCTCCGTCGGCTCGGGAATTTCAAAGGAGATCGCGTCCCCAGTCTTAACAAGATAGCTCTTTGCAACCGCCTTGCCGTTGACGGTGACCTGCTGCTCCTTGAGAAGCTTTTGCAGCATTGAACGAGATATATCGCTGTTTTGCTCGCATATCCATTTGTCAATACGCATTTCGCAGCAAGGCTCTTCCACAGTATACTCAATTCGGCTCATCGGATCTTTCCTTTTCCATATGCAGTTCACGCTTCATTTCTGCATCTTTTTCCGCAAGCTTAGGCTCAATGAAAAACATAAATATCAGCATGAATACTGCACCTAAAACTACGCATACATCTGCAAAGTTAAATACTGCAAAGTTAAACAGCTTTACATCAAGATAATCCACAACATAGCCGAGCCGTACTCTGTCAATGAGGTTTCCTGCGCCGCCTGCCATTATCATAACGGAACTTATCAGAAAAAACGGGTGCTTGTATTTGTATTTTATCACGAAAATCAGCATTGCAACAAGCATAACCGATACAAGAGCCGTAAGCAGCCACCTTGCCCCGGAAAAGCTGCTGAATGCCGCACCTGTATTCTCAACGTATCTGAGTCCGAGAATGTGAAAGCCCCCAAAGTGTATAAAGGGCATTTCCTTTACAGGCATAAGCACGTCTACTGCCCAAAATTTGATAAGCTGGTCGGCAGCAACAAGAATTATTCCCAACAAAATAAGAAAAATTATCATTTTAAATCCTAACCTAATCTAAGCCAAAGGGAAAATCCCCCTTGGCTTAGGTAATAGCTTACTTGACCTCGGCTGCACAGCGCGCGCAAAGTGTGGGATGCTCCGCACTCTGTCCTACTGTTTCCGAATATGCCCAGCAGCGCTCGCACTTGCCGCCTGCTGCGCGTTCAACATCGTATGTCACACCGTCAAAGCACTCGCTGCCGTATTCGCCCGTGCCGTCGGAAACGACCTCAACGGCAGAAACGATAAACACCTTTTCAAGGATATCCTTGAACGCATTGAACTTATCGTAATTTGCGCCTGCATGGATAATGACCTTTGCCTCCAAAGGCGCACCGATAAACTTGTTCTGACGCTTTGCTTCAAGAGCCTTTGTAACGTCGGAACGAAGCATATAAATGGTGTTCCACTTCTCCTCAAATGCTGCATCTGCGGAAATATCAAGCTTTTCGGGCATATCATTCATGCAGATGCTTCTTGCATCGTCAGAAGATGTGTGAGGCATATATTTCCAGATTTCTTCTGCTGTAAAGCAGAGAACAGGTGCAAGCATTCTTGAAAGTGCGCTGAGAATTCTGTACATTGCTGTCTGAGCAGCACGTCTGTCAACGGATTTCTCGCCCGTGCAGTAAAGTCTGTCCTTGATAATGTCAAGGTAGAAGTTTGACATATCGGTAATGCAGAAATTGTGAATACTGCTCACCACAATATGGAAATCAAACGCGTCATACGCTGCTTTTACTTTGTCGATAAGAGCATTCAGCTTAATGAGCGCCCACTTGTCGATCTCGTGAAGCTCGCTGTTTGAAACGCAGTCAGTATCGGGGTTAAAGCCGCTGCCGTTGCAAAGATTTCCCAGAATATACCTTGCGGTATTTCTGATTTTCTTATAGGTATCGGAAAGCTGCTTCAAAATTTCCTTGGAAATTCTGATATCGGAGTGATAATCGGAGGAAGCTACCCACAGACGGAGAATATCTGCGCCGTACTGTTCTGTGATCTCGCTGGGGTCGATACCGTTGCCCAAAGACTTGTGCATTGCCCTGCCCTCGCCGTCAACTACCCAGCCGTGGGTGCATACAGCCTTGTAGGGCGCTCTGCCCTTGGTTGCGGCAGATGTGAGCAGCGATGACTGGAACCAGCCCCTGTACTGGTCTGCGCCTTCAAGGTAAAGGTCAACGGGCGTATCAAAGCCAAGTTCTTCCATAACAGCCTTGTGAGTTACGCCGCTGTCAAACCAAACGTCGAAAATGTCCTTTTCCTTGATAAACTCGGTACAGCCGCACTCGCACTTCGTTCCCTCCGGAATAAAGTCCTTAGCGTCCTTGAGATACCATGAATTTGAGCCCTCGTTACGGAACATATCGGAAATATTTCTGATAGTTTCGGGAGTAACAACGGGCTTTCCGCAGTCCTTGCAGTAAACAACAGGTATCGGCACGCCCCATGTACGCTGACGGGAGATACACCAGTCGCTTCTGTCGCTGACCATGCCCTTGATCCTGTCCTGACCCCACTCGGGAATCCACTGAACGTCTTCGATAGCCTTGACAGCGGTATCCTTGAAGTCCTTAACGGAACAGAACCACTGCTCTGTCGCACGGAAAAGAACAGGATTTTTACATCTCCAGCAGTGAGGATACTGATGGACGATCTTTTCAAGAGCAAACAGCGCGCCGCAATCCTCAAGATCCTGAGCAATGACCTTGTTGGAATCGGTTGTGGTCAGACCTGCATACTTGCCTGCCTCTGCTGTCTGAACGCCCTTTGAGTCAACGGGTACGACAATGCCGATCTCGGGGTACTTTTTGCATACCTCAAAGTCGTCTACACCGAAGCCGGGGGCCGTATGAACGCAGCCTGTACCGCTTTCGAGAGTAACATGGTCGCCAACGATAACCATTGAAGTGCGGTCCATAATGGGGTGCTTTGTAACGATATATTCAAGCTCCTTGCCGGTGAATGAGCCTGTTGTGGTGTAATCCTCGATTTTTGCAGCAGCCATTGTGGGCTTTACAAGCTCTGCTGCCATAACGTAATTTTCGCCGTTTGCCTGAACAACGGTGTACTCATACTCGGGACCGAGGCAGATTGCAAGGTTTCCGGGAAGAGTCCAAGTCGTTGTCGTCCAGATAACGAAAAATGTTTTATCAAGGTCAAGACCAAGCGCAGTAAACTTGCACTTGTCGTCTGTAACCTTAAATTTTACGTAGATAGAATGGCACGGGTCGTTCTCATACTCAATTTCAGCCTCCGCAAGAGCGGTCTGGCAGTCGGGACACCAATAAACAGGCTTCAAGCCCTTGTAGATGTAGCCCTTGCTGTACATATCGCCGAAAATTTCAACCTGTCTTGCCTCAAAAGCAGGTCTGAGAGTGAGGTAAGGATTATCAAAATCACCCCATACGCCGAGACGCTTGAACTGGCTTTTCTGGTTTTCCACCTGCTTGAGAGCGTACTCCTCGCAGTGCTTTCTCAACTCAACAGGAGGAATTGCACCGTTTTCAACGCCAATAGTTTTGAGCGCTTTAAGCTCGATAGGCAGACCGTGGGTATCCCAACCGGGAATATACGGTGAACAGAAGCCGTTCATATTTTTATAGCGGACGATAATATCCTTCAGTACCTTGTTAAGCGCGGTACCCATATGGATATTTCCGTTTGCATACGGAGGACCGTCGTGAAGAACATAAAGGGGCTTGCCCTCGTTCTTTTTGATCATCTCGTAGTATGTTCTTTCGTTATCCCAGTTTTCGATCATTGCAGGCTCTTTCTGCGTAAGATTGCCTCTCATCGAAAAGTCGGTCTGGGGAAGATTAAGTGTAGAATTGTAATCCTGCGCCATTGATATACTCTCTCCTTGGATTTTATTTATTCTGTCCGAATTTTAAATCTCCGAACTTGTTTTCGGTTTTTGAAGCGCCTGCAAAAGCGGAATCTCCGAAAGGCGAAGCGGACTTCTCCTGCTTGAAGGGATTTTCCATTACCCGTGTTGCTTCCATATTCTGTTCAACAGGCTGAGGTGCGGGTGCAGGCTCCGATGCAGGAGCTGCGGAAACGGGAACTTCCTCCTCGTCTTCGTCCTCATCATCGTCAAAGTCGGGAATAGCCGTGATCTGCTCCAAATGCTGCTTGTACATATTCAGCAGATTAGCCTTGAAATCGGAAACCTCCTGCTGCATTTTTACAAGGCAGTGCTTTTCCTTTTCAAGCTGAACTCTTGTTGAACCGATTATCTCGTCAGCCTTTGCCCTTGCGTCTGCAAGGATCTTTTCAGCCTGAGCATGAGCCTCGGCAATAACAGCCTTACCCTGCTTCTGAGCGCCGATAAGCGCGTCCTTGAGGGCTTCTTCATCCTTTTTATACTCTCTTACGCTTTCAACAAGGACCTCGATCTTCTTTTCTGCGTCCTCCTTATCCTTCTGATACTGAGAAATATCCCGTGCGATCTCACGGAGAAAATCATCGACCTCCTCGGGCTTGTAACCGGGTCTTGCCTGTTCAAAACGTCTGTTGTTGATATCCTTAACGCTCAGCATTGCCTTCACCTCATCAATTATATTTTTTTACCGTTATACGGTATCTATCCTTTTTTGTTTTGCCGTTCACCGAAAAAAGCAGGAATTTGCCGTATCCTCTGACCGAAAAGATATCCCCCTCGGAAAGCTGACAGGACGGCGACTGGGTCACGTTATACATGACCGAAACTCCTCCGCCTTTTATAAGCGACGCTGATTTCTCGCGGCTTATGCCTGCCGCCATGCTGATTATGCCGTCAAGCCTGAGCGACGAAACCGTGCCGCTTTTTTCTGTAAAAGACTGCTCTATGTTGATCTCGGGGTTTTTCTCCTCGGTAATCTTCACCCCTGCAGAGCCGATCTTGCTTATCTCGGACATAAGCACGGGCTTTACCGTGTCATACACAAAAACCACCGTACAGCCAGTACCCACGACTATATCCCCGAGCATATTCCGCTTTATCTGCCTTGACATAAACGCACCGAGAAAATCTCTGTGAGAAAGCTTGTCCGCGCCTCTGTACCTAAAAGTAAGCGCAGATACGGGAAAGCAGTCTTCATCGTCCCAATAAGGCGGAAACACCCCCAAAACCGTTCTTGAAGCGCCCTCATAGCCGCCGTAAAGCTTATAGCTTTCACACCCCTGCTCCGTCATTACCGAACGGGCAAGGATAGCCTGACGCTCGTCAAGAAAGCAGGAAAACCTTGGACGAAAGCTTTTTTCGCATTGTTCAAGCATATCCAGAATATGCGAAACAAGTATCCTGTCCTCCTCGGGGAGTTTGGAGTAATAACCGTTAAGCTTGCTCATTTATCAAAGGAAAACTCCGTTATTTTCCAGCTCGCCAACAAGGTCTTCGCCAACAAAGCCAACATTGTAAGGCGTGATAATAAAGGTATTGTTAGCAACAGGCTTAATATTTCCTCCGTTAGCGTATGCAACGCCGCCGAGGAAGTCGATAATTCTTCTTGTTACATCGGGGGTCGTGGATTCAAGGTTCAGCACAACCGTCTTTTTGGAGTTAAGATGGTCTGCTATCTGCTTTGTATCCTGGAAAACCTCGGGTTTTACAAGAATTACCTGAAGCTGTGCGGTAGCGTGAATGTTAACTACCTTATTCCTTTTGTTCGAATCGTCATTGTCATAATTGTCATTTGAGTTATCAAATGTATCAATGTCGTTTTCGTTCTCGTCCTCATTATCCATGCCGATAAGTTCTTTAAGACTGTCAAATAAGCCCATTTATATCTTCCTCTCTTTTATTTTCTGGCACCGAAAAGACCGGAGCCTATTCTTACTATATTTGAGCCGTGTTTAACGGCAAGCTCATAATCGGACGACATACCCATAGATAATATTTCCATGCCGATATTGTCGATCCGCTTGGCTTTCATATTTTCAAACAGACCGCGCATATCCTCAAAGGACTGCTCCGACCTGCCCACCGGGGGAATTGTCATAAGCCCCCTGACTCTGATACTTTTCAGCTGCGAAGCGCTGTAAAGAAGCTCCTCCAGACCGTCCACCGAAACGCCGCTTTTGGACTCCTCGCCGCCGATATTGACCTCGATAAGCACGTCCATACACACGCCGTTTTTTTCGGCCTGCCTGTTGATTTCCTCCGCAAGCTTAAAGCTGTCGACTGAATGTATCATCGTCACACTATTAATAATATACTTTATTTTGTTGGATTGCAAGTGTCCTATGAAATTTATTTCAGCATTTTTATCATAGAAGTCCTTTTTTTCGAGATATTCCTGAACGCGGTTCTCACCGAGAAGAGTTATGCCCTCCCTTACCGCCTCGTTGACCCGTTCATACGGAACCGTTTTGGTAACAGCCATTATCCTTACGATATCGTCGGATTTTCGGTACTTTGCCTTAGCTTCCTCAACGTTATACCGTATTCGCTTCAAATTTTCGGAAATATTAATATCCATATTCCGCGCCTCTTTTCAGTTTCATGCCGACTCGCTTTCCGAAGCAGTCTCTGTCTCCGAGGTTTCGGTAGCAGAAGTATTTTCACCCTCCGCACCCTCCGTTTTCTCTTCGGGAACGCTTTCTTCGTCCTCGGATACGGTGGTTTCGGATACATACAAATCGGCGGATATCTCGCCCTCTGTTATAATGTCGTCATAAACGCTTACATAATCGGCGTCCGAGGTTATCTGCGAAAGCAGGTACTCGTCGCACTCGTATATCGGATCGATTTTCTTGAATGCAATACGCTGACCCAAGAGAATGTACACACCCTTTTCGTTTTCCTTGTTAAAACGGATAGCTTTTCTGGGCACCTTTATTCCCTCGTAGTCGTTAAGAATAAGCTCAACTCTCTCGGCACGCCTCTGAACAAGGCTGTATGTAAGCTCGTCGCAGGAAAGTATGATTATGCTTTCCTCGGGGTCGTCCGACTCGATAAGATCCTCTATCACCGCAGTTACAGTATCCGGTGTTGAAGCAAACTTCACAGTTATTTCGCTGCCAATTCGGAAATTGCTTTCTTTGGGATTAACAATTCCTGCCATCTTCCAGCAATATCCGTCAACCATCTTGCCCACATATTTGCCCGAGCTGTCGTTTTTAGCATTGGCAATAATATCCTTTATTTTATCTACCGTCAATTCCGAAGTATTATCGGGAGAAAGCTTCCCCTCGTATCCGTCGGTATGGCTGATAAAATATCCCGTGCTTTCGGAGGTAATAATCGCTTTAGGCTCCTTCTGCCGTCTTTCAAGAGCGGAAATCTCTTCCTGAAGCTTGTCTATAGCCGCATTGAAATCAGTTTCTTCTTTGATAACTATCTGGTATATATCCATCAGCGTCTGAAGCTGCTTACGCTCATCTGCAAGCGCGTCCAAATCGTTTTCGGCAATAAGGAACGCAATCGTCTGGTAATGCTCATCAATCAGCGGAGAGATAAATTCGGGATTTACCACAGCCGTCGTACCGGGATTTTGTGCATTTTCAAGGAGCTTAACCTCTTCTTTAAGCACTTCTATCCTGTTGTTGACCCAAATATCCTCCTCGCTGCCGTAAACATACGCCACAACGGAACCGTTCGCAATTTTGCTGCCGTCAGCGTTGGGATAACTAAGCACACCGCTTGAAGTGTTTCTTATCACCGTTTCGTTGCGCAGGTATACACCTTGAAACGAAACCTTTTCGGCGGAAGAATATATCAGCGCCGCCTCGGTAACATAGTCGTCCTTAAACTGCATACTGACCTGACTGAAAACGGTAATTAGCATAAACAGCGACAGGAAGAAAACCAAAATTCTTACTGTTACGGTATTCATACGTTATTGTTCCGAATCGAGAATGGATATGGGCTTTGCAGGGATAATAGTGGATATCGCGTGCTTGAATACAAGCTCCTGCTTGCCCTCGCTTTCGAGGATAACGATATAATTATCGAATCCCTTGACTATGCCCTTAAACTGGAAACCGTTGATAAGGATGAACGTTACAAGCATTTTGTCTTTTCTCGCCTGATTAAGAAAAACGTCCTGAAGATTCATGTTTTTGTTCAATTTTGTCATCCTTTCATAAAATTAAAGTCCTTACAAAAGCATATAAAAATGCTTACATTATATTATATCACAAAATTTCCGTTTTGGCTACTGTTTTTTTGCATATTTCCATAATTTTATCAAAATCATGGATTTTGTCCATATAAATCCAATTAATTCGTTCATCACGCCTAAACCACGTAAGCTGTCTTTTGGCGTATCTGCG
The DNA here is from genome assembly GCA_017847885.1 of Oscillospiraceae bacterium. Classification (GTDB taxonomy): domain Bacteria; phylum Bacillota; class Clostridia; order Oscillospirales; family Ruminococcaceae; genus RGIG8773. The sequence continues at coordinate 22,634 of JAGAUA010000054.1, forward strand.
GGAACTTTGCCTAATTTTGTCAAGGCAGCTTTCCGCCGTATCTCTGCCCTCAAAGAAGGGTATCAGCTCCTTGTAGCCTATTGCCTGGCAAACCGTGCCAAGCCGCCGGTTTTCGTACACGGCTCTGCACTCTTCGATCATGCCGTTTTCCGCCATGACCGTAACTCTGCGGTTTATCCGCTCGTACAGGACATCTCTGTCCTCATAGCCGAGACCCAGCATACAAAGCTTATATGGTGACTCTTTTCCCATATTTACCCTTTTATACTCGCTGAATTTCATGCCCGTCAGCTCGTATATCTCTAAAGCGCGTATCACACGCACAGTATTCTGCACGGGCACAAGCTCCGCCGTTTCGGGGTCAATTTGTTTAAGCCGCTCATACAACGCTTCTATCCCCTTTTCCTCTGCCTCACGCGCAAGCTTTTGGCGTATCCTGCCGTCGGTTTCGGCGTTATCGAAATTCACTCCGTCCACAAGGGAATTAATGTAAAGACCCGTACCGCCCACAAGTATGGGAAGTCTGCCCCGCGCGCAAACCTCGGCAATTTTTTCCTTTGCAAGCCGCACATAATCCGCCACGCTGAACTCGGCGTCCATGTCGATTATGCTTATCAAATGATGGGGCACTCCCTCGGTCTCCTCGGGTGTGGGCTTTGCCGTGGTAATGTCAAGCCCCTTGTATATCTGCATAGAATCGGCAGAAATGACCTCGCCGTCAAACTCCTTTGCAAGAGCAATGCCAAGCGCGGTCTTGCCCGAGGCGGTAGGTCCTGCAATCACAAGCAGGGGCAGCTTATTTTCGGGCATAACGCCCCTCCTTTCGGTAAATCTTTACACAATTCTCTTGAACTGCTTTTCAAGCTCCCGTTTTGACAGTCTGAACATAACGGGGCGTCCGTGGGGACAGTATCTTATCCGCTCGTCGGTAAGCACGGTTTTCACGATGACCGACAGCTCTTTGAGAGAAGTTATGTCGTTTGCCTTTATCGCCGCCTTGCAGGCAAAGGTGTGGTACATATCGTCCAGTATCTCGGGCATGGGATTTGCCTTATTTTCGCAGATATTCCGCGCAAGCTCGATAATCAAATCGCTCGGCTCACAGCCTTCCAGTATGCTGGGTATGCCAAGCACCGAGACCTTTGACGCACCCGATATCTCAAATTCAAAGCCCAGCTCACGGGCGAAATCCCCGTTCTGTGTAAGAGCGTTAAATTCCTCAAAATCCAAAAGCACCTCGGTTGGTTGAAGCAGCATTTGGCACACAAGCTTCTGCTGACCTGCTTTCAGCTTTTCAAACAGTATCCGCTCATGGGCAGCGTGCTTGTCGATGAACACGATGTCCCCGTCCACCTCGGCAATAATATAGTTCTTGAACGCCTCGCCGATAACGCGGAAATATATCTCCTTTTCAGGCTCGGGAGGAGGCAGGGCCTTCTTCTTTTCAAAGGACGCCTCGGAAATATACTTGAACTGCACGTCCTCCGCAGGTGCAAGCTGCTCGATAGGCGTTTCCTCGGAATTCGGCTCGGAGCTTATCTCATACGGTATATGCACGATATCCTCCTCGCGGCGGACAGGCGGAGGTGCGATTTCCTGCTGCTTCGGCGCAAGGGGTACGTGCTGTATTTTCGGCACATACTCCGCAGGCGGCTCTTCTCTGAACGCAGGTCTTATTTCCTGCACGCTGACCGTCGGGGCAATTTTCATTTGGGTATACTCGGGCGGCTCCTCGGGCAGCGGTCTTGTATAGTCGGGAACAGGCTTTTTTATGCTTATTTCAACAGGTGCAGTATCGAGAAGTATAGCGTTTTTCACAGCAAAAAATATGCTGTCCGCGATAACTCTGTCGTCGGTAAACCGCACCTCTATCTTCGCAGGGTGAACGTTTACGTCAACCATACTCGGGGAAACCGTCAGCCTCAGCACGCAGGACGGAAACTTACCCTCCATAATACTGTTTTCGTAGGCGTGTTCGAGGGAACGCATACAGGTCATGGATTTGACGTATCTTCCGTTGATAAAAAAGTGCTGCATGGTGCGGTTAGGTCTGCCGAAAACAGGCTTTACGGTAAAGCCGTCGATTTTTATTCCGTTAAGCTCGTAGTCAACGGGTATCATTGACGCGGCAAACTGCTTGCCCATGACCGCATACACCGACGAATACAGCAAGCCGTCGCCCGGAGTGATGAACTCCTGCTTGTTGTCACGGATAAACCGAAACGCTATTTCGGGGTGAGAGAGTGCTATCTTATCAACAATAGAAGCAATGGCGTTACCCTCGGCAACGTCCTTTTTCAGAAATTTTAGCCGCGCCGGAACATTATAAAAAATGTCGCGGATTATTATTGTTGTGCCGTCGGGACAGCCCGTGCGCTCATATTCCTTTTCCTCGCTGCCCTCTATGGAGTAGTGTGTGCCGTACTGCTCCTCCGCAGTTTTTGTCAGCACGTCCACTCTTGCAACAGCGCAAATCGAAGCCAGCGCCTCACCACGGAAGCCAAGAGTCATAATGCTGTCAAGGTCGTCCTTTTGGTGTATCTTGCTTGTAGCATGGCGCAGAAACGCAACGGGCACATCCTCATGCTCAATGCCGCAGCCGTTGTCGGTAACGCGAAGATAGCTTATGCCGCCGTGCTTTATCTCAACGGTAATGCTGCTGGCGCCGCTGTCTATGGAATTTTCGATAAGCTCCTTGACTATGGAGCTTGGGCGCTCGATGACCTCGCCTGCCGCGATAAGCTCGGAGGTCTCCTTGCTCAGAAGCTGTACCTTTGCCACGGTGCGTTTCTCCCTTCGAATTAATTTTATGTATTATTCCAACATTCCGCAAAGCTCGCGGAGAAAATACTTTGCGTCCTCATCGGTAAGCTCGTCAACATTGGTTTTCCGCAGCTTTTCGATAATACGGTCGTTGCCTATGCTGCCGAACGATATCTGCTCGTCATTTTTCTTTACGGTCTCTATCTTTTCCTGCTCCATTTCGGAAAGTATCTGCTTAGCGCGGTTAAGCACCTTGTTCGGAAGTCCCGCAAGCTTTGCAACGTCAATGCCGTAGCTGTCGTCAACTCCGCCGCGGACTATCTTACGCAGGAATTTTATGTCCTCTCCCCTTTTCTTGACCGCAACGCTGTAATTTTTCACGCCCTCAAGCTCGTCCTCAAGCTTGATAAGCTCATGGTAATGGGTCGCAAAAAGGGTCTTGCAGCCGAGATTGCGCGAGTTTGCGATATACTCCGCAACCGCCGTTGCAATGCTAATTCCGTCGTATGTGGACGTGCCCCGTCCTACCTCGTCAAGAATTACTAGGCTTTGCTTCGTTGCATTTTTCAGTATGTCCGCGACCTCGCTCATTTCCACCATAAAGGTCGACTGCCCTGCGGTAAGGTCGTCGGAAGCACCCACACGGGTGAAAATCTTGTCCACTATCGAAATTTTTGCATATTTTGCAGGAACAAAGCAGCCCATCTGCGCCATAAGAGTGATAAGCGCAGTCTGGCGCATATACGTGGATTTACCCGACATATTCGGTCCTGTAATAATGGACATACGATTGCTGTTTAAGTCAAGATATGTGTCGTTGGGCACGTACACCTCGTCGGTAAGCATAAGCTCAACAACAGGGTGTCTGCCGTCCTTGATGTCGATTATGCCGTCAATTGCGATATCGGGCTTTGTGTACTCGTTTTTCAAAGCGGTATACGCAAAGGAGCAAAGCACGTCCAGCTGCGCTATCGCGGCGGCTGTTTCCTGCACCTTTACAAGCTGGGTCGCCACGAAATCCCGTACCTCGCAGAAAATGTCGTACTCCAAAGAAAGCACCTTGTCATTTGCTCCGAGTATCTCGTTTTCTGCCTTTTTCAGCTCGTCGGTAATAAATCTTTCGCAGTTTGCAAGGGTCTGCTTTCTGATATAATGCTCGGGAACAAGGTCGTAATAGGACTTGGTTACCTCAATATAATAGCCAAAAACACGGTTATAGCCAAGCTTAAGATTTTTTATGCCCGTGCTTTCCCTTTCGCGCTGTTCTATTTCGTCTATGATAGTCTTGCCGTTGTTAATTATTCCCCGAAGCCTGTCAAGCTCCTCGTTGAAGCCGTCCTTGATGACGCCGCCCTCTTTAGCTGTAACGGGAGGCTCGTCCACCAGCGCATTTTCGATAAGTCCCGAAATTTCGTCTAAGGTATGGATATTTTTATTAAGCTCCACCATAAGCTTGCAGCTGAAATTATCCATAAGCATTTTTATGGACGGAAGCTGCAAAGCCGTCAAGGAAAGCGCTTTCAGGTCGCGGGGCGTTGCAGTTTTGTACATGACCCTTGTCATAAGCCGCTCTATGTCGTATACTCCCGAAAGGTCGTCGGAAAGCTCCTCCCGTATCACCGACTTTTTGCAAAGCTGCTCCACCGCGTCAAGGCGGTTAATTATTATCGCAGGCTTGATAAGGGGCTGCTCGATATACGCTTTAAGCAGGCGCTTGCCCATAGATGTACGCGTGTGGTCAAGCACCCAAAGCAGGCTGCCCTTTTTCTCCTTGTTGCGCATGGTTTCCGTCAGTTCAAGATTGCGCCGCGCGGTAAGGTCAAGCTCCATGAAATAGCTGTCGTTATAACGCTTTATCTCGGTAAATCGTCCCACAAGCGCCTTTTGTGTATCGCTGATATAATCGAAAAGTCCGCACACGCAGCAGGTCTCGGGGGAGTCCTCGTTAAGCCCTATCTCACAAAGCTCGGAAACGTTGAACTGCTTCAGCACCGCACCGCGCTTTTCCTCAACGTCAAAGCTTGTGTCATCAAGCATCTGCACGGAGCTGTTCATTTTGCTGCGGATAAAATCGGTTACCTGCTTATAGTCGAGAAATCCGCCGTTAAACAGTATCTCAACAGGCTCAAAGCGTGAAAGTTCGTTAATTATCTCGCTTTGAATATCCTTGCCCGACTTTGAAAAAAGGTGTACCTCACCCGTGGAAATATCCGCAAAACACATTGCGCACACGCCGTCAGCTGCATACGCCGCACAAAGATAGTTATTCTTCGACTCGTCAAGAAGCGTGCTTTCGGTAAGCGTACCGGGCGTAACTATCCTTATTACGCCGCGCTCAACGATACCGCCCTTTGCGTCCTTGGGGTCGGTAAGCTGTTCGCAGATCGCCACCCTATGGCCGTTTTCTATGAGACGCTTTATGTACATTTCACAAGCGTGATACGGTATGCCGCACATGGGTGCGCGCTCCTCCAGACCGCAGTCACGTCCCGTAAGGGTAAGCTCAAGCTCTCGGGACACGAGAATGGCATCGTCAAAAAACATCTCATAAAAATCGCCCAGCCTGAAAAACAGAATATGCTCCTTATATTGATTTTTTACGGCAAAATACTGCTTCATCATTGGTGAAAGGCGGTCGAAATCGATCTGAACAGACATAATATATTATGCTTGACCCGCAGAATTACAGCAGGTCAAGCAATCCTCCTATTTAATAAAGTGTTGTTAGTGGCAGCCGCCGCAGCTGGAACAGCTTCCGCTGCATGAATGTTCGGGCTCTGTGGGGCAGGTCTCGGGGTCCTCGCCGTTTGCGGAATATGTGATGACCATATTGATGCGGTTCAGCATATCGTCCATAGCGTCCTTGGCTTCATTGTATGCAGCCATGTTTTCGTTGGACATGATAGCGCCGTAAAGGTCCTTTATCTCGGTATCAAGAGCAGTAAGCCTCTCCGCGCTGCGGTTGTCCTTGGACATCTCGGCATTAAGCTCAACCCTTTTCATGTTGAACTCATTTATCATCTGCTGGAGAGCCTCGTCCTTGTCGTTTGCGTCCTTAGCCTTGCAGTAAGCGGCATATCTTTCGTCCGCCTGTATCATTTTACCCAATTCTCTTGCTTTGTCGATAACGTTCATATTTGTTTGCTCCTTTAAATTAATTTATAATCTCACCTTGCAAAGCCCAATTAAAGGCTTTTGTGATCTTAACCTGTTTGCGCTGACCGATGACCGACGGGTCAGCCTTTGCCTCAACTATAATGAATTCATCGCTTTTTCCCGAGTATATACCCTCATTCTTGGTTTCAGCGTCAAAAAGCACCGTAAGCGTTCTGCCCACAAAGCGTTTGAAATGCTCCGTCGATATTTCCCTTTGAAGCTCCAGAAGCTCTCTCATACGCCTGCTTTTGTCCTCGTCGGAGGTTTTGTCCTCCATAAGCGCGGCTTTGGTACCCGTGCGCTTTGAGTATATAAACGAGAAGATGTTGTCGTATTTCACCCTGCGCATGATTTCAAGGGTTGCCGCAAAATCCTCCTCGGTCTCATTCGGGAAACCGACGATTATGTCGGTGCTGAATGAAAAATCGGGAATTCTGCTTCTTGCATAATCCACTATGCTCATATATTTTTCAGCTGTATACCGCCTGTTCATGGCTTCCAGAATACGGTCGCTGCCCGATTGGAGGGGCAGGTGCATATGCTTGCACACCTTATCACACTCAATTATCGCGTCGATAAGCTCCTTTGTTGCGTCTTTCGGGTGTGGGGACATAAACCGCACCTTGAAATCCCCGTCAATTTCGTTTATCCTCCGAAGAAGCTCTGCAAAGGTCATCGGGGTATCAAGATTTTTTCCGTAGGAATTAACATTCTGACCAAGCAGCATAATTTCCTTGTACCCTGCCGCCGCAAGCTCCCTTACCTCGTTCAGCACAGCCTCGGGCTCGCGGCTTCTTTCCCTGCCGCGGACATAGGGCACGATGCAGTATGAACAAAAGTTGTTGCAGCCGTACATTATCGGCACGCTTGCCTTGATATTTCCGCTTCTTACAGGCTGTATTTCCTCGGAAATCACACCGCTGTATTCGGTAATATCCACCGCAGTTTTTCTTTCCGTCAGCACCTCGTAAAGCAGCCGCGGAAGCTCCTGCACCGCGAATGTGCCGAAAATCAGATCCACCTGCTTGTAGGTTTTGCGTATCTTCTCCACGACCTGTTCCTGCTGCGCCATACAGCCGCATACTCCGATAATAAGCTCGGTATTGTTCTCCTTTAAGTGCTTGAGATTTCCGATAAGCCCGTAAATTTTCAGTTCCGCGTTTTCGCGTACTGCGCAGGTGTTGTATATGATAAGGTCGGCGGAATTTATATCATCGGTAACACCGTAGCCCATTTCGCAGAGCATACCGAGGATTTTCTCACCGTCGCTGACATTCTGCTGACAGCCGAAGCTGTGCAGGCAGCATAGCGGCGGTGAGTCTTTTTCTGCAAGCAATTTTCTGACTTTATCCTTATAATCAGCCAATAGACCGTTCTTCCTTTCAACAAAAAACATATACTGTTATTATAGCACTTTTTTCGATGAATTGCAACCTTTTCATACTAAGAACCAATTAAAAACTGTACAAAAAATCGAGCATAATCTTGCGTATATGGATTATGCGAAGATTTTTTGTCTACAGTTTTATTGGTTATTAGTATCAGTATACTTTTTCGCCGCTTGAAAACAGCATTTTGGTTTCTTCGGATATTTCGCCTATTTCCTTGTATTCCGCGTAAAGCGAGCCGTTAAACTCGAAAACGGAGATAAAGCGGTTGGGGTTGTCTATATCAACATATCTGTCGGCATAGACATACTCCGCAAAAGCAGGATTTTCGCGGTATGGGTAAATTTCCGTTCGAATATCCTCTACAATATCGCCGTACTCAAAGACAATTCCGCTTTCGGCAAAGCTTTCTTCGTCGGGAACGCCCGAAAACAGAAGCGAGGCGGTCATTCCGCTTTCTCCCTTGCTCATTTTTCCTTGCATGAACACCGCGCCGCTTTCTTCGGAAATACCGCTTGTTTCAAATGCACAGGAAACAAATTCCGCACTTGCCGTATCGGAGTATATGTCAACGTAATAGGGACGGTTCACCAAGCTTATTATACCCTTTCCGCCGAAATAAATCAGAAAAAATAGCGCAACGGATATCACCGTGTACATCATGTTCTGCTGCTTTGTGTATGTACGGCGGCTCATGGGCGCTTCCTGCGCGTTTTCCGCGGTATCGGCGGTCATCTTTTCATTTTCTTCCATATGTTAAATTTGCTCCTTTCAAGACCTGATATTTATAGAATATCACGAAAAAAATTTTTGGTCAAGTTTATAGTGATTTTTTTTGGAATATGTGCTATAATTAATTTATAACAGCTATCAATTGGAATATGAAGGGAATTTTACATGAAGTACAAAATCAACTGGGACAGCTCGGACGGCGTTTTTGCCGTGCCCGACGCTGCTGCGGACTGTTTGAAGCTTGCAAGCGGAAAGGCTGTCAAGGTTTTGCTATACATACTGAAAAACAAAAATGCCGACGCCGATTTTGAGGAAATAGGTGCAGCTGTGGGAATAAGCGGCGAGGACGCGGAGGACGCGTTTTCCTACTGGCAGCAGGTCGGGATACTTTATCCAGACGGTGCAAAACCCGATAATACGCCAAAGCGGCTGGATACCCCTGCGGAAACCGAAAAGCCGGCGTTATCCTCAAGCAGAGCAAGCGAAAAAGCTTCAAAAATGCTTTCCCCTGCCGAGATATCGGAGCGTATAAACAGTTCGTCGGAAATACAGTTTCTTTTCACCGCCGCCGAAAACACCTTTGGCAGGCTCCTTACATACACCGAGCAGCGTACCATTATATGGTTATACGATTATTACGGCATTGCTCCCGATATTCTGCTCATGATAATGGAATTTGCAAAATCCCAAAACAAGACAAGCATCGGCTTTGTTGAAAAAATTGCCGCAAACTGGCATGACGACGGTATCTCTACCCATGAGCAGGCAGAACGCGAGATAAAGCGGCTTCAGAATTACTACTCTCTTGCAGGACAGGTCACGGCAAAGCTGGAGCTAAATCGTACCCTTACTCCCCGTGAGCGCGGCTTTGTTGATACGTGGGCAAGCCGCGGAACGGGCATAGACCTGATTTTGTACGCTTACGAAAAAACCGTGGACAACACGGGAAAGGTATCTTTCAGCTATATGAACAAAATTCTTGACGATTGGTACTCCAAGGGTATCTTCACCGTTTCCGACGTTAAAGCTGCCGAAAGCAAGCGTACCGCTGACGAAACCGCAGCGAATTCGGACGAACACTCCTACAACCTCGACCTGTTGGTTGCACACGCAATGAATAATACCCCGAAAATCAAGTAAGCCCGAAAGGATAAAAAACTATGGCTTTTGACAAATCTGTTTACGAACTTGCTGAAAATGAAATAAAAAGCAGGCGTTTTTCCGCAGAAAACAGGGTGCGCTTCCGCACCGAGGAGGTCGAGCGTAAAATCCCCGAAATTGCCGAGATAAACCGCCAGCTTGCACACACAAGTGTTGAGCTTTCCAAGCTTATCCTGCAGAAAACGGGAAATTTCCGCGAAAGCTTTGATAAGATAAAAGATCAAAATATTCAAGGTCAGGAAATGATAGCAAAGCTTCTTATCAAGGGCGGTTACCCCGAGGATTACCTCGCCCCCGTTTATACCTGCCCTGTCTGCTGCGACAAGGGCTATTACGACGGACACCGCTGCTCCTGCTTCGACAAGTTGCTGAACCGCTTTGCCGTGGAAAAGCTTAACGCCGAAGCTAATATGCCAAACTGCGATTTCGGGCACTTCTCCCTCTCCTACTATCAAGGCAAGACCGACTCAAACGGCACCGACTGCTATCAGAAAATGTCGGAAAATCTTGATTACTGCAAGGGCTATGCGGAAAAATTCTCCCGAAACTCGCCCTCGCTTTTCCTGCTTGGCAAGACGGGCGTGGGAAAGACCCACATTTCCCTTTCCATTGCAAAAGAGGTCACGGAGCATGGCTTTACCGCGGCTTACGGCTCTATACTCAACTATCTGCGGATAATCGAAAAGGAGCATTTCGGGCGCGCAGAGGACTCCTCGGCGGATACCATGCAGGTGCTTATCAATACCGACCTGCTTATCCTTGACGACCTCGGCTCGGAATTTCAGACGGGCTTTTATGAGTCGGCGCTTTACAACATCATAAACTCCCGCATAAATCTGGGGCTTCCTACCATTATCAGCAGCAACCTTTCCGTTCCCGAGCTGCAAAAGCGGTATAACGACAGGGTCATTTCAAGGATTTTCGGGGTATACACCATGCTGATGTTCGTTGGCGAGGACGTGCGCCAAATAAAGCGGCTTAGAGGAGAAATTTGAAATTTTACCCCAAAATAAAAAAAATCTATATTTTTTTATTATTCTGTTGATTTTTTTTATAAAATATTGTATAATAAAAGCAAACATCAAGGAGGAGATTTCCTATGAACACTAATATTCTGCTTGAAACCGGTACAAACGAGCTTGAGCTTCTTGAATTTCAGGTCGGAGACAATAACTTTGGCATCAACATTTCCAAGGTAGTTGAAATTATGATAAATCAGGACGTCACCCCTGTTCCAAACTCTCCGGAAGAAGTCGAGGGCGTATTTATCCCCCGTGACAAACTTATCTCCGTTATCGACCTGCACAAGGTAATTCACGTTCCCCACACAAAATCGGGAAAGGAAATTTTCATTATCTGTGAGTTTAACCGCATGAGTGTTGCTTTTCACGTTTCAAAGGTAAAGGGCATCCAGCGTATTTCCTGGTCAGATATTTCCGACCCTCCCTCTGTTGCAAACGGCAACAACAGCGAGGCTATCGGTCTTGCTACCGGCGTTGCAAAGATAGATGACAGAATTATCATCATTATGGATTTCGAAAAGATAGTTTCCACCCTCAACCGTGACGCAGGTCTTGACATGAACGGCATGGACCGCGTTTCACGTCCTTCTGCGGCTGTCGGCAACAAGCATATTGTTGTTGCGGACGACTCAAAATTCCTGAACAAAATGATAACCGACGCTCTCAGCAGCATCGGCTTCCACAATATCATCTCATTCAGCAATGGTCTTGACGCTTGGGATTACGTAAAAAGCTTTACCGACAAGGGCGATGATATTACCTCCCATATCGCCTGCGTTATCAGCGATATCGAAATGCCCAAAATGGACGGTCACAGACTTACAAAGCTTATCAAGGACGACCCCGTGCTGAAAAAGATACCCGTTCTGCTGTTCTCGTCACTTATCAATGAGCAGATGATAGCAAAGGGCAAGTCTGTCGGTGCGGACGGTCAGTTCTCCAAGCCACAAATCACCGAGCTTATCAACTACCTTACCGCGCTTCTCTCTTAAACTACATAAAATGCCTGTCCCCCGATAAATTTCGGGGGACTTTTTTATTTATTCCGACGAATTTAAATGTTGTCCCATAATCGACAGTTTTTTAAGCTGTGCCGTATTATACTTAAATTATCAAATTTGGGACGGTATTATTATGTACATATACGTTGACGTGCTTATTATTACAAGCATTTACGCAAACTTTTTTCTGCTGAAAACCACGGCAAGGCTCACCCACTCTCCCCTGCGGAACGGCAGATGTCTTGTCAGCGCTATGGCAGGAAGCCTTTTTTCGCTTGTTATCCTGCTTCCGAGACTCAACACGCTTTCGCTGCTGATAATACGTATCCTGTCGGCGGCAATTATGATATGGCTTGCTTTCAGGGGCAAGAGTCTGCGCGAGCTGTATAGGACGGGGCTTATCTTCTTTTTCGTATGCTTCATTTTTGCGGGGATAGAATACGGCTTGTCAGTGCTTTCGGGCAGTCAAAATATGCTTTGGCACAACTCCGTTCTGTATGTGAATATTTCTCTGCTGACGCTGGTCATTTCCACGATTATTTCATACGCGGCAATTTCCTTTTTCCGCTTTTATCTTGACGGCAAAAATGCTTCGGATACCAAATACACTGTTATAGTGTCTCAAAATGGCAGGACTATCTCCTTCTCTGCTGTTGGGGATACCTGCAACAACCTTACCGACCCGTTTACGGGCAAGCCTGTTATTGTCTGCGGAAAAAGCAGTCTTTCCGAGCTTTTTACCGCGGAGGAGCTGCGCGCGGTGCTGTCACAAGGCAGCGGCGTACACATAAGCGGCTGGCGGCTCGTACCCTTTTCAACCATTCATTCAAGCGGTATGCTCCCGATTTTTCAGCCCGTGGGCGTGGTAATAAAAAATGCGGAAAACAGCATTGTCAAGTCCGCCGACGTATATATCGGCGTGGTTGACAGGGATATGGAATATGCCGTTTTTAACCCAAAAATTCTTTAGCGCAATGCCAAAACGTACAGAAAGGTGGATATTCAAGTGAACATCAAGGAAAAAATCAAGGCTGCGGTAAGGTTTATACTGTTCAAGAACAAGCTTCGGGACATTTTTTACATAAACGGTCCGGAAACTCTGCCTGCGCCGCTGACAAAAACTCAGGAGGAAGAAGCGTTTCACCTGCTGGAGATAAACGAGGAGGAGGCGCGGCAGCTTCTTATCACCCACAATCTGCGGCTGGTGGTGTATATTGCAAAAAAGTTTGAGTCAACGGGAGTGGGCATCGAGGACCTTGTTTCTATCGGCACTATCGGGCTTATCAAGGCGGTCAAGACCTTCTGTCCAAGCAAAAATATCAAGCTTGCGACCTATGCTTCGCGGTGCATAGAAAACGAAATTCTTATGTTTCTCCGCAAGTCAAGCCAATACAAAAACGAAATTTCCATTGACGAGCCGCTGAACATCGATTGGGACGGAAACGAACTGCTTTTGTCCGATATTCTCGGAACGGACGAGGATACCGTAAACGGAAACATCGAAAACGAGGCGGAGAAAACCATACTCCTTGAAGCGGTGGAAAATCTTCCCGAAAGAGAGCGGTGCATAATGAAAATGCGCTTCGGGCTTATTGACGGAAAGGAAAAGACCCAGAAAGAGGTCGCGGACATTATCGGGATATCACAATCCTACATATCGCGGCTGGAAAAGCGTATAATCAAAAAGCTGCGCCGCGAGCTTGAAAAGGTCATAACATGAATTTCCATTAATTGTATCGGTTCTTGCATGAATATAAAAAAGAGCTCCTGACCATAATTTTAATAATATTATGGTTGGGAGCTTTTGTTATGTATTACAATAGAGTCGATATAAGCGGCGTAGATACGTCCAAGCTTGCTGTACTGAAGGAATCGGAAAAAATGGAGCTGCTGAAAAAATGCAGACAGGGCGACCGCGAAGCACGAAAAAAGCTTATCAGCGGAAATCTCAGGCTTGTTCTCAGCGTGATACAGAAATTTACGGGCAGGAATGAAAATGCGGACGACCTTTTTCAAGTCGGCTGCATCGGTCTTATCAAGGCTATCGACAACTTTAATATCGACTTAGACGTGCGCTTCTCCACCTATGCAGTACCGATGATATGCGGCGAGGTGAGACGGTATATGCGCGACAACAACCCGATACGCGTAAGCCGTTCCCTCCGCGATTTGGCGTACAAGGCAATGCAGGCAAAGGAACAGCTTATTGCAAAAAATCAGAAAGAGCCGACTATCAAGGAAATTGCGGATATGATTGAAGCCAAGCAGTCGGACGTTGTGCTTGCCCTTGAAAGCATTACCGACCCTATCTCACTTTACGAGCCTGTTTATTCGGACGCAGGAGACACGCTTTACGTACTTGATCAAGTTGGCGACAAGAACGACGACGTGAACTGGCTTGACGAAATATCCTTAAAAGAAGCGATAAACGCCTTACAGCCCCGTGAGAAAAATATTCTCTATCTCCGATTTTTTCTCGGCAAGACTCAGGTCGAGGTCGCAGAGGAGATAGGCATATCCCAAGCACAGGTATCCCGACTTGAAAAGAACACTCTCAGCAAGATAAAGGGGCAGATATAGTCGTCTGCCTTACGATTTGCCAAGCTCCATACGCATTTCGGTATTTCCGCGCTCAATAAAGCCTTTTTTTAGGTACACGGGCTTGCCCATTTCGGTTGCGGAAAGGTCAATGCAGGTTATCCCCTCTGCCCTTGCGTCCGCTATGAGCCTGTCCAGAATACGAGAGGCTATCCCCTTGCGGCGGTACTCCTCAACAGTATAAACGTTCATCAGGTAGCAGGTGCTGCCACTGAGAAAGTGTACGCTTGCAGGCTTTTCAAGGCGCACCACGAAAATCGTTGCCGCAGGCTTGCCGTTATCCTCGGCAAGATATGCGGTAAAATCATGCCCGATATGCCGCTCAAAATAGCCTGGAAGCTGCTTGTTCAGACCGTCGGTCTGCTCCGCGGTAAGTCCTCCCTCGGCGTCATTAAGATACAGAAAGCGGAATTTTATCAGCGTTTCGATATCGCTTTTGTCCGCAGTTCTAATTGTAATATTATCCATTTTGATTATCCTTATTAAAACCGATGACCCGTCAGAGTCATCGGTTTATTAATTATTCAGAAAGAAATGCGCAGAACGCTTTGTATGTCATATATACGTCGGTTTTTGCAACTACCTCGTAGGGCGCGTGCATTGCAAGCACGGGAACGCCGACGTCGATAACGTCCATATCAAGGTTTGCAAGGTACGCAGCAACCGTTCCGCCGCCGCCAAGGTCAACCTTGCCCAGCTCGCCTGTCTGCCAAACGATGTTGTTCTTTTCCATGAGCGCACGTACTCTGCCCACAAACTCTGCCGAAGCATCGGAGGTTCCCGACTTTCCTCTTGCGCCCGTAAACTTTGTTACAACAACGCCGTAGTTAAGGAAAGCCGCGTTGCGCTTTTCAACCACGTCGGGGAATGTGGGGTCGAAAGCAGCGTTTACGTCTGCGGACAGGCACTCGGTATTTGCGATGACCGTTCTGCCCTTTGCGCCAAAGCTTTCTGCAAGGTCGTAAAGGAAGTTTTTCAGATACGCAGAGCAAAGTCCGGTATTGCCGTCGCTGCCTGTCTCCTCTTTATCCGTAAGGCACACAACAGCGGTCTTGCTTACCTTATTGCAGCCGAGAATTGCTTCCAGCGCGGTATATGCACAAACTCTGTCGTCATGTCCGTATGAGCCCACAAGGCTTCTGTCAAAGCCGATATCCTTTGCTTTATATGCAGGGACCATTTCAAATTCCGCAGAAAGGAAGTCGCTTTCTATCATACCGTACTTTTCGTGGAGTATCGACATAATATTCAGCTTTACCTTTTCGCTTACGTCATCATCGCGGAAAGGTCTTGAGCCAACAATAATGTTAAGCTCCTCGCCCTTGATGCCCTCGCTGAGAGTGCGCTTGACCTGTTCCTGCGCAAGATGAGGAAGAAGGTCGCTGATGAAGAATACAGGGTCGTTTTCCTCCTCGCCTATTCTCACCGTTATCTTTGTGCCGTCCTTTTTGACCGCAACGCCGTGAAGAGCAAGAGGAATGGTAGTCCACTGATACTTCTTTATTCCGCCGTAATAATGGGTCTTGAAAAGTGCAACCTCGTTGTCCTCGTAAAGGGGGTTTTGTTTAAGGTCAATTCTGGGGGAGTCGATATGTGCTGCCGCAAGGTGTACGCCCTTTTCGATAGGCTCGCTGCCGATAACAGCCAGAATTACAGCCTTGCCGCGGTTGTTGTAGTAAATTTTGTCTCCCTCTTTAAGAGTCATGCCGGGAGTATACTCCCTAAAGCCCTCCTTTTCAGCCTTTGCAATAGTTGTAATAACCGCCTCGCGCTCGGTTTTTGCGCTGTCGAGGAAGTCCTTGTAGCTTTCACAGAAATCATCGCACGCCGCAATTTCAGCGTCCGTCATAACGAGCGCTGCGTGTTTCTTCTTCATAAAAAGCTGCTCCTTGAGAAGCTCTGCCGCTGATTTTTCCTTTGACATAGTAATCAATCCTTTCAATTTCTATTCTGATCTATAAAGATTAGTATAAACCTCATATGCCGTCATAACCTTATGAACATAATGTTCTGTCGCACTTGAGGGAATTTTATCGAGAGTTTTACCGTCGGAGCTGTACTGCTTTTCCTTCAGCCAGCCGTTTACGCTTCCTCTGCCCGAATGGTACGCCGCAAGAGCAGTCTCCTCGTCGCCATACTCCTCGTAAAGAAGCTTTATCAGATAGCTGCCGTATTCGATGTTATACTCCGCGGTATACATATCGTCGTAATTTATTTCCCGTTCGTCATCCATACGGTATTTTACCCAATCAAACGCGTCCTCCATAAGCTGCATAAGACCTCGTGCGCCCACGTCGGACTCGGCTTTCTCGTCGAAGTTGCTTTCCGTTTTAATCACGGCGTATATCAGATACTTGTCAATACCCGTTTCATACGCCGCCTGTTCAACGTATTGACCGTAATGAACGGGATAGATATACTTTTTGCTGATGGCTTCTATGTTGCACAATACCCATATAAAACAGCCTGCCAGCAAAATAAGCAGGAAACTACCGAGTTTCTTCAGCATTATAATACTCCTTAATTTTTTCAGCAACCTCCTGCGCCTTTTCTTTGAGTGCTTCCTCCGATTTGTTGTTTTTTATGATAAAATCGGAGTGGTTGATGAAAAACTTTTCGCTGTGCTGCGATGAAAACCGTGCTTTTATCTGCTCGGGAGTAAGCCCGTCTCTTGCGGCAACTCTCTCCGCACGGTTCTTCTCCGTTGCGGTCACGCTGATTATAAGGTCGCAAAAATCGTCCGCACGGCTTTCAAAAAGCGTTGGTGCGTCAAGCAGAACGTATTTGCAGTTTTCCGCCGCATACTTGTTTATCAATCTCAGAATTTCGGAGGTTATGTACGGATAGCTTATCGCATTGAGCTGTTTAAGCTTTTCCTTGCACCCGAACACTATATCCCCCAGCATTTTTCTGTTAAGCGTTCCGTCCTCATTAAGTATTACCCTGCCGAAGCATTCAACCGTTTCGTTAAGGCAGGGCGTATCCTTGTCCATTATTGCACGGGAAATTTGGTCGGCATTGATAATTGCAAAACCGTTTTCGGCAAAAACCTTGCATACGGTAGTTTTTCCCGCGCCGCTTTGTCCCGTCAGACCTATTACGGCAATATCCGACTCCGCGCTCATACCCCAATATCATTCCTTTCATTTTTAACCGTTTTTCCGTAATTATAGTCGTCCTAAAGCTTTATTATCTCAAAGCCAGCCGCTCTCAGCAGACGGTTATACACCGCAAGTCCCACTCCATTTTGTGAGGGACAGCGTGCATAAACCTGCTTTGCACCAATATCGTCAAACTCTCTCAAAGCCGCAAAAAGCCGTGCCGCCTGCTCCTCGGAGGTATCTCCGTACGCAATGCACGGAATTTTGCAGTATTCGCGGTCGCTGTCAAAGGGCATTGCATACACGCCTTCGCCGCCGCGGCTGTTAACGTAATCCAGATAAGCCTCCCTGCCGCCGTCAATTATCGTAACATTGGCTTTCGGTGAGTAATGCTTGTACTTCATTCCCGGGGAGCGCACCTGTTCCCCCTCTGCGGCAGCCTCGGTGATATGTCTGTCGCAGATGACCTCGCCGAATTCGGAAAGTTCCTCCGCTGAAATAAAGCCCGGGCGCAGCAGACGTATCTTCCCGTTTTCAAAGGAAATGACCGTGCTTTCCACACCTACGGGACAGCAGCCGCCGTCAACCACAGCAGGAATACGCCCGTTCATATCGTTCATAACATGAAGCGCAGATGTGGGGCTTGGGCTTCCCGAAAGGTTTGCCGACGGCGCGGCAAGAGCCTTTCCGCTTGCTTTGATAAGCCGTCTCGCCGCTTCGTGATATGGTATCCTTATGCCGACTGTATCAAGTCCCGCGCTTGTCACATCGGGAATTCGGTCACGTTTCGGAAGCACCATTGTAAGCGGTCCGGGCCAAAATCTTTCCGCAAGCTTATACGCAATTTCGGGTATATTGCACACATATTCCTCCAACTGCGAAACATCGGCAAGATGCACGATAAGCGGATTATCCTGGGGTCTGCCCTTTGCCTCGAATATTTTCTTTACAGCCCCCGCATTTTCGGCGTCCGCGGCAAGTCCGTACACCGTTTCGGTAGGTATGCCCACTACCTCACCCTCCGCAAGAAGCTTCGCCGCATATCCTATGTCCTTGTCCGACACGGAAAGCAGCTTTGTTTTATATGCCATTTTGCCATCACCTTTATACATCTTCCTGAGCGGAAAGCTTTGCAGCTTGGTCGGCGGTTGCAAGAGCGTCGATGACCTCGTCAAGATTTCCGTTTAAAATATATTCAAGCCTGTACAGCGTAAGACCTATTCTGTGGTCGGTCACGCGGCTTTCGGGGAAATTGTATGTCCTAATACGCTCGGAGCGGTTGCCCGTGCCGACCTGGGATTTTCTTTCCGAAGCAATTTTGTCGCTCTGCTCCTGCATAAGTGCCTCGTAAAGCCTTGAGCGAAGTATCTTCATTGCCTTGTCCTTATTTTTATGCTGACTGCGTTCGTCCTGACACTCAACCACAACTCCCGTCGGCAGGTGGGTAATTCTCACCGCCGACTCGGTTTTATTGATATGCTGACCGCCTGCGCCCGACGCTCTGAAAACGTCGATTTTAAGGTCTGTGGGGGCAATTTCAAGCTCCACCTCGTCAGCTTCCACAAGCACCGCAACAGTTACGGTCGAGGTATGAATTCTGCCCTGGGACTCGGTTTCGGGCACACGCTGAACACGGTGCACGCCGCTTTCATACTTAAATCGGGAATACGCACCCTCGCCCTCAACGCTAAAGCTTATCTCCTTAAAGCCGCCAAGTTCGGTTTCATTTGCGTTAAGCACCTCGATTTTCCAGCGCCTTGCTTCGGCATACATGGTGTACATACGGTAAAGGGAGTTGGCAAAAAGCGAAGCCTCATCACCGCCTGCGCCGCCGCGTATCTCAATAATGACATTTTTGTCGTCGTTGGGGTCCTTCGGGAGAAGCAGCACCTTCAGTTCGTCGCTGAGCGCTTCAAGCTGCTCGCGGCTCTCGTCAAATTCAAGCTGGGCAAGCTCCTTCATTTCCTTGTCAAGACCACCCTCGTCCAGCATTTCCTTTGCGTCGTCCATTGTTTTTTTGCATTTGCAGTACTCGCGGTACTTCTCCACAACGGGCGTAAGGTTTTTATATTCCTTCATCAGCGAGGTATAAAGCTTGTTGTCGCTTATCACCGCCATATCGGTAAGCTTTTCGCTGATCTCGTTGTATTTTTCTTCGGTAAGCTTTAATTTTTCAAACATTCGCTAAGCTCCTTTTTCATATTTTGAAGATAAAAGGGGCGTATATCTAAGGCTCTTTGGCTTCGGGACGTTCAACCGATTTGATATTTTTCTCGATTTTGCTTCTCGGCACCATAAATTCCCGTCCGCAGCCCTCGCAGCGAAGCTTGAAATCCATGCCTGACCGCAGCACAAGCATACGGCAGCTTCCGCAGGGATGCTTCTTTTTCATTGTAAGCACGTCGTTCAGGCGGATATCCATAAAAAGCCATTCCTTTCTAAATCGTTAAAGCGAAATACATAAATTATTATACCACATTTTGTCCCCAAAAGGCAATTATTTTCTGCAATATTTTCAGAAATTCTATACAAACTAAATAAAAGAAAAGAAATTACACGCAAAAAAAAGCGTTTTGCACAAAAAAATGAAAGGATACTAAAAATATGAAAATCACAGCACATTTTGACTCTCCCGACAGCGCCGATTTTGCCGCAGGAGCAGTTGCACGGGCGCTTTCGACTCTTACCTCCGTAAAAACAGAAAGCCGCGGCATTTCGTCCCCCGGTAATAATATGAACGCTTTTGCCTCATTTAATACCCTAAGCATCACGCCCCCCTATTCAATTCCCATATATATTCCGTCGGTGTATACAAGCCGTATTCCCGAGGGTGACAAGCGCAAGCTTGACTATTCGGTGCAAGACAACATTCTCGAGATCGTATGCAGCCGTGATGAAGCTGCCGCCGCTTCAAATATTATTATATCCCACGGCGGACGGAACATCTCAAAATTATAGAATATAACCGTATCCTCCCGCATAAAATTGAAAAGCAGACCAACATATACCAAAACTCGGGAGGTACAAAATGAAAAATTACTGTCCGGAGGGCGCGATTATAATGACGCCCGAAAACCAAAGCTGTATCAAATCAATATTTGCCTTGCAGGAAGCAATGGCTCAGGGAAAGATCCTCGAAGCACGGGCTTTGATTTGCGACAACGGTCACAATCTTCACGTTGACCTGCCCTGCGCCAAGGGAATTATCCCCCGTGAAGAGGGTGCTCTCGGAATTGCAGAGGGCACAACAAAGGATATCGCGCTGATAACCAAGGTCAACAAGCCCGTGTGCTTTCATGTAAAGCAAATCCTGAAAGACGAAAACGGTGCATACACCGCTGTCCTGTCGCGCAGAAGCGTTCAGCAGGAATGTATGGATAGCTTTATTTCCGCACTTTCGCCGGGTGATGTTATCCCGGCAAAGGTCACTCACCTTGAACAGTTCGGCGCATTTGTGGACATCGGCTGCGGTATCCCGTCCCTCATTCCTATTGACGCGATATCAATTTCAAGAATATCCCACCCCTCCGACCGTTTTCAGCCGGGGCAGGATATTTTCGTGGTGATAAAAGATATAAGCGGCGGAAGAGTGTGGCTGTCCCACAAAGAGCTGCTGGGTACGTGGGAGGAAAACGCCGCGAAATTCAACTACGGTGAAACTGTTTCGGGAATAATCCGAAGCGTTGAGGATTACGGCATATTTGTGGAGCTTGCGCCTAATCTTGCGGGACTTGCCGAGCCTAAAGAGGGAGTTTCCGTGGGACAGCACGCAAGCGTGTACATAAAGGCGCTTATCCCCGAAAAAATGAAGGTCAAGCTGATAATCGTCGATGTTTTCAACGGCACCCATATGCACAATCCGCCCGAATATTTCATTACCGACGGGCATATTTCAAGCTGGAGGTATTCCTCGGAGCTATCCCGAAAAATTATTGAAAGCCGTTTTGATGTTTAGCAAGAATAGCTTTTCGTTGCCGCTGTGAACATTTTTCACAGCGGCTTTTTAAGGAACCGCTGATTAAATCCCGCCTTGCGGCTTGGCACGCATCTTGCTTGCATATTTTCCGTCATATTGCACCAAAATTTCTTGACAGGCGCTAGCCTGCCTGCGAAATTTTTGCACAATCTGACGAAAAATCTGACCGCGCAATCTACGCACCAGATTTAATCATCGATTCCTTAATTATTCTATATTTTTTTATAAAAAGATTAAAATTTTAAGAATGTCACGGTAAGCTATTGCATATTAGACCAAAAAAGTATATAATATAAATGTTGTATAAATTGATCTTGAGAGAAGGTTTTTTATGGAAAAAAGATTTATATATGCAGATAACGCCGCAACCACCGCGGTTTCAAAGCGTGTGCTTGACGCGATGCTGCCCTGCATGACAGAGCATTTTGGCAACCCGTCAAGCATTTACAAGCTCGGCAGAGACGCGGAGCGCGCTATTACTGACGCTCGAGAAAAGGTTGCAAAGGCTATCGGGTGCAGCGCAAGCGAGATTTACTTCACAAGCGGCGGCTCGGAGGCTGACAACTGGGCTATTCGCTCTGCGGCTATCCGTCTTGGTAAAAAGGGCAAAAAGCACATCATTACCACAAATTTTGAGCATCATGCCGTACTCCACACCTGCGAGTTCCTTGAAAAACAGGGCTTTGAGGTTACTTATCTGCCTGTTGACGAAAACGGGCTTATCACCGCTGAACAGGTCAGGGACGCAATTCGCGAGGATACCGCTATCGTTTCGATAATGTACGCAAACAACGAGATCGGTACGATCATGCCCATAAAGGAGATCGGCGAGGTATGCCGCGAGAAAAAAGTGCTTTTCCACACCGACGCGGTACAGGCTGTTGGCAATGTACCGATAAACGTTGCGGAGCAAAACATTGATATGCTTTCCTGCTCGGGTCACAAGATCCATGCCCAGAAGGGTACGGGCTTTCTTTACATTCGCAAGGGTATTCCCATCGTTAATCTGATTTTCGGCGGCGGTCAGGAAAGAGGCAGACGCGCAGGCACGGAAAATGTCCCTGCAATTGTGGGTCTCGGTGAGGCTATCACCGCTGCCTGCGAGAATATTCCTGCAAAGATCGCAAAGGTTTCCGCAATGAGGGACAGGCTTATCGACGGTATTACAAAAATTCCGTGCAGCCGTCTTAACGGCGACAGAAAGCAGCGTCTTTGCGGCAACGTGAACATTTCGTTCCTTGGAGTTGAGGGCGAGTCACTTCTGCTTCTCCTTGATGCAAACGGAATATGCGCTTCAAGCGGTTCGGCTTGTACGTCAGGCTCTCTTGACCCGTCCCATGTTCTTCTTGCGCTGGGGCTTCCCCACGAGGTTGCTCACGGCTCAATGAGACTTTCCATTTCCGAGGATACCACGGACGAGGACGTGGACTACATTCTTGAGGTCGTTCCGAAGGTAGTGGAAAGAATACGCGCAATGTCCCCTCTTTGGGAGGATATCCAGAACGGCAAGGAAAACGTACAGAAGCCGTTGAAATTTGTTTCGCCCCTTAACTGATTTTGGGGCATAAGCTTAGAAAGGCAGGTATTTTTATGTTATACAGCGAAAAGGTTATGGATCATTTTGCAAATCCCAGAAATGTTGGTGAGATTGAGGACGCTGACGGTATCGGCGAGGTCGGCAACGCAAAGTGCGGCGATATTATGAAAATGTATATCAAGGTCGAGGGCGGAATTATTACCGATGTAAAGTTTAAGACCTTCGGCTGCGGCGCGGCTGTTGCAACGTCTTCTATCGCTACCGAAATGCTCAAGGGCAAGAGCATTGAAGATGCGCTCAAGCTTACAAACAAGGCTGTTGTTGAGGCGCTTGAGGGACTTCCCCCGCAGAAGCTTCACTGCTCCGTGCTTGCTGAACAGGCTGTAAAGTCGGCGCTTTCCGATTATTACAGACGTCAGGGAATCGACCCTGTTCCAATTGTTGGCGAGATAGGCGAATGTGAGGCTTGCCACTAATTTGCTCCAATCAAAACAAACGGCAGACAATTTTGCACCGTAAAATCGGTGTGAGCTTGTCTGCCGTTTTTTATTTTTTGGACTGCTTCTCACATTCTTCAAGTATATGACGTCTGTAAGCATACGCCGCTTGTTCGGTCTTATTCTCACCGAAATGATAGTACACCCTATCCTTTATCGGGTCGGGAAGGTACTGCTGTTTAACATAATGATTGGGGTAATCGTGGGGATACAGATAATGCTGCCCTTTAACTGCCGCACCCTCGCCGTCGAAATGCTTATTCTGCAAATGGCGCGGAAAGTCGCCGCACTCACGGTTACGGACATCATCAAGGGCGGCATTTATTGCGTTATACGCCGAATTGGATTTCGGCGCGGTCGCAAGAAGTATTACCGCGTTTGCAAGGGGTATTCTCGCTTCGGGCAGACCAAGCTGCATTGCGCTGTCAACGCAGGCTTTGACTATAGGTATCGCCTGCGGATAGGCAAGACCCACGTCCTCCGCGGCAATTACAAGAAGGCGGCGCGAAAGTGAGATTATGTCCCCTGCTTCGATAAGTCTTGCGGCATAGTGTATTGCGGCATTTTCGTCCGAGCCCCGTATCGACTTCTGCAATGCCGAGAGGATATCATAATGTGAATCCCCGTCGCGGTCGTAGCGCATATTGCTGCGCTGGGTAAGCACCTCGGCGGTTTCTGCTTTTATTACTATCTCGCCCTCTGCGCTTGCGGCGGAAAGAACGCACAGCTCCGCGGTGTTGATGGATTTTCGCACATCTCCGCCGCAGCCTCTTGCAATATGCTCCACAACGCCTTTTTCGACTTTTACCTTCACACCCAGTTCATCGGCAACGATACGAAACGCGCGGCTGATTGCAGGAGCAAGCTCCTCGGCGGTAACAGGCTTAAACTCGAATACCGTTGAGCGGCTGATAATTGCGTTGTACACGTAAAAATACGGATTTTCGGTGGTTGAAGCAATAAGGGTTATCTGCCCGTTTTCTATATATTCAAGCAAAGACTGCTGCTGCTTTTTGTTAAGATACTGTATCTCGTCCAAATAGAGCAGAACTCCGTTCATTCCGTCAATAGTGTTCGTATCGGCGATAACGTCCTTTATATCGGAAATTGAAGCGGAGGTGCCGTTCAGTTTGTGCAGCTTCATATGTGCATTTTCGGCAATAATGCGTGCAACGGTGGTTTTTCCCACGCCCGAACTGCCGTAGAAGATCATATTGGGTATCTTTCCGCTTTCGATTATACGGCGCAGAGGTTTTCCCTCGCCCAGCAGGTGGGACTGTCCCACAACGTCGTCCAGCGTTTTGGGGCGTATTCTGTCCGCAAGAGGTGCGGTCATAAAATCATTCCTTCCGCAGAAAAGCGGTGTGATAAGCATTTTCGCTGCCACACCGCTTTAACATATCAAGTCAAATATTACTCGTAAAGAGGATACTTAGCGCAGATAGCGTTTACGCCTGCACGAATCTCGTCTGCCTTGTTCTCAAAATCGGTTGCGCAAAGGTAGATATACTCCGCTATCTTGTCCATTTCTTCAACGCCGAGACCTCTTGTTGTAACGGCAGGTGTACCGATTCTTACGCCGCTTGTTACGAAAGGCTTTTCGGGGTCGTTGTGGATAGCGTTCTTGTTAACGGTGATGTAAACCTCGTCAAGACGGTGTTCAAGCTCCTTGCCTGTGATGTTGAAGGGACGAAGGTCAACGAGCATAAGGTGGTTGTCCGTACCGCCGGAAACAAGGTTAAAGCCTCTCTTGAGGAGACCTGCCGCAAGAGCCTGTGCGTTCTCAACGACCTTTCTGCCGTATTCCTTGAACTCGGGCTTGAGAGCCTCGCCGAAGCATACAGCCTTAGCAGCGATGGTATGCATGAGAGGTCCGCCCTGTGTACCGGGGAAAATTGCGGAATTTATCTTCTTTGCAAGAGCCTCGTCATTTGTGAGGATAAGACCGCCTCTGGGTCCACGGAGAGTCTTGTGGGTCGTTGTTGTTACAATGTCAGCATAAGGAACGGGAGACTGGTGCATACCTGCCGCAACAAGACCTGCGATGTGCGCCATATCTACCATAAGAAGCGCGCCCACGGACTTTGCGATTTTGGAAAGTCTTTCAAAGTCAATTGCTCTGGGGTATGCGCTTGCGCCTGCTACGATAAGCTTGGGCTTGTGTTCCTCGGCAAGCTTCTGAACTGTGTCGTAGTTAATCATTTCGGTTTCGTCGTCAAGACCGTATGAAACGAAGTTAAAGTATTTACCGGAAATGTTAACGGGTGAGCCGTGTGTAAGGTGTCCGCCGTCGGCAAGGCTCATACCGAGAACCGTGTCGCCGGGGTTAAGTACCGCAACATAAACGGCTGTGTTAGCCTGTGCGCCCGAGTGGGGCTGAACGTTTGCAAAGTTTGCGCCGAAAAGCTTCTTTGCGCGCTCGATTGCGATATTTTCAACAATATCAACGCACTCGCAGCCGCCGTAATAACGCTTTCCGGGATAGCCCTCGGCATATTTATTTGTAAGCACCGAGCCCATTGCAGCCATTACTGCGGGGGAAACGAGGTTTTCGCTTGCGATAAGCTCAAGGTTTCTGCGCTGTCTTGCAAGCTCCTTTTTCATACCCTCGCCCACTTCGGGGTCAAGGGCTGCGACCAATCCTATTGTATCCATAATATCGTTGTACATGGCGATTACTCCTTTATAAAAAATATATTGATTTAATTATACAACATTATGTCCCGAATTTCAACTGTTTTACACAAAAAACCGTCCGAAATTTGGGATATTCGGACGGTTTGACGCTTATGCACCAAATTTACACTCTAAACAGCAGGTCTGCATATGTGGGGAACGGCCAAATCTTTTCGGGAGTAATGGTCTCCAGCTCATCAACAAGTGCCCTGAGCGCCTGCATTGCGGCAAAAATCTCATCACGGTAAAATCTTGCTATCGCCTCGCCGCCCTCGTAATTTTTCACATCAAGAAGCTTGTTGTCAAGAGCGTCCGTTGCTTCAAGAATACTGTTCGTCAGGCAGGAAGCCTTGTCGGCAAGCTTCTTTTCAGCCTCAAAGCTTATACCCATAGTATTTTTCGCAACCATAGAATCGGCAAGAGTTTTGGTGAATTCAAGTCCTGCGGGAATTATCTGCTTTCTTGCCATATCAACCATTGTCAGCGCCTCGATGTTGATTATCTTGGAGTAGTTTTCCAGCAGGATTTCCTGTCTGGACTGAATCTCCGTTCTTGTAAGCACCTTGAATTCCTCAAATATTGCGACGTTTTTATCATCGGTATAGTGAGGAACAGCGTCTGCCGTGGAAGCAAGGTTGTGAAGTCCGCGCCTTGCCGCCTCTTCTATCCAGGATTCGTCGTAGCCGTTGCCGTTGAAGATGACCTGCTTGTTTTCCTTAATGGTTCTGATAAGCAGCTTGTTGAGGTCTGCAGCAAAATCCGTTGAGCCTTCAAGCTCGTCGGCAAACTCTTTAAGCACGTGCGCAACGCTTGTATTGATGATCATGTTTGTGCAGGCAATAGAATCGGAAGAACCCAACGCTCTGAACTCAAACTTGTTGCCCGTAAACGCAAAGGGTGAAGTCCTGTTGCGGTCTGTGGTATCCTTCGGGAAGTTTGGCAGCGCCTCAACGCCGATAACAAATTCCTTGTCCTTGTTCTCAGAGATCATCTTGCCTGTTTCAAGTGCATCAAGAATGGTTTCAAGCTCGTCGCCAAGGAATATGGATACGATCGCGGGAGGCGCTTCGTTTGCACCCAGACGGTGGTCGTTTCCTGCGGACGCAACAGAAATTCTCAGCAGGTCGGCATAGTCGTTTACCGCCTTGATTATTGCAACAAGGAATGTAAGGAACTGGATATTATCCTTGGGATTTGCACCGGGGTCAAGCAAATTCTGACCGTCGTTTGTGGAGATCGCCCAGTTGTTGTGCTTACCGGAGCCGTTTACTCCTGCAAAGGGCTTCTCGTGAAGCAGGCAGACAAGACCATGCTTGAGAGCGGTCTTCTTCATTATCTCCATGGTAAGAGCGTTCTGGTCTGCGGCAACGTTTGAGGTGGTGAAAACCGGCGCCATTTCATGCTGTGCTGGTGCAACCTCGTTATGCTTGGTTTTTGATGGTATGCCAAGCTTCCAAAGTTCCTCGTCCAGATCCTTCATGTATGCAGCAACGCGCTCTTTGATGTTGCCGAAGTAGTGATCCTCAAGCTCCTGACCCTTGGGAGCCTTTGCTCCGAAAAGAGTTCTTCCCGTAAAAATAAGGTCCTTGCGCTTGTCGTAAAGCTTCTTGTCAACAAGGAAATATTCCTGCTCTGCGCCAACTGTTGTGGTTGCTCTTGTTGCGGTGGTATTGCCGAAAAGTCTCAGCACTCTTATCGCCTGCTCGGAAATTACGTCCATTGAACGGAGAAGCGGTGTTTTCTTATCGAGAATCTCGCCCGTATAAGAGCAGAACGCCGTAGGGATATACAGCGAGCCGTCCTTGACAAATGCGGGAGAAGTGGGGTCCCATGCGGTATAACCCCTTGCCTCAAAGGTCGCTCTCAAACCGCCCGACGGAAACGATGACGCGTCAGGCTCGCCCTTGATAAGCTCCTTACCCGAAAATTCCATGATGACCTTTCCGTCCTTTGTTGGGGAAATGAAGGAATCATGCTTTTCAGCGGTAACGCCTGTCATGGGGTGGAACCAGTGGGTATAGTGAGTCACTCCCTTTTCGACTGCCCATTCTCTCATTGCGGAGGCAATTACCTCGGCAACGTCGGGGTCGAGAGCTGTTCCCAAACGCTGAGTTTTCAACAAAGCTTGATACACGTTTTTAGGAAGTCTTTTCTTCATGGTTTCTTCGTTAAAAACGTTGCAGCCGAAATAATCGGGAACGTACTTAACGCTTGCAGTAACATTTTCCGACATAATAAATCCTCCTTACAAAAAAAGCGCACTCCGTCAAGGGGCATTTTGCCCGTTGACGAAGCGCCGTTGCTTCAAAATTTCAATTATGGTATTCTTTTACGGAATAAGTCTGTTCAAATCTCTTGGGAACATAGAAGCCTGACGGATATTCTGCTGACCGAGAAGCTTCATTACAAGACGCTCAAGACCGATACCCAGACCGCCGTGAGGAGGCAGACCGTACTTGTGTACTTCAAGATAAGACTTGAAATCCTCGGGGTCGAGACCCTGAGCCTTCATCTTCTCGATCTGCTCGTTGTAGTCGTGGATACGCTGACCGCCTGTTGTTATCTCAAGACCTCTGAAAAGCAGGTCGAACTTGCAAGCTGTTCTCGGGTCGTCCTTGTCGTTCATTGCATAGAACGGAGGCTTGGAGGACGGGAAATGGGTTACAAAAATAAATTCCGTACCGTAATTCTCCTTAGCATAGTTGCAGAGGAAAACCTCGTCCTCGGGTTCAAGGTCGAACTTATTCTTAGCCTTTGAGCCCTTGATAAGAGCAATTGCGTCTTCAAACTTTATCGAGGGAATTTCCGTAACCTCGGGAATATCAGCGCCGAGAATGTTTATCTCGTGAGCATAGTTTTCCTTAAGATACTGCATCATATAACGCAACATAGCGGTTTCCATGTTCATTACGTCGTACATATCGTTGATATAGCCCATCTCAAAGTCAAGACCGATATATTCGTTAAGGTGACGTGATGTTGCATGGCGCTCTGCACGGTAAACGGGGGCAATTTCAAATACTCTGTCGAAAAACGCAACCGCAGTCTGCTTGTAGAACTGAGGTGACTGATTGAGGAAAGCGTCCTTCTGGAAGTAATCCAGGTGGAAGATGTTAGCGCCGCCCTCTGCACCCTGAGCAACTATCTTCGGGGTATGGATCTCGGTAAACTTGTTGTCAAGCATAAATCTTCTGAACGCTTCGGCAACGCCCTCCTGGAACTTGAAGGTTGCTCTCTCGTAAGGGTTTCTGAGGGCAACGCTTCTGTTATCGAGGTTGATTTCCAGCGAACAGCCGATACGTCTCTTGGAAACGTGGAGGGGGTAATCCTCGGTAGGCTTCGACATAAGTTTTATCGTCTTTAAGGTAAGCTCAATGCCGTTGCGCGCGCGCTCTTCCTTTTTAACAACAGCAGTTACCCTTACAAAGCAGCCCTCGCGGATATCGTCAAGGGAGTCCGCACATTCATCGGAAGAATACACCGACTGTATCACGTAGCGAGCAGTACGCAATGCAACAAATGCAAAGCCGCTCATCTTTTTTACATTATGAACGCAGGCGCAAAGCTCTATTGTCTCGCCGACCTTGGAAAGCGCCTCGTCAAGGTCAAATTCTTCAAGCAGGTTTGTTCCGCCAATTTTTATCATTTGATTAACAACCTTTCTGACGTAAATTAAAGGGATTTAAGCTTCTTTTCAAGCTCTTCCTTTATTACCTTTGGAGTACATACGCCCTTGAGCGCTTTGGTACACTGACCCATAAGGAAGCCGAATACCTTTTGATCGCCGCCTGCATACTGAGCAACAGCCTTGTCATTTGCAGCAAGAACTTCCTCAATGACCTCAAGTACCTTGCCCGTATCGTTGGTGATGAGCATACCCTCTGCCTTTGCGATATCCTCGGGGTCGCCGCCCTTTTCGCACATTGTACGGAACACGCTCTTTGCGTCGTTCTTGGAAACCTTGTCTGTATCAGCCATTTCAACCAGCTTTGCAAACTGCTCTGCCGTGAAAGGAAGATTTTCAAGTGAAACCTCGCCCAGATTGATACGTCTCATCATTTCGCCGATAAGGAAGTTGCACACCGACTTGGGGTTTGCGTATGCCTTTACAGCCGCATCAAAGAAGTCGGAGAGTATCTTCTGGTTTACGATGATTTTCGCATCGGTTTCGTTAAGACCGTCTGCAAGGTATCTTTCAAGGCGCTTATAGGGCATTTCGGGAAGCTTTGCACGGATAGCGTCAAGATCCTCATCGGTGAAGTTCACCTGAAGGATATCGGGCTCGGGGAAGTAACGGTAGTCGTGAGCGTCCTCCTTGGAACGCATGGACTTTGTTTCACCGCGGTTATCGTCAAAACGACGGGTCTCCTGAACAACGCGCTTGCCCATATCGAGAAGCTTGCTCTGACGGTATATCTCAAAGTCGATCGCGCGTCCGATAGCCTTGATAGAGTTAAGGTTCTTGATTTCGGCTCTTGTGCCGAATTCGGTATCGGTAGGCTTCATGATGGAAATGTTTACGTCACATCTAAGAGAGCCCTGCTCCATTTTACAGTCGCACACGCCTGCATACTGAAGAAGAAGCGCGATTTTCTCAACGAAAGCCTTTGCCTCGTCTGCGGAACCGATGTCGGGTTCCGTTACGATCTCGATAAGAGGAATACCGCAGCGGTTGTAGTCTGCAAGGGATACACCGTTGAGGTCGTCGTGGATAAGCTTTCCTGCGTCCTCCTCAAGGTGGATACGGTTGATGCGGATATTCTTGGTTTTCTTTTCGCCGTCTACCTCGTATTCGATAGGCACAAGACCGTTTATGCACAGCGGAAGATTGAGCTGTGAGATCTGGTATGCCTTGGGAAGGTCGGGGTAGAAATAGTTCTTTCTGTCAAAAACAGAAAATTTGTTGATATCGCAGCCGAGAGCGAAGCCTGCCTTTACAGCATACTCAACGGCGGTCTGATTGATTATGGGGAGAGTACCGGGCATACCCGAACAAACGGGGCAGCATCGTGTATTTTTATCACCGCCGAATTCAGCGGAACAGGTGCAGAAAACCTTGGACTTTGTCAAAAGCTCTGCGTGGATCTCAAGACCGATTACAGGAATATATGCAGACATTGTTTACTGCTCCTTTTCTTATATTTTTGCGGGTACATATACAAACTGCTTTTCGTAAGCGTCGGCAGCCTGAATGATCGTAGCCTCGTCCCAATGCTTGCCGATGAGCGACATACCTATCGGCATACCGTTTTTATCGTATCCGCAGGGAGTTGAAATTCCGGGAAGCGAAGCGATATTTACTGTTACGGTGCAGATGTCCGCCTGATACATCTTTGCAGGGTCGGAGATATTTTCGTTTACGCCGTAAGCAACGGTAGGCGCAGTGGGCGTAAGTATAATGTCACAGCTTTCAAAGATAGAAGCATACTCCTCGCGTATCTTCTGCTTGAGAGCCATTGCCTTTCCGTAGTAAGCGTCGTAATAACCGCTGGAAAGCGCATAGTTGCCAAGAAGAATTCTTCTCTTTACCTCATCGCCGAAGCCCTCGCTTCTGGAGTTGCAGATAAGGTCGTTATATGAATCGCCGATCTCGGAGCGGTGACCGTACTTAATGCCGTCATATCTTGAAAGGTTTGAGGAAGCCTCTGCGGAAGCAATGAGGTAGTACGCCGCAACTGCATATTTAAGAGACGGCATGGAGCAATCAACAAGTACCGCACCCTGCTTTTCGTACCACTTTGCAGCCTCGGTAACGGCGTTTCTTACCTCGTCGTCGATACCCTCGGCGTAAAACTCCTTAGGAAGGGCAATTTTCATGCCTGCAATGCTCTGACCGATTTTTGCGGTAAAGTCGGGAACATCACGCTTTGCGCTTGTGCCGTCGTGATAATCGTAGCCCGATATCGCATTAAGGATAATTGCACAATCGTGAGCGTCCTTTGCGATAGGTCCGATCTGGTCGAGGGAGCTTGCGAATGCAACAAGTCCGTAACGGGAAACTCTGCCGTAGGTAGGCTTCAGACCCGTAACGCCGCAGAATGAAGCAGGCTGTCTGATAGATCCGCCCGTATCTGAGCCGAGAGCAGCCGCACAAAGCGAAGCGCTTACCGCAGCAGCAGAGCCGCCCGAGCTTCCGCCCGGAACTCTGTTCAGGTCATAGGGATTTCTGGTCTTTTTGAATGCCGATGTCTGCGTTGAACCGCCCATTGCAAACTCGTCCATGGAAGCCTTTCCGAGCATAACTATATTGCTGCCGTTAAGCTTTTCCATAACTGTTGCATTGTAAGGCGGAACGAAATCCTCCAGCATTTTTGAAGCGCAGGTAGTCTTTACGCCGTCGGTGCAGATATTATCCTTTATTGCAAGAGGAATTCCTGTCAGTGCAGAAGCTTCTCCCCTGTCGATAACAGCCTGTGCCTTTTCAGCAGCAGCCTTTGCCTCATCAGCAGTAACTGTGATAAAGCTTTCAAGCTTGCCGTCGATTTCGGTTATTCTTTTAAGATATGCGTCGGTAAGCTCAGCTGCGGAAATTTCCTTTTTATCCAGCATAGCACGCATATCACGGATTTTCAATGCGGTAATGTCCATTAATTTACATCCTTTCCAAAGAGCATAAAACTCATTAAATATAGTACAGCTTACTCGACAACCTTCGGAACAACAAAGCAGTTTTCGCTCTTAACGGCGTTCTGCAAGATTTTTTCCGTGGGAAAGGATTCCATTGCGGTATCTTCTCTGAGACCGTTGAGATAAACATTGTGGTTATCCTTAAGCGGCTCGTAGGCAATGTCGATTTCCTTGATCGTATCCATAATTTCAATGATACTTGTCATATCGTTGGCAGCTTTTTCAAGTTCTTCATCTGTAAAGTTCAGTTTGCCAAGCTTTGACAGGTATTTAACCATCTCCAAATCCATATTTATACCTCATTTCCATATGAAATCATATAATACAGAATATATTATATCACATTTGTCACGGCATTGCAAGAAAAAATATAAAAAAATGTATGGACTTTGGTCAAAGTGCAAGTCCATACATTTACTTTTAAAACAATTTAAGGCAATGTCTGTCAAACATTTCCTGCAAAGCCACAAGTACGCCCATTCTGCCCGTTGGATAGGTCAGACCGCCCTGAACGTATGCCGCAAAGGGTTCGCGGAGGGGTGCGTCCGCGGAAAGTTCGATAGAAGCGCCCATGTTGAAAGCGCCTGCCGCCATGATTACCTTGGAGTCATAGCCGGGCATATCCCATGCTTCGGGTGCAACAAAGCTGTCGATAGGCGAGCCTTTCTGTATACCCTGACAGAATGCGATGAGGTTTTCCGAATTTTTCATCAGAACGGCTGTAATGATGTCCCCTCTTTTTTCGCCCTTTTTGGGGTATACTTCAAAGCCCAGCAGGGACATTATCTCTCCTGTAAAGGTTGCTGTCTTTACAGCATTTGCAACCACCTCGGGGGCAAAGAACAGACCTTGATACATAAGCTTGTTCTGGTTAAGGGTGCAGCCTACCTCCTTGCCCATGCCCACGCAGGTAAGTCTGTATGCGCACTTCTCAACAAGGCTTTTGCTGCCTGCGATATATCCGCCTGTTTCGGCAATTCCCGCGCCGGGGTTTTTGATAAGCGAGCCAATGATAAGGTCTGCGCCTGCCTGAATAGGCTCCTTGCTCTCCACAAATTCGCCGTAGCAGTTATCCACCATTACAACAACGTCGGGATTTGCGCCCTTGACAGCCTTAACTATCTCGGCAATGTCATTTACCGTAAGTGTGGGTCTGAGGGAATATCCCCTTGAACGCTGTATGTAAGCCACCTTTGCGTCCTTGACCTTTTTAAATATCTCGCCGAGGTTAGGCTTGCCGTCGGGCAGAAGGTCAACCTGGTCATAGCTTACACCGAAATCTGCAAGAGAGCCGTTTCCCTTGCCGCGTATGCCGATGACTTCCTCAAGGGTATCGTATGGCGAACCTGTTAAGCTTACCACCTTGTCACCCGTGCGGAGTACGCCGAAAAGCGCGCAGGTAAGAGCGTGAGTACCCGAAACAAAGGTATGGCGCACAAGCGCGTCCTCCGCACCGAAAACCTCTGCATAAACCTTGTCAAGGGTATCTCTTCCCATGTCATCGTAGCCGTAGCCCGTTGTACCCGTCATACACGCCGCGCTGACCTTGTTGTTTATGAACGCTCTCAGCACCCGTTCACCGTTGATGCGTGCGGTCTTATCAATTTCCGCAAAAGCCGCGGAGCAGTTTTCCTCGGCTTTGTCAGCAAGCTTCATTATCCTTTCATCTATCTCAAAGCCCTTTATTTCAACGGGCTTGGGATCAAAAATTTCTGCCATAAAATCAACCTTTCATTTCATACAATATATCTTCATAAACAGGCTCAAAGCCTATTTCTTCATAGTAGGAGCGCCTGCTGTCAAGGGCAAACAGATACGCTGCTTCATATTTATCCGCAAGGATGTAAAGTAGCCGCCTTGCCGCGCCCTTTCCCCTCGCCTTTTCAGCGGTGGCAATATGGGAAAAGAACGCAAAATTCTCCGCCTCAAACTGCTTTGTGGCGGTGGTGCTTTCGTAAAGGAACAGCTCCGAAACTCCGTGGCGGATACGGTGGGATATGTCCACGTACCACTCCTCAAAGCTGCCCATATTTTCAAAGCTTTCCTTTAGTATCCCGTAGCAAACGGCTTTATCGGCATTTGTTTTAATATCCGCTGAAGCCGCGGCTTCACCGCATTTTTTCAGCTTAAACAGCGTTCTGTGCCTGCGCTCGTAAATATCGGGAATATCGGGCGTTTCGCCGCTTTGTATCTCTATGCTCATCGGCTTTGTCATACCGATAAGCAGAGGTATATCCTCCCTGTCGATATTGCCGTCTATGACCATAGATGAGTTGTAGATATGCACCGTGCCCTCGCCGCAGGAATAAAACCTGCAAAAGTCATATTCCGCGCCGTATGCACGGTATGCAGCAAGAATTTTTCCTCCGTAATAGCTCTTTGTCAGCCGCGGAGCAATATCCGTAAAAATCTGCTTTATCAAAGCTCACACATCTTTTCAAGCATTGCCTTGGCAAGCTTTTCGCAGTCGTCGATATCAGACGCTTTCACCACGCAGGAGGGCGAATGTAGGTAACGACATGGCACGGAAATTGCCATAGTTCTGACTCCGCCCCGTGAAATATGGATAGCGCCGCTGTCGTTTCCGCCTGCAACCATGGTTTTGGTCTGCCAGCCTATCCCCTGCTTATCAGCAATATCGCGTGAAATTCCGTAAAGCTCCTTATCGTAAATCGTGGAACGGTCCATGTGGGAAACTACCGCGCCCTTTCCAAGCTCGCAGCAGCGTTTTTCAGCGGAAGCAAGTGGTATATCCGCCGCTGTTGTGGCTTCCAGCACAAGGGCAAAGTCGGGGTCAACGGTGTATGCCGCAGGACGTGCGCCCCTAAGTCCCACTTCCTCCTGCACCACAAAGGTAAAGGTGCAGTCATAGGGCAGGTCTGATTTTATAAGGTCTATCATTATACCGCAGCCGAAGCGGTCGTCTATCGCCTTGCACTTAATATAACCGTCGCCGAATTCCGCATATTCGGAAGTAAAATGCACTCTGTCACCGAGGGAAACAAGCTTTTCCGCTTCAGCCTTGTCAGCTGCGCCGATGTCAACGTAGAGAGCGGAAAATTTCGGGGCGTTTTTCTTTTCCTCGTCGGAAAGATTATGCACCGCCTTTGAGCCGATAACACAGTTTATGTCATTGTCGCCCACGCATACCTGCCGTCCAACCGCAACGCGCGCGTCAATGCCTCCCACGGGAGAAACGGTCAGCGTTCCGTCCGATTTTATCGAGGTAACTATCATGCCCACCTCGTCCATGTGAGCGGAAACCATGACCTTGTTTTTTGCAGGCTTTGCGCCCTTTTTGTGAGCAATAATGCTGCCGAGAGGGTCAACTGTATATTCGCAGTGAGCCGCAATTTCCGATACGATAAAGTCCCTTACTCTGCCCTCGTCCCCGGACGTTCCGTTGATAAGGCAAAGCTTTTTCAGAAGCTCGTTTGTCATGCGCCCACCTCCATGAGATATGCAGCAATAAGCTGCGCCGTGTTTTCGACGTCCGAAACAGAAATAACTTCCACAGGGGTGTGCATATATTTAAGTGGGATAGAAAGAGTTGCAGCCTTTGAGCCGCCCTTATTCACGGAAAATCTGTCGGCATTTGTTCCCGTTTCTCCGCTCATGACCTCCGTCTGATAAGGCAGACCATTCTTTTTCGCAGTTTCGGTAAGCGTCTTTGAAAGCTCCCTGTCAAGAGTCGGCGCATAGCCTATCATACAGCCGCCTCCCATTTTTCCGCATTTCAGTTCGGAGTCGTCGGGAGTAAGGGCAAAGCTCACATCAACCGCAAGGGCAATGTCTGGGTCTATATCGAACACGCCTATCTTTGCACCACGCTCACCTACCTCCTCCTGCGTGGAGAAAAGCACGGTAACCTCGCAGTTCAGCGTTTTGTCTTTCAGGATTTCCAGCGCGCGAAGTATTGCCGCCGCACCGCAGCGGTCGTCCAGCGCGGCACCCGTTATCCTGTCACCAAGCATTTTCTTGCATGACACAGCAAACACAATTTTGTCGCCAAGGGATATTACCTGCTCCGCCTGCGCCTTTGTCATGCCTACGTCAATGCATATATCATTCATTTCGGGAACGCTGCTTTCGTCCGTTGAAAGATGTGGCGGAATTGCGCATATTATTCCCGTTACAGGCTCTTTTCCAAGCACCGTTACCTGCTGCGCAAGAAGAAGCCTGCGGTCAATGCCGCCGCAGTTTGATACCTTCAAAAATCCATCGTCGGTAATGTACGTTACCACAAGACCTATCTGGTCAATGTGCGCGTCAAGGAGAACATGAGACTTTCCGCCTTTTTTCCCAATGTGACCCACAACATTTCCGTTTTTTATGCAGCAGTCGTCGGTATAGCCTTTCAGATACGACAAAGCAAGCTCCGCGGCTTTTTCTTCGTCCCCCGAAACGCCGCTTGTATCCGCAAGCGACATTATCACCTTTTCCAGTTCCATAGCAAAACCTCTTTTATGTTATTTCAAATCATTTACGATACTTTTATAATGCTTTCCGCGCTCTTCGAAGTTTTTGTACAAATCAAAGCTTGCGCTTGCGGGAGAAAGAGTCACAACGTCTCCGCTTACAGCAATTTTCTGCGCGGTCTCAACGGCTTCCTCCATAGTTTTTGCTCTGATTATGCGGCAGTTTTCTTCCGAATAGTCCTTGTATCCCCTTACCGCCGCTTCAATTTTATCGGCGGTCGCGCCAAGGAGAATAAGGGTCTTTACACGCTTGTTTATCGGCTCTGCAAGAGTGTTGTAGTCAAGCTTTTTATCCGAGCCGCCTGCGATAACGATAAGCCGCTGCTCAAAGGAGTTAAGCCCAGCAATTACGCTTACGGGACTTGTTGCAATGCTGTCGTTGTAGTAGCGCACACCGTCAAGCTCGCGTACAAATTCTATACGATGTTCAACGCCGCCGAATTCTCTCGCAGTCTCGGCAATGCACTCATTGGGCGCGTCGCCGTGTACAACGGAAATTGCGGCAAGATAATTTTCAACGTTGTGCATACCGGGAATTTTTATCTCACTTTTATGCACTATGCGCTCGGTCTTTTCGCCGTCCTTAAAGCAAAGCCAACCCTCGCCGTCAAGGTATGAGCCTCTTTCGGGTACATTAAGGCGGCTGAACTTGTAAAGGCTGCCTCTCACATACTCCGAAAGGCTATTGGTATCGGCGTTGTCCATGTTCAGCACAGTACGCGAAAAGGCGTTCTGGTGCAGGATTAGATTTTTCTTTGCGCCGATATATTCCTCCATTGAGCGGTGTACGTTCAGATGGTCGGGATAAATGTTGGTTATCACGGCAACATCGGGAGACTTCCTCATGCTGATAAGCTGAAAGCTTGAAAGCTCCACAACAGCAGCGTCATCCTCGCTGATTTCTTCTATTATCGGGAGAAGCGCTCTGCCGATATTTCCGCCCTTATGTACGGTCTTTCCGCTCCGTGCAAGTATCTCGGATATAATGGTAGTCGTGGTAGTCTTGCCGTCCGTACCCGTTACCGCATATATCTTACACGGGCACAAATCAAAGAAAACCTCCATTTCGGAAGTTACCGCGATACCCATTTCACGCGCCTTTTCAAGCTCGGGCAAATGGTAATACACGCCGGGAGCGCGGAAAACCACGTCGCATCTGTAAATTGCCCCGATATACTCCTCGCCCAGGGAAAGCTTTGCACCCTTCGACTCAAACTCGTCGGCAAGCTCACCCATAGCCTCGCGGCTTTTTCTGTCGCACACCGTTACGTCAAGTCCCTTTTTCAGAAACATGCGGATAAGGTCGTTGTTGGTCACACCCGTACCGATAAAAGCTATCTTCTTATTTTTTATATCATCAAAAAAGCGCTGTACCTTTGTCATTGCGTTTTTGCCCCTTTCGTCATAACGGCTTGAATTGGTGATGCAATTTTTGCATATACATTATATTATATCCAATTTATTCTGAAATAGCAACAGCATACACAGAAATTTCAGCATTTTTATAAATATATCCAAGAATTGAGGAAAAAAAGATGAAAATTTTTATGAACAGCATCGCAAAGGACACCGCCAAGCTTACCGCAGTTTCATTTATTCTGCAAGGTCTGGGGCTTTGGCTGAATATTCTCATATCAAACAAGCTGGGTACCGCTTCCGTAGGGGTTATGACGCTTATCTTCTCTCTTTTCAGCTTTATAATGGTACTTGCAAACGGCAACATTTTTATCTCCACAAGCCGCTTTGTATCGGAGGAAATAGGCGCAGGCAACGGCAATGTATCCCGTATTATGAAGCTTTCCACAGGCTTTTCCCTGACCCTTTCATCCGTCTTTGCCCTTTTATCCTTTATCCTTTCGGGAGTTATTGCGGAGTATGTTTCGGGTGCGGCGGAGCTTGCAGTATCGGTGCGGATAATCGCCCTGTCTCTGCCGCCAGCCGCCCTCGGCTCATGTATAAAGGGGTACTTCAACGCTGTCCGCGATGTAAAGATACCTTGTATCGGGGACATTACCGAATTTGCCGCAAAGTGGGTAGCACTTGCATTCGGCGTTCTTTTCCTGCTTGACCGCGGACTTAGCATATACCTGCTTATCTCCTGCTCTATTTTAATAGGTGAAGCAATAAGCTGCGTGTATTATATCATAAAATATACCGCGAAATACCGCGAATTTTCACGTCTGCCCCAAGGCAAGCCGAGGATTTCCCGTATTCCCGATTATCTGAAGCTGTCGCTTCCCATTGTTGCAAGCGGATATGTTCAGATGGTGATGTCATCGCTTAACGAAGCGCTTGTTCCCGTTGCGCTGCTAAAATACAACGTTTCCGCCGAGCGCGCAATGAGCGAATACGGAATGTTCGAGGCAATGATAATGCCCGTGGTGTTCTACCCTGCCATAATCCTGACCAGCCTTTCAAACATAATCATACCCGAAATTGCCCGTGCAAACTCGGCGAATAATGTCTGCCGAGTAAAACATCTTATACGAAAAATTTTTGACCGTACCTTTACATACTCCTTTTTTATTTCGGGTATGCTGCTTATGTGCGGCGAAAAAATCGGACAAATCTTATGTCCCTCCGACAGCCTTGTGAGCGATACCCTTGTGAAAATGTTTCCCGTAATACCGTTCATATACCTTGAAATCGTGCTTGAAGGCATAATAAAAGGGCTTGGGAAACAGAATTTTTCCACGGTAAATAGCCTTTGCGAGTACGTAATCCGGATACTCTGTGTGATAATTTTCGTAAAGCTTTACGGATTTACGGGCGTGCTGATATCCTACTATGCAAGCAATATTTACAGCAATATCGTGCGCATCGTTTTCGTATGCAGGCAAACGGGAGTGCGGTTTGAGCTGTTCACATTTCTGATAAAGCCGTTTTTGATTTGCTTTTTCTGCTGTCAGCTTGCTTCGGCACTGACAAGGTTTGTGGTATGTTCTTCGCTGCTTCTTGAAACCGTGATATATCTTTGCACAGCAGGCATATGCTTCATACTTTGTTACGAGCTTGGGAAATATCTTTTTCCGTGCCGCGTAATGAACGGGTTACAGCAAAAGCGTCACACCACAATTAACTGAAATTCACCGTACAAACCATTTTGTGAAGCATAATTATTACAAAATCAAAAAATGAAATGAAACAAGAGAAACAGAGAGATTTGGAGCAAATAAGAGAGATTTCAAGAGATTGAGGGATATATTTTGAAAATTCGGCATTTTGACTGTTGACGGCAGTTTCAAAAGCGTGTATAATAGCTAATGTTGTGTCGGACGGGCATTGTATCGAGTTGCAAACATGACCCGAACACCGTACCAAAATCTATTAAAGAGGAGAATGTTTATGTCAACTTATATGCCTAAGGCAAATGAAATCAGCCGTAAATGGTATGTGCTTGATGCTTCCGGCAAGTCCCTCGGACGTGTTGCTGCTGAAGCTGCTTCTATCCTCCGCGGAAAGAACAAGCCTACTTTTGCTCCCCACGCTGACTGCGGCGACCACGTTATTATCATCAACTGCGCAAAGGCTAAGCTCACAGGCAAGAAGCTTGAGCAGAAGACCTACAAGTGGCACACAGGCTGGATCGGCGGTCTCAAGGAGACTAAGTACAGCGATATGATGAAGAATGAGCCCGAGAGAGCAATGAAGATTGCTGTTAACGGAATGCTCCCCAACAATACACTCGGCAGAGCTGCTCTTACACGTCTCAGAACCTATGCAGGTGCTGAACACGGTCATGAAGCTCAGAAGCCCGAAAACTACGAGATATAAGGAGGCGGCGTAAATGTACGAATCTAAACAGCCATATTTTTACGGCACAGGCAGAAGAAAAAGC
Source organism: Oscillospiraceae bacterium (assembly GCA_017847885.1). Taxonomy (GTDB): domain Bacteria; phylum Bacillota; class Clostridia; order Oscillospirales; family Ruminococcaceae; genus RGIG8773. The sequence continues at coordinate 63,185 of JAGAUA010000054.1, forward strand.
TCCGTTGCAAGAGTTAGAGTTTACGCAGGCAGCGGTAACATCACAATCAACGGCAGAGATATCAACGACTACTTCGGTCTTGAAACTCTTAAGCTGATCGTTAGACAGCCTCTGGTCCTCACAGAAAATTCCGAGAAATTTGATATTGTCTGCACAGTTGCAGGCGGCGGCGTAACAGGTCAGGCAGGTGCTATCCGTCACGGTCTTTCCAGAGCGCTTCTTCAGGTAAACGCTGAGCTTCGTCCTGTTCTCAAGAAGGCAGGCTTCCTCACTCGTGACCCCAGAATGAAGGAAAGAAAGAAGTACGGTCTCAAGGCTGCTCGTCGTGCACCTCAGTTCTCCAAGAGATAACATTTCCCAATTTCAGAGAATATGTCAAATCCCCACGCAGGGCTATCCTGCGTGGGTTTCTTTGTTTAAAGCACACCTACTGCGGGGACACTTCAAGCGTTATACGGTGATTTCGCGCAAAAATAAGGAAAATATTCAAAGAACTATGCATACATATATTGATAAAAATTCCGTCAAAATCTTAGACTTTGACGGAATTTCTATTATTCATTTCAGATTTTTGATTTGTTTTTTATAAGATATTTTTTCTTCCTCATCTTCTGAGCTTTGATTACCTTCATACGGGAAAATTCTTCGCGCTCCTTTTCCTCGAGACTGTTTGTTATAAACTTTACATTCTGCTCGTATCTCGGGATAACAATGTTCTGAAGCGCGTTTGCTCTCGTCTGGGTCTTTCTTATGGAATTTGTCAGCCTGTAAATGCTGTTTTCCACTTCAGCCAGCTTTGCGGACATATACTTTACCCGTTCAAAGCATATATATGCCAAATCGACGTTTGAATCGGTATACTGCAAGCCGTAATTAAGCACGGGCTTCTTTTCCTCAATAGTCAGCCTCGGAAGCTCGCAGCCCATTACGCTTCTGTACGTGACCGAAAGCGAATTTTCTATGGGCACAGCATTTGCCACGTTCTCAATAACGCCTTGGGATATATTAGCCATCTGCAATGCCGAGTACGCCTTGATGTACGTATTGTCGATAGTGCCGCGCAGCTTTTTCGCTTCGTCCACCATCGTCATAAGCTCCCGTATCAGAATGTTGCGTTTCTTATCCAGCAGCTCATAGCCAAGCTTTGCAAGGGCAAGCGATTTCTGAATATTAAGCAGATTTCCTTTGGTCGGAAACACCTGGTCAGCCACAATGAATCCTCCTTAACGGTTACTCAAAAAGCTCTGCCGCACGCGGATTATACTTTTCATTCAGAAGCTTTTCATTGATACGGTCCAGCGCTGCTTTCGGAAGAAGCGACAGCAAATTCCAGCCAAGCTCGATAGTTTCGTCGATAGAACGGTTTTCATCGGGACGCTGTGTTACAAAATACTTTTCAAACATCTTGCCGAAGTTCATATACGCCTTGTCAAGCTCGGAAAGCTCGTCCTCGCCGATTACCGAAGCAAGCGCCCTCGCCTCAATAACCTTTGCATAGCAGGCAAAAAGCTGGTTTGCAACATCGGAATGGTCAGCACGGGTATACCCCTCGCCTATTCCGTCCTTCATAAGACGCGAAAGCGACGGAAGCACCGCTATCGGCGGATACACGCCCGTCTGGTCAAGGTTTCGGTCAAGAACTATCTGTCCCTCGGTAATATACCCCGTAAGGTCGGGAACAGGGTGAGTGATATCGTCGTTAGGCATGGTAAGGATAGGAATTTGCGTTACCGAACCCTCGGAGCCTTTTATTACGCCTGCGCGCTCATAAATGGAAGCAAGGTCGGAGTACAGATAACCCGGAAAGCCCTTACGTCCCGGGATCTCACCCTTTGAGGAGGAAAACTCGCGGACTGCCTCGGCATAAGAGGTCATATCGGTAAGTATTACCAGAATGTGCATATTCTTTTCAAAGGCAAGGTATTCCGCAACGGTAAGCGCACATCGGGGCGTGAGGATACGCTCGATTATCGGGTCGTTTGAAAGGTTAAGGAACATAACGACCTTCTGCAATACGCCGCTTTCCTCAAAGCTTCGCTTAAAGTAATCGGCAACGTCGTTCTTAACGCCCATTGCTGCAAAAATAACTGCGAATTCCTGTCCGCTGTCCTCGGCAATTTTAGCCTGACGCACTATCTGCACGGCAAGCTTGTTATGGGAAAGACCTGAGCCCGAAAATATCGGGAGCTTCTGTCCTCTGATAAGGGTCATAAGCGCGTCTATCGAGGAAATACCCGTGTGAATGTAGTTTCTCGGATAGGAACGGGAAACGGGATTAAGTGGCTTGCCGTTTATGTCGGCGGTCTTCTCGGCAAAAATTTCGCCAAGCCCGTCTATCGGTCTGCCTGCGCCGTTAAAGACACGTCCCAGCACCTCAGTCGAAAGGGGCATTTCCATAGGTCTGCCGAGGAAACGGGTCTTTGTATTTTTCAGTGAAAGACCATTTGTGCCCTCAAACACCTGCAAAACCGCCTTTTTGCCCGACACCTCAACAACTCTGCCTATTCTTGATGAGCCGTCGTCAAGGCGTATCTCGACAACTTCATCGTACGAAACATTTTCAACATCGTCAAGAACTACAAGAGGTCCGTTTATCTCACTAAGACCCACATACTGCAAACTCATTTTCAGACCTCCGTTTCAAGCTTTTTAAGAGTCTGCTCCACTTCAACCGAAAGAAGTCTGAACAGCTCGGGCTTGTCATTCGGGATATCGTACTTCATTTTGATGACCTTTTCAAACAGTCCCTTTTCGGCAATGGTGCTTACGGGTATGCCCTTTGCCACCACCTGACGGCACTTATCGTACAGAGTCAAGATTATTCCCATCATTTTGAACTGCTTTTCAAGGGGCACGTAGGTATCGTCCTTGTGATAGGCGTTCTGCTGCAAAAATCCCACGCGGACGACCCTTGCTATCTCAATAACAAGCTTTTGGTCCTCGGGAAGTACGTCCGAGCCGATAAGCTTGACTATCTCCATCAGCTTATGCTCTTCAAGAAGAATATTTGAAATGCGCTGACGGTACTTTAAAAAGTCAAGGCTTACGTTTTCGTCATAATAATTTGCAAGGTCGTCCAGATATTCGGAATAACTGTCGTTCCAGTTGATTGCAGGATAGTGGCGCGCATAGGCAAGGGACTTGTCAAGCGCCCAGAAGCAGCGCACAAAACGCTTTGTGTTTTGAGTAACAGGCTCGGAAAAGTCCGAACCCTGGGGAGATACCGCACCGATTATCGTTACCGAGCCTTCCCTTCCGTTAAGGGTCTCAACGTAACCCGCACGCTCATAGAAGTCGGAAATACGGGACGGCAGATATGCGGGGAAGCCCTCCTCGGCAGGCATTTCCTCCAAACGTCCGCTTATCTCACGGAGAGCCTCCGCCCAGCGCGAGGTGGAGTCCGCCATAATGGCAATGTGATAACCCATGTCGCGGTAATACTCCGCAAGAGTTATGCCCGTATAGATAGAAGCCTCACGGGCTGCAACAGGCATATTCGAGGTGTTTGCGATAAGGACAGTTCTGTCGGTAAGCGCCTTTCCCGTTCTCGGGTCGATAAGCTGGGAGAATTCCTCCAAAACCTGAGTCATCTCGTTTCCGCGCTCGCCGCAGCCGATATACACGATAATATCCGCGTCGCACCATTTTGCAAGCTGGTGCTGGGTCATGGTCTTGCCCGTGCCGAAGCCGCCCGGTACAGCGGCAGTTCCGCCCTTTGCGATAGGCAGAATGGTGTCGATAACGCGCTGACCCGTAATAAGCGGCTTACTTATGGGCAGACGCTCCTTAAAGGGTCTGCTTTGCTTGATAGGCCATTTCTGACACAAGGTCAGGTCAACCGTTTCGCCCTTTTCGGTTTTTATCTGCACTACCTTGTCATTGACTGTGTACTCGCCGTTTTCGGCAGTCCATACTACCTCGCCGCGCAGCTTCGGGTGAAGCATACAGCGGTGTTCTATCACGGGTGTTTCGGGGCATACCGCATAGATATCGCCGCCCTCAAGCATATCCCCCACTTTTGCTTTTATTGTGACCTTGTATTTTTTTACCGTATCCAGTGACGAAACGCCCGAGCCCTCTGCAATAAATGCACCGCTGATATTTTCAAGCTGCTTCAGCGGACGTTCGATGCCGTCAAAAATATTGGACAGTATTCCGGGCCCTAAGGTTGCCGACATGGGCATACCGCTTCCCTCAACAGGCTCGCCCGGCTTCAGTCCCGTTGTTGACTCGTATACCTGTATTGTTGTTTCTTCGGAGTTAATGCCGATGACCTCGCCTATAAGGCGCTTTGTTCCGACATAAACCATTTCAAGCATTGAGAAATCCTTTGTATCCCGAACCTTTACAACAGGGCCGTTAATGGAAAAAATCGTATTCAATGCCAAACCTCCTTGTCAAAACTTTGCAAATTTACTGTGCAAAAGCATTGCTGTTGGTGAAAATACGTTTTTGCTCCTCAACAGCCAAATCAAAAGTTTTATCGGATATTACGCCCTTTTGCTTGTTGTAAACCGAAATTCCGCCCAGCCTTATCTTTTCATCGGGGAGAAACGTTACATTTTCAGCGCGTATCGCCTTTTTCAGCGTATCGGCATACTTCATATCCTCGGGAGAAAGATAGATTTCCGACCCCTCCGTGACCTGAATAAGAAGCAGCTTTTTGATGAGCATATCCACATATTTTGGCGTACCGCGGTACTCGGCGATCTTCTGCTCCACCACGGCGAAAACCTTTGCTGTAAGCTCATCGCGGTGCTGGAGCACTTCCTTTTTCATGTTCAGTTCAGCCTTTGAAATGTCGCGGACAAAACGGTTTTCGTTCTTCTTTGAGTTTACGTTAAGGTGTTTCTCGGCAGCCTCCTGAGATTCTCTTTCTGCTTCGTCGAGAATGGATTTCTTCTCTGCTTCGGCCTCAGCAAGCATATCGTTGACCTTGTTTTCGATCTCGCTGTTTACTGCGTCAATAAACTTTTGCAGCTTTTCGTTGTTCATATCCATAAGATCTCTCCTTTAAAGCTTCAAACCAATAGCAGATTCGATGTATTTCGATATTGTTTCGGTAATGTTCGAGGTAGTGTGACGGTCGGGAATTTCCACGATAAGCGGCTGCTTTCGGTTCAGCTTATAGTCGTAAACCGTTTCGCTGCAAAGCTTCACAAGCTTTTCCGTTATCAGTATCACTGCGTTTTCCCTGTCGTTCATTGCCTCCGAAAGCGCCTTCTGCACCTCGTCGGGCTTATGGACGACTACCCCGTCAATACCCGCAAGTCTCATTCCTACCTGCGTATCAATATTATCGCTTATCAAATAAAAGCGCATAACAGCCTCCGTTTTTTAGATAAACAGCATAAGAAGTGCAACAACAAATCCGTACAGCGCACAGCCTTCACCCAGCGCAACAAAGATAAGTGCCTTTGAGAAGGACTTGGGATCCTCGCTTACTGCACCGATAGCGGCAGGAGCGGCAGCTGCAACGGCAAGTCCGCCGCCTATCGAGCCAAGACCTACCGCAAGTGCTGCGGCAAGATATCCCATGCCGTTGTCAGAGCTTTCAGCCTCGGCAGAAGCGGAAGTGCTTTCGCTTGGAGCGGACTCCTCAGCGGAAACGTACATACCGATAGGAAGTGCGGCGCATATTATCATTACGCCGAAGAAAGAGCAGATATTGCCGATAATAGCGTTCTTTACCGACTTTTCGCCGCGTTTTTTCTTCACGGCAATTACAACGGGGAGAATAAGGATCGCAACGATCACAACAGGAAGTAAAAAGATGTACAGCATAATTAATTCCTCCAAAAAATCAGTCTATGGTTTCATCATAATTAATTTTAACGGGTGTAAACGGTTTTCCGTCGCCCGAATAAAAACGTGAGAAAATTTCGTAAAATTCAAGACGCAAGGTCTGAATTCCCACAAGCAGACCCTCGATGCCCATTACAAAGATGTTGCCCAATACCACAACAACAGGCACGGCAGCCGAGGATACCTGATTTGCAAGCGCCATAACAACAAGCATCATTGACGCATGGGAAAGCACAAAGCCGCCTATACGTACAAAGGAAAGGGTGTTTGTGGCATATCCCAGCAGGAACTCAAATACCTCAAAGAAGTTTGAAGCGATAAAGTCGGTCAGACCGCCTTCAAGCTCATATTTTTTGCCCTTCACCCAATAGGTCAGCGGCTCACGCAGGAACATGACAACAAGGGGCAGGATGATAAGCGTTATTACATAAACAGGCGTGAAAAGCTTTGCGCCGAGAAGCGTGCCCACTGCGCCGACAAGTATTGAGCCGAAGAATACCAGACCCGCAATACCGTTGTTGCCGAACAGCGCTTCTTCATATTTTTTGTTCTTTATTCCCGTGACGATGTTTATCAGTATCGAAATGAGCATTATCAGCACGCCCAATGCTATCGCGCCGATAAGTATCGTTGTAACGTTGTGCATTATTTTAAATGGCAGGAAGGTTATTCCCAGCGCCTCGTACACAGGGTCGAGAAGCTCCTCGTATCCGAAAACGCTTCCGTAGATAAGCCCGAAAAACGCACCCGAGATGCCCACTCTTGTGAGTATCGGTCCAAGGGCAAACTTCTTGAATTTCCACAGCAGCGCGCCTGCTATTGCAAGCACCAGACCTTGTCCCAAATCGCCGAACATTATTCCGAACAAAAGCGTGTAGGTCACCGCCACAAAGGTCGTGGGGTTTATACCGTTATAGGACGGCAGACCGTACATTTCCACAAACATTGAAAACGGGCTTGTAAACCTGTTGTTTTTCAGTTTAATGGGCGGTGCAAGCTTGCCGTTTGCGTCCGCAGGCTGGAGAACTACCGACACGCTTTCAAGTTCGTCGAAAAGCTCCAGAAACCTGTCTGATTCGCTTTTGGGGATAAAGCCGACGATGTAAAATTTGTCGTTTACCACGGCAGCCTTGTTCCTCAAATCAAAGTTGTCGTGCTGGGCTTTCAGCCTTGAAAAGATGCAGCAAAGCTTGTCCGTTTCGCCTTCCATAAGCTCGGAAGCCTTTTTCTGACATTCGTCAATAAGCTTTTTGTCATCCTCAACCATTTTGTGAAGCTCGGCGGAAGCTTCCTTTGAGTCGCCGTGGACGAAATCGGGAATATGGGTTCTTTCAAAGTAAAGCCTGTCAAAAACGTCGTCTATCTCTTCACAATATGCCACAGGAACAAAATACATTCCCCAGTAATATTCCTTTTCTTCGCTGAAATGCGTAAAATAAAACGGCTTGTCATCGTAATACGAAAGCTTGCTGTAACTGTCCACAGGAAGCCGTCCGAGACGGACCTTTATATGCTCGCAGTTGAATATCTGCTGGAAATCTGCGTCAAGTCCCTGAAGATGGTCGACCTGATACATAGCCTGCTCGTGGACGGAAAGCTGCTCGCAGGCTTTCTTTTCCTCTTCCTTTAGCGCTTCAAGCTTTTGACGGACGCCTCTTACATACTTGTCCAGCTTATCAAGGCTGTCATTTTCAACCGACGAATAATCGGTGCTTTTGAATTTTATTCCCGTTCTGTTTGATATTTCGCTTAGCTGCTTCAAAATCGGAGTATAGGGATTTTCCTCTTTCAGCGTAACAAAGCCCGACTTTTTCTCCGCCATTTTTGTAGCCGACTCAATGTGAAAACAACCGCAGTCGCTGAGCTTTACGAGTACTGTATCAAGATCCTTAATAAATCCCGCAATATTCACAAGCTCCATTCTTTCAATTGACACAGGCAAATCACCCCTTTACATTATAATAAGCGACGCAATTTTATTTGCTTCTATTCCATACCGTATGCCCTCGATTATTCTGATTATATTTCTTACCTCCATCTCAAGAAGAAATATAAACGCATAAACGCTCAGCGGCGCTGATGTGGAACGTTTCAGCGCACGCTTTGCATAACGGTATCTCATCTTCTGTATGCTCTGCTCAAGATTATCTATCTCATACCCATTTCCGATTATCTGCTGACCGTACTTGGTTTTGGAAAAACGGCGGATAAACTCCTCCGAAGTAGGTGCGCTGAAAATCTCATTCTGCTTTGCGGCGGAAAGACTGTGATAAAACGGAAGCATATTCTGCTGAATGGATTCCGCCGACTCGCCGAAAAATGCGGTAAGCCGATACGCGTTTATGATGTTGATGAAATCAATATCCGTCTCCAGAAGCACCGTCATTTCGTGAACGTCATTTTTGCTGAAATGCATTGACTCTTTAAGCCTTTTCATGTAGTACGTCCGAAGCAGCGTTTCGCATTTGGTAACGTCCACCTTTCCGTCTTTGTCGGGGGAAACGTCCTTCAAAACGTTATGATAGGGCGTTTTTTTCAGAAACACAAGCAATTCCTTAAAATCGGAAACCTTTGCAAGCTCAATAAGGTCAAAGGACATCAGATTATTGATATACACGGGAATATCCGCGATAAGCTTGTCGGATTTAGCGTTGATGTACCGTATACACCGCAAAATTTCGTCAATTTCCGTCTGGATTATCTTGTAGTTGTAAAACTCCTGGTTGGAAAGATGCTCAAAGCCCGTTATCCTGATATAGGTCTCAAAAATGCTTCTTCTGAGCAGATTTTCCAACATTCCTCTGTGGATAGTGTTTGTATCTATCGACGAAAGCAATTCGCTGTAATGCGTGTTCTTCTTTAAATATTCCGCAGCCTCGGAAACGCTTTGCTTGTTTATCAGTTCCATGTAATCCTGATAGCTCAGCCGCTTTCCGTATATCGCCATTATCTTGGCAACAGTAGCGTTATTGTTTTTCAACACGGCAAAGGCTCTCCTTTCCCGAAAAATTCATATAAATTAACCGCCGATAATGCTTCCGAATATACTGTTTTCCCACTCGGCATGGTTATTTTCAAACACTTCGTCAAGCCGCCTTATCTCTTCCTTTTTGCGCTTTTCTATCTCGGCAAGCTTTTCATCTGTCTTTTTCTGCTCTTCAAGCTCGATTTTTTTCAGGTCGTTTTCAACCTTACTGATTTTTTCGTTGATCAATTTCTCTTCTTCGGCTTTTGCGTCCGCTATAAGCTGATTTTTCTTCTTTTCAGCTTCCTCAAGGCGCTTTTGAGCATTCTGTTCGATCTCTAGAATACTTGCGATTATGTTGTTTTCCATAAAATCACCTGTTTCCGTACAATAAGCCTGCACCGTACAAAACGCCGCAGGCTTACATATCATTAGTTTTTAAGGCTGTGGAGAGGAGCAGGTATCTGTCCGCCTCTGGAAATAAATTTAGATGGCGAATAGGTATTGACCTTCATTACGGGGCCTCTTCCGAAAAGTCCGCCCCAATCAAGAACGTCGCCCTCCTTCATGCCGATAGCAGGGATAACTCTTACCGCAGTTGTCTTGCTGTTTACCATACCGATAGCGGCTTCGTCGGCGATAATGCCCGAGATAACGTCCTCGGTAGTATCCCCGGGAATGCATATCATATCCAGACCCACAGAGCATACAGCGGTCATTGCTTCCAGCTTTTCGATAGCAAGCGCGCCGCACTCGGCAGCAGCTATCATGCCTGCGTCCTCGGATACGGGAATAAATGCGCCCGAAAGTCCGCCGATACGCGAGCAAGCCATTACGCCGCCCTTTTTGACCGCGTCGTTGAGCAGAGCAAGGGTAGCTGTTGTACCGCAGGCACCGCACTTTTCAAGACCTATCTCTTCAAGGATATACGCAACGCTGTCGCCAACCGCAGGTGTAGGCGCAAGGGAAAGGTCAACTATACCAAAGGGTACGCCCAGCCTCTCGGAAGCGGTAACGCCCACAAGCTGACCGACACGCGTAATTTTGTACGAGGTCTTTTTGATGACATCGGAGATCTGCGTAATATCTGCATCGGGATATTTTCTGAGTGCGGAACGTACTACGCCCGGACCGGAAACGCCAACGTTGATAATGCAGTCGGGCTCGCCTACGCCGTGGAATGCGCCAGCCATGAACGGGTTATCCTCGACAGCGTTGCAGAACACAACAAGCTTTGCCGCGCCGAAGCACTGATTGTCAACGGTAAGCTCTGCGGTTTTCTTTACGATACGTCCCATCATGCGGCAGGCGTCAAGGTTTATGCCTGTTTTTGTGGAACCGACATTTACCGACGAACATACGCAGGTGGTGGAAGCAAGCGCCTCGGGAATGGACTCGATAAGTCTTTCGTCGCCTGCGGAAAAGCCCTTCTGAACGAGTGCGGAATAGCCGCCGATAAGGTTTACGCCGCAAGCCTTTGCAGCCTTTTCCATTGTAAGCGCAAACTTAACGGGGCTTGCATTGCAGGCTGCCGAAACGATTGCAATAGGCGTAACGGAAAGACGCTTATTGATGATAGGGATACCGAATTCCTTTTCAATATCCTCACCGACTTTTACAAGATTTTGCGCGCAGCGTGTGATTTTGTCGTAGACCTTTGTACACGCCTTGTCAATATCGCTGTCGATACAGTCGAGAAGCGATATACCCATGGTTATTGTACGGATATCAAGACATTCGTCCTGTATCATACGGATTGTTTCAAGAATATCATGAACGTTTATCATAAAAAGCTCCTATCAACGGTTATATTCTGTGCATGGACTCAAAGATTTCCTCGTGCATGGTATGTATCTGAAGACCGAGTTCCTCGCCGAGCTTTGTCATTCTTGTAACAAGCTCCGTGAAATCCTTATTAAGCTTTGAAATATCCACAAGCATGATCATAGCGAACATATCCTGAAGAACGCTCTGCGTAACCTCGATAACGTTTGCGTTATATTCCGTACAGATACCGCTTACCTTTGTAAGAATACCAACAGTATCCTTTCCGATTACCGTAACAACTGCTCTCATCAATATGACCTCCGAATATTTTAATATAAAAATACATAATACATATTAATAATAGCATATATTCTCAGAAAAATAAAGACCTATTTCAAACAAATTTGTGTGCGTTTTTCACAAAATATATGTCTTTTTTTTGAGAAGTATGCTATTGATACATAAAAAATAAGCCGCTTTATTATGTTCCCGTTCATTCACGGCATAAAGCGGCTTGTGTTTTGTTATTATTTTTACATAGTATCCTTAAACGCAGAAAGCGATTTCGTGAATTTGCCCACTTCGGCAGGTGCGGCAGAGCCATGCTCCTCCATGATTCTGACCACGGCGCTTCCCACGATAACACCGTCGCAGTATTCGGACATACGCTTTGCCTGTTCGGGACTCGATATGCCGAAACCAACGCAGAACGGACAGCTTGCATGGACTTTTATCATGCCAAAAAATTCGTCGAAATTCGTGGAAAATTCCGAGCGCACTCCCGTAACGCCGTTTGAGGACACACAATAAAGAAATCCCTTTGAGTCCGCGGCAATGGTCTTTATGAGCTCCTTTGAAGCAGGCGAAACAAGATTTATGTTGATTATTCCGTATTTTTCTGCATAAGGCAGTATCTCGTCACGTTCCTCATAGGGCATATCGGGAACGATGACCCCGTCTATCCCCTTTTCTTTGCACACCCCGAAAAACTTCTCTGTTCCGTACGCGAAGATCGTATTTATGTACATCATAAGTATAAGCGGCTTGTTGGTCTTGCTGCGTATTTTGTCAACGGCAGCAAATATCTTGTCAAGAGTCGTACCGTTTTTAAGGGAACGGAGCGATGATTTCTGTATCGTCACGCCCTCCGCTATCGGGTCGGAAAACGGAACTCCAAGCTCCACGATATCCGCGCCGTTGTCAAACATTTCAAGCACCGTTTTTTCGGTGGTATCCATATCGGGGTCGCCTGCGGTAATGAAGGTTATAAGCGCCTTTCTGTTCTGCGCCTTAAGCTCTTCAAAGCATTTTTCTATGCGGTTCATATGTATCATCCTTTCTGATCAGCTGTTTTCAACGTTGTGTCCGCGGTATCTCGCTATGGAATAAACGTCCTTGTCACCTCTGCCCGAAAGATTGATGACCAGCACCTGCTCCTTATCCATCTTTGCGGCAAGCTTTATTGCTGCGGCAACTGCGTGCGCAGACTCTATTGCAGGAATAATTCCCTCTATTCTCGAAAGATACTCGAATGCGCAAACCGCTTCCTCATCGGTAACGGGAACATATTCCGCTCTGCCTGTTTTCCAGAGGTTTGCGTGTTCGGGGCCTATTCCGGGATAGTCAAGACCTGCCGAAATGGAGTAAACGGGCGCTATCTGACCGTATTCGTCCTGCAGGAACATCGACTTCATTCCGTGGAAAATTCCCACGCTTCCGCAGGAAAGAGTTGCGGCGGTATCGGCAGTGTTTATTCCACGTCCCGCAGCCTCCGCGCCCACAAGCTTGACAGTCGGCTCATTGACAAAGTCGTAAAAAGCACCCATGGCGTTTGAGCCGCCTCCAACGCAGGCAACAACACAATCGGGCAGCTTGCCCTCCTTCTCCATAAGCTGGCGGCGTATCTCCTTTCCGATTATCTTCTGGAAATCACGCACCATTTCGGGATAGGGGTAAGGTCCCATTACCGAGCCTATGCAGTAAAATGTAGTCTCAATGTTTGTACACCAGTCACGCATTGCCTCGTTTATCGCGTCCTTGAGTGTTGCCGTGCCGCTTTTTACGGGAACGACCTTTGCACCTAAAAGCTCCATGCGGTAAACGTTAAGGGACTGCCTTTTGGTATCCTCCTCGCCCATGTATACGCAGCATTCAAGACCGAAAAGCGCGCAGACCGTTGCCGTCGCAACGCCGTGCTGACCTGCTCCCGTTTCGGCAATGATACGCTTTTTGCCCATCTTTTTTGCAAGAAGTATCTGACCGAGAACGTTATTTATTTTGTGAGAGCCTGTGTGGTTAAGATCCTCACGCTTGATGTAGACCTTTGCACCGCCTAAGTCCTTTGTCATTTTTTCCGCATAATAAAGCATTGACGGACGGTTTGCATAGTCGCGGTAAAGCTCCTCAAGCTCCCTTTGAAAATCTGCGTCGTCCTTGTATTTGTTATATGCTTCTTCCAGCTCGGCTACTGCGTTCATTACGGTTTCGGGAACATACTGTCCGCCGAATTCTCCGAATCTTCCCTTTTTATTCATAACGCTGTTTCCTTTCGTTGTATATTTTCATGATATCAAGTATTTTTTGCCTGTCCTTTACGCCGTCCGTTTCAACGCCGCCCGATATATCTATGTTTGGGGATATTTCGAGTGCTTCGCGGATATTCCCGAGGTTTATCCCTCCTGCAAGAAAAAACGGTCTGCTTATTTTCATATCCTCCAAAAGCCTGCCGTTAAAGACCTTGCCGCTGCCGCCTATCTCCCCCGCGGAAAAGCACTCCAGCAGCATAACGTCGCAATCAAACTCCTCGGCACGGTGCACATCTTCGGCGGTATGCACCGTAAAGGCTTTCCATATCGGAAGTCCGAGCCTGCGGAGCTTTTTGACGTCCGCCTCAGTCTCATCGCCGTGAAGCTGGATAATGTCGAGACTTATTTTTTCGGCGGCGGAGCATATTTTTTCCACGTCGGTATTTAAGAATACCCCAACTTTTTTTATGCTCGGGTCAAGAGCTTTCGTTATCCTCGCCGCAGTATCAAAGTCCATCGTCCGCCTGTACCCCTCGGCAAGTATCATGCCAATAAAATCGGGCATAGCCTCGTTTGCAAAGGATATATCCTCTTCCCTGCGCATACCGCAAAGCTTTATCATAGCGTCCCCTCTCTAAGTGCTTCCATACAGCTTGGTATTCCCTCAATGCCGCTTCTCATCAGCGTTTCGCCGATAAGCACGGCGTTTGCTCCACATTCTGCCGCAAACCTCATATCGCCGTTGTTCTTTATTCCACTTTCGCAAACGAGCAATGTTCCCTCGGGAACAAATTCCGCAAGGCGCTTTGTGGTTTCGAGAGATACCTCAAAGGTTTTCAGATTGCGGTTGTTTATGCCGATTATCTCCGCGCCGACGCTTACAAGCCGCTTTACCTCGGTTTCGTCGTGTGCTTCAAACAGCACGTCAAGCCCGAGATTTTTTGCCGTACCGTAAAGCTTTTTCAGCATATCGTCGTCCAGAACGGCAGCGATAAGCAGCACGGCGTCCGCGCCTATTGCCTTTGCCTCGTATATCTGATACTCGTCAAAGATAAAATCCTTTCGCAGTATCGGAATATCCACGGTTTTCCTAATGTCGGAAAGATACCGTGACGAGCCTTGAAAGTAATGCTCCTCGGTAAGGCAGGATATTGCGTTTGCTCCGCATTTTTGGTAAGCTTCGGCGGTCAACACGGGGTCAAAATCGGGCTGTATCACGCCCTTTGAGGGGGATGCCTTTTTCACCTCGGCAATGACCGACAGCCCCTTTTTGCCAAGCGCCGCCTTAAAGCTTTTTTCGGGGAAAACCGCTTTCATAGCAAGCCGCTTCATTTCTTCATAAGGGATATTCTGCTTTTCACGTTCAAGCTGAATTTTTCTTTTTTCGATTATCTCATCAAGTATCATTTGTAAAACCCTTCATTTCCATAAGTTTTGCCAAAGCCTTTCCGCTGTCAATTATCTCAGCCGCAAGCTTTATTCCCTCGGAAATATTTTCAGCCTTGCCTGCACAATACAGCGCGCAGCCTGCGTTGAGGAGAACGGTATTCCGCTTTGCGCCCTGTTCCTTTCCGCCGAGAATGTCAAGAGTAATCTGAGCGTTTTCCTCAGGCGTGCCGCCCGTAAGCTCCTCGGGACGGCAATACTCAAAGCCGTAATCGTGTGGGTCAAGCTCATACTCGGTAATGCTGCCGTTCTTTATCTCGCATACACGGGTCACTCCCGTTAATGTTACCTCGTCAAGACCGTCGCTGCCGTTTACCACCATTGCACCCTTTATGCCAAGCTTTACGAGAACGTTTGCCATGAGGTTCATCAGCTTCTTATCGTAAACGCCCAAAAGAATGTAATCCGCAAGTGCAGGGTTTGTGAGGGGTCCGAGAATGTTAAAGAACGTGCGGCAGCCTATCTCACGTCTTACGGGAGCAACGAATTTCATTGCGCCGTGGAAAACCTGCGCAAAGAGGAATGCGATACCCGTGCTTTCAAGACACTGCGCCGCTCTTTCGGGGGTTATCTTTATGTTCACGCCCAGCGCGTCAAGGCAGTCGGCAGCTCCGCTTTTGCTTGAAGCAGCTCTGTTGCCGTGCTTTGCAACGGGTACTCCTGCCGCTGCAATTACAAAGGAAGAAGTTGTAGAAATGTTGAACGTACCAGACATATCACCGCCCGTGCCGACAATATCAATTGCCGAACGGAAGCCCTCTATCACGGAAGCCTTGCTTCTCATGCCCTTTGCAAAGCCCGTTATCTCATCGGCGGTTTCACCCTTCATCCTCATTGCCATGAGTAATGCCGAAATCTGAGCAGGCGTTGCGCAGTCGCTCATAATTATGTTCATAGCGCTGTTGGTTTCTTCCTCGGTAAGGTCAACTCCGTTTGCTGCCTTTTCGATAAACGGCTTGAGAGCGGTCCTCTTATCCATGGGGATAGAGGGTGCATTTTCAGCGGCGGATTTTATTCCTGCAACATTTGTCAGGAAGTTTGCTATCATGTTTATGCCCATTTCGGTAAGAATGGACTCGGGGTGGAACTGTACTCCGTAAACGGGATAATCCTTGTGACGCACCGCCATTATCTCGTTATCCTCGGTAACTGCCGTTACTTCAAGGCATGAGGGAAGGCTTTCGCGCTCGATAACCAGAGAGTGGTATCTTGCTGCGGTTATTTTTTCGGGAAGTCCGCAGAATATGGGGCACGTGGGGTCAAGCTTTACAATGGAAGATTTTCCGTGCATAGGCTTTGCGGCTTTGACTATCTTTCCGCCGAAAGCCTCGCCTATAGACTGATGACCGAGACATATGCCGAAAATGGGGACTTTTCCTGCAAAATAGCGTATTGCCTCAACGGATATTCCTGCATCACAGGGATAGGACGGACCGGGCGATACTATGATAGCTTCGGGTTTCATGCTCTCTATCTCGGGGATAGTTATCTCATCATTGCGGAAAACCTTGATGTCGTTATAAAGCGAAGCAGCTTCCTGATAAACGTTATATGTAAAGCTGTCGTAATTATCAATCAATACAACCATTGCCGTTTCCTCCTTAAAGTTCTGCCGCATCGGTCAGCGCCTTGAGTACCGCTGCCGCCTTGCGTTCCGTTTCTTCATATTCGCTCTCGGGAATGCTGTCATACACAATTCCTGCGCCTGCCTGAACATAAGCCTTGCCGTTTCTGAAAAGCACCGTTCTTATCGCGATGCAGGTGTCGATGTCCCCGTTGAATGCAAGGTAGCCCACCGTTCCGCCGTAAAGTCCGCGCTTTACCGTTTCAAGGCTGTCGATTATCTCCATTGCCTTGACCTTTGGCGCGCCCGACAGCGTTCCTGCAGGAAGCACGGACATCAGCGCGTCAATGGCGGTCTTGCCGTCTTCAAGCTGACCCTCAACGTCCGAAACAAGGTGCATCACCTTGGAATATTTTTCAACGTGCATAAAGCTTGCAACATTGACCGTGCCCGGCTTGCAGACTCTTCCTACGTCGTTTCTGCCCAAGTCAACAAGCATTGTATGCTCTGCTCTCTCCTTGGGGTCGTTAACAAGCTGCTGCTGATATTCCGCGTCCTGAGCAGGAGTTGTTCCTCTGGGGTATGTTCCTGCTATCGGCTTGTTTAAAACCAGTCCGTCGGTAACGCTCACAAGCTTTTCGGGAGAAGCGCCTGCTATGCAGTAATCCTTGTGGTCGAAGTAATACAGATACGGCGACGGGTTTGTTGACCTTAACATTCTGTATACATCAAACGGGTCGGGGGGATTATCCGCCTCAAATCTGCGTGAGATAACCACCTGGCTGATATCGCCGTTTTCGATATGCTCTCTGCACTTTTCAACCATGCCGCAGAATTCCTCTTTGGAGTAATTGGACTTCACGGTCATCTTTTCCTGCTGTTTTCTCGAACGGGAATTATCGGGGGTATAGCAGCAAAGCAGCTTTCCGAGCTTTTGTGCGCGGACTTCAGACTCATCATAAAATTCCTGCAAAACCGTATCGAAATCAGCATTTCTTTTCTCGGCTTCGACAGCTATCTCGTTTTTGTCCAGATTAATAATAATTACCGCGCTTCCCGACAGGTGGTCGTATGCGATTATCTCGTTATACACAAACAAATTCGCGTCGGGCATTCCGATATCGTCATTGGGCACGTTCACAAGCTTTTTCTCGTAATATCTCACCATATCGTATCCGAAATATCCGATAAGACCGCCCGTCAGAACGGGTTTATCCTTGAATTTGGGGGATTTGTACCTTTCGATTATTTCCGAGAAAAGCTTTATGGGATTTGAAGCGTCGTGTTCCTCGGTCTTGCCGTCGCGGTAGATTATCTGAGCGGTTTTGTTCTGCACCCGTATCTCCGCCTTCGGGTTAAGACCTATGAAGGAATATCTGCCCCAGCGCTCGGAATTGTCCACCGATTCGAGTATAAAGCAGTTGTCGTAGTTATCCTTCAAGATAGAAAACATTCTTACAGGCGTAAAGCTGTCGGTCAGCAGCTCGTAGAAAACAGGTACCGTGCTGTAGTTTTCAAAATACTCCTTGATTTCGTTTGTCGACGGATAAAGCATAATAATTTTCCTTTCTTAATTTGGAATAAAACAAAAAAGCCTGTCGTTCCCCGAAGCTACATTTCTGTAACTTCAAGGGACGACAGGCTGTATGCCCTTCGCGGTGCCACCCTTTTTCATTTTCCGCTCATGCGAAAAACCTCGGCAGGTATCTTACATCAGCGGCTTTGTAAATAAAAAAAGCATTACCGAAACCGATAATGCTGTACATTCACCATAAAAAAGTACGCAGCTGACAGCATCAATACCCTTTCCTTTTACGCAGGAATTACGGCTCAGGCTACTTATCATAAAATGTTCACCCTGCTCCTCACAAATCCATTCACATATACCGTTCGCACCGCGCTCCCACCGCTGCGCAGCTCTCTGTGCCGAAATCATAAATGCTACTTACCTTTGCTCATCGGATTTAATGTTTATTAAATTGTGACTAAATTATAGCACCTCATTTTTCATTTGTCAAGTGTTTTTTCAAAAAAATTATTTTTCGGCATTTCCGCTGTCTTTCTTTATCACGGCAAACGCCTGACGGAGCGAGGAAACGCCGTAAATATGCATATTATACTTGCTCGGGTCAATGTTTCGCAGCGACTGCTTGGGAATGATACATTCGGTAAAGCCGAGGCGTTCGGCTTCCAATATGCGCTGGGAAATGTTTGATGTGTTCCTTACCTCGCCGCCCAGACCTATCTCCCCGAAGGCGATGAGCTTTTCGCTTACGGGAATGTCAAAATAGCCGCTGTATATTGCAAGCGCAACGGGCAGGTCGCCTGCAGGCTCGTCAAGGCGGAAGCCGCCCACTATGTTGAGGTATACGTCAAGAGTTCCGAAAAACATACCGAGGCGCTTTTCAAGCACCGCAATTATTATCGCAAGTCTGTTATAGTCAAAGCCCGTGGAGGTACGCTTGGGAGAGGTAAAGCTGCTTTTGGTAACGAGCGCCTGCACCTCGGCAAGAATAGGTCTGCTGCCCTCCATTATACAGGCAACGCAAGTTCCCGAAATGCCCGTAGGTCTGCCCGAAAGGAGCATGAGCGACGGGTTTTCCACTTCCTCCAGACCGTTGTCGCACATTTCGAATACACCGATTTCATTTGTGGAACCAAAGCGGTTTTTTACCGCGCGAAGGATACGGTAGCTTAAATGCCGCTCGCCCTCAAAATAAAGCACGGTATCAACGATATGCTCCATGACCTTAGGACCTGCGATAGCGCCGTCCTTGTTTACGTGCCCAACAAGAAAAACGGGTATCTCCTCCGATTTTGCGGTACGCATAAAAAGGTTGGTACATTCGCGCACCTGTGTTATGCTGCCTGCGCTTGAATTCAGTTCGCTTATGGACATTGTCTGTATCGAGTCGATTATCGCAATGTCGGGCTTGTGTATCTCAATTGTATCCGCCGCCGCCCGTGCGTCGTTGGTGGAAAGCAGCGATAGATTTTCCGTATCCACACCAAGGCGCTGCGCCCGTAATTTTATCTGCCGCACGCTTTCCTCGCCCGAAATATACAGTATCGTATGGCTTTCGCCCAGGTACTTGCAAATCTGCAAAAGCATGGTGGACTTGCCTATTCCCGGCTCGCCGCCGAGAAGCACCAGCGAGCCTTTTACAAGACCGCCGCCAAGCACCCGGTTAAGCTCCTTTATTCCTGTGGAATACCGCACGTCGTCCTCGGTGTCGACCCCCGAAAGCTTAACTATTTTCGACGAAAGGTCAATAGTCTTGATGGACGACGAAGCTTTTCCCAGCGACGATTTTGAGGTCTGAGTCTCCACGACTTCCTCTTCAAAGGTGTTCCACTCTCCGCAGGATGGACATTTTCCGTTCCATTTTGAGCTTTCATATCCGCATTGACTGCATATGTAAACCGTTTTTAACTTTCCTGCCATTTAGTCCTCCGAAAATTACTTATTTTCAAACTGTCCCACGTATTCGTTAATTCCCGAAAATACCGTGAACGCTACCTTCTGCTGGTACGCCTTATCGGTAAGCTTTGCGGCTTCATCGGGATTTGAAAGAAATCCGCACTCAACCATTACCGCAGGATTTTCGCAGTAATAGCATAAATAAAGTTCGCTTCCGCAAAGCTTTATCTCGCGCTGATTTTCGGGCTGAAGATTATCCACAAATTTTTTCTGCATTATCGAAGCAAGCTGCTCGCTATTTGCGTTCTTGTCGCTGTAAAACATCTGAGCGCCGCTGAACTGCGGGTCTCCAAAGGTGTTTTGGTGAATAGAAACGCACACCGAATCGGGGTATTTGTTAAACAGCTTCAGTCTGTTTTCCATATCGGAGACCTTTTGATTGCGTATCCCCGTTACGCCCTTATCGTGAATAGATATATCCTTTTCACGTGTTGCATCAACATTGTATCCCCAAAAGCGACCCATGTCCCTTACCGCCAAAAGTATGTTAAGGTTTATCCCCTTTTCCGTCTTGCCGTCAGCCGTAGAGCAGCCGCCGTCCATGCCGCCGTGTCCTGCGTCCAGCACTATCATAAATTTGTCCTGCGAAACAGAGTCGGAAACCGTGACCGCCGTATCAATTTTTACCGCCGCATAGCATATTACCGCCACACAAGCACAAAAAGTCAGCACCACAAATGCCGCATTCCACCTTATCTTATTCATAGGATACCCTCCAAACAGCTTGTTTTATTGTATACTATGAAATAAAAATGCGTTGTATGACAGCGGTTTACTGTTTTTTATCTTTTTTATACATCAGTATTTTTGCAACATCAATTTCCTTGTAGGTGAGGATATATGACGCATATATCACAACAGGCTGAACAAGAACAAGCGCTGTAATTCCCGCAAGTCCCGCACCCGTTAAAAATTCTATGTTTGTGCGCTGCTCCGCGCCTGCAAAAAGCGTTACAAAAGGCAATATCCAGACGTTGAGCCAAAGGTAAAACCTGTAAATATCGGGAATTACCCCAAGCTTTGAAAGATAGAGGCAAATAAGCATTATATACGAAAAAATCGGACCGATAACCGCCATTTTCAGCGGCATATGCCTGTCGTACTCCATGCCGTGAAATTTAACGGAATTTTTATCCGAAATTGCAGCGTAGTGCGCCCAATTGAAAAACAAACCGAGTGTCAAAGCCGCCGTACACAAAGAAATGAACAGCTTCAGAAAGAGCATACTTTTCATAAAAACCAACAGCGTTGCGCATACGAAAAAGCACATAAATTCACCTAAAAACCAATAGCCAACGCCTTTAAGACTTCTTACGGCAAATTTTTCTTTGCCCTTGTATATTTTTTTTGCGGACATTTTTTACTCCTATCAAAATTTTTTTGCAGGCATCAAATCAAATTCAGCTTGCATACTAAATATTATACTACATCTCTTATCCTTTTTCAACAATATTTTTATACTAATTTCAAGTGTGCAAAAAATCGGGCAAAAGCTTGATTTTATGGGGTTTGCACAGATTTTTTGTATGCACTCCGATTTGAAATCAGTATCAAATATATAAAAATAAAATTTTTTTCTAAAAAAGTATTGACAAACACAAAAGAAGCTGTTATAATATATAAGTCGCTTAAAGATGACAAAAATCTGGAGAAGTCGCCTAGCCCGGTTTATGGCGCACGACTGGAACTCGTGTATGGGTTAATAGCTCATCGAGGGTTCGAATCCCTCCTTCTCCGCCACTACGATACCCTGCAAACCGCGTATTTGCGTTGTTTGTAGGGCTTTTGCTTTTTATGAGCATTTGATAACTTTTATTAGCATATCCGCATCTAATAGGTTTGCGGCGTAATTAACAAAACATTTTATAATATATATTACTTTGGAGGTTTTATGCAACCAAATGGCTTATATATTCACGTTCCGTTCTGCGTCAGGAAGTGCAGCTACTGCGATTTTTACTCGGTAACAGACTTATCCTTGACAGACCTGTACACGGCAGCTGTTGTGCGCAACATAACGGCTGCGGACGGTTACTTCGATACCGTTTATTTCGGCGGCGGCACACCGTCTCTGCTGACCGCAAATCAGATATGCACAATTCTTTCGGCGGCGAATATTGCCCCAAATCCCGAAATTTCAATGGAGTGCAACCCCAACAGCGTTACTCCCGATTATCTGCGGGATATACGCTCCGTCGGCGTAAACCGTCTTTCCTTCGGTGTGCAGTCATTCAGCAGCAATGAGCTGAAAATGCTTGGGCGGCTTCATAATGCGGAGCAAGCAGTTTCCGCAATACTTGCCGCTGAAAAAGCAGGCTTTTGCAACATCAGCGCCGACCTTATGCTTGCGATTTCGGGGCAGACTTTTGATAGTCTGCGTTATAATCTTGACATGATTTCAAGGCTGCCGCTGACACACGTTTCGGCATATATGCTGAAAGTCGAAGAGGGTACTCCTCTTGCTTCCGACCGTGACTTGCTTGAAAAAATTCCCGACGAGGACGATACCGCGGAAATGTACCTTGAAGCTGTACACAAGCTGGAGGAGAGCGGTTTTATGCAGTATGAAATTTCAAATTTTGCCAAATCAGGCTATGAGTGCCGCCATAATCTGAAATACTGGCGGTGTGAAGAATACCTTGGGATAGGTCCTGCGGCGCATAGCTATATTAAACCGCATAGATATTTCTGCCCCAAAAGCATAGAAGATTTTATCGCTGCACCTGTACAGGACAAAATTGTTACCGACGAGGGAGGCAGCATGGAGGAGCGTGCCATGCTTGCACTTCGGCTGACCCGTGAGGGAATAAGCGTTAATGAATATCCCCAAACGGAGCGGTATGCGGATATGCTGATAAAGAGCGGATACGTAAAAAAAGAACAAGACCGCCTTAAGCTTACGCCTGAAGGCTGTCTTGTATCAAATGAAATAATCTCGCGGTTAATCTGAATCTCTATTCTTGTTACGTACCTGCTTGCGCGTTGCCTTGTCGCTGTACATCAGGTCATCTGACATCTTTATTAACTCATCTATCGACGAATCCTGACGGCAGCAGCATATTATTCCCAAGCTTGAAGCAACCTTGTAAGACTTGCCGCTTTTGCTGTTATGCTCATCCAGATACTCATAAACCAGCTTTCTGAAATTATCTGCATAGCTGTCAGTATCGTTTGCAAAGCCTGCAACAACGAATTCATCTCCGCCGAAACGGGCGCATATTTCATCATTTTGGGAAGCATATTTCAAAGCCGCCGCAACTGCCTTTATGGCATTATCTCCCTCTGAATGGCCAAAAGTATCATTGATATACTTTAATCCGTCAAGGTCAGCGGAAACAATTGTAACATTGCCGTTTTTCTTTTTTTCATTTTGGGAAAAATGAGATGAGATAAGCTGATAAAATCCCCGTCTGTTATACAAATCGGTCAAGGGGTCATGGGTATTCAGATACTCCATAGCATTTATCATCCGCACGCTTCCAAAGCCGCTGCTAAGCGCTTCGGCAACCTGTGAAATACGCTCATAGGAAATAATATCCACATAAGCGTACATACATATATACCCCAGCGGAACATCCAAACAATGAAGCGAAACAAATATAACAGGCGTATTCCACGTAAGGAATTCTTCTATTCCCGGGGCAATATCCTTTCTGTTAAACTTAACAACACTTTTATTAAGGTTATAGGTACAGCCATTGTATAGCATAAGCATTTCATCGGTAAACGGATTTTGGCTGCTGCTGACGTCAGTACCGCTTGATTGGTTCAGTGCGTCCTTATTAAGGCAGATATATACCTCGTTCAATTCAGCTTTTTTTGAAAATCCCTCTATCATTTTTTCGGGATTGCGAACAATATTGATCATGTTGTTAATAATTGTCATATTATTGTTGCGCATTTGATATGTTGTAAGTCTGTTGTACAGTTCCCTGATCGTATCGGAAGCGTCATTGACTTTTCTCTCAACGCAGCCGCAGGACTGCGAAATTACCATTTCAAATTTTATCAAGCTGTCCTCGGGAACGCTTACTCCGTCTATCGCGTCCGAAAGTAAATCTACTATGCATCTTGACATTTCGTCGTATCTGTTTTTGCAGGTCGTAAGTCTCGGAAAATGATACTTTTCGTCCTCGATACCGTCAAAGCCCGTAACAATTACGTCCTCGGGAACCTTGTATCCCCTCTCTTTCAGGCACGTACAAGCTGTCATTGCCATAGCGTCATTGCAGCAAATGATAGCCTCGGGCAATTCTTTGCCGTCAGCAAGGAATTTATCCATTACCGTTCTTGTGGGACCGTCCCAGAAGTTGCCGTATCCTACGCGCTCGGGGTCATAGGGTATCCCCTGCTCTTTAAGGACCTTTTTGTATACGGCAAAGCGTTCCTCCGAAAATTCATTTCCCTCAAAACCTGCAATGAAATTGACTTTTGTAAGCTTGTGGTCAACAAATACATGACGGACGATTTTCTCAAAGCAATCTCCGTAATCGTATCTTAAGTTTATACAGCCCTCCATATATCCTTCAACATTAACAACCGGAATATTTCTTGCAATAGCCTTGTCGGCGATACTGCGGCATAAAACCTTATCCTTGATTTTTTCCGAAAAGATGACCACACCGTCAACATAATCGTAATCTATTAAATCAAACACATATTTTTCGCCGATATCGTTCTTGCTGTTATCAAACAAATCGGTACAGGTCTGATATACAAACAGCTTAAAGCCTTTTTTTAAGGCATAATTATTTAATAATTGAATATATCTGAAGGAGCTTACTTCAAAAGCCTTAGATATACAAACCGCAATGATTTTTTTACCTTTAAACATTACTACGCCCCCATACCGTTATTATAGTAATGGAACAATACATATACACATTATATTTTATCATATTTTGTCGCTTTAGTCAAACGGTTTTAATGTTTTAAGCAATGATTTTTATACAAAAAAAATTGCAAAATTTATATATCAAAAAATCGGATTTCCAACAAAGAGAAATCCGATTTTTATTTTCCAATTTAATGCAATAACTGTGCAAATGCAGCTATTCGGTATACATTACTGTATATCATTTTCATCAAAGCGGTCTCCGCATTCGGGGCAGAATTTAGGCGGATTTTTGGGGTCTTCAGGCTCCCAGCCGCACTTGTCGCAGCGGTAAAGCGGTTCACCCACAGGCTTCTTGCTTCCGCATTCAGCGCAGAACTTGCCCTTATTGACCGCGCCGCAAGAGCATTTCCAACCGTCCGCTGACGGCTTGGGGCTTCCGCACTCGGAGCAGAATTTCGCCGTATTAACAGTTCCGCATGAGCATTTCCAGCCGTTATCCGCAGGAGCCGCCTGCTGAGGAGCTGCCTGCCTATTCTGAGCCTGCTGCTGCGCTGCCATATTAAACAAAGCCTGAGCGTCCATTCCCCCTGCCTGCTGAGCCATACCCATGCCCATAAAGCCTGTCATTGCCCCTGCCCTGTTGGAAGCGGCAGCCTTCATCGCGTCGCCCTGAGCGCCCACAAGTGTTGCGGCAGCCATAGACGGGTCGCGCATTACAGCCGTGCGCTGGAGTTCCTTTATCATCTGCTCATCCTCGGGAGAGCAGGTAACGGAATTTACGCCAAACGACGCAATTTTTATACCGCGAAGCTCGCTCCATTTCTTGGAAAGCACCTCGTTAAGAGCATCGGCAATTTCCATAGTATGACCGGGAATAGCGCTGTATCTTATTCCCATATCGGAAATTTTTGCAAATGCAGGCTGAAGCGCAGTCAAAAGCTCGGCTTTCAGCATACTGTCGATCTCGCTTCTGCGGTAAACGCTCTGAACATTGCCGCATACGTTTGTATAGAACAGAATAGGGTCAACTATCTTGTAGGAATATTCGCCGTTGCAGCGGATAGAAACGTCAATGTCAAGTCCGATATTTTTGTCAACAACGCGGAACGGCACGGGAGTAGGAGTACCGTACTTGTTGCCGATGATCTCCTTTGTGTTGAAATAGTAAATGCGTGTATCCGTTCCTGCCATGCCTCCGTGAGCTATCCTGCTTCCGAGGCTTGCAAAAGTTTCGCTTATGCTTGTGCCGAGGTCGCCTGCAAAAATCGAAGGCTCTCCCGAAATGTTGAAGGTATATTCGCCCGGCTCTGCACAAACATCGATGATCTTACCCTGCTCAACGATTATCATGCACTGACCGTCGGCAACGGCAATGCCCGAACCCTGCGTAATAACATTATCTGTACCCTTGGTATTGGAGGAACGTTCCGAACCCTTTTTAACGCCTTTCTGAACAAGAACATCGGAGCTCATTGCCTCGCAGTAAAAAAATTCCTTCCACTGATCGGCAAGCGTACCTCCCACAGCATTGATCGCAGCCTTGATAAGACCCATATGTAACAACTCCTTTAGTTTATTTGGCAAAGAAACAATAATTCACAACAATAATTATACACTATTTTTAAATAAATTTCAATAGTTTGTACAAAATATTATTCTGCTTCCGCGGTGCTTTCCTCAGACAAAGCGGTTGCCGTTTCGGTTTCGGCTTCACCGTTTTCATCGGGAAGAATGACGATAGCCTGCCTGTACATCTGATCGTATCTTGTTTCAAATTTATTGATGTTATAGTCGATGATACCCTTCATCGGGTCATTTAACGTAACCAGATCCGCGCTCATGTTAAAGCCTGCCAGCACAAAGCAATGCTCGTTGAGATACCAGTCAAGCTTTTCGCCCGTTTCGTTGTCATACCATGTTTCGTAGTATTCAGGCTCTATCATTCCGTCGGTTGCCCAGCACAGCACAGGCACTCCCTCCGCAAGATAATCGTACAGCACGTCGGGGTGCGCGCCCGAAATATTTTTTACGGTATACCCTCCCCCATGATCGGAAATATAAGCGTTCGCCGCCTTTTCGATTGCTCCCGAAAAGCAGCCGTAGCCTCTTCCGAAGGGGTCACCTATAAAGTAATCGAAAAAGCTGTCCTTATACATTTTGCCGTCCTCTTCGTGAGCATTGCCCCAGCTTATAGGAAGGTAATTCTTTGCAAGGTCAGTTTTTTCGGCGTCAAAGCCGCAATGCCTAAGCAGAATGGTAAGCGCAGTTATCTCGCAGCCCACGGGAAGCTCGGGAAGCTGGAGGATATTTTCCATATCAATATAGACGGAGTTGTTGTCATATTCCTTACGCACTCTGCTGGTAATGATAGTCCTGCTTGAAGAGGTTTCCGACGCTTCGGCGGCTTCATCGGGCACGGCAGTTTCCGACGCTTCGCTTTCAGCAACTGTCGAAGCTGCTTCCGACAAAGTCACGCTTTCCGTTTCGGACAAAGGGGCTTCGGTTTCTTCGGCTGTTAAGCTTTCGGAGAGGGGCATTTCAGCCGATGTTTGTACCCCTTCTTTATTGCCTGTCAGCAGCAGAATAATTACCGCAGCAAGTATTATTACTGATACAGTAAGTATTATGACCCTGAAAATAAGTTCATTCATATTTATTTCCCATTATCGTTCATAAATTGCTATATTTTGAATTTTACATATTAGATTAATTATATCATACATAGCAATCCACTTTGTAAACATTCAATGAACAAACCAAAAGCTGCACAGTCACAGACTGCACAGCTTTAAAATTAATCAAAAAATGTTACGATAACATCAGGCTCTTGTGTAGCATATGTTTCGGTAAATTCCGCAAACGGGTCAAACTCGGTCTGTACCGTTGTTTCCTCGGTTTTAGGCGGATTTTTAGCAACATACACTATCAGAGTCTCCCCTGCTTCAACGTCAAGCTTTTCACCGGGTTCCTTGCTTGTATTTGCCACATATCCCTCAAGCGTATCGGAAGTCTCCATTTCCTTTTCCTCATATTTAATGCCCAGCTCGTTAAGCTTTGCAAAATAGTCCTTTTTGCTTAGGGAAAGATACTCGGGAATTTCAATATACTTGGGACCCAGACTTACCTTGACAAGTATCTCCGCGCCGTCTTCATAGGTGTCATTCTTGGGAATGGACTGGCTGAAAATCGTACCCTTTTTGAATTCATCGTTATACTCAAATTCCGCTTTAAAGGTAAGATTGCTGTAATTATCCGACTTGCTTATGACGTCATAATTTTTGCCTGTAAGGTCGTTCATTACATATACCATGAGATTTCCCGACGTAGTTTCGGGCTGCGGAAGCGTCTGCTCCGTCATTGGAAGAAGGCTGCTTACGGTCGTTGTCGCTTCAAGCTCCGAAAAGCTGCTTTCCGTTCCGCTTATGGCAGCAGGACCGGTATTTGCGCTGCTTCCGTCGCTTGTATCGTCAAGTGAAATTATAAGCATAACAAGGAACAACATTCCTATGCACAAAATAATTGAAATAACAAGTATGAACAGACCATGCCTGCTGGGAGGACTTTTGCGTTTCACGGAATCGTCATGGCGTTCGGTATACTGCTTGGGTATCGCAATTGTCTGTGTACTTGAAGACGAAAGCCTTGCAGAGCCGTACTCGGGCTGCTCAAAAAGCTGGGTAACAAGCTCGGTGACAGTCTGTATGCGCATTTCGCCGCTCATGTGCATACCGTTCATGATGACCTTTGAAACATTACGCGGAATGTTGGGGTTTATCTTTGCAGGCTCGATAAGGTTGTCGTTTGAAAGCCTGCTCATTGCGTCTATCGGAACCACGCCTGTAAGAATACGGTAAAGTATCGCGGATATGCCGTAAACATCGGTCCATGTGCCCTGCCAGTTGCTGGAGTTGTACTGCTCTGGTGCAGCATAGCCGCTGTAAATTTCGGGGACAAGCTCCGTATTTGCGGTTCTTGCATCCGCGATGCAGAAGCCTGTCAGCTTCAACTCGCCTTTATCGGTAACAATTATGTTTTCGGGCGACAGACCTCTGTGAACAAGACCTGCGTTATGCACAAGAGAAAGCGTTGTAAAAATAGGCGGAAACAGCTTTTTGACCTCTTCCCACGAAAGCTCTCCTGCATTCATTTTCAGATATTCCCCGAGGGTAACGCCGTCGATATAGTCAAACACCACATACGCCGTATTGTTATCGCCGAACATATCTATTGCCGCATTAACATGGTTAAGGGTGCGCATTTTTGAAAGCACCTTGTTAAGCTCGACAAACTCGGACAAGAAGGTCTTATACTGCGCCACATAATTTGAATTGACTTTAATAACAGCGCTGTCCTTTTCACGGGTACAAAGTGAATCGGGCATATACTCCTTGATAACGACCTTTGTTTCGGTAATTGTATCAAAGGCGATATAGTTTGCACTTTCTCCGTTGTATGATTTCAGCTTTCCGACAATGTATCTGTCGTTAAGCATACTTCCCGGTGCAAGATAAGACGGGAGATGCGGCGCATTCACATGGTAACCGCATTCGGGACATATCTCATTACCCTCTTCAAGCGGCATCATGCAGCCGTAGCATAAATTGAAACGCTCCATATACCCGTTTCTCCTTTCTTTCGGATTCGGAAAAAATATTTCTGTGTGTAATAATATCAGCAAAACATGATAAAGTCAATTATTTTACGTAAATTGTAGATAAATTGTATTCGTTTTGTAATATATTACCGCTTAATTTTTACACTCATTAACCTTTTGATTATATCAGAAATTCAGCCTTTCGTCAAGCAAAGTTTGAAAAATATGTGATTTTAGACGATTTTTATGCCGTCAAGTAATTTTTTTACAGCATAATACAGATTAAAGAAAGTACCC
Source organism: Oscillospiraceae bacterium (assembly GCA_017847885.1). Classification (GTDB taxonomy): domain Bacteria; phylum Bacillota; class Clostridia; order Oscillospirales; family Ruminococcaceae; genus RGIG8773. Next base: position 92,466 of record JAGAUA010000054.1, read on the forward strand.
CGCAACCGTCATTACAAGCGGTAAAGTTAAGGCAGAAGCTATCGTTGAAACCGCAAATATCTCCGAAGCGTATACCGAGTCCTTTCCGTATCTTGCGGCAAACATGATAGTTGTCGTTGCCGTTGGACAGGCAGCCGAAATAAGTATCGTATTTGCCACAACAGGGTCCGCCTTAAAAGGTATCAGCAGGAGCATTACCAAAAGCGGTCCGGCAATCAGTTTCAGAAAGCAGTTCAGATATATACCCGGCTTTTTCAGCGCGGCTTTCAGATTTGAGCGCGCAATTGTCATGCCCGAAATCAGCATGGCAAGAGGCGTATTCAGCGAAGCAATATAGTTGAGCGGCTGCATTACAATATCGGGAAGCCGTATTTGCAGGAAGAAAAACACCATTCCTGCGATAGTTGCAATTACAGCAGGCGCTTTAAGCGCATTAACAGCAGACTTCAAATTCATTTTGTCGGTCATTGTCATTATGCCGTGAGTCCAGGAAAGAATATTGAACATGGCAATGTATGCTGTAAGGTAAAAAATTCCGTCCGTTCCGTAAACCGCTTCTATCAAGGGTATTCCGAGAAACGCACAATTGGAGTAAGTAACCGCAAAGCGCTCGACTCCTGCATTTTCGCCCCTGCGCTTATTGCATACAGCAGCCCCCAGCACGCCCAGCACAATATGCGACAGCAGCGACATAGCAAGCGCGATGAGCAGACCCTTAATCAGCTTTTCGTCAAATTCCTTCTGAAATGACACAAATATTAACACGGGACAAACTGCTGTAAGCACAAAATTTGAAAGCTGGTTACACCCTCTTTTTGAGAATACACCCTTTTTATACAGAAAAAATCCGAAAATAATAAGTATAAACATAACCGCTATCTGGTATAAAATTATTTGCGCCGAATTCATAATAACGACCATTTTCCCAAACGGAAAAATGTACTCCTTTCAATTTTTTTGCGGTTTTGCCGAAAAGCAAAGCTCCGCGTCCGATAAACAAACAACGTCCGAATTCGGGAGAGATGCCACACAAAAAGCGGCAGGCTACTCCCTTTATCGGACGATTTTGTCATATTACCTTGCTTAGAAAGCCCTTGAGACGCTCACTCTTGGGGTTTTCAAAGAAATCCTTGGGGTTGTTTTCCTCAACGATAGAGCCTTGATCCATGAAAATTATGCGGCTTGCAACCTCTTTTGCAAAAGCCATTTCGTGCGTAACAACTACCATTGTCATATTTTCCTCGGCAAGCTCGCGCATTACGTTCAGAACTTCCCCTACCATTTCGGGGTCAAGAGCGGAGGTCGGCTCGTCGAAAAGCATAACATCGGGCTTCATGCAAAGCGCTCTTACAATGGCGATACGCTGCTTCTGACCGCCCGAAAGCTGGTTGGGGTAAGCGTCCGCACGGTTGGCAAGTCCCACTCTTTCAAGCAGCTCCATAGCTGTTTTCTGTGCTTCCTCAACGGATTTGCCTTGAAGCTTAACGGGTGCCAGCGTAAGATTTTTCATAACATTCATATGTGGAAAAAGATTGAACTGCTGAAAAACCATGCCCATTTTCTGCCTGTGCTTGTTGATATCCGTCTTTTTGTCGGTAATATCAACGCCCTCGAAAAGGATAGTTCCCTCGGTAGGCTCTTCCAGAAGATTAAGGCAGCGGAGGAATGTGCTTTTACCCGAACCCGAAGGGCCTACAACAAACACTACCTCGCCGCGGTGAATATCAATAGATACACCGTTGAGCGCGTGAAGCTCCATGCCCTCGAATTTTTTCTTAAGCCCGTTTACGGAGATAAGTACATTATCAGTGGTCACTGCTCCTCAGCCTCCTTTCAAGCTTTCTCACAAGAAATTCAAGAATCATAACCATAACGAGGTAAATTAGCGCGACCGCAAGCAGCGGCATCATTGCGTCATAGGTACGGCTTCTGATGATATCGCCGCCCTTTGTAAGGTCCTCCATGGCGATATAACCCGATATCGAGGTTTCCTTCAAAAGAACGATAAACTCGTTTCCAAGCGCAGGAAGCACATTTTTAAACGCCTGGGGCAGAATAATATATATCATTGTCTGCACATAGTTGAAGCCGAGACTTCTGCCTGCCTCAAACTGTCCCTTGTCAATGGACATGATACCGCTGCGGACTATTTCGGCAACGTATGCGCCCGAATTTATGCCGAAAGCAATTACCGCCACAAACATTTTGCCTATGTCAACCGAAGCGAATATTACAAAATAAATTATCAAAAGCTGGACAACAACAGGCGTGCCGCGGATAACAACCAGATATACACGGCAAATAAAGTTGGCAATTTTCATTTTTCCGGTTTTGTCATAGGTCGAGCGGATTATTGCCACCAAAAAGCCTATAACAATACCTAAAATGACAGCGAAAAAGGTTATTCTTAGTGTAACCCACAATCCGTTTGTTATATACTGCCATCTGTCATCTTTTATAAAATTTACATAAAATCTGTCTTTAAACGCGATAATCCAATCAGACATTATAACAAATCCTTTCCGCTTTTTTAAATTTGCGGTTCTTGAAAAATTCTGTACGGCGCTGCCTTAATGGAAGCACCGCACACTGTTTTGATTTTCGTTTATTCAGCGGTAATGTACTTGTCTATGATTTCCTGAAGCTTTCCCGACTCCTCAAGCTTTGCAAGAGACGCGTTGATATCTGCAAGAAGCTCGTCGTTATTCTTGGCAACGGCAATTGCGTACTCCTCTATTGTGTACTCCTCGTCAAGAATTTTAATGCCCTCGTTCTGGGATACAAACACCTTGGCAGGCTCACGGTCAATTACAACAGCGTCAATTTTATCCTGAAGAAGCGCCTGAACAGCCTCAAATCCCTTGTTGTAACGCTCAACGGTAACATTCTGCATATCGCTTACATAAATGTCGCCTGTTGTACCGAGCTGAACGCCTACCTTTTTACTTTCAAGGTCAGCGGGAGAAGCAATTTCGGAACCTTCTTTGATGATAACGACCTGAGCAGCTGTTGTGTAGGGGTCAGAGAAGTTTACGCTTACAAGTCTGTCCTCGTCAACGGTCATACCTGCAACGCCGATATCCGCCTTACCGGACTGAACGGCAGCAATAATGGAATCAAATGCCATATCTTCGATAACAAGTTCCAGACCCATATCATCGGCAATTGCCTTTGCAATTTCAGCGTCGATACCTACAATAGAGTCGCCCTCGCGGTACTCATAGGGAGGAAACTCCGCATTTGTAGCCATAACAAGAGTGGTTTTCTTCTCCGAGCAGCCTGTGAAAAGCGCAGCGGACATAGCGGCAGCCATAATACCGCAGATAATTTTTGATGTTTTCATAATCTATTTCTCCTTAATTTCAAATATAACATACATTATACCTTAGATTTATTTATTTTTCAAGTATTGGCAGGGACTTTTTAATGAATATTATTATTTATTATGCAATTTTACATTTTATTGCAGACTATTACGCAAGCCGCTAAAATTTTGTAAAGAAATCGCAAAACGCCTTCTTTTTTATTGACATTTTTGTTAATAAAAATATAATATATACAAGATAAAGTAAAATCCATATCTATATTTTCTAAAAAATATGGCAGTTTATTTATAATCATCGGTAATAAAAAATTGTATTTTATTGACAGAATGTAGTAACAAATGTCGAAATATTTATTTTTCAAGTGAAAATTGTAAAAAAATTATTATAATTTTTTGGTAAAAAATCTTGATTTTAAATAAATTATATGGTAATATATGGTAAAATAAATATTTTGGAGGTAATAAATTATGGCAGCTACAGCAAAAATTTTAATTGGTAGTGACGGTCTCGAATCAAGTACAACATTTATTAACGAAGTGGAGCTTGCAGGATACAATGTGAAAAATTGTCCTGCCGACAAAAACCAAATATCGGCATTGATTGAAGAATTTCAGCCCGATATCGTGCTTTGCGACACTGTTTTGGAGAGAGGAGACACACTTAAATTGATTCAAGAAATCAATTCTTCGAGTCTCAAAAAGCCGTTTTTTTTGATCGTATCTTCCTATAAAAACGCGTTTGTCGAAAAGACTATCATGTCAATAAACAACGCATATTTAGTTTTGAGACCCCTTGACTCAAGTTCATTTCTCAGTATAGTTCGTCGTATTATTCCCCATTCGCCGGACGAATCAGCGGGAGGCAACGATGATTATGATTCGCAGCTGGAAATGATTGTGACCGATGTCATTCACCAAATCGGTATCCCTGCTCATATCAAGGGCTATCATTATCTTCGAGAGGCAATTATCCTTTCAATCAATGATTCCGAAATGCTGGAAAGCATCACCAAACAGCTCTACCCTACTATTGCGAGGAAATTTGACACCACTCCTTCACGCGTCGAACGGGCTATCCGCCACGCTATCGAAGTAGCTTGGGACAGAGGCGATGTTGATGTACTTAACGGTATGTTTGGATACACTATAAGCGTTTACAAAGGCAAGCCGACAAATTCGGAATTTATTGCGCTTATTACGGACAATCTCCGTCTGCGCTTACGCATTAAAAACAAAGAAAAGGCTATTAAGTAATTTCCTCAAGGTTCCAAGTTTTACAGCAATCGGAAATTGTTATAATATTTATACAGTACCGTACAATTATTGGAAAACAGTTTTGAGACAGTGCCAAACAGCAATAATTGTACGGTTTTGCATAAAAAATGCAGGCAGGATAATCTCCCGTCTGCATTTTTGTACTTTAATAAAGATTTGCAAGAAGCTTTTTCTTCTCGACTGCAAACTCGCTTTCGGATATTACGCCGTTGTCAAGCATTGTTTTAAGCTTTTTGACCGCAAGTTCAAACTCCTCAAGAGACATATTTTCCACGACTTTCTGAGGAATTGTTTCAGGCTCGATGATTTCCTCCTGCTTGGGCTCTGCGGGTGCAGGTGCAGGAGCAGGAGCAGGCTTGGGATTAGAACGCGAAGCCTTAGGCGTAAGTCGCTTTGCAATTTCCTCGGTGGTATTAAGCTCTTCAATTTCAGCAGGAGCAGGCTTGACTTCCTTCTTGGCATGCTTCTCGGGGATCTGCTCCGGTATCGAAATTTCCTCGATATCGGCAGGCTTCTTCTGAAGTATCTCTTCGGGAATGTTTTCGATCTCAGCATCGTCGGGCTCAGACTCAACAGGCTCCATGAATGCTTCCGGACTGCTTGCCGAAGCAGCGCTGATACCCAAAAGGTCGTCTATTCCAAGAATATCGTCAACCGTTACAGAGCCTTCCTTTTCGGGTGCAGGCGCGGGAGCAGGTGCAGGCTTAGGCTCCGGTTTTGCCGCAGGTGCCGGTGCAGGTGCAGGCTGAGGTTTAACGGATTTCTTGTAATCCTCATATCCGCTTGTAAGGCTGTCAAACTCGTCGTCCATAGCCTTTCTGCGGCTTTCAAGCTCTTGAATTTTCTTATTCTTCTCGATCTCACGCTGTCTGTTGATCTTCTGGTCGCAATCCTTTTTTGCAGTATTAATGAGAGCAACGATCTCGTCATTATTATCAAAATTCGGCAAAATGATCCTTCTGCGGTTTACAACGCCCTTTGAATTGTCATCACACTGAATATAGATAGGGCTGAGCTTATTATTGGTATTGACATAAACCTTTGTAATTTCCTCAAGACCGCAGCTGTAACGAGTATAAACGGGGTCGTTTTCCATTGTACCCGTCTGGTCGCATATGTAGGCTATGCCGAAAATATGCTCGGCAGTAACCGTAAGGCTGATTTCCTGCGGCTTTGACAAAATAGTTTCCTTGTAAACCGTTTCATAATAAGCAAGCTTTTTCTCGCTGTATATACTTGCCTGATTATCCATTAATAAACCCCACTTTCGTGATAAAATCCATTATAAAGTATTATAACACATATTTCAAAAACAGTCAAATATTATTAACAGAAAAGGTCATAAAATTTTAATAGGTTTTTTTTACGTTATGCACAATTCAATCCAATTTTTTGCATATATCACTATATTTTGCCGTTAATTAATTCATTTTTTCAATTTCTTCTGCCGTTTTATCAAGATAATCGCCCTTAAACATTTCAATGCAGCCTGTATCGCAATAATTTGTTATGTCGGATGAGATAGGTATCCTGCCAAGGAGAGTAATATTGTTCTCCTCACAAACCGCGTCAATGTGGCTGTCGCCGTAAAGGTATATCTTCTTTCCGCAATCGGGGCACTCAACATAGCTCATATTCTCCACAACTCCCAAAATGGGGATATTCATAAGATTAGCCATGTTTACCGCCTTGTTTACGATCATTGCAACAAGGTCCTGCGGCGAGGATACTATTATTATTCCGTCAAGAGGAATGGACTGGAAAACAGTCAGCGGCACGTCGCCCGTTCCCGGAGGCATATCCACAAACATATAATCAACATCGCCCCATATAACGTCCGTCCAGAACTGCTTTACCACGCCTGCAATGACGGGGCCGCGCCATATCACGGGGTCGCCCGGGTTTTCAAGCAGAAGATTGATGGACATTATCTTGATTTTTCCGCTTGATTCGGCAGGAATAATTCCGCTGTCCGTACCCTCAACTCTGCCGCTTACACCAAACATTTTAGGTATCGACGGTCCTGTTATATCTGCGTCCATAACAGCTGTTTTATATCCCTTACGCGAAAAAAGCGTTGCAAGCATACCGGTTACAAGTGATTTTCCTACGCCGCCCTTGCCGCTGACAACGCCGATGACCTTCTTGACCTTGCTTTGAGCGTTAAGCGGCTCAATAAAGCTCTGGGGTTCTTTTCTTTCGCCGCATTTTTCTCCGCAGGACGAACAATTATGTGTACATTCGCTCATGATACGATTTCCTTTCAAGATTTAAATTTTACATTAAAAGTATAAACCTTACATAAAAATAGTATACATCTTTTTTTGCAAAATGTCAATTGCAAATGCGTAAAGTTCCTAAATCAAACGCAATTGCCGCGTTATGCAAAAACATAAGGGAACAACTAAAAAATAGTGGACTTTTCAGGCAAAATGGTGTATAATATGTATAACACAAAATTTCGTAATATTTTAGGAGATTTTTTATGGCTTTGAATTTTATCAATACATCGGATATTAACAGCGGCATTTCCTCGGATACCGAAAATTATATCAGACAATGTGAGGATATTTACAACCGCAGGATAACGGAGGCTGCCGAAAAGATTAGGCTTGAAGCAAAGCAGCGTCCCCTTGTGCTTATATCGGGTCCGTCAGGCTCGGGAAAAACCACAAGCGCGCTGCGCATACAGCAAAGGCTTGAAAATAAAGGCATGAAGGTACACACCATTTCAATGGATAACTACTTCCTGCCTAACGGAACAAACGGTATGCCCCTTGACGAAAACGGCAATCTCGACTTGGAGTCGCCCCAGCGAATGGATATTCCCCTTTTCAACGAGCATCTGCAAAAGCTTTTTAAGTGCGAGCCTGTCACAATTCCCGTATTCGATTTCAAGACCCAGAGCCGTCTGACGGGCAAAACTTTGCGCCGTCAGGAAAACGAAATTATCATTATCGAGGGCATACACGCCTTAAATCCCGAGGTTACGGGCAATACCGAGGATTTTACCACCTGCGTTTATGTAAGCGTGCGTACACGTATAAAAGGAAGCGGCGAAACAGTTCTTCATCCGAGAACGATACGACTTATGCGCCGTTTATGCCGTGACAAGCTTTTCCGCGGACGAAGCGCAGAAGATGTTTTTGCCATGCTGCCCAGCGTGTCGAGGGGCGAGGACTTGTACATCATGCCCCACAAGCACCGCGCAAATTTTGACATCGACACATTTATTGCATATGAACCGTCGGTTTACAGAACTATGCTGCTGCCCGAGCTTGAAAACGCTGAGGCTTTTGCGGAATACAGCTGCGATTACGCGGAGCTGCTGAAAACGCTGCGCGAGCTTGAGCATTTGGAAGCAAGCCTTGTCCCCTCCGATTCACTTGTACGTGAATTTATCGGCGGAAGCAGCTTTGCTTACTGATACCGAATATCCTATTTTGCCGCTGCCTGTGCATATGCAGCGGCAGTTTTATTGCTACCCAAAAGGATTGCAAAGCAATATTTTGAAAATCTTGTGAAAAGTATACACTTTTTTGTCGGGATATGCTATAATTATTACAAATGTATAGTCTGAAAGGAAAGGCAAAATGAGTTACGTTGAATTTAAAGATGTGTATAAACGTTACCACATGGGCGAGGTGGTCATAAGTGCTTCGGACGGCGTAAGCTTTGAAATTGAAAAGGGCGAATTTGCGGTAATTGTGGGTGCTTCGGGCGCAGGCAAAACCACGGTGCTGAATATGCTTGGGGGTATGGACACCTGCGACGAGGGGCAAATTCTCGTTGACGGGCAGGATATTGCCAAATTCAGCAAAAGAGAAATGACCAAATACCGCAGGCATGATGTGGGCTTTGTTTTTCAGTTCTACAATTTGGTGCAGAACCTTACCGCAAAGGAAAACGTTGAGCTTGCAACGGAGATATGCTCCGACGCAATGGACGCGGAGGAGGTGCTGAAGCAGGTCGGCTTGGGCGAGCGCATAAACAACTTCCCTGCCCAGCTTTCGGGCGGCGAACAGCAGCGTGTTTCCATTGCAAGAGCGCTGGCAAAATCCCCGAAGCTTCTGCTCTGCGACGAGCCCACGGGCGCGCTGGACTACAACACGGGCAAGACCATTCTCAAGCTTTTGCAGGATACCTGCCGCGAAAAGGGCATGACGGTGGTGGTAATCACCCATAATCAAGCTATCGCGCCAATGGCTGACAGGGTCATCAAAATCAAGAACAGCAAGGTTTCAAGGGTAACTCTTAACTCCGACCCCGTACCCGTTGAAACAATAGAGTGGTAAGCTGAGGTAGTCCGATGAAAAATAAAATCGTTTTAAACACGCTCAGAAGTGTTTCGGAAACAAAAAGCCGTTTTATTGCAATTATGGCTATTATCGCTATCGGCTGCGGATTTTTTGCAGGCATAAAGTCCGCTGCTCCCGACTTGAAGCTAAGCGCGGCTCAGTATTACGACGAGCAGGGTCTGGCTGATATACATATTATGTCCTCTCTCGGCTTTGACGGCGAGGACGTTGACGCGGTCAAGGATATTGGCATTGCCGATGATATTTACGCAGGATACTCCGCCGACCTGTTTATTTCGGGAGGGGCGGCTACCGGAAAAATCGTCAAGGCGTACTCCTATGACCCCGACAGCAAAATAAATATGCCGTATCTTACCGAGGGCAGGTTTCCCGAAAAAAGCAATGAAATTATTGTTGACGCACGCTTTATTAATTCCCCTAATCTGAATATTGGCGACACTGTTACCCTTGTGACAGGTGATGACCGCGAGCTTTCGGATATACTCCGCCAAAATGAATTTGTTGTGGTGGGCAAGGCGAAGTCCCCCGTTTATGTTGCACACGAGCGGGGCAACACATCTATCGGCAACGGCTCTATCAACGGCTGGGTGCTTATTCCCGAGGAAAATTTCGCGTATGAGGTCTACACCGACATTTATGCGGAAATCAGCGCGTTAAAGGGTGTCGACCCATTTACGGACGAATATGAAAAGGGCGTCGAGGAAACCGTTGACATTTTCGAGAATTTGGCGGCATCGCAGGTCAACCACCGCAAAAATGCTGTTCTGGACGAGGCATACGAGGAAATAAACGATGCCAAAGCCGAGCTTGAGGACGGAAAGAAAGAGCTTGCAGATGCAGAGAAAAAGGTTGCCGACGGAAGGCAGGAAATTGCCGACAACGAAAAGAAGATCGAGGACGGCAAAAAAGAGATCGCTGATGCGGAAGCCGAGATCGCAGACGCAAAGGAACAGCTTGCCGACGGCGAAATTGAATACAACGACGGGCTTCGCGCAAAAGACAATTTAAACGCTGTTATTGAGCAGCTTAACGGAGTTATTGCCGAATATGAAACAAATGCGGCGGAAAGCGCTGACGTTGTCGAAAAGCTTGCAAACGAGCTTGACAAGGGCGATTTCTTCGGTGTTGACGATACCCTAAAGCAGCTTCTTACGGGGTATATGATGATACCTGCCGTTTATGACGACGGCACAAAGGCAATGTCCAAACAGGGCTTGGAGCAATACATAGACGGGCTGAAAAAGAATGTTTCGGAAATCAGCGCTGAACTTGAAGCTGCCCGTACCGAACTGGACAAGGCAAAGCAGGAAATTGCAGACGGCGAAGCAGAAATTGAAAAGTCAAAGAAAGAGCTTGCCGACGGTGAAAAAGAGATCGCCGATGCAAAGCAGGAAATCGCCGACGGTGAGGCTGAAATTACCGACGCAAAGGCTGACATTGCCGAAGCGGAAAAGGAGATAGCCGACGCGGAGCAGGAAGTCCATGACCGTGTGGACGATGCGGAATGGTACGTTTTCGACCGCAGCTACAACCCATACTATTCCAATTTTGAAGAGGACTGCGCGCGCATTGACGCTATCGCGGCGGTGTTCCCTATTTTCTTTATTCTCGTTGCGGCGCTGGTTTGCTGCACCACAATGGCAAGAATGGTCGAAGAGCAGCGCACCCAGATAGGTACTCTCAAAGCACTGGGATACAGCAGATTTACCATAATTTCGCAGTATATCCTTTACGCTGTTGCGGCAAGTATTCCCGGCGGTTTTATCGGGCTTCTCATCGGCTTTAATACCCTTCCGAGAGTTATTTTTGTATGCTATCAAAGCTTGTACACCATGCCATATATCCTTGTGCCGTTTAGGTGGGATTATGCTGTCGGCTGCGTTCTGACCGCGTGCTTATGCACGGGCGTTTCCGCGCTGTATGCAAGCAGGCAGGAGCTGGTTTCCTGCCCTGCCCAGCTTATGCGCCCCAAGCCTCCCAAGGACGGCAAGCGCATACTTCTTGAGCGTATCACATTCATATGGAAGCGCATGAAATTTACCGCAAAGGTCACCTTCCGCAATCTTTTCAGATACAAGGCAAGGCTGCTTATGACGGTTATCGGAATTGCAGGCTGTACGGCGCTTCTGCTTACGGCTTTCGGTTTGAAAAATTCAATCTCGGTCATTGTTGACAAGCAGTACGGCGAGGTATTTCTTTATGACGCAATAATCGCCCTTGACAGCAAGGCGGACGATGCCGAGTATGCCGCCGTTTCGGAGGAATGTGACAAAACGGGTGTCGTATCCGAAAAGACCTTTGTCATGCAGCAAAGCGTTGATGTAATGAACGCCGAAACGGCTCAAAATCACGATAAAGACTCAAGCGTCGGCTTTGAGGCATATCTGCTTGTTCCCGAAGACCCCGATGAACTTGGCCGTTTTATCGACCTTCACGAGCGTGTTGGCAAGGAAAAGATAACGCTTACGGACGGCGTTGTTATTGCAGAAAAGCTTGCAAAGCTTCTTGACGTTAAAGTCGGTGATGACATATATTTTGTTCCCGACGTTCCCGTAAAGGTTTCGGCAATTTGCGAAAACTACACCTTCAATTACGTCTACATGACCCCCGAAGCATACGCAAAATCGGGCATTGAGGACGAGCTTCGCAGCAACATGATACTTGCAAATATGAGCGATACAAGCCGCAATGACGAGTTTTCTTCAGATTTGATAAAAAATGACGCCGTACTTGCGGTCTCCTACTCCTCGGACGGCGGAAGCAAGTTCCGCGATTTGGTGCAAAGCCTTTCACTTATTGTAATTGCTGTAATCGCAGCGGCAGGCGCACTTGCATTTGTTGTGCTTTTCAACCTGTCCAACATCAACATTACCGAACGAACACGGGAGCTTGCGACAATAAAGGTACTTGGTTTTTACGACGGTGAGGTCGCGGCGTATGTATACCGCGAAAACGTTGTTTCAACTCTTTTGGGCACGCTTGCGGGGCTTGTTCTGGGAATATTCCTTGAAAAGTTTGTTATCAAATCCGCCGAGATTGACGCGGTAATGTTCTCGCCGGATATTCCGCCGTACTGCTTTATTGTTGCTGCCGCTATGACAATGGCATTCGCTTTACTTGTAAATATAACGCTTTATTTTAAGCTGAAAAAAATTGATATGGCGACTTCGCTAAAAGCTATCGAGTAACAGTTTTAGGGGGGGTACAATTGAAAAGCACATACGAGAAAGAGAAAATAGTCAGCATAGTTATAATTGCAATTTCACTTTTGGTAATGGCAGGAATTGCGGCATTCCTTTTTTTGAAGCCAGAAAAGCCGACTGTGACAGATGAAATTGAAATTATGCCAAATATTGTGGGGTATAGCTACAAGGAGGTCGAGGCGTGCTATTCAAGGTATTTTTCGCTTGCGGTCACGGACACGGAATACTCCGATGAATTTCTCGAGGGAGCAATTTTGTCCCAGGACATTCTCCCCGGAAAGGAATACCTTAAAGGTCAAACCACGGTCAATGTTACCGTAAGCAAGGGCGCTAAGCCTGCGGAAACTGCTGCACCCGTTACCGAGCCGCCTGCTGAGACTACAGCCGAGGAAACCGAGCCTGTGCTTACAGACGGAGAAATCGAAAATCCGCACGCCGCATTTGAAGATACCTTCCCTGCTTCCGAGCTTGATATAACCGTACACGACATCGACATTCCCGACGGACGTGGCAAGGAGATAACCGAGGAGCTTTACGCCATTATGCGCAGACGTGGCGCGGACGCAGGCTTTCTTTACTATGACCCCGAAACGGGCGGAAGCATTGAATATAATGCCGATGAAAAATTTTCAGCAGGAAGCATAATAAAAGCGGTTTATGCACGCAGTCTGCTGGGTGCGGAAATTGATTTGTCCGAGCAGTACGAAATGACCGAGGAGCTGCTCAACAGCCAATACGAACTTGTGAACGGCAAGCCTGTGGGTACAAAATTTACCGTCGAGGAGCTTATCCGCGCGGCTATTATCGACAGCGACAATACGGCGTACAAGATGCTTTACAACTACATAGGCTATAAGGATTTCAACGAATATGCGGCGAGTCTGGGAGTTTCAATACGTATGACCGACGAAAATTACTGGTTTCGGCTTACTCCCCGTCAGTCTGCAATTTTCTTCAAGGAAATTTACTATTTCACAAAGCAGCACACAAACGGCAAATTTATGCTTGATTGTATGTCAAACACTACATACCGTGAGATGTTTTCGGTTGCGCTGCCCGACAAGACGGTTGCCGAAAAATACGGCTATCTGCCCCAGGAGGATTTCTACACGCTGGGCGACTGCGCAATAGTTTTGGGTGACAAGCCGTATGTGCTTGTGGCGTATGTTCGCGGCACGGGAAGCAATCTGAACACTCAATTTTTCCGCGATACCGCCGCGCTTGTTGACGAGCTTCACGAGCTTTTGCACTAATAAAATAAACCGCTGTACAGCATGGATTTGCCGTACAGCGGTTTTTATAGTATATCCGCGCCCTTTTTCTTCAAAGTAAGACCGCTTATCTCGCCGCGGACGCCGTATTTTTCCGCCATTTTGTGCAGGCCTGCTATCATTCGCACTTCGTTTTTCTCAAAAACGGAAAGCAGTATCTCCTCCTGCTTGTCCTTTGGAATAAAGCTTAGCACCGTACGTATCATATCGGGATTTGACACGGCGTTGGCAAGCATGGCAGGAAGCCCCGCTTTTTTCAAGTCCACATAAGGCAGAATTGCCGCAAGCAGGTCGGCATAATCAAGCTCCGAAATATCAATTTTAAGTTCCAGCATAACAGTTTTCCCCCGTTTTTAACAATATTAATCTCCAAACCGTCGGACACATATTCATATTTCCGATGCGTGAATTTACCTTAAGGAAGTGCTGATTAAATCGCGCCTAACGGCTTGGCACGCATCTTGCTTGCATATTTTTCGTCATCTTGCATAGAAATTTCTTGACATACGACAGTATGCCTTCAAAATTTCTATACAATCTGACAAAAAATCTGACTGCGCAACCTACGCACCAGATTTAATCAGCGCTTCCTTAACATTTCACTAAGCATTTGCTTCATATCCGTAATATTTATGGGTTTGGCAATATGCCCGTTCATTCCTGCGCTTAGAGCCGCCTGCTTGTCCTCCTCAAAGGCGTTGGCAGTCATAGCCAATATGGGCATACGGATAACGTCGTGCCGAGGCAGACTGCGAATTGTCCGAGTAGCTTCGTAGCCGTCCATAACAGGCATCTGAATATCCATAATAATTATATCGTAGTAACCCTCCTCCGAATTGCGCACCATTTCCACGGCAATTGAACCGTCGGAGGCAGTTTCTGTCTCAAAACCGACGCCTCTAAGTATCTCGGTGGCTATCTCACGGTTCAGCTCGTTATCCTCCGCCACAAGGACACGCTTGCCGCTGAAATCATACTCATTGGAATTGCCGTTCTGCTCGGTTCTTCTGCCAACGTTGTTTATTTCCATCAAAACATTGCGCAGGTCGGACATAAACAGAGGCTTGCTGCAAAATGCGGTAACGCCTGCCGCACGCGCCTCTTCCTCAATATCCGTCCAATCGTAAGCGGTAAGAATGATTATGGGAGCATCGTTTCCGATAACGCTGCGTATACGGCGGACTGTCTCCATGCCGTCCATATGCGGCATAAGCCAGTCAACGATATAGCAATGGAACGGGTCGCCGTCATCATGCGCTTTCCGTGCGCGGAAAACAGCTTCTCTGCCCGATGTAGTCCAATCGGATCTCATCCCGATCTGGGCAAGCATTTTTGTAACGCTGTCGCAAATATTGAAGTCGTCGTCCACAACAAGTGCGCGGAGACCTTCAAGCTCGGCAAGCTGCTCCTCGCGGAAAGAAACATCCTGACGTTTAAAATCAAAGCCTACGGTAAAACAGCTTCCTTTAGCCGGTGCGCTGGTAATTTCGATCGTTCCGCCCATAAAATCAACGGTATTCTTTGTTATCGCCATACCCAGACCGCTTCCCGACGTACCGCTGACAGTGGTTGTTTTTTCACGCTCAAAGGGTTCAAAGATATGCTTTAGAAATTCCTCGGACATACCAATTCCGGTGTCCTTGATTATAAAATCATAATGACAGTAGCCCGGCTTATCCGATTTGCTCTGACGGATAGTAAAGGACACGATACCTCCGGGAGGAGTAAATTTCACAGAGTTGCCGAGAATGTTTATAAGCACCTGATCCAGCTTTAACGGGTCGAAAATCAGATCCTCGTCATGCACGTCTATGGTATCTACGAAAAATTCAAGCTGTTTTGCGCGCATCTGCGAGCGTATCATATGCACAAGATTGTGTATGCGTTCGGAAAGATTACATTCCTTTTCTTGAAGAGTAATTTTTCCGCTTTCGATACGGCTCATATCCAGAATATCGTTAATAAGCGACAATAGATGATTGCTGGACGACAGTATCTTTTCAAGGCAGTCCTGCACCCGTTCCTTATTATCTATATGGCTCGCGGCAATTCCCGCAAAGCCTATGATGGCATTCATAGGCGTTCTTATATCGTGAGACATATTTGAAAGAAATGTGGTT
Source organism: Oscillospiraceae bacterium (assembly GCA_017847885.1). Lineage (GTDB taxonomy): Bacteria > Bacillota > Clostridia > Oscillospirales > Ruminococcaceae > RGIG8773. Next base: position 107,979 of record JAGAUA010000054.1, read on the forward strand.
TTTGCACGGCTTGCGTGTTCCGCCTGAGCAAGGGCTTCCTTCAGCAGCGACTTCCTTTTCTCCTCTATAAGTACCTCGCCGTTTATATCCTTTACGGCAATGATAGCCATATCTGAATTGCCCGAATCGTTAAGCATAGCTATACGCGATTCAATATACTTGTAGTCACCGTCCTCCGAACGCCGTCTTATCCTGACATAGAATGACTTTTCATGCTTCAAACGCTCCCTGATATTGGCGAGAGACATTTCCTCCATAAACTTTTCCCTGTCGCCCGGATGAACCCACTTATCCGCATACAGCGTAATACATTCAGAAAAGCATACGGGGTCGTAATCGGTTCTATCCATAAAACGGTTATCGTTTCTTCTCATGATAAGAAGGTCTTTTTTCATATCCAGCAGCCAAAGAGAATAATATTCCATACTAAGAGCATAGATGATAGCCATTCTTTCCATATTTTCTTTTTTCATCTGCTCTTTGACGGAGGTATATTCCGCCATCAAGCTTTTAAGATTTTCCTCCTGCGTCCTTACCTGAAGAAAAGACTTTGTTATATCCTTGTAAACGCCCACGGCAAGGTCTGTGGCTTTCTCCGACTCGTCAAGAATGGTCTGGAATTTAAGCTCGTATACCTTTTCCTCTCCGTTTGCAGCTATCAGATTTAAAATACCGCCAGCTTCCTTTGCACCGCTTAGTATCTCCTCATGGATACGGATATACTCGGATACAGTGTTCTCGGACACAATTCCGCCGCGCTTTACAATACCGTATGGTACTCCCGTCTGCACTTCCTCTACACCGAAAGCCTCCGCTGTAACGCTGTCACAGTAAATAGTCTGCTCCTTGCGGTTATATGTAAAAACAAGGTTGCCGGCTTCTTTTGCTGCGATTTGGAACGCTTTATTACTTGCTTTGAGCTGTTCCCTAAGCATATGCCTTTCGGTAACGTCCATAATAACCCCCTGAAAGCAGGGAGGGTTCATATCCGCCATAAAAGAGGTCTGGTCGATTACCCACAAATAGCTGTTTTTGGCTTTGATGCGGTATTCGTAGTGTTTATCCGGGTCTCTGTTGTTTGAATGGTTTTCTTCGCCGTCAAACAGTTTTTTACGGTCATCGGGATGTATCATATTGCTGAACTTGTCGTCAAACAGGTCCTTAATTTCCTGCCGGGTATAGCCAAGCATATCGAGAAATCTGTTGCTGACATAGAGAAAATCGTAATCGGGAGTGTCCGCGCAGCGATGATATCCCACGGGAATAGTATTATTAAGATACTGAAGCTCGTTGCTGCGCTGTTTAAGCTCTGAAAAGCTTTGCTGCATACCGGTCTGGCGCTCCATAATTTCGGTTATGTCCATACAGAAGCTGACGATAGCCTTGCGTCCGTCGTCGGTCTCAACTATCCTGCCCTTGTCAAGTACCCAGAAAAGGCTTCCGTCCTTTCGGGGCATACGGTATGTCACGCTGTATTCATCGCCGACATTTTTTACGTCGGCAAGATCGTCCAGAACACAGTCATAATCCTGATAATATATCGTATTTGCAACCTTACCCTGAATTGCGGTATAAAACTCGTCAAAGGATCCATACCCCATCATAGTGTATAAAGACTCACTTGCGTAAAAAAGCGGAAAGCCCTCCTCGCAGTATCCGCCGATCATACCGATAGGAGCAATGTCATAAAGTACGGAGAACGCGTCAAGCTGATTTTGCTCGGACAGCTTTAAGGCAACACCGTACAAAGCCACCAATAAAATCACGCAAGTCAAGTTAAACGTATAAAGCTTTGTAACGGGCATATTGCCTCTGTAAATCTGCTTGCAGGCGCACTTTATCAAGCCGTCAGAGATTTTCTGTCAGCC